>CAZOMT010000023.1:0-70859 GCA_964581255.1 uncultured Thermodesulfatator sp.
AGGCTTGAACATCTTTTCTGTGCAGATGACCACGTATAAGTCCTGGCCAGGATCGATCTTGCCCTTTACCGTAACAGGATTACCGGCCTTGACCCTGTCTCCTGACGTGATGGTTGCCTCGATAGCAAAGGAACTGACAGCCGAAAATGCCAGCGCAAGCAAGACAGTAATTAGCTTGATAACAAAATTTCTCCTCATGATACTCTCCTCTCTAAGTAATTTGATAATTCAACAAAAGCTTCCTATCCGCATGAGTAGGTTAGCTGCTAAAGCCTATTTCATGGGTCCTTATATTGGACTGAACCACTGGCCAGCTGTGCTCTCTGCCCCATTTGAGTTTTGGAATTTCCTGATCGTTTTGGTTTGGTTCAGTGCCTTCCTGCTGGTACCTTGAGATGTTGTAGGTCAGGCTGTCCAACAGGATGGTGAAATCCACGTATTGTACGCTTACGCCGCTAGGTACCTTGATCCTTGTGGGTGAAAAATTGAGTATTCCCTTGATGCCACAGGCAACCAGTTGGTCGGCTGCCTTCTGGGCATGGTCAGAAGGAACGGCCAGTACAGCAAGTTTTATGGGTTCCTTTTGGGTGATAGCAGGAAGTTCGTCCAGAGGACGTACAACCAGTCCTCCAACACATTCTTTCCCAATCTTATCTGATTCGATATCGAATACGGCTGTAAAACGGTAGCCTTGTTGAGCAAAGCCCCTGTGCCTCAAAAGAGCTTGGCCAATGGGCCCTGTTCCAACCAATATTACCGTATGGCCTTCCATGACTCCGAGTATGGAGGAGATACTGTTCATGAGGGTGGCTACGTCATAGCCTACACCACGCACACCAAATCTACCGAAATAAGAAAGATCCTTTCTCAGCTGCGCGGGGTTTACGTTGGTCCTAACAGCAAGTTCATTTGACGAAATAACCTTTATACCTCGCGCAAGAAGCCTTTTTAGATAACGTTGATAGACTGATAATCTAATAATAGTTGCTGCGGGAATTTTCTGTTTTTTCACTGTCACTTCCTCCTGGCTAATTTACATTAGTCTCCAAAGAGCAACCTCTGTGCCCATTTTTGACATTTTGCTGGAGAATTATTTATCAATAATTTCAATAAATTAAGCTCAACCAGACCATGAGGAACTAAATTTTTTGCATTGAAATGCATCAATTGGGTGGCAGTGTACCGATATGTAACTTTATGTTTTTATTGGATATATTTGGGTCAAAAGAAATAACTATCCAAATCTTGAGTATAAAAAGGTGCGCATTTACACTAAGTTATGAGCCTGTTCCAAAAATAACAGCATCTCGACAGGCCAAACCCATGAGCAAAAAGCTTCATGAGTGAAGTGCAACAAAAATATTGCATTTTTTAAATAAAATGATGCAGTTAGCGGCCTATCCAAAATATCCGGTCAAAAAAGTTGCTTCAGTCGCTCCTCTTTGGTCTTCAAAAGGAATGCAACGGATACAAGAAATAGGCAGGGGCACAGCCGAAAGACATAGCCCTTCAGGTCATTTTAGTAGAAACTTCATTGCTAAGACCTCCTGTCCATGTCCATGTCTTTGTCCCTTAGTCGCTGAAAGATTCTGTTCAAAAGGTCAGGTCGATTCTTCCTTTGTATTCAGTGTAAGGAAAGAACCCAAATTTTTGTTGGGGAAGTAAGGAATTACTATTAGCCTATCGAAAAAAGCTCCTGCCATGTGGCATTGGGCTAAAATCCAGGCTGTTCCTGGATGTGATGAGACCCGTTGAAAAAGGGAAATATTTCATCGTGATCTCAAAAAGTTTTTTTCAAGAGGATATGTGTAACCCATGAATGAGCAAATTTCTTGTCCTTGCATCTGGAAAAATATCTTGTCCGTGTCTCTTTTCATATCGGTGCTTCTATTCAGCCAGCCTTCCTGGGCTTTGATGAATGGTTTTGTCAAGGAGCCAGACAAAAATCCTTCCTCTCGGAGCCACTGCATACTTTCCAAGGAAAAAGAGCAGATCAAGGTGAAAAGGGATGGCAGCTATGTGGATAGGGATGAGGTCTTTATCAAAATAGTAGATGAAAAGGGAAAAAGGAGGCAGCAGGTCCAGCATTTTTATCTCAACAAGAATTATTCCCATCTTGAAATAAAAAAGATGGCTGTCATCAAGCCAGATGGCAGGTCCATTGAGGTTGATCTCAAGAATAATTCCACCCTTACAGATCCCTCATCTGTAAGCCGCATGAATATTTACGATCCCAATCTTAAAGTGCTTAATGTCTTTATCCCAAATCTGAATCCCGGGGATACAATTCATTACATAGTTGAAGTGGACAATTTCAAACCAATGATCCAGGGCCATTTTTTTGGCAGGAGCCTCCTTCAGCAAACGTTTCCAGTAAAAAACATCTCGCTTGAGATCGAATTGCCTGAAGATATGCCTTTTCATTACTTGATAAAAGGTGGTTCGAAAGGCGTCGATATCCAATTTGGCAAGTCCTTTGCTCATGGAATGGCCCGCTACCGCTGGCACTTCAAAGACATTCCAGAACTTGTGCCAGAGCCATATATGCCTGAGATCTCACGGGTAGCCATGAGGCTTCTCTTTTCCACTCTTTCGTCGTGGAAGGATGTTTCAAAATGGTACTATGATCTTGTGGCCCCCAAATTGAAGGTAAACGATGCCATCAAGAAGGAAGTTGAGCGACTTGTCCGGGGGAAAAACAGTGAGAGACAGCGGTTGGATGCCCTGTTCTTCTTTGTTGCGAGAAGGATTCGTTACCTTGGTATTATTGAAGAGGCCAATAGACCCGGTTTTGAGCCCCATGATGTATCTTTGACCTTTGAAAGAAGGTACGGGGTATGCCGAGACAAGGCAGCCCTCCTCGTTGCAATGCTTAGGGTTGCAGGTTTTCCTGCAGCCCCAGTGTTGGTAAGTGCAGGTAGCAAGCTCGATCCGGAGATGGCTATTCCCAACTTCAATCACGCCATTGCTGCTGTGTTGGATAACTCGGGGCAGCCCAAGATCTATATGGACCCTACGTCAGAGACCAGCAGGCAGTTTCTGCCAGATTATGAACAGGATTCTTCCTGCCTTCCTGCATTGCCTCAGGGTTCTGATCTGCTTGTTACCCCGATAAAGGCACCTGACAGTAATCTTTTTACAATGGAAATCGCTGATGTCCTTCATGAAAATGGGACCTTGACAGGAAGACTGGAGGCTATGGCTCACGGTTTTGCAGATACAGCATTTCGCAGCGTTCTCATGCGTAAATCAAAAGACGAGCAGGAGAGGTTTTTGAAGATATTCCTGTTGAAAAGGCAGCCAAGGCTTTTGATCCAAGAGATATCTTGGCTGGATCCTGGAGACGACAGCAAGAACTTTTTCTTTGAATGCAAATTTGAGTTGCCCGGTGCTTTGAAGAAATCAGGAGATCTTTTTCCATTTTCAGCCTGCGGGGCACTTGGACTCATGGATAGCTGGCTTTTGAAGAGGGCGTCCATGGTGACAAGAACCTATCCTCTCAGGATAGGTTATACATTTGAAACAATCATCAAGGAGTCCATGAACTTCGATCTACCATATTGCAAGGTCAGGCTTCCAGAAACCAAAGGTTTAGAAAACGGCTTTTTTAAGTATAAGACCAGTTATTCCCTCCTGAAGGATGGGATGTCCATTGTGCGAGTTTTGAGTATCAAGAAATTGGAGATACCACCAGCTTATTACAATGGTTTGTTGAAGGTGCAGGCCCTTATGGAGGCCTCTGGCTTACAATCCATGTCTTTGGAAGCTTGCAGTCAGGAGTGATCATGGAAGGAATAAGTTGTCCCAAAATTGTCTTAACGCATCTTGTTTTTTTACTTTTATTGTTCGTCGCCAGCCCTTGCCTGTCCATGGGAACACGAGGATCAGTTCCACAGGCTGATGCAATTAATCTCCAGGTCGGGAAGTACTACAGAGTGAACCCCGATGGCAGTTTTACCATGAGGCTTTATTTTAAGACACTCCTGAATACCTATAAGGGAAAAAAGGACAGGGGGGACTTTCGCTTTGCTTACAACAGCGCCTTTGAAAGGGTAGATGTCAGGCTTGCCAGGACCATTCTCCCTGATGGAAAGATCATAGAAGTAGGCCCAAAGGAGATAAACGACATAGTTGACCCTTCCACACAAGGTGCCTCTATCTTCTCTGGGGCAAGGGTGAAGGTTGTGAATTTCCCAGCTGTTGAAAAAGGATGTATCATCGAGCTGGAACTGGTGAAGCATTCCTGTCTTGGCTTCTGGGGGCTCGAGTCTTTCAGTTTGGCAGACCCTTGCAGAGAAAAGAAGGTGACGATAGATCTACCTTATACAAGTAGGCTCAACTATCACATAGGATCCAGTAAGATTCATCTTACAAAGCACCAGAATGGAGACAGGCTGATGCTGGAGTGGACTGGGAAACAGCTTGAAAAGTCTCCAGATGATCCCTTGAGCCCTCCATTGGAGAATCGTCCATCCACTCTTATTTTTTCCTCTTTCGGATCGTGGCAGCAAGTGGCGACATGGCTCAGGAAAAGGGTGTTGGAAAAGGTGCCGGCAATTGGTGGGCAGTCTGGCTCACAAGAAACCTTGGCCGTTTTTGAAGGGGCAGATGCACTCTATTGCCTTCTTACCAAGAAGCTCGAGATACTTCCTATAGGCCTTTTTCAGACTAGGTTCAAGTTTCAGCCCCCAGCCCAGACCCTTCATTCTGGTTATGGTAGCCAAGTGGATGCTGCTTTACTCTTCTATTCCCTTTTGAAGGCAAGGGGCAAGGCCCCAGAACTCATGGCAGCAAATGCCCGAGGGATTTGGATAAAGGGGTTAAGGGATCTATGTTCTCCAAGGCTTTTTGATACCATCTTGGTGAAAGTGAACAAGAAATATTATTCCTTTGACAGAAAAGACCTTTCTCCAGGGATTACTGGCATGGATGGGCAGATGTGCCTTGGCCTCGATTCAGGAAGGCTTCAATACATAACCGATGTCAGGCCAAAGGACTCAAGTTCTAAGTACGAAGTGAGCTTTCCGAAAGACTTCGTCACTGAATATCGTTATAGAACCAGGAGGACAGGCATCGGCGCTCAAGGGATGCGAAGAATGTTCAAGGATCTTACGCCCCGGGAATTCGAGGTCACGAGTGCCATATTCTTTCACTCCTTGAATCCCCTTGCAAGGCCGATGTCTCCTGTCAAGATTACAGGCCTCGAGCCTTTGGCAGGGCCAGTGGAGCTTTTTGCCAGATATCAGGTTCGAGATTTTGTGATCTCAAATGCCACATCTTTTATATTTCAGGTGCCCAGGATCACACTACTGGATGTGTTGGCCACATTCCCTGATGACAGGAAGTCGGACTTGTTCATCAAGAGAAGGGAGTCGGCAAGGGTCGAATTCAGCATGACGATTCCCGAATCGTACGAGATGATTTCATTGCCACCAGACATTGAAGGAAGTCAAGGTCCAGTTTCTTGGAAGAATGTTTGTAGCGCTTTTGGTAAAAGGGTGGATTGTGTTCGTACCGTGAAGGTGAAAAGGGGTTTTGTCAAAAAGGGAGCAGAATTTAAGAGACTCAGAGGGCAAGTCTTGGAACTTTTCGATCCTGAGCAAAATTGTCTTCAGTTAAGACCAAGGGATTAAAGGAAGGCTTGTTGCGGGAAAAAGGCCTGCCGTTAAAACCTGGCAGGCCTTTTTATTTTCTGGAGCTTACTTGGCGCCTGTAAGGCTTTTTCTGAACTCTTTGATCTTTTTCAAGAGTTCCTCAAACATCTTTTCCGCCTTGTTTTTCCCTTTTATCTCCTTTTGGATGGATTGGATACGTTGTCTAAGTTCCTTATAGGTTTTGGTATCGCTTTTGCCATAACCTAGAATTTCAGCTATTTGAAGCTGTTCCTTCGCATTTTCAAGATATTTGACAGCTTGCTTTTTGTCGATCTTTGCGGTCTTTGAAGCCTCCTTTATGAGGTCTGCGGCACGAACCAAGGGCAATGGGATTACAAGGGTCTTTACTACCATAGAATTGAGGGCGATAGACAACACACTCTTGGCCTCGTCGATCTTACCGTCGATTATGTACTTGGAGGCCAGTTTCAATGCATCAGGGTAGGTTCCAAGGGGCAGCTGGTCTATGATTATGTCGATTTCACTTTGCAGTGTGTTTAAGAGGCGCCTTGCACCCTGAATATCACCACTGTTCAACATCTTTTTGACCTCATTGATCTTGGACTGTATCTGATCTGGCGCCAAGTCCACATCTACCACAACTTGGTAGCTATTTATTGGAATAAGGGCGGCATTTTTGTTGGCTGCGAGTATGATCTCCATATCCCCTATGACATTCTTCAGTAGCTTCAGTGCTTCTTTGTCCTTTTTTTGTTTCAGAAGTTCAAGCACCTTATAAGTATCGGCTACTGCCTTTACCGCCTTTTGGTCCAGATTGTTGGCAACCTGCTCGGCCTTTTTCTTTTCCCTTTCCACAGCCTTTTTTGAGACCTGGGAAGAAGTCTTGAGGTGATGTTCCGGAGCCTTGGTAGGCGCCTTCTGTGCTGCCAGCGCAAGTTGGCCGAGTCCGCTGCCACTTGAGATCAGAGAAATAGCAAGGATGGCAGCACAAAGTAGCATGTGATGATTAGATCGAGATACCGTTTCCGTTTTAAACGTCATGATGTTGACCTCCTTTTTGTTGTTTTGGGATATGACGTGTCTTGAGGCTACCCAAGTTGTTTTGCATCTTTTCAGCCCTCAGCAGGAGTTGTATGCCCTTCAACTGTAGGCGAGATCTGCGTTTTTAAATCCGCCCTTCTCCTTGCGCCAAGGGCAACGATGATATGGCTCCAGCCATTGAAGATGAGATCGATAGAAATGAAGAGACCCAGGGTCCAAAGGGCCGAGTATGGCCAAGAAACACCAATGAGTATGGCAATGGCGATAGAAGCAATGCCACTGATGAGAAGCACTGACCAATCCTTCATTTCAGCCTTGTGCTGGAAGGAGATAATGACCCTTAGAAGCCCTGTTACAAATATTGAAGCAGCCAGAAAAAGGGTGAGGGCAAGGGATGCGGCCACAGGGTTTAATATGGCGGCCGTTCCTCCAGCAATATAAATGAGCCCTCCGGCAATATGGAGCAGGCGGCTTTTCCAGCCCTTGACGGCCTTTATTGCTTCCAGGAATTGCACTATTCCACCTAAAATCATAAACGTTGCAAAAAGGGCTATTGATGAGAGGGTTGCTATAGGTGTCACCACAAGTCCTATGGCTCCAACAGCAATAAAAAAAAGGCCCAGGAAGAGATGCCATTTCCAATTCTTTTCAACATCTCCCCAGGCGAAAGGTTTATGGTTGATGTCTTTGCTTGTGTCCATTTTATCAAAGTCCTCCTCGTTACATAAATGTTAAATATTTCCCAAAAAAAATTACAAATTTGATTTGTATTGTGATTTGAAAAGATTGAACAATATGAAAAAAAGTCAAGGATTAAATTTCAGAAAAAATTTTTTTCTTGTAAAAACAATTAATTATTATGAATATTTATTCAATGTCCGTTCTGTCTCGAGTTCCTTGGTGGGAAAGACGCCATTAAACCTGGACAAATTACAAGGGGTGTTTAATGTAGCGGTCTGAAAAATACCCTACTTTTTCAGGAAGAGAGGAGAAGTGACATATTCATGATTAGGAAAAGGAAAGTTTAATGCATGAGCAAACATCTGGTTCTCCAACAATAAGTATTGGCTTGGTTGTAGATCCAGGAGAAAGTCAGGTCGAGGCCTGGGTTCAAAGGTTGGAGCAAGAACTTTCATCAGGGCTGAGAAGGGACTTTCCAGGCTTTGACTGGGAGTTTTCCATTATTAGGAGACGCGATTTCCCAAAGGCATTACCCAAGGACCCTTTGATACTTTTAGAGTTTGGTTCAGATATAAAGATCGAATATAATCTGGATTTTGTGCTGGTGTTCACATCATTTCCATTGAAATCCAGATTTGAGCAAGGAATCAATGGCGTACCATCCAATATGTTGGAGACTGGTGTCATTACCCTGGCCAAGGTAATGGAAACCCAAGACAGTGGTAAGGCAACGAAGGCAGCCCTTGCTCTTTCCAAACATGTCTTGGGCCATCTATGGGGCCTGGAGCACAATGAAGAATCCGTCATGAGACCCAGGAAGTTCTGGACAGGTGATGGACCTCTGTATTGGAGCCAACACGAAAAGAAACAGATAGAAGTGTATCTGAGGGGTGTGGCAGACCCACGTTTAGAGGAGACAGTAGGCGCTGCCAAGGGCAGACTCAGATTCTATCTGCAAGTAATCATGAATGAAAGGGCCTCCCTGGCCCGGGATATCTTCCTATTTCGTTCGTGGCTCATGATGCTACATCTGGGCCGTTTCACGGCTGCTACAGCTGTTTCAGTCATATTCCTTTTCCTCAGCGCCGAGGCTTGGGAGATGGGAGCAGCTATACAGTCCGGCTGGCTCGATCTTGCCCTCGTAGGTGTGATTCTTGTGGCAACCCTCTCCCTCTATTTTGGCCAGAATCTTCAGGGCATAGCCACAAGTGACCGCATGATGGAACAGGCAGTGCGTTCCCGTATAGTGCTGATGGGCACCCTTTTTGTGGGCATGGCTGCCTTTTGGATCAATTTGTTTTGCATCTCAGTGGTGATTATTCATCTGCTTCCAGAGCAGGTTTTGTGCAACTGGGCTGGACTAAATGGAAAGGCGCTCCCCATAATCCACTTTTCTAAGCTTATGGCTACCTTTGGGATTCTTGCCTCTTCGGTAGGTGGAAACTTGGAGGAGGAACAGGATATAAAGGCAGTATTGGTTTATACTGAGGAAGCTTGAAACGGTTTTTGCGTGTCATTGAGACATGAATCCAGATCTCGCAATGCGAAAATCTGCCAAATATGCCAGCAGACACGCTAATATATCTGTACCAAAGGTTTCAATCGTCGCGGCAGATCAGGTGAGATTGCCAGCTCATTTGGCTTCGAATGGCATAGCTATAAAACTGTTCGAGCTGCACCTTCAGGTGAATGGATTGTTTGCATGAATGAGGCTGAGATCATTTGATTATCCAAAAATTTTTTCTGGCACTTGAAATGTTGGTCTGGGCCAAGTCAGCGAAAGTCATGTCTTCCTTCACGTTGTTTTTGGTTGCACGGTTCCTGATCCAGATTCAGGACCCAGGCCCTTCAGGCAGGTAGAGTAATGAATAGTGATCGACATGGATTTACAGGTCTATCCAGGGCTGTCCACTTAGAAAAGGCCATGAAGTTTTTTATGGTTTTCGTGGTATTTGCAAGTTCCATCTTGCTGGTTCTCAACACTGAACCATCAATTGTGGAAGAATATGGTTATTATCTATGGTTAGAGGAGGCTTTTGCCAGCCTGATATTCTTTGTGGAATATCTGGTCAGGCTCTGGAAATGCAAGGATGAGGCGCAAGAAGGATTCTTGGTCAGGTGTCGCCTTCGGTATGCCTTTTCATTCATGGGGCTTGTGGACCTTTTTTCCTTTTTGCCTTTTTTCCTACTGCTCTTGGGGTTTTCCCAGACTCCTCAATTAATGCTCCTTCAACTCCTAAGGCTGGTGAAGCTTACCCGTTATTCAGTGGCCTTCGACCTCCTTGCAGACGTGTTGAGGGATGAGTCTGAGTCGCTTCTTGTCTCCATAATGCTCATGTTCATCATCTTGATATTTGCATCTGTAGGGATCTATATGTTTGAGCACGATGTCCAGCCGGATGCATTTGGCTCCATACCAAAAGCTATGTGGTGGGCAATAGTGACATTAACTACAGTCGGCTATGGAGACGTGACGCCTATAACCGTGCAAGGCAAGATATTTGCCACGTTTATTACCGTTGCCGGGGTTGGTCTTGTTTCTCTGCCCGCAGGTATCATAGCATCGGGTTTTACCGAACAGCTCAGACTCCGCAGGGAGCAGTTTCAGCTAGAGGTGGAGCAGCTCATGCACGCAGATGGAAGCCTTACAAAGGAGGAAATGGGGCAACTCGAAGAGGACCGGCAAAGCCTTGGCCTCACCAAAGGGAATGCACAGCTCATTATAAGCCAAATACGCCAGCGTGAACAAAGGCAAAGAAAGGGCCATTATTAAAAAATGTTGCAGGCCAAGAAGGCGGTGGGGTTTTGAAGCCAGACAGCCCACCGAGTCGGTTTGCCAGGAAGGGATCTTTTTTGGTCATCCGAACTCGTGAAACACCATGAAACCATCCTTTGCCTTGCCTTTGCGTGCGAGTGAAAAGAAGTTCCAGGAAACAATCTCAGAGGTATCTGGTCCAACTGCCAGGGTGCCTCTTTTTGAAATCACGGTACCATAGGCATAGATAATAGAGCACCACCAGAAGGAGAAACGAAAGGATATATACCTCCCGAATGGTGAGCACCCCTCTAAGTCCAAGCCATGTAGCACTTCCTTCCAGAACTATCCTGTGGACAAGATAAAAGAACATGGCAGTCTGTCCAAACACCAGGAGCACCCCATTGGGATTGGGCGTTATGCGTTTTTCAATTATCATAAAACCTGCAAGACACAGACACATGATACCTATTTCAAGGCTCATATAGGTGAGCGAAGGCGGATACTTACTTACGTGCAGCCACTGGGCCAAGGAGTTGCCTTCTCTGTATAGCCACATGTTGCCATATCCATTTGCATATCTGAAGATGATAAAGATCAATATGCAGACGGTGCCAGCTGCAAGCATCAGATTCTGGGGGTTCATGAACACCCTTTTCCCTGACAGGTAGTTCACTAAATAACGGCCTAGAACCCAACCGAGCACCATGATGGATAGCCAGGGAATCAAGGGATAATTGATGGTGATCCCAGGCACCTTGAATAAGGCGACTGTGAGCCCAGCTATCACTGACTGTTGACCAGTGAATGGATTCCATACCAGACTTGTTATGTATTCTCCTCCAAACCACCACAAGAGTGCAATCGTCATGAGCCATGTGGACGAAAGCCTCCTTATGAAGGCCATTACGATCATGGAAGCCCCTATGGCATACAATACCTGAAAGGTAAGGCGCCAGGAAAAGAAGGATATTACTGTTGGATCCAATGCTACTATGAATGCGCCACGTTTTATGATTCCCCAGTCGATCTGGGATGACGGCTGTCGCCTTGCCACACGTCTTTCAACACTTATGGCAAGGGCTGTGCCTGCCAAAAATACGAATGTCGGAGCACAAAGATGCGTAACCCAGCGTGTCAGAAATACAAAGTGAGGTACCGGGCTTCCAGGAATGAAAAGGGCTGCGGAATCCGTGGCGAAGTGGTTTACATCGTAGGCCATTGAGACATGGTCCAGGACCATGAGGATCATGACCAAGCCCCGCATCCAGTCAATTGATTCAATGCGTTTGGATTTAATTGGAGTGGTTGTACCTGGGCTCTTTGTCAAATAGGAGGCTCCTTAATCAGGTTATAAACCGGCAAATACAGAAGCTTGCAGCAACATGAAAGTAATGGGTCAGGAAGTTTGAGCTGGAAACTATTCGCTCTTGTCTGGCTTGTCAAGAAAGGGCAAGGGAGGTTTACAAAGGGCCTTGTGGCCGTTTTTAGAGATCTTTAGGGAAGGTGGGCGGGTAGCCTATTCCGAGCTGGGTCTTTTTGAGCTGGATGCAGCCTTCTCTATATCGATTATCCTAGTTTTCCCAACGTATTGTTTTACCTTGTAGCTACTAATTGCAGATATCTTTTTTGCGATATCCGCCATCCTTTCCACTTCATTGTAGATCTTTTCCACCTTGGCATAGTTTGGATCGTCCTTTTTCAACTTCTTGAGCATCATCCAAGAGATCCCAGATACGACCTGTAGTGGCTGGTTTAGTTCGTGGGCAGTGGCTCCTGCCATCTCTAACACACCTGCCAGCCGTTCCTTCTCAAGCCTTTCCTCTTGAGCCTTCATCTTGTGGGTCACATCGAGCACAATGGCAATCGCCTCGGGTTCCGAGTTTGGCACCTTAAGGCTACTGATATGCCAGGAGATGAAAGGGTTGTCCGAAAGGTCGTTATTGATCCTTACAACAACCTCGGCATTTTTCTTGCCTGCTTGCAGATCGGCCATGCACCTAAGAAAGGTCTTCTTGTCCTTTGGGAAGATGAGGGAAGTCAGGCGTTTGCCGGTAATTTCAGACCTCGCCTTGCCAAAAAGGCGGAGTGCGGCACGGTTTACGTCTTTTACCCTGAAGTCAATGAGGTCAAACCTGATGATCCCAATGGATGGAGGGCCCTCTGTGAAAAAACGGTAACGTTCATGGCTCTTTCTGATTATGGCAGAGGCCCTGACGATCTTTATCTGTCTGTTTATGAAATACCAGAGGCAGAAGACCAGGGAGAAGGCAAGAAGGAGTATGAGACCTGAAGATAGCAGCATGAAGCCATGTATCTGGTGCAAGAGAGGCAGGAGGAGTTTGGGTGTGGAAAGTGTGTTGATAGGTATCTCGTCGATGGCAGAAGATATGGAAAAGGTTTTTATCAATACCCATACCACCCCGATCATACAGGAAACTATACAGGTGGCGAGAAAGGTTTCTTTGAGGTAGGGCTTAAGCTTATCGAGTGGTAACATGGAATAATTTCAGAAAAATTTCTGGTTGCCATATGATAGAGCAAGGCGAAGATTTTTTCCACTTAAAAAAGATAGTGATTTTGTCCGCAAATAGGCGTGCTAGCCAAAGGGCAGATTTTTGATGCAAAGCTTCAACAGCCAATTTGTTGACCTGTCTTTTATGCTGAATTATCGTGTGAGCAAAACAGGTTGACATTGGGCAGTCCCTTTTGATCAGGCTGCCTCAAACTATCGTTAAACAATAGGAAACTGAAAGATAATATGAAATATATATTTGGTCCGGTTCCATCCAGGAGGCTTGGCCTTTCTCTGGGAGTGGATCTGCTCCCACCAAAGACCTGCAATATGGATTGCATCTATTGCGAGCTGGGAAAGGGAGGGGGAACTGTTTGCCAGGTGCGCGAATACTCCTCCTTTCAGGAGATAAAGGAGGAAATCAGGCAGGTTGCAATTGAAAATCCAAGGCCGTTTGACTGTCTTACCTTTACCGCATCTGGAGAACCCACACTCCATAGCAGGCTTGGGGATCTTATCCGTTTTGCCAAGGGGGTCTGTGGCAAGCCTGTGGTGATTCTCACCAATGCAGGCCTTTCGGAACGGGAAGATGTGAGACGCAGTTTGGCCCTTGCCGATTTTGTCCTTCCCTCCCTGGATGCGGCAACCCCAAAGGTTTTTAGAAAGATCAACCGTCCAGACCCGTGTCTCAGCCTTGAGGGTGTGATAGATGGCTTGGCCAAGCTTAAGGAGGAGATGCAGGGGCAGATGTGGCTTGAGATCGTCCTTGTCAGGGGTTTTAATGATACGGATTCAGAGGTGACAGCCCTCAAGGGGGCGATTTCAAAGATCAAACCCGACAGAGTGCAGCTCAATACGGTTGTCAGGCCCCCTGCAGAGGAATTTGCAAGGCCAGTGTCAAAAAGACGCATGTTGGAGATACGCTCAGAATTAGGGCCAGGTACAGAGATTATTGTAGATTTTTCAAAAAGGCTCAAAGAAGGTTCCCCGCTTCTTCTCGAGACAGAGATCCTCGACATGCTGAAACGCAGGCCCCTTAGCTGTAAGGATATCAAGGAACTCTTTGGTGAATTTGAAAAGGTGGATGAGATCCTGTCGAGGCTTTTGAAAAGGGGTATCATAGACAGGAGGGAGGTGGACAACCGTTCTTTCTACTGCACTGCGTCCCCTAGAGGCCATGCAGGGGAGGGCATGTCTTGAGGGCAGTACCAGAGGGTAAGCCTGTATCTGCCTCAAAGATAGAACTCACTCAAGTCATGCTCCCGGAGGACACCAATTCTGCTGGCAATGTGCATGGCGGAACCATAATGAAGCTTGCGGACAATGCCGCTTTCGTGGTGGCCAGCAGACACAGCCGCTCCAACGTGGTTACCGTTTCTGTGGATCGGTTGGACTTTCTGGCCCCTGTCTATATCGGCGATCTGTTGATCTTGAAGGCGCGGCTGAATTGGGTGGGAAACGCATCCATGGAGATAGGCATAGACATAGATGCCGAGGACCTCTTTTCAGGTCAGTTGCGTCATGTGGCCATTGCCCGTTTGACCTTTGTCGCCCTCGACCATCATGGAAGGCCAAAAGGAGTGCCCAAACTCATACTGGAGACAGACACTGACAGGCTTATCTTTGAACAGGCCGCCAAGAGGGCAGCAGAACGGAGACAACTTAGAAAGAAGCAATAAATGGTTGCAAAAAAGAAAAAGAAAAAGGCGGCCAAGCGGTCGGCCCGAATAATAATAAATGCACAGGCGCCAGAAGAATGCAGGGTAGCCCTGGTCGAGGAAGGCCGTCTCGAGGCATTCGAGCTCGAAAGCCTCGGATATGAAAAGACAAAGGGCAATATCTATAAAGGGCGGATCAACAATGTCGAAACAGGGTTACAAGCCGTTTTTGTTGACATAGGGCTCAGGAGGAACGGTTATCTGCCCTTTGACGAAATCCATCCGGAATACTACGGTTATGTGGACGATAAGCAAAAGTTGCCAGAGCTCTTGAAAAAGGGGCAAGACATATTGGTCCAGGTGGTAAAGGAGGAAACCGCCCTCAAGGGTGCCTATTGCACCACCTATTTGTCCATTCCTGGCAGGTTCCTCGTCCTTATGCCTGGAAATCCCCAGGTGGGGGTATCCAGAAAGATAGAGGATGAGAAGGAGAGAAAGAGGCTAAAAGAGATATTAAAGAAGTCCAAGCTTCCTGAAGGGGTGGGGATAATTGCCAGGACCGCTGCCTACAAGGGGACCAAGACGGAGATCCAAAAAGACCTCCGTTATCTTTCAAGGCTTTGGAACAGCCTTAAAAAGGCGGTCAAATCTGCAAAGAGCCCTGCTCTCATATATGAGGACAGGGAGCTTGCCACCAGGTTCATAAGGGATTACCTCACCAGTGAAGTCTCAGAGATAGTGGTGGACGATAGAGACACCTATGAGAGGGTGAGGTCCTTTCTCAAGATCATCTCGCCAAGGTATGTCTCAAGGGTTTCCCACTATAAGGCCGATGAGCCGATCTTCGAGCACTACGGCATCGAGCGGCAGATCGAACAGATCTTCCAGCCCCGGATCGACCTGCCGTCTGGAGGTTATATTGTCATAGAGCCGACAGAGGCGCTGGTGAGTATTGACGTGAATTCTGGCAAGAACCTCAAGGAAAAGGACCTTGAAGATACGGCACTTGCCACCAATTTAGAAGCTGCAGAAGAGATAGCCAGACAGCTCAAGCTCCGGGATCTCGGGGGGCTTGTGGTGGTGGATTTCATCGACATGAAAAGTAGGGCCAACAGGCTTCAGGTGGAAAGGATGATGAGGCAATGCCTCAAGAGGGACAAGGCCAAGACGGAGGTATCCAGGATCTCCCGTTTTGGACTCTTGGAGCTTGTGAGACAGAAGCTGAAAAGTCCGGTAAGGGCCCTTAGTTACGTGAAATGTCCATGTTGCAAGGGAGCGGGCCTTGTTAAGTCAGTAGAGTCTTTGGCAATCCTGTATCTCAGGAAACTTGGGAGCAAGCTGGCATCGGAGGGCAGCAATAAAGAAGGCCAGCATATTGTCCTCGAGGTGCCGCCAAGGGTTGCCTCTTATCTGTTGAACAAAAAGAGGGCAGAGATCTTGAAGCTTGAAGAGGATTATTCTATCACCATCCAGGTGGAGCCCAAGGACAGGCTTGGAGCAGAAGAACATTATCTTTACTGGGTAAAGGATTAGAACCAAATGGATATATTAGAATACGTTCCAGGATATATAAAGGAGCTGGTGCCTTATCCTCCTGGAAAGCCAATTGAAGAGCTTGAAAGACAATATGGTGTGTCAAATCCCATAAAGCTTGCTTCGAATGAGAATTCTCTCGGTCCTTCCCCTGTGGCTGTGGAACGATGTGAAAGGAGCCTTTCGCGTCTTCACAGGTATCCAGATGGAAGTGGTTATTATTTGAAGGAAGCATTGTGCAAAAGATTTGGTGTGGGTCAGGAAAACATAGTCCTTGGAAATGGTTCCAATGAGCTTATCGATTTTTTGTGCCGGGTCTTCATAAGAGCTGGAACCAGTGCAATATCCAGCAGGCCGAGCTTTCTCGTATATAGCAAGATGGTCCAGATCACCGGTGGGCGAAATGTAGTTATTCCCCTCAAGGACTCGAGTCACGATCTTTCAGCAATGGCCAAGGCGGTAACTTCTGAAACAAGGCTCATCTTTCTGGACAATCCCAACAATCCAATGGGCACAGTCATCAACGCAAAAGATTTTGACAGGTTTCTTTCAGATCTTCCCGGCCATCTACTCGTAGTGCTCGATGAAGCATATGGGGAATTTGTTCGCCCTGAAACCGACTCTCCCCGGGGTGTTATGTATTTGGAGAAAGATCCCAGGGTGGTGACGCTGAGGACCTTTTCAAAGGCGTATGGGCTGGCTGGTCTAAGGGTGGGCTATGGCATCATGGACAGCCGTATAAGTGAGCTTCTCGACAGGGTTCGCCAGCCCTTCAATGTGAATCTGCCTGCCCAGGAGGCAGCCTGTGGAGCCCTTGAAGACCAGGACCATCTGGACAAGACCCTAAAAAACAACTGGAGGGAGATGGCCAGGCTTCAGGAAGAAGTGAAGAGACTTGGCTGCCAGCCTTACGACAGCCATACAAACTTTATGTTGATCAATACCTTCAGAGACGCCAGTGAAGTGTATGAATTCATGCTGCACAAAGGTGTTATAATAAGGTCTATGGCAGCCTATGGTTTTCCAGAATATATAAGGATAACAATAGGTACGCCAGAAGAAAATCAGCGGTTTCTCAGTGCCTTTTCGCAGGTACTGGAAAAGATTCCAGTTAAAGGGGGTTAAAGGATATGGCACGGCCGCCAAAGTGCAGAATCGTGGACAGGGAGCCTGCTGTCACATATTTCAAGCCAAGGGGCGTTCCTCTTCGGGAACTGGATGAGGTCACCCTGACTGTTGAAGGGGCAGAGGCCTTGAGGCTCAGTGAGATAGAGGGGCTGGACCAGGATTCCGCTGCAGAGCGCATGGGGATTTCCAGGCAGACCTTTGGCAGGATACTTGCCGAGGCCCGCAGGACTGTCGCCACGGCAGTGGTGGAAGGATTGGGGCTCAGGATTGAAGGTGGAAACTACAAGCTGGCAACCCGGGATTAGGAGGCCACATTTTCATATATTGGTATGTTTTTGGGCTGAGTTAAGATCTCTTTTCAATTCAATTACGATGGCGTGTTGCATCTCAAATGGAAACCACCATTGAAAATACCAGTATCCTATTGAAAAAGGGCGACATCACCCAGGAGAAAGTGGATGCCATTGTGAACGCGGCCAATTCCAGGCTGCTTGGCGGCGGAGGGGTGGATGGCGCAATTCACCGGGCTGCCGGACCCAGCCTCCTTGAGGAGTGCAAGAGGATTGGCTACTGTGCCCCAGGGGAAGCGGTTGTGACTGGAGCTGGAAATCTCAAGGCCAAGTATGTCGTCCATACAGTAGGGCCTGTGTGGAAAGGGGGCACGAAAGGGGAAGAAAGGGTGCTTGCCAGTTCCTTCCGGGAATCTCTCGAGGCAGCCATGCAAAAGGGTGCAGAAACCATAGCCTTTCCGGCAATAAGCACAGGGGCCTATGGATTTCCCGTTGATCTTGCAGCAAAGGTGAGCCTATGTGCAATAAAGGCATTCCTGAAGGAAAATCCAGGGGCTTTCAGACAGATACGGCTTGTCCTGTTTGATGATAGGACCTTTGGTGCATTTGAGAAGGCCTTTGAGCATTGTTTCGGAAAATGACAAAGGCCGGGAATATGCCCGGCCCTTGGTTTTCGTCTCGGGGTCCTAAAGAATCCTCTAATTTATCACATTAACCGCAGCCACCGCATGTGCCGCATGTGCCTGAGGAGTTGCTGTCGCAGTCGCAAGCGCCTGCTTGGCTCATTGCAGACATCTCTGCCATGGACGGCTCCCGTACCTCTTTGATGGTTATGTCAAAATGGAGCCTTTCACCGGCAAGTGGGTGGTTGAAGTCGGCAGTTACGGTGTCTTCGTTCACGGCCTTTACAGTAAATTGGACTGGCCCGTGTGGAGATTGAGCCTGAAAGGGCATTCCAGGCTGGATTTCCATGTCAGGTGGAAAATTGCTTCTGGGTATTTCCCTTACAAGGTCTGCCCTTGCTTCACCATAGCCGTCCTGGGGTTCTATGGTGATATTCATATGTTCCCCCTGCTTTTTGCCGCGGATGGCATCTTCCAGACCCTTTATAACTTGGCCTGCCCCAACAATGAATCCAAACGGGTTGCCATCTGTGGTCTGGTCGATTGTCTCGCCAGAATCCAGGGTTAGTTTGTAATCAATTGAAACAAATTTGCGATCGGTAATTTCCATCTTTTTCTCCTAATTATTTTGTTTAAACCAGAAGCCTTTTATAAAAAGGTATTTTTGGTCGATTTTGAAGGTTTTCCTAAGGAAAAGAATAGTGGAATAATATGCACTTCCTTACAGCTGGTCAAGGGGAAAAGCCCTTTTTCAGAATAAAGGCACAAAAAGGTAGAATCCCATTATTGAGAACCCGTTCTGCAAAAGAGAAAGATCCTACCTGTATCCATCTCCTGGATGATCCTTATCGCCCCCCTTTTGGCAAGCTCTAGAATTGATAAAAAAGTGGCTATGAGGATATGTCTTGGAGAGCCTGGAGGAAACAGCTCTTCAAAATTCATGCGTCTTCTCTCCTTGATGGTCTGTTCGATTTGCTCCATGCGTCCTTCCATGTCCACCCTGGCCCTTATTATCTCCATGGCCTTTGGCATATTCCTGGTGCCCAAGACCCTCTTGAATGCATCCATGAGATCCAGGATGGTGACGTCAAAGGCATCCTCTGGAGGTTTGGCAGCACTTTGGCCTTCTTCATTGGGGGCTATGTCTTGGCAGGCCGGGAATACGTCACGTTGGAGAATAGGCTGCTTTGACAGCAAGTCTGCAAGCTTCTTTATGCGTTTTAACTCTTCCAGGGAGACCAATATGTTGGCAGCAGGCTGGTCTTCGTCCTGGACCGGTTCCGCGACAGGCAACAACATCCTGGATTTTATCTGCATGAGGGTAGCTGCCATAACCAAGTATTCCGCAGCCACCTCTATGTCCAGGGCCTTGAGGAACTCGAGGTATTCCAGATATTGGTTGGTCACCAGTGAGATGGATATGTCCGTTATGCTGAGCCTGTTCCTGGTGATGAGATGTAGGAGAAGATCCAGGGGGCCTTCAAAGACCTCTAATTGGATCCTGCACTCTGGCTCCACAACGCTTCTCTGACCTCTGCCATGGTTCTTGCTGCATTGGCGCGTGCCTTTTCTGCGCCTTCCTGGAGGATGTTTCTCACTGCATCCTTGTCTTTTTCGAGTTCTGCGCGCTTTTCCCAGATAGGGCTCAAATGGTCGATGATAGCTTGTGCAAGTTCCTTTTTGCAGGCAACACAGCCAAGCTTTGCCTCTTTACACTCTGCTATGATCTCGAGCAGCCTTTCTCGAGGCAGATACAGCTTGTGTAGATTAAATGCCACGCATCTTTTTTCCGGGTCTCCCGGGTCAGACTTTCTGGGCCTTTCCACGTCTGTGACCATGGTGGAGACCTTTTCCCTGACTTCTTCCGGAGAATCTGAAAGAAAGATGGAGTTTCCGTAGCTCTTGCTCATCTTTCTGCCATCCAATCCTGGAAGTTTGGGCACATGTGCCAAGAGGGCCTCTGGCACTGGGAAGACTTCTCTGTATAAGTAATTGAAACGCCTGGTTATCTCCCTAGTAAGTTCCACATGGGGAAGCTGATCAACGCCTACAGGCACCTTGTTGGCTTTGTACATGATGATGTCTGCGGCCTGGAGTACTGGATATCCGAGAAAGCCATAAGTAGCCAGGTCCTTTTCCTTGAGCTGCTCCTTTTGTTCCTTGTAGGTGGGGTTCCGTTCCAGCCAGGATATAGGTGTGATCATGGAAAGGAGCAGGTGCAGTTCCGCATGTTCCTTGATCTCCGACTGGATGAAAAGGGTGGCCTTTTGGGGATCTATGCCCACGGCCAGCCAGTCTAGCACCATGTCGTATATATTTTTGGGGATTTCATAGGGCCGCTCATAGTTGGTGGTAAGGGCGTGCCAATCAGCCACAAAGAAGAAACATTCATACTCGTCTTGGAGCCTTTTCCAGTTGCTCAGAACTCCGTGGAGATGGCCAAGGTGCAGTTTTCCAGATGGTCGCATGCCGCTAAGCACTCGTTTCTTCATTATCCGTAGTATCCCTTACTGTAAAAGTATTTTTTTGTGCTGGCCTGGCCCATGAAGGCTTCTATCCCAAGGGATCAGAAATCAGATGATGGGGCCTATCAAGAGCCTGTTAGCGTAGTTGATGATGGGGACTATAATTCGGTCGGTAATGCCTGTAAAGATAAGGAAGAGCAAGACCACGAAGCCGTATCTCTCAAACTTTAGGTAGCCCTCGAGGGCACTGTCAGGAAGAAGCCCCATGAGCACCTTGCTTCCATCCAAGGGCGGCACTGGTATAAGGTTGAAGATGGCAAGTCCTATATTTATCTGTATGCTGATAAAGGCCATGTAGAGCAAGGGTTTTATCAAATAGGCATACGAAGTCTGCCAAGTGCTCAGGGGTCCGATTATCTGTCTCAAAACAATGGCGCTTGCAACGGCAAGAAGGATATTTGAGACAGGGCCAGCCAGGGCCACCCAGATCATATCGGTCTTGGGCCTTTTGAAATACATGGGGTTTATTGGCACTGGTTTGGCCCAGCCTATTACCTGGGTGAGAAAGAAGACCAGGGTGCCTATTGGGTCCAGGTGGCTTATGGGATTGAGGGTGAGCCTGCCTGCGTTTTTTGCTGTGGGATCTCCAAGCTTCCAAGCCATCCAGCCGTGGGCTGTTTCATGGACGGTTATGGCCAGAAGGATGGGAGGAGTAAGTATGACTATTTTTTGAATGGTGCTTGCAATATCTATCACTTTTTTTCTTCTCCGAATTCTTTAATGACCAGGGCGGTTTCTTCCTGGCGGTCTCTAACCTCGTTGTCGAGGCGGGCTTCAAGGAGCCGGTCGAGAATCTTACGATAAACTGGCCCAGGAGTAAAGCCGAGTTTTTTGAGATCGTTGCCAGTCAGCTCAGGCTGCACTAGTAGCAAGTGGGTGATGTAGTGGGAAATGAGCTGGCGGACCTTTTCACTGCATAGTGCCATGGAAAACAGGAGTATTTCAAGGGGGAGATCCTGGAGCAGCTTGTAAATCAGGCTGTTTTTGGGCCTTTTCATCTGCTGGAGCCTTTTGCAGATGGCCGCGGCCTTATCAGGGGCCTCTGTGACCATCTTTGCCTTGGAGCCTTCGATTCCAAGGCGTGCAGCCGCCTCTGTCCTTTGCTCCGGCGTGAGTTTCGAAAGTATGCCTGCCAGATATATGATCCACTTCTGAGGGGTCTGTTTCCTGTAAAGCAGGTCATACCATGCGACTACATGATAGAGGGAGTCAAGAAGATGAATGGTATTGGCGTCCAGGTTGAGGGCCGGATGGATCACCTGCAATATCTCAAGCTCATTGAGCCTTCTTATGCAATCCCTGGGGTCCTGCTCTTCCAATATCAGTCTTAGCTCTGTAAGGAGTCTCTTAGAGGACAGTTTGTTCAAGATGCCAAGCTTGAGGGTATTTTTTATGAGCCTCAAGGTGTGTTTGCCAATCTTGAACCCGAACCGTTTTTCAAACCTTACAGCCCTTAGAATCCTGGTAGGATCGTCTATAAAACTTAGGCTGTGGAGCACCCTTATTATACCGTCCTTTAGGTCCCGCTGGCCGCCGAAAAAGTCTATCAAGAGGCCGAAATCCTTAGGGTTTAGCTTTATCGCAAGGGTGTTGATGGTAAAATCCCTCCTGAAGAGATCTAGCTTTATGGACGACAGGGCTACTGTAGGCATTGCTGCTGGATATTCATAATATTCCCAGCGCGCCGTTGCCACATCTATCTTAAATCCATCGGGAAATATGATGACAGAGGTCCCGAATTTTTTGTGTGTCTTGACCCTGGCAGAAAATCTCTTGCCAAGCTCCTTGGCAAGACGAATCCCATCACCTTCCACTACCAGATCTATGTCGAGGTTTTCCCGCCTGAGAAGAAGATCTCTAACAAATCCCCCCACCACATAGACGTTCATTCCCAATTCATCTGCCACCTTTCCTGCTGTCTCAAGGAGTTTGATGGTCTTTTTGGATAGCCTCTGTCTGAGCAAGAAGTTGATATTCTTTCTCTGGGCACGGGGAGGCAAGAGGGATTCTGGCCTTTTGGAAGGGTCTGTGCTGATGATCTCCAAGAGGTCGGTTCTCGTTATTATGCCTGTGAGTTTGCCATCTTCCACTACGGGGATGAATCTCTGATGGCCCTGAATGATGAGCTCCTGCACCTGGCTCAAGGTATCATCTGGAGAAAGGGCCTTGAAATCCGTGGACATGAATTCTGAAACGGGCTGGATGCCCAGGCCGTGGTATATGGCCTTTTCCACGGTGTTTCTCGTGACATAACCAATAAGTTTACCCTTGTCCACTATTGGAATTATGGAAAATCCATACTTGGCAAAGAGGTCGTGGACCTCGAAGATGGGGATGTCTGAAGATACATGCACTACAGGCGCAGACATTATGTCCCTTACCTTTGGATTCGTACCGATGTGTTTTTCTATGGCGGAAAGGAGCAGATTTTCCGCCTCAGACAGGGTGACGTTTTTGAGTGTGGCCGATGCAGCAGAGGCGTGGCCGCCGCCTCCGAGCTCCTTCAAGATTTTAGACACATCGGCCCTTGATGTCCTGCTCCTGCCAACTATTATCACCTGGTCAGACATGAGTGCCATAGTAAAGAGCACCTGAAGCCTGCCCATGTCCATGAGTTCATGGGCCAGCACCGAAAAGTCGTCAACATATCCGGGTGAAGACGTCTTGGCCAGTGTCACAGCCAGCCCGCCGAAATTGTATTTTTCAGCCGACTGGAGAAGATCATTCAACAAGGATATGTGCTCTGGAGTGAACCTGCTGCCGATCACTTGTGCAATACTCTTGAGGTCGGCGCCATGCTCCAGGAGCCATGCAGCTTGTCTGAGGTCTTCTGGACTCGTGGATGAGAAGGTGAAAGAGCCTGTGTCTTCGTAAATTCCCATGAGAAGGATAGTTGCCTCCTTGTTGGAGATCTCTATGGATCTATTGCGAAGATGCTTCACCATGATAGTGGTGTTCGAGCCAAATGGGGCAAATACGCTTTTTTGCGCCTCGATGTCACATTCCTGCTGTTGATGATGATCGAAAAGATGTACCTCGATCCCTGGCAGATCGAGGAGCTCGACTGCCTTACCCAGCCTGCTTCTCTGGTTGGCATCCACCACCACCACTGTTTTGAGCCTTGACGGGTCGATCTCCTTCAAAGAGGCAAAGGGTGCCTGGGACCAATTTGCCGGCTTGAGGTAATCCCGGACAGCCTTTTCCAGGGAGCCAGGCAGCACGATCACACTGTTGCTGTAGAGTTTGGACGCTGCAACAGCAGAGGCCACAGCATCAAAATCTGCATTCAGGTGGGTGATTATCGCGGTTTCTGGAGCCCTTTTTTTTGCTTTTTGAGACAAATGCTTAAGGATGGGTAAAAGATGAGGGAGGCATTAGCCTCCCTGTTTATTCGAAAGTAAGGAAAGAGTATCCTTCTACTTTCCTACCTTATAGGGGTTGACGGTAAGAACAGGACATGGAGCCTCCTTTATGATCCCTTCGGCAACGCTTCCAAACATGACCTTTTCCAGGCCCTTTCTGCCGTGTGTTCCGATAATAATGAGGTCTATGCCTTGTTTCTTGGTATAGTCGAGGATTTCATCAACTACATCCCCGACTGCAATCTGGGTTTCAACACCGTCGATATCTTCCAATTGCTCTGTAACCAAGCGCCTCATGGATTTTTCAGCGCCATCCATAAGGTCTTTTTCAAGGGCTGCATACCATGCCGTCCCCATTTCGAAGCCCACGAACTCTTCTGCGCTCCTGATGACATGGATGACATAGAGTTTGGCGTCAAAGGCCTTCACCATGTCCTTGACTATTGGAATTATCTTTTCCATGTTCATGGTGAAGTCCACCGGAAAGAGAATCTTCTTGACTGTAAACATAGTACCCTCCTTTTTTTCTTTTAAAAACAAATTGTTTGCCTCTTTTCTGTATTATCATTATCCATAGGGTGTATGTCAAGGCAATTAATGGAACTTGGCGGCTGGCAGGGGAATAGGCGGGGATCGCTCTGCTTGTGAAATTGTTCCGATAGGCAAGTGAATACATGGTGTTACAAACTTATTGGTCGGGCAGGGGTTAACTGGATGGCCATTTGCAATCGAGGTGTGAGCCCACATGGAAAAAGGGCATACAGGCCTTCAATATGTCTGGTTCATGGTCTTTGGATGAGGGGATATGAAATGATCCTGCTCCAAAAGAGGCTAGAGGCAGCAGGTTTCAATGTGGTGCGTTATTCCTACCAAAGTGTTTCAAGGACCATTCAGGAAAATGCAGAAGGGCTTCGTTTCTTTTTAAGAGAAAGAGGTCTAAGCGCTTGTTCTTTTGTATGCCATAGCTATGGCGGGCTTGTTGTGTGCAAGTATCTCGGCAGCCTTTACAATGGGAGGCCAGTAAAGGTGGTGTTTATGGGAACCCCGCTAAATGGAGCAACCCTTGCAAGGAGGCTCGAAGCCCTTTCGTTTGTGCGCCTGATTACCGGTCATAGCCTCACACCCCTTAAAGAAGGTTGTAAGCCAGGGCTTTTGCACCATAGGTGTATCATGATTGCAGGAAGTCTGAACATAGGCCTGGGTATGTTTTTCTTCAAAGCCAGGGCAGACGGCATGGTAAAGATCGAGGATACACAAGCCTTCTGGCTAGAAAGACACCACGTGTTGAGGTGCAGTCATCTTGCCCTGTTGTTTTCCAAAAGGGCCTCAAGGATTTGCATAGAATATCTTAACCAATATTGATGAATAGGCGGCATTACCAGCCGCCGCCGCCACCGCCCCCTCCTCCACCTCCAGAGAAGCCCCCACCTCCGCTACCAGAACTTCCTGAAATGGCAGCACTCGAAACAGCAGAGCTGATGTTGCTGCCCAGAGACGAGGTCAGCGGGGCAGGGTGGTGAAGGGGGCCAGCATACCATGCGGGTGTATAGTTGCTGCCACCTTGTGGTGCGCCAGCCTGGGACAAGTAACTTTTGAATTTTTCTGCCCACTGGTTTTCTACATCGAGTGCCACTGCCCAGGGCAGGTACTTTTCAAAGAGTCTTGGAAGCCCTTCCTCTTTGGCCAATAGGTTGAGCCGGTCCTTTTCTGCGGTTTCCAGGAACATGCGGAATCCTTCGATATGGTCTAGGACCCTCCTGCCCCGCATAGTCGGGGCCTTCATGAGCTGGTAGAATATCAGGTTCAATATGGCAAGTGATATAAAAACCACAAAGGGTTGCGTGCCAGCGCCATTCATGAACAAAAAGCATCCCAAAAACCAAAAACCAGTGAAGACAATGGCAAATATGGCTGAACGCAATGCGATACCAATGCTTGAGAGTGTCCTTGATGCAATTGCTGCCCTTATGGCGCTAAAGGCAGTTATGTCCAAAAAGGCAGTTCCAGCAGACCAGCCAGCCAGCCAAAAACTCAGGAAGAATGCAGTGGACACGTCATCGCTTCCAAGGTTGGCTATGGCAAGGGTCAGTACCGAGAGCAAGATTCCAGGGATTAGGTATTTGCTGTTGGTCTTGAAATATATCCTTTCAAAATGGTTGTAGAGGCTGTTTTTTAACGTCTCCAGTGCAGAACGTATCCTGGAGGATTCCTCAGTGGTCAGCATTACCTCATCAGACATATAAAAAAGTTTGTTGAGAAGTCTCTTTTCTCCCTCTGACAACTCTTCCTGGCCACCCTTCCGGTTCTTTATGAGGGTAAATCTTCCGCTGTTTTCCTTGATAGTCAGGTAGCCCTTTACCGCAAGGTTTATAACCGCTGCCGAAAAAGCGTTATTATCAAAACCCATCTTGAGAATAAAGCGTGCTGCAGCGGGTCCAAATCCAGTTGGAGGCCTGTAGTTCGGCACGATTGGCCCTTTTTCCGGGTCTTTTCCCACCCTTTTCCATACTACAAGGTAATAAATGAATGTGACGATTAGTCCCATCAGTGCGGTGATCAGGTATATGTTGTCCCAGAAAAGCTGCATAAGTTCTTGGGCATGGCTGGGTCTATTGATGAGGCCCTTTGGCCAGGCCGCTGCAACAGTAAAACCCTGTCCAGGCATCAGGGGAGCTGTGGTTTCAAAGGCGATGGATCTTGGGCCAGTCTCTGTGACTCTGGCATTGTTGTCCTTGGATCCGCGGCGGCCGGTGTATGATGCAAACTGCAGGAATCTTGTTTTTTCAGGCAGGATTATTCTCACCGATGCCTTTTCAATGGGAAACTTCCATTGATCTCCTGTAACATTCCAATACAGTTCGTCGTAATCATCGAAAAAGCCCACCATGCCATCCATCTTGTAGGTGATTTCAAAGTTGTGTACGCCGTGTGGCAGCAAATAATCCTTTCTGCCTATGTAGATCCTGGTGTATGCCCCCTTTTTCTTTATGTGATACCGGCTGGAATGGCCATCCATCCTCACCTGGAGCACCTTGAAATGGGATTTTGTGCTAAGTCCTGGCCAGCGGTGATATCTGGTGGGAATGTCCCTGTAAATTCCATGTCTTATCCTTTCTCCAAGGCACCTCGTCTCCATCTCTTCTGTCACGATTATGGAAGAGTCGGGCTGAACCAATATGGTGCTCCTGAAGTTGAGTATTGCCTCTCCCGCCTCGGCAGGCCAGGTATTCAAGGCTGAAAGAAGCAGGAGCCCAAGGATTAAAGGTAACAACTTTGATTTCAATAGAGCAGCCATTTCTTTTCCATCCTAAAAGGAGACCTTTGGAACAGATTTCTGGGAATCATCATCCAGTTCAAAGAAGGGTTGTTTCTCAAAGCCGAACATGCCAGCTATGAGTGAATTGGGAAATACCTCTATAGCCGTATTCAGATTCCTTACAGTCCCATTGTAATATCTCCTAGCCAGCTGGATTTGGTCTTCTATGTCGGACAATTCCTTCTGAAGGCTGAGGAAGTTCTGGTTGGCCTTAAGTTGAGGATAGTTCTCGGCAACAGCAAAAAGCCCTCTGAGGCTTGATGTGAGCTGTGCCTCCATGGTGCCCCTTTCTGCCGGACTTGAAGCATTTAAGGCCATTGCCCTTGCAGATGTAACCTTTTCGAAGAGTTCCCTTTCGTGTTTCATGTACCCCTTTACCGTTTCCAACAGGTTGGGGATGAGATTTACCCTTCGCTTAAGCTGTACTTCTATGCCACTCCATGCCTCCTGGCACAGGTTTTTTAGCTTTATCAGCCTGTTGTACGTAGCTACCGACCATATGGCAATGGATGCGACTATAAAGACGAGTGCGTATAGGAATAGATTCATCTTTTATCTTCCTTGTTGGCAGTTCCTTTGGATGAATATACATGGAACCATGTGTGGGAAAGTTTCGCCTTTCTATGTGGTCTTTTTTTTCACATCGGTATATCCATGGCAAAAAGTAAAATCTTCGGAAACTCTTTCCTTGGGAAAATATGGCCTCAAAGGCTATCCATTGCCAAGATAGGCTGCAATTACATCTGGATTGTGCTGAACCTCCTGGGGAGTGCCTTGGGCAAGGAGCTCTCCATAGTTTAGGACGAGAACGTGGTGTGATATCTCCATCACAAGACTCATGTTGTGCTCAACCAGGATTATTGTGATGCCAGACGCGCAGATATCACTTATGAGTTGGCAAAGTTCCATGGTCTCCGTATCGTTGAGCCCTGCGGCAGGTTCATCCATGAGGAGCAGTTTAGGCCGTGCAGCGAGGGCTCTTGCGATTTCAAGCTTTTTCAAGGTGCCGTAGGGCAAGGCGTTTGCAGGCATGTGTGCAATAGCTTCGAGTTTACAAAATGTAAGGGCCTGGAATGCCATCTCCTTTACCTTTTTTTCCTCTCTGAGCACTGATGGAAGCCTCAAGGCCGCAGAGATGAGGCCTGAGCTTGAATGGAGGTGGCATCCCACCATGACGTTTTCTAGTGCAGTCATGTTGAGAAATATCTGAAGGTTTTGAAAGGTCCTGGTGATGCCCAGTTCTGCTATCTGATATGGGGCAAGGCCGGAGATTTCCCTTCCCTGAAACCTGATAGAACCTTCTGAGGGCCTGTAGACATTGGTGAGAAGATTGAACAGTGTGGTCTTCCCAGCCCCATTTGGCCCTATTACAGAAAAGATTATGCGTTCAGGCACAGAGAAGTTGAGTCCCGAAATGGCCTTTAGGCCTCCAAATTTCTTTTCAAGGTCCCTGACTTCAAGAAGTTGCATCAGCAGATCCCCGCCGTCTCCTGCTTACGAGGTTGTAAAATGCCTGTTCCAAGGCCACAAACAGACCCTGGGGCAAAAATATCATTATTACCATGAGAATTGCACCGAAGATAAGGACCTCGAAGTCCTCAAACACTATGAGCACTTCAGGAAGAAGGGAGAGGAGCAGTGCGCCTATGACAGCACCAAATGTAGAGCCGAGCCCGCCGAGCACCACCATTGTCACAAGTTCGATGGAAAAAAAGAAACTGAAGGATTCAGGGCTTACAAAATCCTGTTGGTGGGCAAAGAGACTGCCTGTAATGCATGCAAGCACTGCAGAAAATACGAAGATATGAGATTTTACCTTTGCGGTATCCACGCCGAGCATTTGGGCTGCAATCTCGCTTCCATGAACTGCCGCAAGTGCCCGTCCAGAGCGGGATTGGGCTATATTTAACGAAAAGAGCACACTTAGGAGCATAAATATCGCAAAGACCCAATACCATTTGACATCGCTGTCCAGGGCCATGCCAAAGAGGGTGAGGGTTGGAAGGCCAGACATCCCGTCAGGCCCGCCAGTCAGCTGGTCTGCCTGGACAAAGAATATGTGCACTATGATGCCAAGGCCAAGGGTCGCCATGGCAAGATAGTGCCCTTTGAGCCTCAATATTGGCCTAGAGAGTATGTAGGAGATAATCGCCACCATGAATGCGCCAGCAGCCATGGCAAGCCACGGATTGATGCCAAATTTTACCGTGAGTACAGCGGACGAATAGGCCCCAAGTCCAAAAAAGGCTGCGTGCCCAAGGGAGATCTGACCGGCATATCCCATGAGGAGATTAAGGCTGACAGCGAGCACTATATTGGTGCAAATCGTAACTCCCACGACGGTGACATAGTAATTGTCTGGAAAAAGGACAGGCAGTGCAACAGTGGTCAGGGCGAATATGTAATATCCAGAAAGTCTCCTCATACCCTATCCGATTCGGCCTTTCCTAGTATGCCGCTTGGCCTTATGAAAAGGACCATCATGATGACGAAAAACGCTATGGCATCCTTGTAGCCAGATGAGATGAACCCTGCTCCAATGGTCTCTATGATGCCAAGGAGTAAGCCACCTGCCACTGCCCCCATGGAGCTTCCCATGCCCCCGAGTATGGCTGCACAAAAGCCCTTCAGCCCCAACATTACGCCTGAATTGTAAGACATGAAGGTTATAGGAGCGACCAGTACTCCTGCAGCTGATCCCAGTGCGGCCGAAAGGCCATAGGAGACAAGAAGCATCTGCCTGACGTTGATGCCTACGAGGAATGCCGCCTTCTTGTTAAAAGAACAGGCCATAATGGCTTTACCCATAATGGTCTTGTCGAAAAAATATTTTACTGCAAAGACGGCTGCTGCAGTGCCAGCCATTACCCAGATGTTTTGGGGCAGAATCGTGGCATTTCCTATGGTAATGGGCTGGTCTCCTGTGAACGGAGGAAGGCCATAGATCTCCTTGCCCCATATGAGAAGGGCAGCCCCCCTGAGAAAGATAGAGGCCCCTATGGTGATTATGATGGTGGTTACCACAGTAGCATTCTTGGCAGGCTCTATTGCAAGTTTATCCAGGGCAAGGCCAACTAGCACAGTGATGGCAATGGCGCAGAAGACAGCTGCAGGATAAGGCATTCCATCTTTCAAGAGAAAGATTGCGCTCATGGCGCCTATCATGACAAATTCGCCCTGAGCGAAGTTCACCACGTCGGATGCATTGTAGATTATGGAGAAACCAAGGGCCACCAAGGCATAAATAGAGCCGACTGTGAGACCACTTATGAGAAACTGTAATAGTTGGTCCATAGGCTGTCTTTTGGCTACCTTTTAGATATTGTTTTTTTGTTCAATAACAATGTTACTCTGGAAAAATAACCCTTGAGACAACAACAGGGTGTCTTGGCTCATCTTTCCAAGGCCTCTTGTATGTGAATAAAGATTTTTAATTTTGAGCAGGCAGCCTTTCGTATCAAGGGCAAAAATTACCCCCGACCAGTATTCTGGATCGGGGGATCGTTTCAGATCTTTTTCAAGATGGCACTTTAGTACAAGAGTTTCCAGTTTCCGTTCTGGACCTCGATCATCTTGAAGGCGTCGAGGCCAAGTCCCAGATGGTCCTTGGGGCTCATGTTGAACACCCCGCCTGTGCCCACAAAACCGTGGGTCTTTTCTATCTCATCCCTGATCTTGGCAGGCTCGGTGGATTTGGCCCTTTCAATGGCACCTACTGTAATGAAAAGTGCGTCATAGGCATGTCCACCAAAGGTTGAGACAGGGCCAAATTTTGCTTCGTACTTCTTTTTGTAGTCAAGGAGGACCTTTTTCTGCGGGTCGTTGGCTGGAAGCTGTTCGGCCACTATGAGAGCTGCTGCTGGCAACCTTACCCCGTTGGCGGCTGCGCCTGCAAGTTCGATGAACTTTTTGGATGCGACCCCGTGCGATTCGTAAATGGGAAGCTTTATGCCCAGTTGTCTTACGTTTTTCACAACAATGGCAGGGGCCTTGCCAAAGCCAAAGTTCAAGATTGCCTGTGCGTCTGTGCCCCTTATTTTGGTGAGCTGCGTGGTCATGTCTGTGTCGGCATTTCCATATTTTTCGTCGGCCACTATCTCGATGCCATATTTTGGCGCCAGGGCAAAACACTGGGCACGGCCCGATTTGTCAAAGCCGCCGTTGCCGGTGATGAGGGCGATTTTGGTAATGCCCCTCTTCTTCATGTCTTGGAATATCTTTTCTGCGGCCATTCTGTCTGTATGTGGGGTCTTAAACACCCATTTCTTGACGGGCTCTATGATCTTTACTGAACCAGCCAGTGAAATCAGAGGGATTTGGGCCTTCTGGACGATGTCGATTACCGCCAAGGTGTTGCCAGAGGTTGTGCCACCAATGATCACATCCACCTTGTCCTTCTTGACGAGCCTGTTTACGAAGTTCTTGGCCTCCTTGGCCTTGCCTTTGGTGTCATAATGGATGAATTCTATCTTTTTGCCGTCTATTCCACCTTTGGCGTTTATTTCATCGATATACATCTGGAGGGTCTTAAGTTCTGGATCTCCCAGAAATGAAGCCGGGCCTGTCACGGCAAGGAAAGAACCGATCTTGACCGTATCTGTTGCCATAGCCTTTCCTGTAAAGGACAGCAAGCCTATGCACAAGCATGTGACCACCAGTTTGAAATAGTTGACTGCTTTCATGAAAATTCTCCTCCCTGCATTATTTTGGTGATGCTTCCGTTGACTATTACACAAAAAGAAATCATTTATCAATCACAAATAATTGACAATTATCCATGGCTTAACCTTTTATCCCCGTCAAAAAGACAGGCTGCTATGGCAATAATCGGCGACCTATGCCATATTATGTTCTGGTGTCATCTCCTGGAGTGCTGTTAAAGACTCTATTGTGACAAAATGCACGCATGACCAGCAGATCCAATCAACAGTTTGACCAATGCTTCACATAAAGAACTTGAATACGAAATATGGCCCTATCCATGTGTTGAAAAATGTATCCCTGCATGTGGACCAGGGAGAGATCGTCTCCATTATTGGGGCAAATGGTGCGGGCAAGACCACCCTTCTCGTGTCTATATCTGGCCTCATAGCTCCGGTTTCTGGTGAGATCGTCTTTGACGGGAACAATATCAGGGGCGTGTCACCAAACAAGATAGTATCCATGGGGATCGCACATGCGCCTGAGGGGCGTCAGGTGTTTGCTCCACTCACCGTGATGGAAAACCTGCTGCTAGGGGCATATGCGAGGAAGAAGGCCAGCAGCCAGGAGATCCAGGAAGACATCGACAGGGTCTTTTCCCTGTTTCCAAGGTTAAAGGAGAGACGGGATCAGACTGCAGGGACCCTCAGCGGAGGCGAGCAACAGATGCTTGCCATTGGTAGGGCACTTATGGCAAAGCCCAGATTGCTACTACTCGACGAGCCGTCTCTAGGTCTTGCCCCCAAGCTCGTGGAGGTCATACTCCAGACAGTGGTGGATCTCAACGAGGAGGGTACGACCATACTCCTGGTGGAACAGAATGCCAAAAAGGCACTCGAGATCTCTCACAGGGCCTATGTCCTGGAAACAGGTCGTGTCACCCTTCAGGGCCGCGCCAGGGATCTGGCTGAAGACAGCGAGATAAGAAGGGCATATCTTGGCAAGGACTACAAAGATCTTTCTGAACGTTAGGAGGGAAGGATGAACAGGGATAGCGTAGAATATCTTTCTCAGGAGCAGTGGGCCCAGTGGCATACCGAGCTTCTTCAGTCCACGGTCAACAGGGCGTTTTCAAGGGTGCCTTTCTATAAGAAACGGATGCAGCAGGCAGGCATAAGCCCTGATACCATCGGGTCGGTCGAAGATATCCACAGGCTGCCTTTTACCACCAGAGACGACATATCCGACAACTATCCCTATGGTCTCTTCTCTGTGCCCCTGAGAGATATCGTGAGGATTCATGCCCTCAGAAGCGGCCATGCGAATCCCGTGGCCCGGGGGCTCACGGCACAAGATCTCAGGAAACGCACTGAGCTTACAGCAAGGTTCTTTAAGATCTCAGGGGTTGGCGCAGACGACATCGTACAGATTTGCCTCGATCCTGGAATGGCCTTGCATGGTCAGGATCTCAAGGAGGGTGCCGAAAATCTTGGAGCACTGGTCATCCCTCCAGATCCTGTTTCCACCTTCACCAGGCTTAGGATAATGGCAGATTTTAAGACTACTGTGCTCGTCACTACCCCTTCCTATGGAAGGCATCTTTTGGAAATCTTCAGGGAAAAGAACATGCCCCTTGCTGGCCTGAATCTCAAGACTGTCATCCTGATAGGAGAGACACTGACCGAAGAGACGAGAACCATATTCGAAAGGGAGCTCGATGTGGAGACCAGGGCCGCATATGGGATCGTTGAGGCATCGGGGCCTTCTATGGCCTACGAGTGCCACTGCAAGTGTGGACTTCACATAGCCATGGACCATGTCATTCCAGAGATAGTGGACCCTTCGACAGGGGAACCGGTTCCAGAGGGGGAAAGGGGGGAGCTTGTCATCACTACGGTTACAGCAAGGGCCAATCCCCTCATACGTTTCAGGACTGGGGATATCACAAGCATCACAAAGGAGGCGTGTGTATGCGGCAGAACGAGTTGGCGCATGATGCCAGTGGAGTCCAGGTGCGACAATCTCTTGACCGTTAGGGGAGTCAAGATATCCAAAGGCCAGGTGCGTAAACTTCTCTCAGACAGGACTGGTGGAGTGGAGCTTCCCTTTCTCATAGTTCTTCACAAATGGAAGCATCTTACCCAGATAGAGATCCTGATAGCGATAGATGAAACCATCTTCACAGGAAGCCTGCCCCAGCTTCATCGGTGGATAAGACAGAGTGAGGAGATTTTCCAGGAGGCCCTTGGAATATCTTGCAGGATTAGGCCTGTGGAGTTTGATTCCCTGGAGCCATGCCTTCAGGGCGGAAGGTTTGCCGTTTTGGAGGGGCAGTTTGACAAAGGCTGCTAAGATGTCTGCCTGAGTGGTCTAATAAGATCTTGAGCCCTTATTCGCCAGATTCGTTCAGCCATCTTTCCATGTGATCTCAAGGCAAAGAAGCTTGCCTTCCTTTTCTTTTTCCTGTCTTCCAGGCCAACCTTCCCACTTATGAAATCTTTCAGAGAAAATTTCTTCTATCCGTGCCCGCTGAAGTTTGTTTAAGGCATTTAGCAGCTCTGTCTTGTCCTCATGGGCCAGGATGATGAGCCATCCTTTTCGGGGTGAAAGGTGTTTCGTCAGGGAGGGGGCATGGAGAAAGTTCCTTACAGGACCTCTTTGGCCAAGATAAAAGCTGACCCTGGCCCTGGTTCTCACCCCGAGCCTGAAATACAGGGGTATGGTGTTTGACTCTTTCAAAAGACGCTGTTTCACCTGGTGTACGAAGGCCTTCTCTGTGGCCTGTTGTTCAAAAAAAGGCCTTTCCAAATGGGTCAAGCCACCTATGATCAAAATGGCGATAAACACCAACAACACAGACTGATGTGAAAGGCTTGGCCGGGATAGCTTGGCCCAATACAGGAACGCCAAGGAAAAAACCAAGATGACAAGACCGTGTACCAGAACCATGGTCATAAAGGTGTGTGAAAAGGGCAGGCCCTCGAGGAGAAGGCCCCATGCGGAAAAAACGATCATGCAAACTGCAACCAATAAGAAAAACCAGGCCTGTAATCCAAAGACCATGCGCAAGTGCGGATTCTGAAGGTGATTCTTGGAAAGGCTTGTTCCTGCAACCAGGGCGCAAAAGGGCAAAATGGGAAGGATATAATAACTTCTTCTTGAGCCAGCCAGTGTGAACATCACAAAGATTGCGCCTGAGCATATGAGCAGCCATCTGGTCTGCTGGCTCTGCCTTCGTATGTCCCTCAATAGCAGAAACATCATGCCCAAAAGGAGCGGGGCCCACGGCAGGATCCAGACGGGTACAAACTCCACGTACATAAAGGGAGAGCCTTCGTGGTCAAATGGTTTAATGGCCCTTGTAATGCTTTCTCGAAAGGCAGTGGAAAGCCAGTTGTAGCCATGGGTGCTTCCGCTCCAGCTCGAAAGGAGAAAAGGAACCAAATAGATGCCAAGGCCAGCAGCAAGAACAAGGAGGTTTGCTGGTTGCATGACCAACCTGAACCGCCTGGAATAAAGGATGTCGATACCTGCAGCCATCAGGGGGATCACCACCCCAACCAGGCCCTTCATATGGCCTGAAATGGCAGTCAAAAGGCCAAAGACAAGTATCGCCCAGAATCTAGGCTCCTGTCTCCAGCGCCAGTACCAGGCGATAGCTACTGTTATGGCGGCCATATTTAGCATGTCTGGAGAGGCGCATCTGCCCCATTGCAAAACTCCAAGGCAGCTAAGCAATATGGCACTGCTGAAGAGCCCTGCCTCAAGGCCACTTATCATCCCTCCCAGGAAAAATGTGGCCACCAGTGCCGCAAATGCCCCAAGGGCGGAAGGGATTCTCAGTGTGAACTCGTCTATCACCCCTGTCACCTTGCTTGTTCCTATGGCAAGCCAATAGGGCAACAGAGGTTTGGTAACATAGGGTATGAAAAGACAAGTGGGATGAAGGAGGTCCCCTTTTATGGCCATCTCCCTAACCACCTCAGCTATCCTGCTTTCGGCCTTGCCAAGTGGAGCTCCACCGAGATTGTAGAACAAGAGAAAAATGGAAGCAGATGCCAGTAGGCCGAGTAAAAGCCCTGTGGGGCGGGAAGTGGTTCTGTTTTTCAGCCTGACTGTTTTGGCCACGTCTGGGTCTTGGGGATGTCTGAAGAGGATTAAAGAGCTACTTTTCTCACCTTGTTCTTCAATGAAAGGTTAGCGAATTTATCCGTGAAATACAAGGACCACCGGAACCTATTTGGTTCTTTCCGCAAGGGATGAGGTGGCCCACTTTTTTGGCAGGGTATCTGGGATCGGCCCTGGGTGTTATTTAGTCCTTGCTTTTTGGCTTATGCTCATTATATTATGAGCACAAGACTAATATGAAAGGAGGTGTTACGTTATGCCTGGATTGGATAGAACCGGGCCGCTTGGAGCCGGGCCAGGAACTGGTTGGAGACAGGGCCGCTGTTTCGGGTTTGGCACCCGTGGTGCCGGCAGAAGCAGAGGCGGTTTCTGGGGCAGGGCACGTGGTGCTTTCTGCCGCAGGACTGGCAGATTCGGTGGCGGATTCGGCTGGGGCCGCAGAGGCGCTGCGCCATCTGGTCAGGAAAAAGATGCGCTTTTGGAAGAAAAGTCCTGGCTTGAAGAAAAGCTCAGGGCAATAGAAGACCGGCTTTCTGCCTTGAGGTCTTGAACCGTCAGGGCAGGCTAAGGCACAAAATCCAATGGAGCCTCGATGGACTGACCCTCCCGATTCGAGGCTTCTTGGAGAATATGCCCGATTTTGAATCTGGTTTCTAAAGACAGCCTTCAGGCTCGTCGGCCATCTTGCCCAAACGGCCTTTTTTTATCGCTTCTGTGGCAAGTTCATCTGCTATCTCGTTTTCCTTGTGGCCGGCATGGCCCCGTACCCAATGCCACGTTACCTGATGCTTCCGGCAAAGTTCATCAAGCCTTTTCCACAAATCGGCGTTTTTTACAGGTTTGTTCCCTGATCTTTTCCATCCCCTGGACTTCCATCCTGGAAGCCAGCTGGTGATTCCATTCTTTAGATACTGGGAATCTGTGTAGATGTTTACCCTGCATGGGCGTTTGAGGGTTTCAAGGGCACGAATGGCAGCCAGGAGTTCCATCCTGTTGTTGGTTGTACGGGAACAGAAGCCCGAGATGCGCCTTTCGTGTTTGTCATAGCGGAGAAGCGCTCCCCACCCACCTGGGCCTGGATTTCCAGAACAGGCACCATCGGTAAAGATCTCTACAGGTATTTCCTTCAATGGTCAGCCCCCTGTCTGCTGTGAGCCTGCCTCTGTGCCCCAGGTCTTCGCTGTTCCTATCCTGGTTGGAAGAAAGATCTCGACTATGGTCCCTTCTCCTTCCACGCTCGATATATTGATGGTGCCGCCATGTTCTTCGATAATCTGTTTTACCACGCATAAGCCAAGGCCTGAGCTCTTCTTTTTGGTGCCAAAGAATGGAACAAAGATCTTTTTCAACACCTCTTCTGGCATCCCTGTGCCATGGTCGATAATCTTCACCATTGCGCCATACTTGGCCTGCAAGGTGCGCACTTCTATCCTTTTTCCGCTGTCGCTGGCCTCGATGGCATTTCTGAGGCAGTGGACGATGCTCAGTTTTATTAAGTTGGCATTGACCTCTACGAAAAGGGGCGCCTTCTCCACCTCGGTCACAATGGTCACCCCCTTTTGCCTTGCCTCTGGAAGGATCATGTTCACTGCGGCCTTGACTAGCTTGTTCAGGTCCTCCCTGGTAAATGCCCACGACAGGTTCCCCTTTATGGTCTCAAATTTTTTCACGATGTTTTCAAGGCGCACCACTTGATTGAGAATGGCCTTGAGGTATTCCTTTACCTCCTTTTCAGCAGGAGATTTGGTGAGTATGCGCCTGATCATGCCCCCTATTACCATTACAGGATTCCTTATTTCATGGGCCACATTGAGGGCAAGCTCAGCCCTGGTCCTTTCAGATACCAGCACTTCTGTGTTCTGGTTAAGATTCAGGAGTTCCTGGCTTATGCGCTCGATCTTCTTCTTGTCTTCTCCCATGCGCTCCATGATCCGCTGCATGGTTTGAAAGAAGAGGGTTATTGAGGTTATGAGAAAGAATACGGCTGTATTTATGGAACCGCTTATTGGTGAAAGAGAGATCCAGAAGTCCACCTTTCCTGTATAGAGCAAGATGTGCTTTACGATGTGGCCAAGGGGCCGGGAAAGGGAAAAGGCGAGAAGTGCTGCAACCAGCCAGTTGAGGTAACTATAAAAGATATTATCTGGCCTGGCCCTTGATATCTGTCGCGAAACCTTCAGGCATAGTATGGATATGATTATCATGGTGAGGCTGCCAGCCACATCCACGACTATTATGGGGGTACAGATGGAAAACATCATCTTATCATGCCCCCCTTGTCCCCAGGCTCCTCACTCTTTAGATGTTCCAAGAGCTGTTTGAGGCCCGCGTAAAAGAAACACATGGCAGCCACACAGATGATGTTGTCGAGCTTACAGGAATACCATACCCAGAATTTCAGGCCGGCATCTTGAGGCAGGGTGGTGGGACAGTTCTTGAGGCTGTACAGGGAAATGATGTGTCCTGTGAAGGTCACAGCGTTCCAAAGGGCAAGGAGTGCAGAACCTGCTGCCACAGATTTCCAACATCTACGCCTCCAGAATGAGCTCCTTCTAATCATGAAAAAGAGCCAGGCCATGGCCGCGCCAAAACAGATATGGCCCAACTGGTGTACATAAAGGCCCTCTTTTGCCCCATGCTCCTGAAATGCCAATGCAATCCTTGGGTCCAAAAGGTGCCACAGAAGGCAAGAGGCAGCCACCATCATGAGGGCCAGCCTGTTGGGTGGCTTCTTCGTTTTTCCAGGTTGGATCTTTTGGGTTTGGGATGTGTCCATAAAAGCCAGGCCTTTGACCTCCTGCTGCCATCTTGGGCATCATGCTTGCCCAGGGACGTACCGGTTTCGAGGGTTTTTTGACCAACCAGTGCGCCCTCCCTGAAACCGATGTCTTGTTTACGTTTTCGGCCTTTTTATCCGATAATCAAAGTTTATGGCCTGTGCCCACTATACAGGGTGACTATGCCCATAGTCAAAGGCTTGTAAGACACATCCTCGAAACCGGCGTCTTTCATCATTTTGCAGACCTCGTCTTGAGAATAAAAGCCTTCGATGGATTCAGCCAGATACCTGTATGCCTCCTTGTCGCCAGATATGGCCCCGCCAAGATTGGGCAACACCTTGTGCAGATAAAACCTGTAAAGAGGTGCGAAGACAGGGTTTGATGGCCTTGAAAATTCAAGAATTGCCGCAATTCCTCCTGGTCTAAGAACCCTGTACATCTCCCCAAAGCCCTTGGGAAGATTCGAAAGATTTCTTATTCCAAAAGCAACAGTAAAGCCTGCAAAGGATTCATCTGGCAGCGGAAGGGCTTCACCGTCTCCACATACAGGAAGTATATTGGCCCTTTCATGAGGAGTCTTGAGCCTCTGTTTTCCGTAATCAAGCATGTCGAAACAGAAATCAAGGGCAACTACCATTCCTTTTTTCTGTTTGAATATCTGTCTGGAAAGGGGCAGGGTGCCAGCGCAGATGTCCAGTACAGGCCCTTCCTCGTCCTTGAGTAACGCCGCAGTCCTTATGCGCCAATAGTGATCTATATACAGACTCAAAAGGGTGTTGAGGAAGTCGTATTTCGGTGTTACAGACGCAAACTTTTCTTGCACAAAGGCCTTTTTGGATTCTTTTGATGGCAGGTTCATGTCCTCTGTTTATGGTCCTGGCAAAAATGTTCGACACATGATCATATTTCTATGAGTTGGGGCATTTCTGGCAACCTTCCCATCTGTTGCAGAAGCTTGAAAAAGTGGCCAAGGCCCCTCATCTTCAGGCTCGAAAGGTCGAATTCGATCCCCTTAAGATAGGATAGGCACTCTCCTTGAGTCATGGGTATGCGGTTACAGACCATGCCTGCTATCTCCCCAAGGTTCCTTATCCCCTTGGAGTAGGATATGGAAAGCCGTTCCTTTAAGAGCATCAATGGCTTGCTGTCTCTGAGGCCTGCATCCCTTCTGATGGCCCAGAGGGCGAAGACAAAAGGAAGGGAAGTTGTCTCATACCACATGGATGCCAGGTCGTAGGAGAAGAGGGTTCCTGCTGCCTTTTTCAGCTGGAGTGCCTCATCCCCTATGGCCAGGTAGGCGTCCGATTCCTTGTCGGTTTCGAAATCCCTGAATGTGCCTGTGGCATAAGAAGGTTCGAATCCATTGAAATATTCAAGGATTATGTATAGGAGGTTGATTGATGTCTCAGATTGGTTGGTGAGTATGATTCTGGCCCTTGAAAGGTCATAAAAGGGTTTTCTGCTGAAAAGCAGCACACTTCCAACTGTTCCCGTTGCGCTTATACAGTAGTCCTTAAGTATGTAATAGTCCCTATGGTTTAGGCCAAAGGAAAAGGAGGAGATGAGCCCTGCATCTATCTTTCCCTCCTTAAGCATCTTGTTCAGATTGGAGGGATTGTCTTGAATGGTCTGCCATCCCTCAAGCCTTCCCATTTCAACAAACGGAATCAAGACAGGTGCCGTATTTATGAAATTTACTATTCCTAACTTGTGCACATTCTCCCCTCTATGGTCCTTGGCCGATTCTGATGGCTAGCAGACAACCTTTAATGTAAAAGAGTCAGGGCTGCAACAGATGAATTCGTAAATGTCGCCATCCTTTATGGAAGATGTCTCTATCACAAGAAAGGGGAGCGTTTTCCCCGGCTCAAGGCTGCCCAGTCTGTCGGAGAATCCCAGTGCCTTTGCGCCATTAATGGTGGCAGCCCTTACGATCTGTGCCGGAGGGATATGGGGCGAGAGTTTGGCAACCCTTTTCATTTCAGAGAATATAGAAAGATTCCAATTACTTGCAAGGCTATCCGTCCCAAGGCACACCCTTTCAGCCAGGGTGTTGAATATCTCATGGACAGGTGCCCTGCCTGAGCCTATGTATTCGTTGCTGCCAGGGCAAAGGCATACATGGCAGCGCCTTTTGGAAAGTAGCTCCAAATCATTCCTGTCCACATGGGTACAATGCACGCATATGGTCTTGGGCCCTAGCACCTTGGCCTCTTCGAGTAACCTTACAGGAGAGTATGCCGTCGTGAAAAAGGCTTCTATGCGTCTGCCACGTTCCCTCAATATCTCGGCGATAGGGCCTTGGCCAGTTTTCACGAATTCCATCTCCTCTGGGGATTCTGAACAATGGATGGAAAAGGGCAGCCCACGTGACATGCACCAAGTGTAAATCTTATGAATGGCTTGTCTCGAGCAGGTATAGACGGAATGGGCGCTGAAGGCAAAGCTTCCGCATCCTGTATCGAAGGCGTTCCCGTCCTTTAAGACAACGTCCTGTTCCACAGGGTGTATAACCTCTGAAAATGAAACTGCACAGCAACGGCCTTTCTCGCACGCTTGAAGTATCGAGGCCCCAAGGTTGGCGTTTCCCACATCAGCCAACCCATAGACACCTTCTTTCAACAGGCTATCAAGCCCCTCTACGGCTGATGCCAGGATCTTTTCGTCCCTTTGGCCGAACCATTCCTGCCTGAGCCTCATGGCCTGCCTGAGCCATCTGGAAAAACCAAGGCCTTCTGGGATCAACCCCTGTGCAAAGGAAAATTCCAGGTGGCAGTGGCCATTTGTGAGGGCAGGCATTATGACGCAGTCTCCATGGTCGACAATTTGGTTGCGTTTTGGGGAATATGTCTTGAATAGATCTGTCTTTTGCCCCACGGACACGATGCGGCCCTGGGATACGGCCACACCTCCATTCTCAACTGCCGGCCTGGTGACTGGCACCACCCATCTGGCAAGGTGTATGGAGACCTTTTCTGATATGGAAGCTCGACGATTGGCCACTTATCCGAGGTCTGACCCGTTATCTGCCTGGGAGGTCTTGATCTCCTTTGATAGTGTAGTCCATGAGGCGCTGTCTCGGCTCAAAACCTGCATTTTTTATGTGCCTTCTTATCTCGTGTTCAGACAACTTGTGACTGACACCTGTTGCAGCAACCACGTTTTCCTCGATCATGGTCGAGCCAAAATCATTGGCACCAAAATATAGGGCTAGCTGGGCCACCTTGGCCCCTTGGGTGACCCACGAGGCCTGTATGTTTTGGAAGTTATCCAGAAATATCCTGGATATGGCAAGTAGCCTCAGATAATCCTGGGCCGTTGCCGCCATTACGTCTATTGCGGTGTTCCCAGGCTGAAAGGGCCAGGGGATAAACGCGGTGAATCCTCCCGTCCTGTCCTGGAGCTCTCTTAGCTCCAACAGATGCTGGATGCGGTGTTGGTCAGTCTCGATATGGCCGAACATCATGGTGGCCGTGGTTCTCAGGCCAAGTTCGTGGGCGGCTTCCATGACGTCCAACCATTGTTTCGTGGTGGCCTTTCTCGGGGCTATCCGGCTCCTGACTTCATCCACGAGGATTTCTGCCCCCCCACCAGGAATGGAATCAAGGCCTGCTGCCATAAGCCGCTCAAGGACTTCCTTTATGGAAAGGCCGGAGATGTTGGAAAAATGGATGATCTCAGGGGGCGAAAAGCCGTGGCAGTGGATATCGTAACCCTTTATGAATTTGAGCATCTCTTCGTAAAATTCCAGGGGGAGCTCAGGATGAAGGCCGCCTTGCAAAAGAATCTGGGTACCGCCAAGGGCCTTTGTCTCTGCTATCTTTTTGCCTAGCTCTTCATGGGAGATGACAAAGCCTGTTTCCTGTTCTGGCGCGCTATAGTAGGCACAGAACTTACACCCTGAAATACAGATATTGGTATAGTTGATGTTTCTGTCTATGACGTATGTGACTATGGGGTCGGGATTTTTGTTAAATCTTACAAGACTTGCCAGATGGGCCAAGGTGTGTATGCCAGCATTCCTGTAGAGGTGAAGGGCCTCTTCTGCTGAAATACGCATGCCATCCATCACCTTTTTTTCAGCTGTATCCTTCATGGCAAGAAACCTTCCTATTGAGAAACCACGTTGTATAGGGTGTCCCTTTCTACAGGGTCTCTTCCTGCGCCCCTGATGAGATGCTCTATTTGCCTGTTGGACAGGGCTTGGGGGGCTTCGGCCCCTGCCATGTGGGTGATCTTTTCCTCGAGCACGGTGCCATCAAGGTCGTCAGCACCAAAAGACAAGGCCAGTTGAGCGATCTTTGGGCCAAGCATTATCCAGTAGGCCTTTATATGGGGAAAGTTGTCCAGCATGAGTCGGGAGACCGCGATGTTTTTTATGTCGTCTATGCCGCTGGTTGGTGCCACGTGGTCCAAAGCAGTATTCTTGGGATGAAATGCAAGGGGAATGAAGCACATGAAGCCCCCTGTTTCGTCTTGGGCCTGTCTCAGGGCCATGAGGTGCTCTATCCTCTCTTCGATGGTTTCTATATGGCCATAAAGCATGGTTGCATTGCTTTTTATGCCCAGCCTGTGGGCGGTCTTGGCCACTTCTATCCATTTGTCTCCAGGAAGCTTTTCAGGGCAAAGCCGTTGCCTTATCCTGGTACTGAAGACTTCGGCGCCTCCCCCAGGTATAGAGCCAAGGCCGGCATCCACCAGTTCCTTGAGGGCTTCTTCCAGGTCCTTTCCTCCCATGTCGGCAATGTGGGCAATCTCGACACAGGTGAATGCCTGGATGTGTATGTCAGGGCGCACCTCTTTTATGGCCTTTAACATGTCGATATAGTAGGAGTACGGCAGTTCAGGGTGTATGCCCCCGACTATGTGCACCTCCTTTATGGGCTCATCAAGGCGCTGTTTCACCTTGTCTGCTATTTCTTCAACAGACATGCAATAAGCCTTTTCGTGGCCATTTTCCTTGCCGAAGGCGCAGAATTTGCACAAATTTGTGCATATATTCGAATAGTTTACATGCTGATTATAGATATAGTAAGCGTTGTTGCCGTTGAATCGTTCCCTGACTATATTTGCCAGGAATCCCAGAGCTGGAAGGGCAGAGGTTTCAAAAAGACGCAGTCCATCTTTACTTGAAAGCCTTTCGCCTTTTAGAACCTTTTCATAGATATCCTTCAGGCCAGCGTCCTCAACCGCCTTCTCCATGATGTTCATATCAAGAAATCCTCAACTGCCTTGAAATGTTTTTGAAAATATGAGGGAAGATAGCAATATAATAAAAAAATTCCAACTACAATTAGGTAAATGTCTCAATTTTTCAAACTGTACGAAAAGATAGGGCAACCCTAGGCTAAATAGGGAGGGAATGGTCAACAGACCACGGTCGTACACTATCTCGAGCTTGCACATGTTTTGAAAGGCTTACCCTTGGATCTTGTCATGGGAAGCCTCTTCTGAGGCAGGCGCATCTTCCTGATCCGAGGCCTCGAGCACTTGCCTGATGGATACCTCGAATTTTAGCACCTGGCCCGCCAAGGGATGGTTGAAGTCTACCATAATGGCCCCTTTCCACACTTCCCTGATGACAGCAGGCCTTGTTATGCCCAGCTCGTCCGGCACCTTTATGACCTTTCCCGCCTCAATGGGGCCAGTTACCCTCTCCGAGGCAACCAGCATCTGTTTCTTTGGGTCATAGAGGCCATAGCCAAAGTAGGGATGGACAGTTATGGTCTTGGACTCTCCTGGCACCATGCCCTGGATGCCTTCTTCAACAGGCCTAGGGAAGTTGCCCTTGCCGCAGATAAAGCGTGCTGGGCCTCCACCCTTTTCTGAGGAATCAACCACCTTTCCAGTGGCAAGTCGCACCACGTAATCCATGACCACGAGGCATCCCACCTGGACAACCCTCGTCCCATCCTGTCTGGCCTGTTCTCGAGAAGAACCCTCGACGGGCTGTTCCTGGATGCTCACTTGTTAGTTTTCCTTTTCACCTTTTTTGTTGGGCACAGGTATCCTGAAAAATTCAACACCCTCGTCCCTCAGTATCTTTTCCTCTTCTTCTGTGGCGACCCCCCTGATGCTTCTGTGTTCCTTTACCCCATAATGCATCTTGAGGGCCTCTGAAGTGAAACGGGTGCCTACGTCCTCGCTGTTTCTTACGATATTTTCATAGATGCTCTGGATGGCAGACATGAGAGCCTCCTGGGGCACAGGCCCATCCCCTGCAGGTGACCTTTTGACCCTGACGGGTGAAAGCACCTTTTTCACGTCGCCACTTCCACAAACAGGGCATTTCAGCATGCCCTGTTCCATCTGTTGCTCAAAATTTGCACTGTCCTTGAACCATGCCTCAAACACATGGCCATTTTTACAACCAATATCAAAAACTATCATCTCTTTCAGGCCTTGGGATGGTGCCCCCGATTTTGCATTAAAGAAATTTCCTCTGCAAGAACTCGCACTCCTTTGGGGAGAGGTCAAATTTCACCTCGGCCTCCAGGATAATCTCCTTTCGGGATTTATCGGGGTATTCCTTGACCATTTGAGAAAGCCACTTGACTGCCTTTCTCAGCTTATCACCCTCAGGCAAAAGTTCTTCTGTGACCATTTTCTCCTCCTGTTTGGAAGATCCTATTGCTTTTTGGACCTTTCAGATATCTCTTCTAGTATTTCGCCAAGGGCCTGGGCCGTCGCCCCTATGATCTTAAGGCACTCCTTCTTTCTGCTGTCTGGGCCGTTTTTGTAATAGGCCATGACCTGTTTCCTGTCTTTCCAATCTATTCTGGCGATATCCTTGCAATTTATCCCGCCATATTCAGCACTCAGGGACTCGAAGCGCTTGACAAGTTTGTATGCATACTTCCACATGAGCTTGTGGTCTTTTTCAGAGGGCTGCTCCTTGCCCATGGAAAGGCCCAGTACCGCCAAGGCCCCTGGCAGGCATCCACATACGTTGCCGGTGCTTCCCAGGCCTCCCCCAAATGGTGAAAGGGCTGCAATAACCTCGGAAGACTGGCGTCCAAGCTTGTCACAGCCTGTTGAAAACACGGCCTGGCTGCAGTGAAAGCCCTCGTTGTAAAGCCTTTGGGCCTTTTCGTTCATCTCTTGCGGCGTCATTCGCTATTCTTCTCCACCTTTATTTATTTCTTCCTATTGAAATAGTAGTAAAACAGTATCGGCAAGGCAAGCCTTAGGCTGTTGGAGCTTGCTCATCAATCAGGGTCTTGAGCCTGTTGGACAGGGATACAAAGTGGTCCACATCCAGGCGCTCGGCCCTTATGTCTGGGTTGATGCCTGCCTCCTCGAGCGCCTTTTCAGCCAACTGCCTTTCCAACTTGAAAAATGGGCAAAGGCAGTTGATGATCTTTTTCCTTCTCTGGGAAAAGGACGCCTTTATCGTCTTTACGAAGAATTTGTAGTCAAGGGCGACATGCTCCCTGTTTTGAACAAACCTGAAGCGTACCAGGGATGAATAGACCTTGGGGCTTGGTTTGAACATGGACGGGGGGATGTCCAACTCCTTTTTCAGATCTGCACAGTATTGGGATACCACGCTTATGATGCCATAACTTTTTCGGCCCGGTGGGCTGATGATCCTTTCAGCCACCTCTTTCTGGAAAAGGAAATGGGCCTCTTCTATAAATTGCCTCTGGCTACAGGTGGCAAAAACCACTTGGGTAGATATGTTGTAGGGTAGGTTTCCGGCAATGCGCAGCATGCCTCCAATCTCTTTTGAAAGGCCCTGATAGTCGATTTTCAGTATGTCAGCCCTTCTTAGCTCTACATTTTTTGGAAGAACCCTGTTTGCTTGGTGCCACCTTATGAGGCGTTCGTCTATCTCCAGTGCCACGACCCTTTTGCACAGTTTTGCAAGGGCTTGGGTGAGGAGCCCTGTGCCTGCGCCAAGTTCAATGACTGTTTCAGGTGAACCCTGGCAGACTAGTCCTGCAATTTTCTGTACTGTTGGTTCATGAATCAGGAAGTTTTGCCCCAGGGACTTTTTGGGTAAAGGCAGCGGCATCATCTTGAGTGGGAAGAGTTGATGGTGTGGTGGAAGTGTGTGCGGGACTCTTTCATTTTGTTCTCAAAAATCTTTCCTGGCGTCTTTTTTGCCTCATTAGGTAAAAATAGAGGGCAAGAAAATAAAACAGCACCCCAATGGGAACTGCCAGGATAAAGCCGCCTGCCAGAAGGCAGTACATTATGGAGGAAAACTTTACAAAGAGCATCTTGGATGCCTGGATGAAACCTGCGTGATGAAGTTGGTTCAGCATGGATTGAACCTGTTCCCAGGTGATCCTGACCGACGTGATCCATACGCCGATTTTCCAGGCCAGGTAGTACTGTATGGGAATGGTGACCGGATTGCTCACTATCCAGTTGGTTATCACTGCGGCAACAATATTTCCCTTGAAAATGGTGCAGAGAAACAAGGTGAGGCCAGTGTGAAATGGAATTGTTGGAGTCATCCCCACAAATGCCCCTATCCCAACTCCCCGTGCCAATATGAAAGGGTTTCCCTGGAGCCTGCGAAGCCTGACCCAATAGTATCTAAAGGCGCGTTTGGGCCTCAATTTTTTGTTGTCACTATTTTCTTTATTCATAATGGCAGACCGGTCTTTATACCATATTGCCGCAAGCTTTGCTTTAAAATGGGGGGAGGAAATTCTCCCTTCTTCTGGCAAAAAAAGATAGCTGGATGAAATATGGTCGTGAAAATACAGAACAAAGACAAGCTATTTGAGAGCAAAAGCAACCTTTCTCTGTTCATGTTCGCTTTCATGGCCTCATCTCCTGCAGGTACCCTTTTGCTGGAAGAACCTTAAAATTCTGGGTAATCGAGGATTTTTTTGGTAAGATGTGGGAAATTGCAGCCTTGGAGCTGCGGGGGGCTTAATGGAAAAGCGGTCTGTTCTTCTTTTTGCAGGTTCGCCCAGAAAGGGTGGAAACAGTGATCTTCTTGCCGATTCATTCCTTTCAGGGGCAGAAGGTGCTGGAGCCACAGTGGAAAAGATACGCCTCTACAAAAGGGATATCAGCCCTTGTATAGAGTGCGGCGGGTGTGACCACAGTGGAGAATGCGTTTTGGAAGACGACATGGCGGATATCTATCCAAAGCTTCATGAAGCAGATATCATAGTGGTTTCATCGCCCATCTTTTTCTACAATATCACAGCGAGGACCCAGGCCCTAGTGGAACGTTCCCAGGCCCTTTGGGTAAGGAAATATGTGCTCGGTAAAGGCGGAGCGGCAAAACCAGGGTGTAAGGGAGTGTTTTTGTCAGTGGGCGCCACCAAGGGCAAACTGCTTTTCGATGGCGTACTTAGGGTGATGCGTTACTTTTTCGATGCCCTTGGCGCAGAGTTTTCAGCAGGGCTTTTGATCAGGGGTGTTGAGAAAAAGGGCCAGATCACCCAGCATCCTTATGCGTTACACAATGCCCAGGAGCTGGGTTCAGCCCTTGTAAATGATAGAGAGATTTTGGAATTGGAGGGTGTCTGTTTGCCTGGTAGACAGAAATAGCGTCTTTGGCTTTGTGGATTTTTTTTATTGGGAGGCTATAGTGGAATTTAACGAAGGTGCCATTGAAGGCGTGGTAATAAAGGGCCTTTCCAAGTATCTAGATTCCAGGGGCTGGCTTTGTGAACTCTTCAGGAAGGATGAGGTGAACGAGGAGGATTTCCCCCAGATGGCCTATTGCTCCCTTACCTATCCAGGCGTTGTGAGAGGGCCCCATGCCCATGAGGATCAGACAGATCTCTTCTTTTTCGTTGGGCCAGGCAATTTTGAGATACGCCTTTGGGACAACAGGTCTGATTCTAAAACCAAGGGGAATTTCATCAAGTTTTATGCCGGGCATGACCGTCCAGCCTTTGTGCTAGTGCCACCAGGCGTGGTGCACGGTTACAAAGTCATAGGTTCAGAGCCAGGCCTTGTCTTCAATGCCCCTAACAGGCTATATGCCGGGTGGGGAAAAGCAGGGCCAGTAGATGAAATCCGCTATGAGGAAGAAGAAGACAGCCCTTTTTCATTCTGATCGGGCAAGTATGACACGAATGCCATGGTAAAAGATTTAACTTCTGCCATCTCAGAGGTCTTTCCAACATGTATGGTTTTGAGGTCAGGCAAGGTGGTTGCTGCATCCAAGGGTCTGAACCTCCATGGTTCCCTGCCCATGCCAGTAAAAGAACTGGGCAATTTTTTTTCTGCCCTTCCTGAAAATATAAGAAAGGACATACAAGAAGGCACAGTAACAGCCACGTACCCCTATGTGTGGAGGTGTGGCACATGCAACGACAACATACTGTCTGCATTGTCCAACAATGTCATCCTTCCTGTTCGCCTTGGCGAAGGTGATGCGTTCTTGGTCCTGTCCCATGACGGGGTTTCAAGAAAGGTGCTTTCCAGCCTTCCAGTGGTTGGGATGTATACCAGTGCCTCGAATCCCTTTGATATCCATTTCGTTTCGCGTGCCATAGAACAATGGACAGGTCTTCCTCCAGAAAAATTCACTGGTGATGAAAGCTTGTTCCGGCTCATGATTCATCCTGAAGACAGGAGCAGGGTGGCCCAAGAGTTCAGGGCCGTGGGGCCTGGAACGACCACCTTTTCTGTGGCATACAGGCTCACCCACAAGGATGGCCCAGTGACTTGGGTGAGACAGGATCTCATCACTAATGGTTTGGGCAGTGTTGATGACCGACACCTGTTCATGCTTTCAGACATCACAGAGTGGAAGGAAAGGCAGCTGGCCCTTTCCCAGGCCGAGGAGCGCTACAGGCTCTTTTTCCAACGGGGGCCTCTGGCCATCATGTGCATAGACCGCCTGGGGTTTATCATAGATTGTAATGAGCGCCTGGCCCATCTGGCTGGCCGGTCGAGGGAGGAGGTAATAGGGCTAAACGCCCTTTCGTCAAAGCATGCAGCGCTTAGGGACTATGCCCGGGAAGTCCTGAGGGGCAGGGATGTCAGATATCAGGGAGAATATACCATCCCTGGAAATGGAAAGAAGATCATAATATCGGTGACTGCCTTTCCACTGAGGAACGAAGAGGGCTCAGTGGTGGGCGGCTATGCGTTTATTGAGGACGTCAGCAACAGGGCGGAACTCAAGAGAAGGCTCGACAAAGAGCGGGACTTCAACCGGTTGACCATTGAAACAGCAGGCATTTTGGTGGCAGAAGTGCTTGGAGATGGCACCATAGTTCGCATCAACAAGATCATAGGCAAGCTCCTCGGGGTGGATGAGAAGGAGTGCAAGGACAAGATCTTCTGGGATCTTTTTGTTGCGCCAGGCAGAAGAAAGGCGTTTGTGGAAAGCTTTGAAAACACCATTAGTACAGGCAGGACCACTTCCATCGAATCGGAGATAAGCTGCGGCAAGGACGAAAAGAGGCAAATCGCCTGGAAAATTAGTCTATGCCCCTGTTTTTTGTCCACCAAAAGGCCTGAGCAGACACACCTCATCATAGTCGGCACGGATATCAGCTCACAGCGGAAACTCGAGGAACAGATCAGAGAGATACAGAAGATGGACGCCATAGGCCGGCTGGCAGGCGGAGTGGCCCACGATTTCAACAACCAGCTTACCGCAATCCTGGGATATTGCCAGATGTTGCTCATGGACGTTGACCCATCCTCCACCACCTGCCAGCAGCTAAAGGTCATAGAGAAGGCTGCCAAAAGGGCGGCCGATACGACGAGCCAACTCCTTGCATTCAGCCGTAAGCAGGCCCTTCAGCCCAAAAGGGTGCTCCTGAACCAGGCTGTGAAGGATTCGTCCAGGCTCTTTGAAAGGCTCCTTGGTGAAAATATCCATGTTGAATTCCAATTCGCACCAGAAGACATAGTGGTTGAGGTGGATCCAGGGCGTTTTCAACAAGTCTTGTTGAATCTTGCCCTAAATGCCAGGGATGCAATGGATGAAGGCGGAAAGATCACCATAAGGACCTACCTGAAACGAGGCGGAGATCTTCAGGAAACGGCCTTATCGTATAAGAAGATGTATGCGGGCATAGAGGTCAGTGATACAGGTTCAGGCATGGAACCAGAGGTCCTTGAAAAGGCCTTTGAGCCATTTTTCAGCACAAAGCCTCCAGGCCAGGGCACGGGCCTAGGCCTTGCCATGGTTTATGGCACCATAAAGCAAAGTGGCGGCCATGTCTATATAGAGAGCAGTCCTGGAAGAGGGACCAAGGTCAACATACTCTTGCCCATATTCCAGAAGGATTCCAGTATCGAGGCAAGCTCGGAGCTGGAGGGGCCAGACCTCGAAATAGAGCCAGGCCAGCTGGTAATGGTGGTAGAGGATGAAGAGCTCGTCAAAAAGACCGTGAGCGACTATCTGAAGAGGCTCGGTTTTGAGGTAGTGCTTTTCTCTACTGCCGAAGACGCCTTGAGTTACCTCAGAGACAAGGATTCGGCCATCCCTTCCATCCTCATTACGGATGTGGTCATGCCAGGTACCAGCGGCCTGGTGCTTGCCGAGGAGATAAGACGCTTTGTGCCTGAAATGCCAGTGCTTTTCATGTCGGGCTATAGCCCTGAAGTGATCGAAAAGCAAGGCATCCTGCCAGAAACCATCCCCTTTCTCAGCAAGCCCTTTACCATTTCCGATCTTTCCAGGGCATTGAAACAGGTGCTCAGTAGCAGCTGAAATGGGAATGCATCTTTAAGCGTAACATTCAATTGACATTTCCGAGACTTCCAGATTATTTTCAAGTGGCCTTTTGTCAAATAGGGCATGCTGCCTTCTTGGCACAGTAAATACAGCCACCTTGGGTGGTTGAAGGAGTTTCGATGGACAGGCAGGTTTTTATCAATAAGGTGAAGTGCAAAGGATGCGGCAGTTGTGAAGAGGTGTTGCCCAATGCGTTTAAGATGGATGAAATCACAGAAAAGGCCGAATTCATCGGAGATGCAGCCGAGTTGGATGGGGAAGCCTTGGAAAAGGCGGTATCCATTTGTCCTACAGAGTGCATAGAAATAGAAACCGACTAAAGAACAGGCCACAAAGATGCTGAAAGACGGGGAAAAGGGAGCTGTTATCCAGCGGGACAAAAAGACTTATGCCATTGTCCCCCATATTGGGCTAGGGTTGGTGACAGCCGAAGAGCTCAAAAAGATAGCCGATGTGGCAGATGAATATGGCGCTGCGCTAAAGATAACCAGCGCCCAAAGAATTGCCCTGGTTGGGGTGAAGGAAGAAGACATCGACACCATTTGGGCTGAGCTTGGCATGAACCCTGGTGCTGCCATCGGTCTTTGCGTAAGGAGTGTCAAGGCATGTCCTGGCACGGCGTTTTGTCGGCTTGCCAAGGGAGACAGCATAGCACTTGGCACGGAACTTGATAAAACATATCACGGTATGAGGCTACCCTGGAAATTCAAGATGGGTGTCTCTGGTTGTCCCAACCAGTGTGCTGAAAATTGCATTAAAGACTTGGGCTTTTACGCAAAGAACGCTGGATGGATTGCAACTGTTGGAGGAAACGGTGGTTCCAGGCCCTTGCTGGCAAGACAGCTTGTAACTGGCCTCAGCCATCAAGAAGCCCTTGACGTTGCAGCAAAGGTCATAGGGTATTTTAAGGCCAATGCCAAGAAGACAGAGCGGCTCGGACGGCTAATCAACCGGGTCGGATTCGAGGAATTCAAAAATGCAGTGCTTTCATGAGCGCTCATTTGGAGCAGGCGATTCATATGGCTGAAAACACGGTTAACCAGGAAGGCCGAGGCCTTTTGGATATCATCAACTGGCTCGGCAGGACCACCCTTGACATCATCGGAGAACTTGGCGCCCTGGCGATCTTTTTCACCTATGGCATCATCTTGATCTTCTCATTGCCATTCCAGTTCAAGAAGATTATTCAACAGGTCTATTTCATAGGGGTAAAATCCTTTCTCATAATAAGCCTCATAGGGCTTTTCACAGGCATGGTCCTGGGGCTTCAAGGCTATTACACCTTGGTGAAGTTTGGTGCCGAAGGGATGCTTGGAGCAGCAGTCGCCCTTTCTCTCATAAGGGAGCTAGGCCCTGTCCTTACCGCACTCATGGTGATAGGAAGGGCTGGCTCTTCCATTGCTGCCGAGATCGGCATCATGCGCATATCTGAGCAAATAGACGCCCTGGATACCATGGATATAAATCCCATGCGCTATCTCGTAAGCCCCAGGATGGCAGCCTCTGTCATAGTGTTTCCCATGCTTACCGCCCTTTTTGACGTCATAGGGATCTTTGGCGGTTTTCTGACAGGGGTGTTGCTCCTTGGCATCAATTCTGGCATCTACTTCAACAGGATTTACGACAGCGTGGTGCTGAAAGATGTGACCGGCGGATTTCTTAAAAGCCTTGTCTTTGCCCTCATAGTTGCCACAATATGTTGTTATCAGGGCTATTTCACACACATGAGGTCAGAGGGTTTTGGGGCCAGGGGGGTAAGCCTTGCCACAACCTCGGCTGTGGTCATTTCCTGTGTGTTGGTACTCATCCTCGACTATGTCCTCACCTCGTTTCTTCTGTAAAGGCCATGGCTGAACCATTCATAGAATTCAAGGACGTCTCCAAGAGTTTTGGCACCCTGCAAGTGTTGGACAGGGCCAATCTGTCCATTTATCAGGGCGAGATCACCGCCATTATTGGCAAGAGTGGTGCTGGGAAAAGTGTGCTCTTAAAACACATCATCGGCCTCCTAAAGCCTGATTCAGGCCAGATCTTGGTCAGGGGAAAACCCCTCAGCCAGTTCACCAAGGCCGAGTGGAGGCAATTCAAGCGTTCCCTGAGCTACATGTTTCAGAATAACGCCCTCTTTGATTCCCTCACCATCTTTCAAAACATAGCCCTTCCCCTTGTGGAAAGGACAAGGATGCCTGCTGCGGAAATCAGGGAAAAGGTGCTGTACAGGATCGAGCAATTTGAACTAGGGGATGTGGAGCACAAATACCCTTCTCAGATCTCAGGCGGCATGCAAAAAAGGGTAGCTCTTGCCAGGGCAGTGGTGACAGAGCCGGACATGATACTTTTTGACGAGCCCACGACTGGCCTTGACCCTCTCAGGAAGAATGCCGTCCTCAACATGGTGGCCCATTATCAGCGTGAGATCGGTTTTACTGGAGTCATGGTGAGCCACGACATACCTGATGTATTTTTCATAAGCAACCGCGTGGCAATAATCGAAAACAAGAAGATCGCCTTTCAAGGCACCCCCCTTGAGCTTGAACAGTCAGAGAATGAAGTGGTATGGCAGTTTATCCACGGTCAAGAGGTGCTTCAGGACCAGCTCACAGGGCTTCATTCAAAGTTCGAGGTAGAGCGGGCCCTTAAACAAGAACTCGAAAGGATTGGACGATTTCAGGATGTCTTTTCCGTAGTCCTTTTTTCAGTGGACAGCCTTGAGCAGATAAGGGAAAAGGTGGGCTACATAGCCGCCCAGAGGATTTTTCAGTGCATTGGAATGACCCTTAGGGAAAACCTGGGGACAGCTGGCTATGCGGCACGGTTTGGGCCAGAAGAGATCCTCACTGTGATTCCCCAGGCGGATGCATCCAAGGCCGAACTGATAATAAAGGAGATAACCAGCGAGTGTTCCAGGCAAGACCTCATGAAGCCTGAAAGCTACAAAAAGGTCTGTTTGGACTTTGCCATAAAGGCCGGAATCGTCGAGATCAGGCATAGAATGAAGTTTGACGAGGTGATTTCCCAGGCCAGGAAAAATCAAAAGGTCATTGCAAAATTGGAATGTGATAAAAGACGGGGACCAAGATGAAGAAATATTCACAGGAGACATTAGTCGGGATATTCGTCCTTATCGGGATTCTGTGTGTGGGGTATCTTACCATCAAGCTCGGCAAAATGGAGCTCATTGGCGGTGATTTCTACAACGTTATAGCCAAGTTTGATTCTGTAGCAGGTCTGAAGCCCGACAGCAGCGTACAGATGGCAGGTGTTGAAATAGGGCGGGTGGTCAAGATAGACCTGGATACGAAAGAATTTGTGGCAGTGGTCACCATGAAGATCCATAAAGGAGTCCCAATTCAGGAAGATGCAATAGCTTCAGTGAAGACAAGCGGACTTATCGGCGATAAATATATAAGCATCCAGCCTGGTGGATCTGATGAACTTTTGAAGCCGGGCGGTGTGATCACAGAGACAGAATCTGCAGTTGACATAGAAAGTCTTATTAGTAAATACGTGTTCGGAGACGTCAAATGATGGTTTTTTACGTCTATCGCGAGCAGGATTTCCGTTGGATGTGCAATATAGGAGGAGAGAAATGATGGTTTTTTCAAACAGGCTCAGGCTAATTCTGGCAATATTGGTGTTTTCGGCCTCTGTTTGTTGTAGTTATTTCCAGGCAGATGCCAAGGTTTCTGCTGTAATAAACACACCCCGTCAGGAAGTTGAGCGGCTAGTCAACCAGGTGTTGGACATCCTCAAAGACCCTAGATACAAGGGTAGTGCCCACAAGGAAGAGCGACGCGAGAAGCTTAGAAGCCTGGTCAACCAGATCTTCGATTTCAATGACATTTCCAAGCGTGTCCTTGGCAGATATGGCAGGCGTTTTTCAAAGGAACAGTTCAAAGAGTTCAAGCATCTATTTTCAAGGCTTCTTGAAAAGATCTATCTCACCAAGATAGAAAACTATTCTGGGGAGAAGGTGATTTTCGAAAAGGAGAAGATGCTTTCGTCCAACAAGGCCTCTGTCCTTACCAAGATCATCAAGAACGACCAGGAGATCCCTGTGGAATACAGGCTTGTCAAAAGGGACGGCAAGTGGATCGGATACGACGTTGTCATAGAGGGAGTGAGCCTTGTCAAGAATTACCGAAGCCAATTTTATGAGATTCTCCACAATAAGAAACCTGAAGACCTGCTTAAGATCATGAGGAAGAAGGTGGAAAGCCTTCCAGGATAGTTGGGCAGCCCAGGTTTCGAATAAAAACCTTAGGGAGGGAGAGGAAGAAGTGATAACCAGACCTTACAAGCTTTCTCAGGAAGAGAAACAGGCTGTGCTGGAGCGTTTCTGGAACAAGGACCCATCCTTGTGGGCCGAGTCTGAAGAAGAATACCCAGCCATAGTGAACAGGCTGGGCTGGCTGGATGTCATACCCAAGATCAGGCCCAAGCTGCAAGAGATCAAGGATTTTGGCGTCTCTATCAGAGATGGCGGCTATGAACAGGTGTGTCTGCTTGGCATGGGGGGGTCAAGCCTTTTTGCACTTGTGTTGTCAAAGGTCTTTGGGCCTCAAGAGGGTTTTCCGCCTCTGATCGTGCTTGATACCACTGACCCGGAAGAGGTGGAGAAGGTCGAGAACATGGGCCTTGAAAAGACCTTTTTTATCGTATCCAGCAAGTCTGGAACAACCACGGAGGTAAAGGCGCTTTTCAACTACTTCTGGGAAAAGGTCCAGACAGTAGCTGAAAGTCCAGGCCGCCATTTTGCAGCCATAACAGACCCTGGCACTCCTCTTGAAGAGCTGGCCAAGGAGAGGGGCTTTGAACGTTGCTTTTTGAATTTTCCAGACATTGGAGGCAGATATTCCGCCATGTCTTATTTTGGGCTCATCCCCGCTGCTGTTCTCGGAATCGACATAGACAAGCTTCTGGATCGTGCCTCTGAAATGATGGATAAGTGTGGCCCCAAGGTGCCAGTAGACGAGAATCCTGGCTATCTCCTAGGTGAGTTTCTTGGGGAAAATGGAGGCCAGAGCAGGGATAAATTGACCCTTCTTATGGACAAGCCAGTGAGCCCTTTCGCCTTGTGGCTTGAGCAGTTGATAGCGGAAAGCAGTGGTAAGGATACCTTGGGGCTGGTGCCAATAGTGGGGGAATCGACTGGGATACCCGGTTTTTATGGCGGGGAGAGGATATTTGTCTACACCAGGATGAAAACCACCTCTGTGGAACAGTCCCTGGACGCTTTCGTGGATGAGCTCAAGGAGGCGGATTTTCCCCTTTACCGTTTAGAGCTCGAAGACCTGTATGACATAGGAAAGATGGTATTTCTCTGGGAAATGGCAACGGCCCTCGCCTGCCATTTCATAGGGGTGAATGCCTTTAACGAGCCTGATGTGCAGGTTGCCAAGGAAATGACAAGGCTCACCATAGAGCAGTATAAAAAGGAAGGAAAGATGCCTGTGTCATTCTGGGTGGACCCCCAGAGCCAGATCAACTTTCGGGCTTCTTCTGCCCTCGCTGCCTCCATGAAGGGGCTTGCCAGAACCCTTCGCGACATCTTCCAGGTCTTGCCAACATGGGGTTATTTGGGGTTCCTTCCGTATCTTCCCTATGACCCGGTCGTGGATGAGGTCATTGGCGAGATGAGGCACCTGGTGCGCCAGGAGAGGGGATGTGCCACAGTGGCTGGATATGGCCCTCGCTATCTTCATTCCAGCGGTCAGCTCCACAAGGGAGGGCCTATTTCTGCGGGTTTCATAATATTCACCAGGAAAAGGTCAAAGGATTACGAGCCAGTACCTGGCTTTGATATTTCTTTCTGGCATATACAGTTTGCCCAGGCCATAGGTGATTTCGAGGCCCTTAACCACATAAACAGACGGGTGGTCCATGTGCACCTGCCTTCTGATTACAGGCTGGGCCTGAGGAGCTTCAGCAAGGTGCTGGCAAGGGCTGCCAGGCTTTAGAGAAGGCTTTAGTGAGGGTTTCGATATGTGCAATCATGGCTGATTATTGTTTGAATGATAACTAGAAAGATTGCCGTAATCTCGACCCTCTTGATCCTGCTCTGGGCTACCGGGATAGCCGGTTACCGCTTTATTGAAGGATGGAGTCTCCTGGACTCTGTCTACATGACCGCAATATCTCTTAGCACCGTGGGGTTCAAGGAGGTCCACCCCTTGAGTGAGCTAGGCAGGATATTCACCATCCTGCTCATCACCCTTGGGGTCGGCCTCTTCTTTTATGCAGTTGGTTCCCTGGCCGAAGGCCTGATAGAGGGGCACCTTAAAGGGCTAATAGGCAGAAGGCGTATGCTCAAAAAGATAGCCAAATTGGAAAAACACTACATAGTCTGCGGGTATGGCCGCTTGGGCCAGGTCATTTGCCATGAGCTAAAGGTACGTAATAAGCCCCTTGTGGTGGTGGACAACAAACAGAGTTCCGTTCAGAGGGCGGAAAAGAGAGGGCTACTCTGGGTGCTTGGAGATGCCACTGTAGACAATGTGCTCATGAGTGCGGGTATCAAGAGGGCAAAGGGGTTGATCAGCGTCCTTGGCACAGATGCTGCCAATGTATACATCACCATCTCGGCTAAGTTTTTAAATCCTCATCTGACTATTGTCACCAGGGCTGAGAATGAAAATGCTGAAAAAAAGATGTTTCAGGTGGGCGCCACAAAGGTGATAAGCCCATACAAGATAGGCGCGTCCCGCATGGCCCTTGCCGTGCTTAAACCCACCCTTACCGAATTTCTGGACCTTGCCAGCCATTCGGTTGGCTTTGATCTTGATATCGAGCAGATAGAGATCCTTCAAGGCTCTGAGCTTGATGGAAAGGCCCTCAAGGATATTTCTCTCAGGGAAAGGACAGGAGTCACTGTGATTGCCATAAAGGAAAAGGGCAGGGAGATGTCTTTGCAGCTTAGGCCAGAAAAACCCTTGAAGGCAGGGGACGTGATTGTGGCCCTTGGGGGCAGGGCAGGGATACAGAAGGTGTTCCAGATGGCAGGTCATAAGGTGGCTCTTGAAGAGATTTGATATCAAATTATTTTTCTTGCAATTTCAGCCAACTGATGTTTCTTGTATTATAAGACATGTCCTTTTGTGTCCATTTGATCTTGGAGGCTTGAGGGTATACAAGCCTCTTTGCAGAAAGGTTTGAAGATGTTGCAATCATCCAGACTGAAAGGGGGAAAATATGGATCCTGATTTCTTTATGGAAGGTATTTTAAAGGAGCTTCAGTCAGCCCTCGAAGGCATGGAACAGGCTGATTCAGTGCAGGAGAAGAAGGATTACAGCCAGATTATAAAGAACCTCAGCAAGAGTATGGAGATCTTTTTCAACATCGCATCGGATTTTGTGGATTTTGAAGAGGAGTTGTAGCCTGTCTTCTGGCTTTACCATGAGAAGATGGCGTCGTCGTTATTACGATCTCTTTTCTCTTTTCTACGACCCTATCATTGCCCTTCACAGTAAGGATAAGAGTGCTAGGCTCAGGAGGTTTCTCCTGGAAAGGGCAGGTATTGCACCAGGGCAAAAGGTGCTTGACATATGTACAGGCACTGGGGCCGTGGCCTTGATGGCTGGACGTATGCTCAAGGGCAATGGGGTAGCAACGGGTGTGGATTTTTCTCAGGGCATGCTTAGAAAGGCCAGGGAAAAGGCGCGAAAACAGGGCATAAACGTCCATTTTGTGCTGGCCGATGTCTCGAAGCTTCCCTTTCTGAATGAATCGTTTCACATAGTGACCTGTTCCCACGCCATGTACGAGTTGGACCCGTCCACAAGGGAGGGCGCCCTTTTAGAGGCCAAAAGGGTGCTTGTGCCAGGTGGGGTCTTCATAATGATGGAGCACATGGAGCCTTCAAGCCCCTTCATTAGGTTTCTTTATCACATCAGGCTTGCCACAATGGGTTCTCCTGAAAACAGGGAATTTGCAATGGATGAAAGGCCATTTCTGAGCCGCTATCTCGAAGACGTACGTCTTGAGCCAGCACCCCAGGGCAGGTCGAAGGTGGTGCGCGGCATCAAATCTGGCTGATCAAAATAGGGATGCCCCCTGTCAGGCCGTAGTTTTTTCAGGGGGTCTGTCCATCGTCTTGTTTGAGCTCCACACTTATGAGCTTGGAGATACCCTTTTCCTCCATTGTTACGCCATAGAGCCTGTCTGCAGTTTCCATTACCCGCTGGTTGTGGGTGACAAGTATCACTTGGCTATTTGCAGATATCCTCCTTATGAGCCTGTTGAACCTTGTGGTATTCGACTCGTCGAGTGGGGCATCCACTTCATCCAACAGGCAAAAGGGGCTGGGCTTGATGAAAAAGATGGAAAAGATGAGGGCCAGGGCGCCAAGGGCTTTCTCGCCACCAGACAGAAGATTCAAGTGCCTAATCCTCTTGCCTGGGATCTCTATGAGAAATTCCACTCCCGATTCCAATACCTTCCCTGGATTGTCAAGGTTGACTCTTGCGCATCCGCCCTCGAACAGCAGAGGAAAGACCCTTTCAAGGCTTTTGTTGATCTCCTCGATGGCAAGTTTGAATTTTCGCCTGCACTGCTGGTCTATCCTGTCAATGGCCTTTTGTATGTCTTCAAGGGAGGCGCTCAAATCCTCCTCCTGCTCCTTAAGGAATTCGCGCCGTTTTTCTATTTCCTCAAATTCCGATATGGCAGTCAGGTTGACAGGGCCAATCCGTTCTATCTTCTGTCTTATGGCACCAAGCTCGTCTTCTGCCTCTTCTACAGTCAACCCCATCACATATTGGGGTAATTCCTGTTCCTTGCTCAATCTCCTCCTGAAGTTCGATAAGCAGGTTTCCTCAAGATGTTCCCGTTCTTTGCGAAGCCTTGCCAGCGCCATCTCGGTTTCATGAAGCCCCAAAGAGGCGTCTTTCAGCCTGGCCAACAGTTCCTTTTTGTCCCCCTCACGCTGGCTCCTTTCAGCCATGAGACCATCCAAGGCCTCTTCCAACTCATTTAGCCTGCTGATAAGTCCTGCCGCCTCATCCACCATCTTTTGCTTCCTTGTGGAAGCCCTCTCGATCTCCTTCAGCAGATGCGTTTTCCTTTGAGATAACGTACCGATCTCGGCCTCTATGTCCCTTGTGAGGCCGTTTGATCTTACTATCTGCTCTTCCATCCTTTTGATCTCGTTTTGAATCCCAAGGCACTCCGTGTCGATCTTCGCCAGCTCAACTGATACCCTTTGTAAAAGCGTCTCAGTTTCCTTCTTGGCCTGTTCTGCCACCTTGAAGGATTCTTGAATCTCCTTTAACGCATCTGCGGTTTCCTTCTCCTCCACCTCAAGGGCCTTGACCCGTTGGATAAGATCCTCGAATCTTTTTTCCTGCTCAATTTTTTCGTCCCTGACCTCTTCTTGTTCAAATTCGATGAGTTCAAGCCTGTCCCTGAGCCCTTCTGCCCTTGAGCTGATATGTGCCATTTCAGAAGACAGCTCCTCTTTGTCTTTCTTGTGGCCCTGTAAGGCCCTTTCGGCCCTCATGATCTGGCCTGAAACCAAATCCTTTTCCCTTTGGACCTTGTCTAACTCCTTTTCGATTCCTAAGAGGGCCTCTTGTTTTGACGCCATCTCTTGGCTTATCTCTTCTATTCGAGCCCTTGTCCACAATATGCCATTTTGTGCTTTGATATCTCCGCCAAATCTTACTTCCATCCAAGGTGTTAGGATGAAGCCGTCTCCTGTTATGATACGAATATTGTCTGAGACCCCTCTTTTAAGTACGGTAAGGGCCACATCGACACCCTCTGCGAAATGCCAGAAAGAAAGCCTCGCCCTTGCCACCTCTGCTGCCAAGTTGTCGCCCTTGATCATGCTTGATAGGTTCGTTAGGCCCTCCATGGAGGTTTGATCCTTCGTGTCGGCAAGGTTTTTGGCAGCGCCTTTAGTCAGCCTTTCTGAAATGAAATTTAGAGCCGCTGCCTCATCCTTTCTTTTTTTCAAAAGTGTCAGAAAAGATTCCATCTCCACGGAATCGGGGATGAAAACGGCGGTCAGGGATTCACCAAGGGCCGATTCAACCACGTCTTCCCATCCGTGTTCCACCTTGATGAGGTCAGCCAGGACACGACCATCTTTTTGAAGGGCCCCAAGGAGTTCGCCAAGCCCTTCGGGCATTCTGGTCCTGTCTGCCTGCACCTTTTTGAGGGTGGAAAGCTCTGTCCTCAAGGCTGTGATTTCCTGGGTGAGAGTGTGTTCATCTCTTCTTAGCCGGCTAAGGGCATCGTTGATCTGACTAACCCTCTTATCCAGCCTCGTGATCTGCTCTTTCTTTTGTAACGTTTCTTTTTCGATGTCAGAAAGCCTTAAGCGCGTCTCTTTTTCATCGAGATCCAGGCGTAGAAGATCTTGTTCCCAGCCTTTCCGTTGTTTCTCTATGCGCTGGAGTCGGTTATTCAGGCCCAATAGCCTTTCTTCGGTGGAGGATGCCTTACTTTTCACCAAGGCCCTTTTGGACGAAAGGTCAACCAGCCTGTTCCTTGCATCCTCCAACTGCCTCCAGGCCTTTGAAAATGCCCTTTCCCTCTCTTCTGCCTTGCGGGAAAGTTGCCTTTTTTCCTCCTTTTTGTCTGCAGAGGCCTGGGTGAGGGCTTCGAACTCTTCCTTTTTCCCCTTTAGTCTTTTTTCAGAGTTTCTCCTTTGCCTCTTTATATCTTCAAGTTTTTCCTCAAGATTCCTTATGGTCTGGGAACAAAGGGCAAGCTCCTTTTCCTTGTCGATTAGCCTGAGGCTCGCCTCTTCTATTTGCTCCTCCATGGCCTCGATTTTTGCCTTCACATCCTTTATCGCTGCCCTGTGCTCCCCAATGAGAAGATCCTTCTTGTAAAGAGCAGTGTCAATAGTGTGAAGCTCTAGCTCAAGGGCCTCCTTTTCCTCCTTCTTCAACGCCTCGGCCTCTGTGAGTTCTTGCTCTTTGGATGCGGCGCGTTCCCATTTTATCCTTAGCACATATATGGAAAGCCATTCTTCCTTCTGCCTGAGTTTCAGAAATCTATCTGCCTTTTTGGCCTGGCGCTTCAATGACCTGGCCTGTTTTTCCACTTCAGAGATTATATCCCTCAACCTTTCTAGGTTCTGTAGTGTCTGGCGCATGCGGCTGGCTGCCTCTGCCCGCCTTGCCTTGTAACGGGATATGCCCGCTACCTCTTCAACGATGAGCCGTCTTTCCTCAGGGCTCATGCTGACAAAGTGGCCCACCTGGCCCTGGTCGATTATGGAATAGGCCCTGGCGCCTGCACCAGTGTCCAGGAACAGGTAGCGTATGTCTTTTAGGCGGCAGTTTTTCCTGTTGAGCCTGAATCTTGCGTCTCCATTGGGGAAAAGGGTCCTTTCTATCTCTATCTCAGCCACCGATTCAAGTTCAGGTGGCGCCAGCCCGGAATCATTTTCAAGGATCAGACGCACATATGCGCTGCGAGGCACCTTTTTCCCATTCCCTCTGTAGATGAGATCCTCCATGCTCTTTGCCCTGAGGAGCCTGGGGTTTTGCTCACCAAGCACCCACCTTATGGCATCCACGATGTTGGATTTGCCAGATCCATTGGGGCCCACAATGGCACACACCCCTTGCGAAAAGGAGATGGTTGTCCTTTTGGGAAACGATTTGAATCCAGAGATGGTAAGACGTTTTAGCCTCATTCCTGCTGCTATCTGTTTATGGGCCGCATGTCCTTGAGTACGAGTTGCAAACTTTTTCTGCCCTGCCAATTGTTTATGCTTGGAGTAAAGGCTATCTCCATCTCACTCCATGAATAGTCAAGCTTGTCTCCATGCCCCCAGGCCACGAGGTCCAGGCCTCGCCTGTTCAGCCCTGATTCTGCGTCTGAAACCGTGAGCTTTAGATGTGAGTTCCCTATTATCTTGCCCCTTTTGATGAAAAAATTCTTCATGGAAAAAAGCGGGCTTTGGTATCCAGGGCCGAATGGCTCAAGCATCTCAAGAAACATGGGGTAGTCTGGGTTGGATAGCTCCGCCACCTGGACCCTACAGTCTATATCGAGAACAGGTGTCGCCTTTCCAGCCTGGATGCCTTTTAAGCTTTCTTCTTCAAATGCCTGCCTGAAGTCTTCAAGCATGTCGAGATGAAGCCTCAGCCCTGCCGCTGCCTTGTGGCCCCCATATCTTAACAGACAGGAAGAACAACCATCCAGCATCGAAAACAGATCCAGCCCTTCGGGGCACCTGCCAGAACCTGTGGCTTCGTCCCCGTCTATAGAAAGCAGGATTACTGGTCTTTGAACTTGCTCGACTATCTTTGATGCCACTATTCCTATTATGCCAAGCTTCCACTCTTTGCTGGCAAGCACGTAGCTGTTTCGTTTGCCAATGTCGTCTATCTCCAAAAGGGCCTGTTTCAGGATCTGGCGTTCTTCGCTCTGGCGTTTTTGGTTCAGGTCGTTGAGTGTTTGGGCAAGATCGGATGCCTCCTTCTTGCTTTCAGCAGTGAGGAGCTCGAATGCCTTTATGGCGTGATCCATCCTTCCAGCTGCATTTATGCGTGGTCCCAGCCTGAAGGCCACTTCTGTCGAGGTGATGGAATTCGTAAGGCCAGAGGCAACCTTTAACGCGCAAATTCCCGGCCTTTTACAAGCACTTAACACCTCAAGCCCAGCCCTCACCATTATCCGGTTGTCACCAAAAAGCGGCATTATGTCGGAGATGGTGCCTATGGCAACAAGATCCAGGTAGTTTTTGAGATTGGGGGGCCTTTTCCCCTTCCAGTGTCCAGCCTGGTAGAGGAGTGTTCGTAAGGCCCTCATGAGATTGAAGGCAACGCCTACGCCTGCAAGCTCCTTGAAGGGAAAGCGGCACCCGCTCTGTTTTGGATTTATGAGGCTTAGGCACGATGGAAGCCGTGGCTGGGGTTGATGATGATCTGTGATTATGAGCTCTATGCCCTTCTGGGCTGCATATTCTGCCTCATCCACGCTTGTGACCCCGCAATCGACCGTAACCATCAGTTTGCAGCCCCTGGAAAGGAGATGGTCGATCCCCTTTTTGTTCAGGCCGTATCCCTCGTGTTCCCTGTGGGGTATGTATACCTCAGGCCTCAGCCCAAGCTCTTTGAGGAAGAGGAAGACAAGGGCGCAGGATGTGACTCCATCGGCGTCGTAGTCTCCGAATATGCCTATCTTTTCCCTTGCTTCAACAGCCTGCGCAAGCCTTCTTGCCGCCCTTTTCATCCCCTTCATCAAAAAAGGGTCGTTTAAGCTCGATAGCCTCACATCCATGTGGGCCTCGATCTGGTCTATGGTAAAAAGCTTTCTGGCCACCAGGAACGAGGTAATGCTTTCTGGGAATGACAACTTTTTCGAAAGATCTCTGATGAGCTGATATTCAGCCTTTTTAAAGCTCCACGGACGTTTTAATATGAGGGATGGCATGGGAGCAAAATTACCCGTTAATCTGGCAGGTGGCAAGCTTGCATCGATGTTCATTCATCATTATGAAACAAGGCAGGAAATATGCCCTATGGGCCTTGACGTACAGGCAGTGCGATAATCAAGCATGATAGCTCATAAGATCTTAAAGATCCATCCGTCCAAGGTCTATTTTCTGAGATTTATCCTTGAGGGCTATGATAACCTGTTCGTATTAAGTACACTTGATAAAGCTGATGGCCTGATAGAGATCCAGTATGTGGAAAGCTCTGAAGACGACCTTAATTCCATACTGGAAGAAATAGGCCATTTTATAGGGCTTGTTCCCATGGAGAAGATGGATCCATGACAAAGTCAACACGTATCCCCTTGGTTTTGAGCTTTTTTCTTGCAGCACTTGTCCCCATCCAGCCTGCAGGAGTCTGCTGGTCAGATGAGGCAAACCCTTCCCCCCGCCACATGGGTGCTGCAAATGATGGCGAGATGGGCCTTGAGGAATGTATCCGTATCGCCCTTTCCAATAATCTTAGCCTCTTAAGGAGCCAGTACGAAAAAGAGGCAGCACGCCTCGAATCCAGCGCAGCCTGGAAGGAGATGCTACCTAGCCTTTCCACTGGCTATTCCTATACTGGCAGAAGAGACGCGGCAACAGTTGTGATCTTTGGCCATTCCACAACCATCAGTGGCCATGATGACTACAGGTGGGATCTCAATATTCATCAGCCGATCTTTTATGGTGGGCTTTTGTGGAATAAGTACAAGGCTGCCAAGCTGGATGTGGATCTTGCAAATCTAGCCTTTTCCCAGGCGAGAAACGACATTATAAAAGAGACAAAGATCGCCTTTTATCAGGTGTTGAAGAACATCAAGCTGCTTCAGGAGGCGAAGGCTGCCCTTAAAAGACTCGAGGCTCAACTGTCTGACGTGAAGGAGTTCTTTAACATAGGCCTTCGCCCAAAGACAGATCTTTTGCAAAGCCAGGTGGAGTTGAGCCAAGGCAGGCTTCAGCTGGTCAAGGCACGGCACGAGCTTGAGCTTTCAAGGAACAGGTTGAATCTCATACTCAAAAGACCCCTTGACTCGCCCTTGAATCTGAGGGACGAACTCGAGGAATCCAAACTGGATCTTGGCCTGGAAGTACTTTATAAGTTGGCTTTTTCAGTACGTCCAGAGGTCTTGCAGGCTGAAAAGGCAGTAGAAAAGGCAGCTCGCCAGGTCAAGATCGCAAAGAGTGACTTTTTCCCCAGGGTGGATCTGACAGCCACCTATTCAAAGGAGGGGATAACGCCTGATGTGTCAGACAACCCGTATGGCGACCACGACATGGCGCAAGTCATGGTAAACGCCACCTGGGAGCTCTTTTCGTGGGGAAGAAGCAGGGACAAGGTTGCCGCTGCAGAAGCCAGGCTCCGGCAAGCCACCACGAGCCTTCAAGACGTCAAGGACCACGTACGTTTCGAGGTGAAAAATGCCTTTATGCTCTGGAAAGATGCAAAAGAGGGTGTGAAGGTGGCAAAATCTGCCTTGAGGCACGCACATGAAGATTATGAATTGAACAGGGCTCGATACAGGCAGCAACTTGCCTCGAACACCGATGCCCTGGATGCCCAAAGCAGGCTCACCAGGGCCAGGAGTGACTATTTTTCCGCCCTCGCCCTTGAACTTTCCGCCTTGGCTCAACTGGAATATGCTGTTGGTAAGGAGATAAAAGATGTACAAGATTGAAGAGGTCAAGACACGCCCATTTTCCGATCAGAAACCTGGAACATCTGGCTTGAGAAAGGCTGTTACAAGGTTCCAAGAGCCCAATTATCTGGAAAATTTCGTCCAGTCCATATTTGATGCCATGCCAGGAGGAGCCAAGGGCTCCACCCTCATGCTCGGGGGCGATGGGAGGTACTACAACAGGGAAGCCATTCAGGTCATCATCAAGATGGCTGCCGCCAACGGTGTCTCAAGGCTATTGGTGGGCGCTGGGGGCATCTGTTCCACCCCAGCCGTTTCAAACATAATCAGGAAGTTCAAGCTGTCTGGAGGCATAATCCTTTCTGCAAGCCACAATCCTGGCGGCCCCACGGGGGATTTTGGCATCAAATACAACATAAAAAACGGTGGCCCTGCGCCTGAAAAGGTCACCACGGCCATTTATGAAAAAAGCAAGGCACTCGAAAGGTATCTCATTGCAAAAGGACCAGATGTGGATATCGATATCCCGGGGGCCACTTACGATATAGCAGGTATGGATCTTGAGATCATCGACCCTGTAAAAGATTATGTGGAACTCATGGAAGAGCTTTTTGATTTCAGCCAAATATCTAAACTCTTGTCAGGGGGCTTTAGCCTCGTCTACGACGCCCTCCACGCAGTCACCGGCCCGTACGCCAGGGCCATTTTCGTGGACAAGCTGGGAGCATCCGAAGATTGCCTCAGAAATTGTGTGCCACTGCCAGATTTTGGAGGAGGTCATCCTGACCCGAACCTCAAGTATGCCAAAGAGCTAGTGGACATAATGTTTTCCAATAATGCCCCTGATTTTGGCGCTGCCTCCGACGGGGACGGCGACAGGAACATGATTCTTGGAAGACGATTTTTCGTTACCCCTAGTGATAGTGTTGCCATTCTATCAGACCATGCGGTTGAAGTGCCAGGCTACAAGACAGGGCTTTCAGGCGTGGCCCGATCCATGCCCACAAGCACAGCCCTCGATATGGTGGCCAACAGTCTTGGAATCGACTGCTACGAGACCCCTACTGGATGGAAATTCTTCGGAAATCTCCTGGACGCAAGCCGTATCACCATCTGTGGAGAAGAGAGTTTTGGCACAGGTTCTGACCATGTCAGGGAAAAAGATGGCCTCTGGGCAGTGTTGTTTTGGCTGAATATCCTTGCGCTCAGAAAGGTGTCTGTCGGAGAAATTGTCAGAACGCATTGGAAGAAATATGGCCGTAATTACTATACCAGGCACGATTTCGAAGAGGTGGAGCCAGATGGGGCGCACAAGATGATGTCTGCCCTTCAGGATAAACTAGGCACCTTGCCAGGCACCATGTTGGCAGGCCGTAAGGTGTCTTTGGCCGATAACTTCTGCTATCACGATCCAGTGGATGGTTCTGAAAGCTGCAATCAGGGCATCAGGATAATATTTGACGACAAGAGCCGGATCATTTACCGCCTGTCAGGCACAGGCACCAAGGGCGCCACCATCCGTATATATATAGAAGGTTACACACGTGATCGGTCTTTGCTGGAACAGGACACCCAGGACTTCTTGAGGGAGTTGATTGCAGCATCGAGGAAGATTTCGGATATTGAGGCCTATACTGGCAGAAGCGAGCCCACTGTCATCACCTGAAGGCTGCCGCTTAAGGTTTTTCTAAGAACCAGAAGCTCCTTTCGTCCCAAAACCTCAAGCACATTTATGCCTCCTTTTATGTTATGGAAAATTTCATAATTACAATAAGTTACCTTCTCCTTGGCATGTTTTTGAGGAGGCTTGGCAAATTCCCGGAGAGTTTTGCAAATTGTCTAAATCTATTCGTTATCTATGTCTCATTGCCTGCCCTGGTCCTACTCAAGATTCCAAGGATGGCCCTGGGAACTGAGCTGTTCTTTGTTGCTCTATTGCCCTGGCTGATGGTGGCAGTCTCAGCAGCATTCGTTCTCCTGATCTCCTGTATTTCAGGCTGGCCCAGGGCCCTTACAGGTTGTTTGCTCCTCATGGTGCCACTTGGCAATACGTCGTTTCTGGGTATTCCCATGGTAAAGGCCTTTTTTGGAGAAAATGCCATTTCATACGCCATGGTATATGACCAGTTGGGCTCCTTCCTCGCCTTGGCAACCTATGGAGCCTTGATCCTTGCCATCTATGGTGATGATCAAAAGGGCAATGTAAGGGTAGGGGAGATCGTCACGAAGATCATCACCTTTCCTCCCTTTATCGCACTCGTGGTAGCTTTTTGCCTGCGAAATGTTCATTTCCCAACCCTTGTAGAACATATCCTTTCCTCCCTTGGAGCAACCTTGGTGCCCCTTGTGATGGTTGCAGTGGGTTTTCAGCTTAGGTTGCAGGTGGAACCAGGTGGGCTTGTTCCACTATCCATAGGCCTGCTTCTCAAACTGGTCGTCGCGCCTGTTGTGGCCCTGGCACTCGTGTGGGCATTGGGGTTTGAGGGCCAGCCTGTGGAAGTGGCTGTATTTGAGGCAGGAATGCCACCAATGGTTTCTGCCGGCGCCCTTGCCATACTTGCAGACCTTGCACCAAGGCTTACAGCAGCATTAGTGGGGCTTGGAATATTTCTCAGTTTTCTGACTCTTCCAGGTTTGTACCAGTTGATAAGGGTTGTTATAGGTTGATAACAGTAAATATCTCCAATTATTTTCTCAAGGATCCTTGAGAAAATATTGAAATAATGCTAATTGATAACTTCATAAGGCGTTTCAAAGGTCGGCAGGGCTTTTCACACTCAGGCCCGGCCGGTTCAAGACGTGGGTATAGATCATGGTTGTGGAGACATCTGCATGTCCAAGCAGCTCCTGAACAGTACGAATGTCATAGCCAGCTTCAAGAAGCTGGGTTGCAAAGGTGTGGCGCAGTGTATGGCAGCTTACACGTTTGGGTATTTCCGCCTCAATGGAGGCCCGCTTGACCGCTCTTTGCAAACAGCTTTCATGCATATGGTGCCGTCTGAGCGCACCAGATCTCGGATCAATAGAAAGCCTTGCAGAAGGAAAAACAAATTGCCAGCTCCATTCCTTTGCCGCACCAGGGTATTTTCTTTTAAGTGCAGGCCATATATATACTCCACCAACCCCTGCAGCCTGATCACGCTTGTAAAGCTCTTTTACCCTGCCTATGTGCTCTTGAAGCGGCTGTTTGAATTTTTCCGCAAGCATCGTGATCCTGTCTTTTTGCCCCTTGCCGTCTCTCACCACAATTTGCGATCTTTCAAAGTCTATGTCCTTGATCCTGAGGCGCATACACTCCATGAGCCTGAGCCCAGAGCCATAAAGAAGGCCAGCCATGAGCCAGTGGGTGCCTGTCAAATGGGCAAAGAGCCGGCTGACCTCAAATCTTGTGAGCACTACCGGAAGCCTTTTGCTCCTTTTTGCCTTTTCAAACGACTCTATCTCCTCGAGAGGTCTCTTGAGCACCTGCTTGTAATAAAAGGAAAGGGCATTGAGCGCCTGTCGTTGCGTGTTTGCAGACACCTGCCTGACATTGGCAAGATATGTCAGATATGCTCCAACCTCCTTGGTGCCAAGGCTCTTTGGGTCTTTAAGTCCATGAAAGGTGATAAACCTCATGAGCCAATCTATGTAGGTCTGTTCCGTTCGAAAAGAATAATGCCTCGTCCTTATTACCTTTCTGACACGCTCAAGCTCTTGACCATGTTTATCAACGACAATTCGGCCTTTGAGGGAATCCTTGAAACCTTTTCCCTTTTTAACATTGATGCCCGTCCTGCCCGTCCTGTCAAAATACTCCAGTTCATCTGGAAAATGCAGATGCGGCTCCTTCCAACGTTCCCACGGAAAACCACCAGCCCAATCAAGCTTAATGGTATCTCTGAACAGGATTTTCAATGCATCAACAGTTTGAGCCAGTTCCTGATCACCAAGTCGATAATCAAGAATTTGTCTGCACAAATAGGCCTTAACATCCTCAGCAGAATGATCTTTGAGTTTAAATCCCCTGGCAGATTTGATGAAATATTCAATTCTTCTTACACACCAATCTGCCGCTCTCCCATGTATATTGCAAGCCGCCAGGGCCTTTCTGTATCTGTTCCAGAATCTCGAAACACTCTGGCTGCTCTTTGTGTGATTAGGCTGCAAATTCACTGGATATCAGTTTGGAGGATTATTATGACACAATACCTTATTTACCATAATACATTGAATTTTAACTTAATACATAACGGATTATGTTGCAAGCAGCCCCATCAGATCTAAGCCGCACGCAACCTAACCCCTGTTGGCCTTAAAAAAGCATGAAAGTTTGACATTCAGTCTTAATTTGGTATCATAAAAAGACTGGAGGTTAAAGAATGAATATTTCCCGTGATATAAAGCCAGTAAGTTACCTGAAGGCAAAAACGGCTGATCTGCTAAAACAAGTAAATGAGACGCGTCGGCCTGTAATTATTACTCAAAATGGTGAGCCACGAGCAGTACTACAAGATCCAGAAAGTTATGAAAA
>CAZOMT010000024.1:0-86080 GCA_964581255.1 uncultured Thermodesulfatator sp.
AGTCATGCCCTGGTAGACCCTGTCTTCCTTGTTGATCTGATAGACCTTCTGTGCTACGCGGGCGAAGTTGCAGATGCTTGGATGTTCTACTGCCACGCCCTTTGGTTTGCCTGTCGTGCCAGATGTGTATATTATATAGCATAGATTGTCCTTTGAAGCTGGTAGCTTACTTTCGTCAATGGCTTCAGGGCCAATCGCTGCAAGCTCGTCACTAATCTTATCCAACATAATAGTGCTTACGCCTTGGACCCTGACAGAATCGGCGATGTCAGACGTGGTGATCACTGCTGCAACACCAGCATCCTCCATTATGAATTGTTTTCTTTCGGTAGGAAATCCAGGATCCAGGGGAACGAAGACGGCGTGAGCCTTTAGGACAGATAGCAGTGCTACATAAGTGTTTACAGACCGCTTCAGGTGAATGGCTATACGTTCACCAGGTCTTACTCCAGCCTTTAACAAAAAACGGGCAAGTCGGTTTGCCCTTTCATCAAGTTCTTTGTACGTGATTATAGTGTTGCCGGTTATTATTGCTGCCCTATTCTTGTTGTTGCGGCAGCATCGCTCAAACAGGTGGTGTAGTCGTTCCATGTTCGTGCCTCCTTTTTTGGGGTAGAGGTTCTTTTCATAAAATGATGAGGGCCTTGGGGTTTGCCCGATTCTTCATCCATAAGATGGAATGTGATTGCCGGTTTTGTTGAGCCTGATTTCCATGTAGCCAGGGATAGGCTGTATGGTTCCTGGTTGAATTCGATGATCCAATTTTTTAGAAAAAGAGGGGAACTTATTTGCAAATCCACGTCTGAAATGATTTCCAAGGGTGCAAGGCCAACTTGAATGGTTGCCGGATCTATGCCTAGCCCTGTTCCAAGAAGTTTCAAATAGGCTTCTTTTAAGGTCCAGATTCTGAGAAGTTTACTGCTCCGTTTTTCAGGAGCAGTAAGTGCCAAGTCGAATCTTTCCCTTTCAGTCAGCACTGCCCACAAGTCGATAAGTTGGATGTCCTGATTCAAAGGTTCTATGTCTATTCCCACTTCCTGGTCTACTGAGACTGCAACCACGGATAACCCCTGGGCATGAGATAAATTGAAGTAGACATTGCCTGTTCCTGCAGGATCCGAGGCCCAGGGCTTTCCACATGAAAGTGTTCTAATCCTCCATCTATTGGGCGGGACGATTTCGTCTGAGGCCTCAGAAAGAGCCCTCCTTATAAGAGCCCTTGAGATTATATATCTGTAACGATCTTCTTGCCTTGTGAATGCTTTAGCCTTATTTTGTTCTCTTATAGAGAGATATTTAAATAGATTGGCATTATAATTATTCATCAAATTTGATGCCATCCATATTCTGATAGTATTTTGTTTCGCGTATGCAGTTTTCATTTTATTCCTATTATATAAATTAAGAATTTATCTTTGCAGATATGTTTCATATTTAAATCTGCAATGATTGTGCCATGCTCGTAAGTTGTTTGCGTCCGGATCTAATCGCTAAGACAGATTGGATTTGCCTTTATATTGACTTCATGATAAAAAAAATACATTATTGGTTTGTGGCTATTTCGATACACACTGTAGTAAAAAAACAACAATATATTTGATCTCATGTAAGTTGTTGAAAGTTATAAGTTTAGGAAAGGATTCAGCTTTAGGTATTTTTATATGGATCTTTAATTGGCTTATAAGGGAACCGTTATTGAAAGATCGTCTCAGACCTCTATTGCTTGTGATGAGGGTGTTGTCTTCGTGTGCTGAAAGAAAATCTGTTGAGTGCCTGAGGTTATCTGCCGATATATTGGTACATTAGGCTCTTTATCAGTAATGTTAGTAATTTTGTCTTAAATATCATCTTTGATCTTACAGCCGATTTTTTTGCTCTAATTTTCCGAGTGGAGTTTTTGTTAGACACCTTGGAAGTTCATCCCATATGGCAGGAGGATCACATTTATCAAGAGGGTATAGGCAATAATTAGACTTTCTTTCTTCGAGGTGGCAGATATAGGACTGCCATGAATTTTTTTTGAAAGCTGTGTATACCGATTTTCAGTCTGCAAAAGGCAGTAGGATTAATGTTTGCCTTACGATTGGGATAGGGCAAAGGATGGTTCTTTAAATTTCTTCAGATGGCCAAATGGAGGATATAGACACTTAAGGGCACAGTTTGAGATTTTATTACTTATAAGAAATTATTGTTGCAGAATAATTTTTGAGACTGATTAAATAAAATAAAAAATCTATATAAACATCAATAAAATACAATAGTTATATTTTTTATGTCTATTTTTTCCCCATTTCAGCCACAAATACTGTTGTGTTTTTGGAACAAATAATGCTAAAAATTGAAATTAATTCAATTTGTTTTTTTTCTCGAGATATAAAAAAGATATTTCTTGAGAAATTGGAAGTCTTTTTATGGTCTGGGTGCATGTAAGAAATAACCGCAGATATGTTCATGACATCTTGAGGATTATTTTTTTCAGAGCAACTCGGTTATTGGACAAAAGAACAACTTTTAGAAGTAACCTTAATTGGTCCTGATAAGAAATTTGCAAAAATCATGTTTCGGTTCGGCTTGGGAGGGGAATCGATACTCTTAACGGCTACGCATAATCCAGTGGATCATCGCCTTAGTCTGTCTTCATGCAGGTTCTATCGTCATTTGAACTACCTACTTGGTGGATGCAACTGTTTGTAAAGAGAGGAATCATGAAAAGGTCGTTGCCATTCTTTTTATTTCTTTTTATTCTGTCTATTTCTTTTTACATTCTAAATTTTAACATAGATGGATTTCAATTTTCAAAAATACACTATCATCTTTATTTCTTAGCATGGATGAGCATTGCTAATCTAATTTTGTGTTTGATTTTGGCCTATGCAGTATTTGTTATATATAAGTTAACTAATTTAATACCGTTGCGGTTTATTCCGTTAGCCTTATTATTTTATTCATTTGGTATAATTATAAACTGCTTTCATCTTAGTTACTGTAAAATATGTAGTGATTTAGGCTTTTGCGGAACTGCACATACATATCCTAATGCAATTTCATTGTTGTCTATATGTGTCTCCTTAATTTTATATATAATCAATCAGACACAAGTTAATGACTTAAAATTAATACTGAAAAAGTTATGGTCAATTTTGTTAATAGGTTTTCTAGTTATTATAGTTATTTTATTTATTAGTCTCTTTTATATGGATTTGCCACGTCCTATCCCCTATAAGGTAGGTCATTTTAATATGCAAGGCTTTATTTTTATATGTATTTCACTGTTCTGTTTTCTATCGTTTATTATGTTCTTTTATGGATATATTAAAACTCATAGCAAAGTTCTAAAAGGTGTTTCCGTACAATTTGTTGTTACCGGATTATTACAACTTATCTCTGCATATCATATAACTACATGCTATTGGTGCAATGTAGAAGAATGTTCTGAATTTTTTTCTCTTAGTGGCATATTTATTTTAATAGCTATGTTTATTCTTTGGTATTCATATATGCCACTTTTATATTGTGAAGCGTTATCAAAAAAGACTCAAACTTCAGGGGTAAGTGGTCATGCAAAACAATGTTCAGATAAAGATGCTGAAAGGTTTCCTGATGGTTTCTTTTTTGCCAGGCCTTTTGCTGTTCCTTTTTCTGAGTTTTTCAACGTGGCATATGTTGAAAAAACATGCACAATTTGATCTGCAGCGAGAAGCAGATATCTTGAATATTATTGTTGCAAATATAGATAATCAAACTTTTAAAGGAAATAATGACGAGGTCATACAAAATCTTATCGATGATATATCCTCAAGATGTAATGAGGTTATTTCAATTGTAGATAGTAACGGAATTATCATTGCCGATACCGATCATGCAAAAGTAGGGAAAAAGATTGGATTTTCCGATAAAATATCTTCACTTTTTAGTTCATTTTCAAATAGCGTTGCCTTTTCCGAAGACCATTCAGACCTGCTGAGATCGTATAACTATGCAGATAACAATTTGTGGATATATCCCATGTTTGGGAAGTCTAAAAATTGGTTGGGGACAATTATTTTTAAATATAATATATCAAGCTCTGGTGCGGTATATGTCCTTAAACATTTGTTTATATTTTGGGTAGTCCTTCTGGTATTGTTAGTAGTGATAGCTTCAATTTATTCTTTGTTTTTTTCATTTAAATTAGTGGAACCTCTTAAGCTATTACAAGATGGAGCAGAATCAGTTGCCGGTGGTGATTTATCACATAAGGTGCCTATTAAATCAGATGACGAATTTGGTTTGGTCGCCTCAGCATTTAACCAGATGACAGATAGACTATCGCGAAGTTACAGACGTCTTACGGACCTGTTTCGATATGTCAAAACCATCCTTGATACCATTGGTTGCATAGTGTTGGTTATGGATGACAAGGGCATAATCAAATCGGTGAACAAGAAGGCTTGTGAACTATTGGAATATAGGCGTCAAGAACTGGTAGGGATTTCTATGGAGAGGATAATAGGCCCAGAGATACTCTATGAAATCCTGGAGACGAGCGAAGTGACTTCTGAACGCCAGAGGCGTGAGATGATCAGACAGGCTGATTTCCTAACTAAAAACCATGAAAAGGTGCGTTGTCTTTATGTCACAACTGGTACCAAATTCGAGAATAGCCGGTTGGTCATCTTGAGTGCGCAGGATCTGAGGCCTATGATTGCCCTTCAACAGCAGCTCACAGATGAAAAAAACAGATTGTTGGTTACCTTGAGATCTATAGGAGACGGTGTGATTGTTACTGACCTCGATGGTCGAATAACCCTTATAAACAGGGCTGCTGAAGAACTTACAGGATGGCAGGAAGAAGACGCCCAAGGGCAACCAGTGGATAGGGTATTTAGAATCGTCAATGAATTTACCAGGGAGCCGTGTGGAAATCCCTTTGAAAAGGTACTTGAGTCGGGGCAAGTGGTTGATTTGCCAAATCATACCATTCTTCTTTCGCGGGATGGAAGAGAAATAAGCGTGGCCGATAGCGGCGCCCCAATATTCGATAAGGAGCACAAAGTCATAGGTGTGGTGTTGGTCTTTAGAGATGTTACGAAGGAAAAACAGATCCAAAAAGAGATGCTCAAGATCGAGAAATTGGAATCCATAGGGGTGCTTGCTGGTGGTATTGCCCATGATTTTAACAACATTCTTGCGGGCATCCTTGGTAATATCGAGCTGGCCTCCATGACCATTAATCCAGATCACAAGGCCACAAAATATCTTGAGATGGCAGAAAAGGCCACTTTAAGGGCCACCAGTTTGACCCAACAATTACTTACCTTTGCAAAAGGTGGGGAACCCATAAAAAAGGTGTCCTCCTTGAAGGAAATAATAATAGACTCAACGAGTTTCGTGTTAAGTGGCACAAATATAAAGTGTGAGTATGATTTCTCTGACAGTTTGTGGGCCGCAGAGGTTGACAAGGGCCAAATAAGCCAAGTGATACAAAATTTTGTGATAAATGCCAGGCATGCCATGTCTCAAGGGGGTAAGATTACCATAAGGTGTAGCAATGTTTCCAAAGATAGGGCAGAAGAGCTTCTCCTGAGGCCAGTTGACAATTATATAGAAATAGTTATCAGAGATGAAGGAATAGGGATTCCACAAGTCTATTTGAGCAAGATATTTGAGCCTTTTTTTACGACTAAAAAGAAGGGTTCTGGCCTGGGGTTGTCCATTTGTCATTCAATCATCAGAAAACACGGTGGCCACATCAGGGTAAACTCTGAGCCTGGCCAGGGCACAACTTTTTATATCTACCTGCCTGCCGTTGTTACAAAGCAAATCAAGCAGTTTTCAAAAAAGACTATTCCTCCAAAGGCCAATGGCCGGATACTGGTGATGGATGATGAAAAAATGGTGCGTGAGATAGCAAAAGATATGCTGGAAAAACTGGGATATGAAATTGTCACAGTGGCAGATGGCCAAATGGCCATTGAGGCCTATAAGAAAGAGATGGAAAAAGGAAGGCCATTTGACGCAGTAATTCTCGATATCACTGTTCCTGGTGGTTTAGGTGGGGAAGAGACCATCAAGGAACTATTGAAGATTGATGAAGATGCCACTGTCATAGTATCCAGTGGCTATGCAAACGATCCTATTATGTCCTCATATGAAAGGTTTGGCTTCAAGGCATGCATCAGCAAGCCCTACACACTAAATGAACTTTCAAAGGTATTGGGACAAGTCAATAAATAACCTGCAGGGCCGGTTCTAACTGAAAAAATTTTAAAACGTATTCCTTCAGAAGCCGCGATATGAAATAATGAGCTTGTTCCAAGGGCCTACCTTGGCCCTGGACTCCAACCCAAATAATAGAGTAATCGTTGCCTGCATCCTCACTTTTTGAGATGGATGTCCAGTTTTTTCAGTTTCTTATAAAAGTTTGTCCTTATTATTCCAGTTTGTCTTGCCGCAAGGCTTATGTTGCCGCTGCAGCGTTCAAGTGCCGTAAGTATGTATTCCCTTTCAAACCGCTTTTTGGCGTCCGAGTACGGCAGCATCTTGTTGTCCTCGATGAATTTCATGCCCTTGGGCAAAGATGAAAGCCTGCCATCGTAATTGAGGTAACGGGTAGTGATCTTGTCTGAGGTTTCAAGGGAAACAGCAGCTTCGATGACATTTTCCAATTCTCTTACGTTTCCTGGCCAGGGATAACTACACAAGAGCTCCATAGCCATAGGGGTGAAGCCGTCTATCTTTTTTCCTGCCTCCTTGACATATTTTCTCAAAAAGTGCATTGCGAGCAGTGGGATATCCTCCACCCTGTCTCTCAAGGGTGGGATGGTTATGGTAAGGACGTTCAATCGGTAATAGAGGTCTTCCCTGAACCTTTTTTCCTCCATAACCTTTTTGAGATCCTGGTTGGTGGCGACAAGTAGCCTTACGTCCACCTTGATGGGCATGGTGCTTCCAAGGGGTACTATTTCACGTTCCTGTAACACTCTCAAGAGCTTGGCCTGGATGCTAGGACTGATTTCCGCTATTTCATCAAGGAAGAGCGTTCCCCCATCTGCGATTTCAAAAAATCCCTTTTGGGCCTTGTAAGCGCCGGTAAAGGCACCCTTGACATGGCCGAACAGTTGGGATTCCAAAAGTGTATCCTGGAGTGTGGCTGCATTAACGCAAACGATTTTTTTGTGTTTTCTGGGGCTGTTGTAGTGAATGGCCTTTGCCACAAGTTCCTTTCCTGTGCCGCTTTCTCCCTGGATTACAACAGTGCATCTGCTTTCAGCGGCTCTTCGGATGAGCTCAAAGAGATCCTGCATGGGCTTGCTTTTTCCTATTATGTTATTAAAGCCGTAGCGTTCCTGGATCTCTTCTCTGAGATGAGACATCTCGAGCATGAGTTTTCTCTTGTCCCATGCCTTTTGGGTGAGACGGATAAGATCGTTTTTTTGAAAGGGTTTTGTTATGAAGTCGTAGGCTCCATATTTCATGGCCTCAACAGCGGTTTCAATGCTGCCATAGGCAGTGATCATGATTGCGACCACGTTTTCGTCTTGTTCCTTTATGTGCCTGAGAAGGGTGATGCCATCGCAGCCTGGCATCTTGTAGTCGAGAAATACGAGGTCTATATCCTCTTCCTCAACGATCTTCAGGCATTTTTCCGGGTCAGTGGTACTTATTACCTCGAAGCCCTCCTTCTGAAGCAGGCTTTCCAACAGTTCACAAAACCCCTGTTCATCGTCAACTACGAGAACCTTTCCTTTACGAGTCATGGTCCAAATTTTCCTCCATATCCTCATTGACTGGGAATATTATGATAAAGGTGCTTCCATTTTCCATGGCGCTATGCACCTTCAAAATACCCCGGTTTCGTCTAACAAGTTTCCAGCATATTGAAAGGCCAAGGCCTGTTCCGTCCTTTTTGGTCGTATAAAAGGGCGTAAAGATCTTTTTGAAGTCTTGTGGATTGATGCCACAGCCTGTGTCTGTTATCTCTATCTTTATTGCCGGATCCCCTGGCTTGACACTGCCTTCGACCCGCGGCACCCGGAGTGAGAGCGCACTGCCTGGATCTTCCATCAAAAGGGCGCCTGGCTGAATCACAGGGGCTGTGAGCATGACAGTGTCTTCACGGCTCAGGCTTATGGAGCTTGTGGATACTATTATCTTTCCCTGTTTCTCAATGGCCTGAACACCATTTTTCAATAGATTTATCAGTATCTGCTCAAGTTGATCCGGGTCTACTTCAATCTCAGGTAAGTCTTCTTCAAGATTGCAAATTACCTCTATACCTTCTATTCCAGGATAAAAAACGAATTGTAGGGTTTCGCGTACCAGCCTGTTTATGTCAACACGTCTGAAGACGGGCTCCAAGGGTCTGGCAAAGGCTAAAAGGTCCTGAAGTATCCTTTGGCAGCGGCCAAGTTCTATCTCCATCCTCTTGAGCTTTGGGTAGTGGGGATGATCAGGCGGCACTTCATCAAGCAAATGCTGGGTAAAGCCTAGGACTATGCCCATCGGATTGTTGAGTTCGTGAGAGATGCCTGCTGCAAATTCTCCCAAGGCACTGAGCGTGCCAGCCCTCAAAAGGTGTTCCTGGGTGGCTTCAAGGTCCTGAGTGGTTTTTCTGAGAGATCTCCTGAGCCTTTTGACCTCCTCGCGGAGCCTGTTTCTGTCCTCCTCACTGGTCTCAATTTCATCCAAGAGATCCTCTATCCTGTTTCTCGCCCTATAAATCAACTCGTCCAGGTCCGTGTTATCTATTGCACCCGTGACCTCTTGGAGGAAACTGCAACACTCGGAAAGCCCGCGTCCAGGCCTTAGCAGATTGTAGGCGGCTGAAAACGTAATGAGTATGAGAATGAGAACTGCCCCTGTCCACATGATCCAGTCTTCCCTGGCTAAAGCAGAAAGAAAATCTGGATTTGCCATTACAAGGGTAACCACTTGGCCTTTGGGCACAATTTCATAACCACGCTTCTGGTTTCTGACCCTAAGTCCTGATTTTATGGCAAATTTTATATCACGTCTAAGGTCATTGTCGAGTCTCGTCTCAGTGCCAGCCATCCACTTGAGATCCTTGGTGAAAAACGCAAGTGTAAGGGGAGAGTTAAGCTCCATGGAGCCCATGTTTTTTATGGATTCTTCTGTAAGGGTGGAGGCAGTAAGGATGTCCGCCGTCTGGCGTACCGCCAGGGCCGTGATCTTTTTGGCTTGCCGGGAAATCAAAAAGCATCCAGCTACAATCAGTAAACAGAGGACAAGGCAAGTCATAAGTGATATCAGTATCTTATTTTTGCCGTTACCTTGTGCCTTCACCTTTTGTTATCCCCTTTCATCCAGAGCGTAGAAGTTACCTCTTGTGGCCTCCCATGGAAGGAGCACTGGTGCTTGGCCCAGTGGTGGGTTGCATATGGGTGCTGCCACCATGTGTGGAGGGCATTGTTGAATGCGGAGATGATGTATCCCTCATGGAAGGCCGATCGTGCATGGTGGAACGGTCCATGCCAGAATGATCTGTCATTGTGGAATGGTCGCTCATATTGTGTCTGTCCATCATGCTATGATCCGACATTCCAGAATGGTCACTCATGTTGTGTCGATCGGTCATGTCGTGATGATCCATAACGTCATGATGATCAGTCATGTCATGGTGGTCCATATTAGTTTTGTCCATCCTGCTGGACGAAGATTTGTTCTTTATGTCAGTATGATGCTGGGTAGTAGTTCCAGTGGGGCTTTGGGTATTAGGGGCCTGGTAGGTCGTGCCACCAGTGTACTGATATTGGTAGATTCTGGTAGGCCCAAATTCAGACAATACCTCGGGAGAATACCCCCTGGAGAAAGTGCCTTTATACCTGCCGCTTGTTTCAGTTAGTGCCTGGTTCGCGTCGAGACCAAGGTGTAATTTCAGACACTCTTCATACCTTTTGCGTGTCTTTTTACTCATGGTTTCTGGTTGTTTCGGGATCTTGCCACGGCTCAAGCTCGTTATGAATTTTGGGCCTACCACCACAGATTTTTTGGGTTTGCCCCTTTGCCATACCACTACGTGGCCTTGAAATACGGCAATGAAAAGTTGGTCTTGGACGGTCAAATCCACCGCAAACCGGGTTCCTGTCACTCCTGCAATGCCTATTGGTGTATCAACGAGAAGTGGCAGGCCTGAGAATCTTGGAGAAACGTAAAAGAATGCTTCGCCTTTAAAGAGCTTTATGACAATACCCTTGCGGCACCCATTCCTGTGACAAGCTCTTGGACATGCCTCAGACAGAGCCTTTTCTAGGCTTTTCAGCATATCCTTGATCAGGAGTTCACTGCCGCCTTTGATCCGAATTATGGCCCCTTTGTCCAGAAGCAGATCCATGGATGAACCAGGCAAGGTCCTTATCTTTGCCTCCTTGGGTATTTGCATCCATTTCTTGGCAGGCTCCCAGCTGCCGTTTTTGCCAGAGGCCACCAACACGCTTCCTTGCAGCCTTACAAGGAGGATTTCATCCTGGCCAGCGTGTACGGACAATGTGGGGAAAAATGTGTAGGCCAAAAATGCCATTGTTATAAAGAGTGATTTGAGCATGATTCTACCTGCATTCAATGTCTTTCTCTATGTCCAGTAGAGCCTGGACTACCTTCATATCGAATTGGGTTCCTGCACAGCGCCTCAATTCTGAAAGTGTTTCCTCTTTGAGTTTTGCCAGGTCAGCGCCTGGGTTCTGGTCAAATTTTTTTGACATTATGGAAACAAATGTCTCGGCAACTGCAAGTATTCTGGCTGCCAGGCAGATCTCTTCTCCTGCCAGGCCATCTGGATAGCCTTTGCCGTCATAACGTTCATGGTGTTGTCTGATAAGGGGCACGCATTTTTTGAGCTGAGGAACCTGCGCTACCATGTCGGCCCCGATGCCAGGGTGGCTTTCGACCCAAACCCGTTCCTCCGGGGTAAGGCCAGCCTTTTTGGTCAAGATATAATCAGGGACCCCAACCAACCCCAGGTCATGAAGCATGCCTGCCTTATAAATCAGATCTACCTCTTGCTCATCCATGCCCATACGTCTTGCAATTTCCCTTGCAAGCTCTGCCACTTGGCGTGAATGGTCGAGAAGGCCTGGGGCCTTTTTTTCCAGAGTGCTCATAATGATTTCAAGTGTTCCCTTACAGTTTTCCTGAAGCTGTTCCAATAGCATCTTGTGTTCCATGAGAAGTGCACAATGAGCGGCAAAGCCCCTGGCCTGTTCGATCCTTTCTGGCAGAAGGCTCTTGTTGCCCTGAAGAGGCACCATGAACACCCCAAGACTGGCTGAATCCGATTTCACAGGGAACACATACCATTTGCCAGCCTTGGCCCTAGTCCAGGCCTTGACGGCCTTATCCAGCCCTGTTTGATTCTTTTTCACAAGATCCTGTACCTCTTCTTTAATATTATCATCTATGTTGCCTGAACAGTGACAGGAATAGTTGTTGGCCCTGTCTTTGAAGATTCCTATGGCATAGTCGGCTCCTGTTATGTCTTGAAGTATTGAGCAAAGGTCTTCTGGGCATACAGTGACAGAGGCCTGAGACATCTTTTTTATACGGTTGGCCTGATGCCTCATTTCATGCCTGTAGCCAATCGCCTTCATTGTTGTGGCCCCAAACAGGGCCATAAGCCACGCTGCTGCCAAGGGAGGAATAGTTATTATCTTTTGCAGCAAGATGAAGCTCAAGGCACCTATGATCCACAATGCCAATGGACAAATGACAATGAGTATCAATGCCAATTTCATAGACGTGGCTTGGCCTGTGAAACCTCCCAATAGGCCTAGTGCCACAATTAAAAATATGATGGCGACAGGAGGGATTTTTTGTGGCACTCTTTTGTCCAAGATGGATTGAGCCACATTTGCAATTAGCTCAAGACCAGTCATACCACCTTGGCTGGCAAATGGCGTAGTCCATTGATCAGCGAGTCCAGGGGATGTCATTCCTATGAGCACAAGCTTGTTTCTGAATATCTCGGCTGGAATATCACCATTCAGTACATCAATGGCTGAAACCCTGGGAAAGGATCCAGGCCCCCCACGGTATCCAATGTAAAAAAAACCATCCCTGTCTAATGGGATATCCAGGCCGTCAAGATAAAGATGCCCAGGAGATATTATGGCCTCCTTCACGTCGATCCCCTGCCAAAGCGCTGCCAAGACCACTCCAAATGCAGGATAAGTGGCCCTGGAATCAGAGACGAAGGCAGGGATTCTTCTTATTGTTCCATCGTCGTCGTAGACAAGGGTCACATGGCCAAGGGCAGAAGCTGCTTGGGAAAGTTCTTGAGGTGGTACCTTTATCTTTTCCACAAAAAGTCCGTAACCAGCCAACTTATGGCCTCCTTTGTCAGGGGTGTAGACTGGCAGGGCAGTCGGTTTCTCCTTTAGAGCTCGGGAAAGGGCAGGGTCTGACGGTCGTGGCCTGTCGAGGAGCAGATCGAGAGCCACCACTTTGGCATTGGAGTTTGCAGCATAATCGACAAGCCTGGCATATCTGCTTCTTTTCCAAGGCCAAGGGCCTCCATGTTCTAAGGAGTTTTCATCTATTGCTATCAAGACTATGTCTGAGCTGGTGTTGGAAGTAGCAAGCCTGCTCCAAGAATCAAGGCAAATGAACTCGAGTCTTTTGAAAAAATAGTCTATTCCTGGGCCCATCCATAGGCTGATGGCAACTATTGAGGCAATAAAACCAGCAGCAAGGCTCTTACTGATTCCATGAGTTGAAAATGTATGTGCGACTGGCTTCATGTTTCGATCTGGCCCCATTGACTATCTCAAAATGTCTTTTCTTCTCCTCAACTTGCAGAAAAGAGACAACAATAACATCAAACAAGTAACTGCAAATGAGATTCCAATCTTTTAAGAATCCTTTTTCACCATTGGGGCCAGAAAAAAGAATACGCTTTTTTCCGTTAAGCGCGCCAAGTCAGTTAGGAAAAAAACACAAGGGTTTGATGAAGATATAGAAATATTTATCATCTATTTTGTCAAAATCCAGGCCTGTTGGTTCTGAAACCTGCCTTAAATAGCCAGAGCATCAAGGTCAAAAAATTTGGCTAAAATTTTCGACAACCTATTTTGTTACAGAATAAAATATGTATTCATTTAGCCATGTTCAATGCACTGGATGGGCGATGTAACATCTACAAATTGTTTCGAGGTTTAAAGATGGGCGAAATATGTAGTAAATTTAATACACCCTGTATCTTTTTTGAGACTAAACTGTAGTAAGCAGTGCACAGGCTGCTAAGTGGACGTTATGAAAGAGCTTTTGGCCTCACATGAAAGGCATTGTGGATTGAATGTGGCGATTGGTGTATCCAAAGAGTCATCTAGTAGTTGTTTGTCAATGGGGTGAGGCCAGCGTTAAAGATTCTCTTCGAATTATTTAATTTTTAATTAACAAGGCATCCTTTCTGCATGTTATTTTTCGCGTACGCAGTTTTTTAGCGAATCTGTCTTGAAGGACACATGTTTTGGACATCAATCCAAAAATATATATTTTTATTTTATTAATTTCTGGCTATAACTTCCTGGCAAGACACGTCTTAAGGCTTGAGAATACACAAGATGTCCAATTGGGGGAAGGGTTGTGTAATGGTCTCCAATAGCCTTTTATGGGATTTGCAGGGTTATGGCCTTGGTAGACTGGAATAAGGAGGGATCTTCATGAAAAACATCGATCTTTTGGTGTGTATGCTACTTCTGTTTGCACTCATTGGTTCTTGGAATGAAAAGGCCTTGGCTGAAATATCCACGTACTTGGCTCCGAGAATCACATCGGATTTGTTCTATGATGACAATATATATTTCGCCAGTGAGGATGTAGTGTCTGATTTTGTTACGAGAGTGGCTCCAGGTATCGAGGCTGCCTTTTCTTCTGACAACTGGGATCTGGACATGGACTATGAGCTGCAGCAGGTGTTTTACTATCACCAATCTGCCAGGAATTCTCTAAACCACTTCCTTGATCTGGATGGCTGGTTAACCCTCTCAGATCAGTGGAAGATTTCTGTGGAAGACAGTTTCATCCATTCAAAAGATCCTGTGCAGATAAGCAAGAATATAGGTGCCATAAGCTATGAAGACCTGAAATACGATTACAACGAAGCCCTGATTTCATTTGCGAGGTCATTCGACGACAAAGGCCATTTCAAGCTTTGCTATAAGAACATGTTTTTTAAGAATCACTCATCAATAGGTACAGATACAGTCAATCATTTTCCTTATGTGGATTTTCGCTACTGGTTAAGACCTCAATACGGTATTGGTATAGAAGGAGGCACCAACTTGGGTGTGTTCGACACTTCTGATGATTTTACAGAACCTAGAGGTGCCCTCATGTTTTTTTATAGAGTCGATTTGGACACGACAGTGAATATACGAAGTGCCATGTCTTCCATGAATTTTTCAGGGACCACGCCAGATTATGATACCTATGACTTTACCGTAGGGATTACGCATGCGTTCAACCAGTCTACAGGCCTGACAATAGGAGGCGGTTACTATTTTCAGACGCGTCTTCATCACAGTGGTCTTGATAACTATGATGGTGTGAGCTATAGCGCCAAATTTTGGAGGAAGACCACGAGCTACACTCTCAAGGTAGAATTGAGCAAAGGCTATGACGAGGTATACTTTGATGGAGAAAATCTTGGTTTTTCAAGCTGTTATGTTATCGGTGGAGATTTTGACTACTCGCTTACAAACGACCTCCATTTGAGCCTCGAGACGTCTTATCGCGACGACACCTTTCCCTTTGCTGGAGGATGGGATGAAAAGATAAAGGAGAGGACTTGGGACGCCGACATAGAACTTTATTGGCAGCTCAACAGATGGATAGAAACAGGTATTTCCCTCTCCCACTGGCACCGCGACGCCAATGATCCCGACTATGAATATCTTGACAACAGGGCAATGTTCACCATTCGTCTCTCCAAGGAATTGGCTTGGTAATACGAATCTTTTGATGTGGCAAAACAAAGAGGGCATCACCTCTGTGTTTGAGGTGATGCCCAGCCCGGTGGTGATGAGATGGTTGTTGGGTGGCCTTAATCCTTAATTGCCGCTGTCGTCGTCCTGGCCTGCCATAGGATTCAGCTCGTAATTGTCGCAGATGCCGTCACCGTCAACATCTACGAAATTTTTCATGCCCATCCTTTTGTAAGCATCTCTTGTCTGAAAACAATCGCAGATTGTATCTCCATTTTCGTCAACACATGGGCCTACACCCAGCTGGCGAAACATCTCTGTGTCCTGCGCTATGTCGCAGATGCCGTCGCCATTTTCATCTACAAACTGGCCGCCACCTGTAAATTCCATGTATCTGTGGGGATTCACAAAGACGTCATCCGATATGTCCACGTCAAATGGCGGATAGTGTTGTGGCCCAAGTCCAGACCTGAAATTGGCACGGTTCATGTGGTGCTCGCCAGCCATATTCCCCATCTGATCCTGGTTCATGTTCTGAGTCATGTTCTGGTGCATTTCCTGATGCATTTCATGGTGCATGTCACGATTCATCATGGTTGAATTTCCAGACATGTCACCGCGCCATGCGTTTGCATTTGCAGAAAGCAGCACCACTGCTGCCAATGCAAAAACTGTTGATACGATCTTTTTAACCATTTGTTAACCTCCTTACATCTGATATTTATTACCGGCCGGTTTTCAAAATTACTAAATGCATCAGCTGTGCCAGCTTAATTTTTTGTTATATTTCAATATGTTAATTTTTGAACTTGGCAAGAAAAGACTGTTGATGGGTCTGCTTGGTGGTAATTTTAAAAAAGATTTGGGCCTATGTCTCAAAAATGTCTATAAAAACAATAGGTTAAATAGTTGTGGTAAAAAGGCTACAGTGAATGATTGAAAATACTACATATTTTTGTTTTGGCTTGCGGAAGCAGGTCATACGATTCTGACTGGCAGTTCCGGTTAACATTTTTTGATATCAAGATACAATTAATTGTTGTGCGCTTACAATTTATTTAATTGCTATAAATTATGGCCGTTGTATTGACGTTTTATTCCATCACTGTCTGGTGAATGCCTTTCAACGCATCTTTGGGCGACCAGCCCAATAAAACGAATTCCCAAATTTTCAGGTATCCTGTAAAGATATAGCGACCAAGTGGTCCGTATCCATCCTTGAACCCTCCCATTTTCAAGGCCGTATCCCACTTAGGGAACTCCTTTGCCGGAAGAACCACACATTCTTACATCCCGTGCATCTTCTATTGAAGACGAAAAGAGGCATGACTGCCTTGGCTTTTTGAACAGGGTTTTGGAAGATAGGCCTTTGGTAATCAAATGCCGGACGAATGGAATTTTAACAGGTACAGATATGTACACTTTCTTTGTAATATCAGCTTGTTAATTTTAACCTTGACAGCTCATCCCGATTTCTTTATTTTCCTTGAACCAATCGATTTTAATGCGGTCCCATCGTCTAGCGGTCTAGGACGTCGGCCTCTCACGCCGAAAACAGGGGTTCGAGTCCCCTTGGGACCGCCATCTGGTTATCTTTCCGAAGGAACAAATCCCTTGGCTTCATATCGTGGATTGAGGTGAAAGATGCCAGGAAGTTGCCTGTACTGTTCATCGTAATCGAGGCCGTAACCTACGAGAAATCCCTTTTCTATCTCAAAGCCTATGTATTCCACATCTATTTCTACCTTTCTCCTCTCCTTTTTGTCTATAAGGCAGCATATCTTCACTGAAGCTGTCTGATGCAGGCTCAGTACCTCTTTCAGGTATTTGAGGGTATAGCCGGTATCAACGATGTCTTCTACGATCAGGACGTGTTTGTCTTTCAAGGCAAGCTCCACATCCTTGGTGATGGCCACCTGTCCACTCGATTCGGTACCAGAGCCATAGCTTTGCAGTCTCACAAAATCTACCTCGAGAGGAAGATCTATCTTGCGTACCAGATCAGCCATGAAGATAAAGGCACCTTTCAGGATGCCAATTACCACAAGGTCCCTGTCCTGATAATCCTCGGTGATCTGTGCGCCTAACTGGGAAACCCTCTGACCTATCTCCTCTCCTGTTATGACAGGGAGCAGTTCATCTATAGTCTTCAATGTCTATTTCTCCTTTCGTTGTCTTGACACTTGAATATAAGAGATTATTTTTATACAAATAGTTTATTGTCTTTTTTGCAATTTTTTGAAATCAGTTTATGTTTCTTTGGTTTCATAAAGAATAGTCTTCAACGAGGTAACAAATTATGCCCATATATGAATTTGTATGCAACAAATGCAACAGGAATTTTGAAGATTTCGTATTGTCTGCCAGTAAGGTCAAGGACGTACGGTGCCCTTCGTGCGGGTCAGATGACATCAAAAAGCAATTCTCGATGTTTTCTTGTCGAAGTTCCAGTAGCCTAGGCGGCATAGGCGCTGGTGCAGCTCCAGGTCCCTACAGCTCAGGAGGTTGTGGCGGATCATCCGGGTTCAGTTGAGCCTGACCGCAGCTCCCGGGGCCCGGGAGAATTCTATTCTTTTCGTTTTTCATCCTGGCTGTTACCTTTGGCGCCAGGCCATAAGGGTGCCATAGAGTAATGGCACAAGACTTTTTTATCTTTTACATTGAAAATAAAGACCAAGGAGGCCCCAATGCTCCACATAGAAGACTTGTGGGTGGATGTCCAGGGCAAGGAAGTGCTCAAGGGCATAAATATAGATATTGGTACAGGTGAAACCCATTGTCTGTTTGGCAAGAACGGCTCGGGCAAAACCACTCTTCTCATGACCATCATGGGTTTTGATGGATATAAGGTCAAGCACGGCCGGATTATATTCAAGGGTGAAGACATTACATACATGCCCCTTAACGAAAGGGCAAAGATGGGTATGGGGCTTTCGTTTCAGCGTCCTCCAACCCTTAGGGGTGTCAAGCTCAGGGATATGTTAAACCTGTGTAGTTCTTCTCGTGGAGCAGGGGTAGAGCTTGCGATCCAATACGGATTTGAGAAGTTTCTCGACAGAGAGGTTAATCTGGGTTTTTCAGGTGGAGAGATTAAGAAGTCCGAGCTTCTTCAACTCATGGCGCAAAATCCAGACCTGACCCTCCTCGACGAGCCAGAATCTGGCGTTGACATAGAAAACTTGAATGTCATAGGGGACATGATCAGGAAACTTCTTGAAAAGGACAGGCACAGAAATCGTACCAAATCTGGCCTAATAATCACCCATACGGGTTTTATCCTGAACTACGTGACCGCAGATGTGGGACACGTGATGTTGAATGGAAAGCTCTGCTGCCAGGGAAATCCCATAGACATATTTGAAGGAATTCAGAAACACGGCTACGAGGAGTGTGCAAAATGCCAGTTTTAGACAGTAGGCCAGAAAAGAACAACGTGGACGACGAACTTCTGAAAAGATTCAAGGACGCATCAGACATAGAAGGCCCAAAGGATGTAAGCGAACTTGATGATGAGGAGATCCAAAGACTCAAGCAGACTGGCGTTGATCTCGATGCGGCCAACCGTTTGGGCACATTCATACAGACCAACTGTAATGTGGCATCCTGCCACTGCGACATAAAGGGCGTGGAGATGCTTCCCGTCACCGAGGCGTTGAAGAAATATGACGGGCTCAAGGAATACTGGTGGAAGTTGATGGATCCTGAAAAGGATGCATTCACGAAGGAGGCCGAAAAGAATCTGGATAATGGTTATTTCATAAGGTCCCATGCCGGCGAAAAGGTGGTCTATCCCCTTCAAACCTGCCTTTACATCAGAAACGACAATGTAGCCCAGAAGGTTCACAATATTGTTGTGGCGGAAGAGGGCTCAGAACTTCATATCATAACAGGATGCACCACACACCCGCATCTGACTTCAGGGCTACATATAGGTGTGTCGGAATTTTACGTCAAGAAGGGCGCAAAACTCGTGTTTACAATGGTCCATAACTGGGCAGAGGATGTGTATGTGCGTCCCAGAACGGCCATAGTGGTAGAAGAGGGAGGCACCTTTCTGTCAAACTATATTTCACTAAAAGGCGTAAAATCTGTACAGACCTTTCCCACGTGTACCTTGAAGGGACGAAATGCGATTGCCCGTTTCAATTCGGTCATAGTGGCTCCTGAAGGCTCTGATATTGATACAGGGTCCAGAATCATTCTCGATGCGCCTGGGACACGTGCTGAGATCATCTCGCGGACCATCTCTTATGGAGGCCGGGTGATCGCCAGGGGGCACCTGATAGGAAAGGCCAGGGACATTAAGGCCCATCTCGAATGCCAGGGGCTTATGCTTACAGAAAGGGGCATAATTCACGCCATTCCAGAACTCGAGGCCCATGTTGCAGAAGTAGATATGTCTCATGAAGCAGCTGTTGGCCGTATAGCCAAGGAAGAGATAGAATATCTCATGGCCAGGGGCCTTGATGAGGAAGAGGCCACAAGCACCATCGTCCGAGGTTTCTTGAATGTAAAGATAGACGGCCTTCCAAAAGAGCTGGATGAAGAACTCCAAAAGGCTGTGGAGGAATGCCGTAAAGGCATGTAGGAATGGTCAGTTTTGAAGGTTATTCTTGCGCAGATTGATCCGGCCATAGGCGCTTTTGACGAAAATGTGGACGTCATGGCCGATCTTTCAGAAAAGGCCAGGACTAGGGGCTGCGACCTCATAGTCTTTCCTGAGCTTTCCATCACTGGCTATCCACCAAGAGACCTTCTGGAACGCAAAGATTTTGTGCATGGAGCTCTTAATGCCCTTGACAGGCTGATATCCAGAGTCAAGGGAATAGGAGTGCTTTGCGGCACCATTACCAAGAATGAAAGTGGGATAGGCAAAGGCCTCTTCAATAGCGCAGTGCTCTTCAAGGATGGGCAGGTGCTCCATGTGGTTCATAAAAGGCTTCTTCCTTCCTACGATGTATTTGATGAGACCAGGTATTTCAAGCCAGGCCCTTCTTCGGAGCCTTACAATTTCAAGGGTCTTGAATTGGGGATAACCATTTGTGAAGACATCTGGAATGAGCCAGAGTTTTGCCCCTCCTGCGAGACCTACGAGACTGATCCAGTAGACGATCTGGCTCGTAAGGGCGCAAAAGTATTTATCAATATCTCAGCATCCCCCTTTTCTTTGGACAAGCCAGATACAAGGGCCAAAATAATAAGGGGGCTTGCGGCAAAATATAATGCTCCTTTTCTTTACTGTAATGCTACAGGAGGCCAGGACTGTCTGGTTTTCGATGGCGGAAGTTTTGGTGTCAGACCTAACGGAGACGTCTTTGCACAGGCCGGGGATTTTTGCCAGGATCTTCTTTTTGTTGATCTTGAAAACCTTTCTGGACAGATGAAGGCCATATCCAAGTCCAGCGAGGAGCAGGTCTTCAAAGCCCTGGTCCTGGCCCTCAAGGATTATACCGAAAGGTGTGGCATAAAAAAGGTGACACTTGGCCTTAGCGGAGGGATAGACTCTTCCCTGACAGCCTGTCTCGCTGTAGAGGCCGTGGGCAACCAAAACGTTTTGGGAGTTCTCATGCCATCTCCATATACCTCTCGAGAAAGTCTGGAAGACGCAAGACAACTTGCTTCAAATCTTGGTATAGAGACAGTAACCCTGCCCATTGCCACTATATTTGAATCTTATCTCAAGACCCTGGAAAAGGTGTTTTCAGGCCTTGCCATGGATGTAACCGAAGAGAACATCCAGGCCAGGATAAGAGGCAACCTCTTAATGGCCATCTCAAACAAGATGGGTTATATGGTCCTTTCAACAGGCAATAAGAGCGAGCTTGCAGTGGGTTATTGTACCCTTTATGGCGATATGAGCGGTGGTTATGCCCTCATTTCCGATTTGCCAAAGACCTTGGTCTACAATGTATCCAGGTTTGTAAACAGAGGTAAGAATATAATTCCCCAGCGTGTATTTGAGAAGCCGCCCTCGGCAGAGCTGAGGCCTGGGCAAAAGGATGAGGACGATCTTCCACCCTACGACATCCTCGACCCTGTATTGGAGCTCTACCTTGAAAAGAGGTATACACCAAGGGAGATAATAGAAAAGGGTTTCCCTGCTGATATTGTCAAGAAGATTGTTCGTATGGTCGATTCCAACGAGTACAAACGGGTGCAGGCACCCCTTGGCCCCAAGGTGACAGCCAAGGCATTTTGTTGCGGCAGGCGTTATCCGGTGGCTCATAGGTTCAGACCAGTATGATCAAGGAAAAAGGACCTTTCATAAATGAGATAGAGCCTGGGCAGAGCATTTCAGGCCTCTTCTGTGTGTCTTCTAAGGCTTTGAGGCAAACCAAGAGCGGCTCTCCTTTTATCTCCATGACGGTCATGGACAATACAGGTTGTCTTGAGGCCAGGGTCTGGGACAGGGCTCAGGAGCTTGAACGGCTTTTTGAAAAAGGGGATATCGTCAACCTTCAAGGCGAGGCTGTTGAGTTTAATGGCCAGTGCCAGCTCAAGGTGAATGATATAAAGCCCTTAAGCCCGGAGGTGGAAGTCGATCCAGCCCTTTTTCTACCAGAGGCACCCATTGATAGAAAGAGAGCCTGGAAGACCTGCCAAAAGGCTATTGCTTCGATAAAAACTCCAGAGTTAAGGCGCATACTTGAGGAACTTTTTTCAGATGCCGATTTGGCAGAGTCCTTTTGCCAGGCTCCTGCTGCCAAAAGGATGCACCATGCATATATTGGAGGTCTTCTGGAACATACAGTCGGGCTCATTAGATTGTCAGAGGCAGTTTGTAAGCTCTATCCCCATCTTGGCAGGGATCTGTTGGTTTGTGCCAGCATCTGTCATGATATAGGAAAAACCAGGGAATTTGCCTGGCACAAGCCGCCCATAGAATATACTGACGAGGGTAGATTATTGGGGCATATCAGCATAGGCCTTCAGATGGTTGAAAAGGCCATAGAAACGGCGAAACTCAATCCTTGTTCCAAGAAGCTTCTTGCCCTCAAGCATCTGGTCCTAAGCCACCACGGACAAAAGGAGTTTGGTTCTCCTGTACTGCCAATGACGGAAGAGGCCGTAGTTTTTCATATGCTCGATGATCTGGATGCAAAACTCAATTTTTTGAGTGGTTTAAAAGATGTCGGCGACAGGCCAGGCTGGACAGATTTTCAAAGGCTATTTGAACGTTATTTTTATCTGCCTCCCAAGCCCCGGGGTGGCAAGGAGCAGGGCGAATCCCCTCAAGGAGTTGTTTCAGATACCAGTGATAAGGATCAAGCCCCAAAGGACAAGACCTCAAAGCCCGCACAGGCCGTTTTGTGGAATGATCTCTTGAAGCTTGACATGGAAGAATAGTACCTGTATTAAATATGCGCTACTATCTTGATTGGTGGCAATACTTTTTGGCAGCTTTGATAAAACAGTGGTGGGCGTAGCTCAGTTGGTTAGAGCGTCGGGTTGTGGCCCCGGAGGCCGAGGGTTCAAATCCCTCCGCTCACCCCATGAATTTCAATGAATTGCATCTTTGTACGTTCATATCCTGCATTTTTTAAACCGTCTCTTTAGCCAGTAGCAATGGCGCCGTGGTTGGTTGAACCGCTTCAGTCTTCTTCCTACGATCTTTTCTTGGATTTTTGCCCAACAAAAATCCCTTCAGGCCCCCAAGGTGCTCCCCAAATGGATGCCACTTCACACTTGATTCTTGTGAGAAATTTTTGTCCTTCCAGCAGTTTCACCCTGAAGTGTTAATGAACAACCGGTAAACATTTCCAAGAGGCCTTTTATTGAGTGCAGGTTGACTCCCGAGATTTTGACTGTAAGATGCCTTTCACGTCTTGTCATGGCTTTTATCTAGGGCCATGGGTCAAGAAACCAACTTTTGAAGCTTGACAGATATTGTCTTATTCTGAGATTCCAGGACCGAATAGTGATATTGATGCAGGAGGGCGGGTGAACCGTTTTTTATTCATATTCCTATCAATAGTGGCAGGCAGTTTCATATTTGTAGGATCATTTTACAATCTGGTCCATGCCAGGAAGGCTTCAAAAAGATCTAATCCCCTTGATTCTGTTGTCTTTTTGACGAGTAAAAGGATCAGTCCCAACGAGGCCTTGTCTCCGGTTGCATTTAAGGGCGTGGGCCCTGGGTTTGTGCTTGACAAGCAAGGCCATGTTGCTGTTCAGGTTTCGGTGATATCCGATACCCATTCAATAGAATGCTCTATTCCCTCACTGGGTTATTGGCCTGCTGTGCTTCTGGGATCTGACCGGGAGACAGGGATAGGGGTTTTGAAGATAAAGGCTCCTGAAAATGTGCTCAAACGTCTACAGCCTGTCAGGTTTGGCAAATCATCAAGGCCAGCCTTGGGCCAGGAGATGGTAGCAGGGGGCATTGGCCCTGATGGACGCATAGCGGTTTTCAGGGGCATCTGCTCTGTTCCCAAAAGGTCTCTTCGTCTTGGTCAAAACGTCCTGTACGATCTTATCCAAACGGATATTTATATACATGAAGGCCTCAATGGCGCCCCATTTTTTGATAAATCAGGCAAACTCATAGGCATGGGCATCCTCAATTCCAGGGATCTTCCTCCAGACATGGGTTTTCTCATCCCAACAGGGCAAATTCGGTGGATAGTGCAGGAATTGATTGAATATGGACAGGTGAGACGGGCTTGGTTTGGGGCGAGTTTCATCTCTATTGATCCAGGGCTCGCCAGGTTGTTGGATCTGCCTGCTGAAAGGGGAGTGCTCCTGGTCAAGGTAGAAAGGGGAAGTCCTGCCGAAAAGGCTGGCTTCAAGGGGTGTAACAGGACCCTCAGGCTAGGAAACAGGATTTATCCCCTTGATGGTGATTTCATTGTCGCGGTTGACCGGACCCCGATAGTGTCGGATTCAAATTTTGTGGATGTACTGAACAAGAAGGGCGCAGGCAAAGATGTCCTAGTTTCATTCTACAGGGACAGGCGACTTAAAAGGCTCAGGGTAAGGCTCGAAGAGAAGGCAGAGTGAATTCTTCAGATGGCTTTTTTTCTGTCATATCCCCAACGGCCTTTAGAATATGAACCGTTTTATATTGTACACCTTGCCATTCCAGAACATGATGGCTGTTGTATCAGACGTGAACTGGATCAATAGGTCTCCTACCTCCACTGCATTCGGGAGCTGGTAATCGCATCCAAAACATTGACCATTTCGCCATTCCGTGAGTTTTGAATAAAAGGACTCATCGCTGGTTTTGAAGGTTTCAGAGGCTGTCCACCACCGTGGTTGTCCAAAGGGGTCGTAATTATACCAGGCTAGAAACATCTTCTCCCCCTCTGCCTCCATGAAAAGGCCCATGCCATCATAATTGGGATCATACCACCAACCATTCAGGTTCCTGGGATCTTTTACACCTGGGGATAGTGTGTCCATGAATTTGACAAGGCTGCAGTTGCCACCCAGTCCCTTGTAGTTCCAGGACATGGTGGTCGAGTTGTCACTTGTAAAATCAAGCATAATGGTGCCTGCCTCTGAGGCGGTGGGAGGATAATACTGGCCCAGGAGATTCCACCCTTTCCATTCATAAAGTGTTCCGTTGAAATCGCCTGAATCTGAAAGGCTCCCATAAGAAGTGAGCCATACTGGATCACCTTGGTCGTTATAGGCATACCATGCCAGAAACAACTTGTCATTTTGGATCTCCACCGAAAGGCCGGTACCAATGGCATCTGAGTCGTACCACCATCCATTCTTCCCGCTTCCGTGTCGCCTGGTCAGCGAAATCTTGTAATTCCAAGTGCACGAGACACCATTGGCAAAGTTGTAGACAGATGCGCCAGTGCCATAAGCCGTGGAGTTGGAGGACCAGGTGATGGCCAAGGTATTGGTGGCATAGCCTCCACTTTGATCCGATAGGCTGTTGGATACTACTATGCTTATTGCGCTTTGGCTGGTGCCTCTGTAAATACAGCTTTCAGCAGGGTTACAAGTGATACCCTGTAGAAATTGCAAGACGGTGGTCTGGGTGGAGTTGTTGTCGTTGAAGATGGAAAGTGTGCCAGAGGCAGGGTTTCCAGCAGGGCAAGTGCCTGTGACCGTATAGTCTGAAGTGCGGAAATCCCAGAGCCCTGTCATGGTCAGATAGGAGGATTCTGCCTGGGTTCCTATGGAAATTCCTTCCGCCATGACTTGCGGTGAAATCAATATAACTATAAGAAATGACATGCAGAAAACGTGTTTCCGGGCCATTTTTTTAACTCCTGCTTTTTCTTTTTTCATCGGCTTTTTCTTTTATGAGCAAGACAGGGGCCATAAAGTCTGTTGGAATTTTTCTTTAAAATTGGGGCCTGGTTAAGTAAATCTAACAAGGGCATAGAGATGATTTGGTCTATGGGGGTTTCATCAAAATCTTTTAAAGAGACAATTATTAGGTGAGCAATATATGAACAAGTATATCCCATTGATACTTTTAGGAGTCTTTTTGAACGCAGCGGCACAGCTAGTTTTGAAAAAGGGCATGACAGACATAGGCCAATTTTCATTCACACTGGAAAATTTGATCCCCGTGGGGATGAGGGTGGCAATAAACCCTTTTGTGATCGCGGGAGTGATATTCTATGTGGTGAGTCTTGCAGTGTGGCTTATGGTGCTTTCCAGGGTCGATGTCAGTTATGCCTATCCTATGCTTAGTGTGGGTTACATTGTTGCAGCCTTGGCAGGCAAGTACTTCTTTCATGAACCCCTGGGTGTTACTCGCTGGGCGGGTATCTTGGTCATATGTATCGGGGTTTTTCTGATTACCAGGAGTGCATAGAAATATGGATGAAGGCAGGTGCAGAAGAGAATTTTTGCCATTTTGCCGTCCCACCATTGGAGAGGACGAGATAAACGAGGTTGTTGACAGCCTAAAAAGTGGCTGGATCACAACAGGGCCAAAGGTTGCACGCCTTGAGGAAGATTTCAAGGTGTGGAGCGGAGGACAGGAAGCCATTGCCGTAAATTCCGCAACCGCCGGGCTGCACCTTGCCCTTCTCTCCTTGGATCTCGAGCCTGGGGATGAAGTGATAACCACTCCCATCACATGGCCGTCTACTGTGAATAATATAGAGCTGTGTGGAGCCAGGCCGGTATTTGCAGATGTAGACTCGGATACCTTGCAGATCCTGCCTGAGCAGATAGAGAGAAGGGTTACCAGTAGGACGAGGGCGGTTATTCCAGTCCATTTTGCCGGGGCACCTTGCGACTTGGACGCAATAAGGCAAATATGCGATAGATTCAGTTTGAGCCTTATAGAAGATGCGGCACATGCCGTAGGAACCAGATATAAAGGCAGGCTCATTGGTTCAGACAGCGAGTTTGCCGTCTTTAGCTTCCATCCAATAAAGAATATGACCACTGGTGAGGGTGGAATGATACTTTGCAATAGCGAAAGCAAAGGCCAACGCATGAAAAGGCTCAGGTTCCATGGCATCTCCAGGGAAGCCTGGAGGCGCTATGCCAAGGGTGGGCTTCCTCAGTACGAAGTCATTGAGCCTGGTTATAAATACAACATGCTGGATCTCCAGGCAGCAATAGGTATCCATCAGTTCAAGAGGCTCGAAGATTTCAATGACAAGAGGCGTGAGATAGCAAACAGATATTTTGAACTCTTAAGGGACATTCCAGAGATAATGCCCCTTGAACCACCCAAATACGAGCATCTCCACGCTTGGCACCTTTTTGTAGTAAGGCTTAACTTAGATGCCCTCTCCATTGACAGGGATGAATTCATATTGAGGCTCCAGGAAGAGAACATCGGTACAGGGTTACACTTTCCAGCTATACACCTGCAGAAATACTACAGGGAGAAATATGGTTTCCGTCCAGGGATGCTGCCAGGTGCCGAATGGAATAGCGAAAGGCTCTTTTCACTGCCCCTTTATCCACTTTTGCATCGAAATGACCAAGAGGATGTCGTAGAAGCCCTCAAAAGGTTGATTGTGCGATACGGCAAGAACAGGAGAAGTGCTTGAAGAAGATCTGTCTTAAGATAGATGTAGATACCCATGATGGTATGAAAAACGGAGTTCCAGCCCTGTTGGAGGACCTGGAACATTTTGGGGTAAAGGCCACCTTTTGTCTCTCCTTTGGACCGGATAATGCCGGCAAGGCAATTTTCAGATTGTTTAAGGACGTTGGTTTTCTGAAAAAGATGCTTTTTACCGGTGCCCCAAAGCTTTACGGACTCAGAACCGTGCTTTCCGGGACTCTTCTTCCAGCAAGGCCCATTGCGTCTGCCTTTCCAGAACTTTGTACCGCTATTGTATCCGGGGGCCACGAGGCCATAGTTCACGCCTGGGACCACAGAAAGTGGCAAGACCATGTGCATGAGATGGAGCCAACTGGGATAATGGACGAATTTGAAAGGTCTTTTCAAGCATTTGAAAGGGTCTTTTTGAAAAGGCCAAAGGCAGTTGCTGCACCTGGATGGCAGGCCTCGTTTTCAAGCCTCTTGGTTGAAGACGAACTGGATCTTCTTTATGCGAGTGATCTCAGGGGGGATTTTCCCTGTTTTATAGAGGCCGGAGAAAGGATCTTTTCTACACTCCAGATCCCTACCGTGGGCCCATGCATCGAGGAACTCCTGGCAGTAGGGATAAGAGATGAAGAGGAGATGTCCAAACGCCTTCTTGAGCCGCTGAAGAGGGCCCAATATCCTGTCCTAGCAGTTCATGCCGAAGTAGAGGGGGGAATCTATCGGCCATTTTTCAGAAGGTTTATGTCCGTTCTTCAAAAAGAATTCCAAGGCTTTGTCACCATGGAGGAGATCGCCTCAAAGATCCTGGAAAGGCCCGACAATATCCCTTTGCTACGGCTTGTTCACATCAAACTTCCTGGAAGGGGTGGCACCGTGTCTTCTGCTGCCAGTATCTCTGAAACGGTGGATTTTGGCCCTTGAAGATCACTATAATAAGGAGAAAATGCGGTATGGCCATGGGGGGGGCAGAAGGCTATTGTGCCAATGTGTCCTCAAGGCTCAAGGAGCGGGGCCATCATGTTGTAATTATTGCTGATGAATCCAGTGTTGACGGGATTTCCTTGGTTAGGGCAAGGGCCTTGGGCAGGGGGAGCGTATTCAAGAACCTTAGTTTTTTTATGGAGAGCCGCCAAGCCATCAAGAGGTCGTCTTCGTCATGTGTTTATGGCCTGTCCCGGATAGAGGGAGCAGATTTTCTACGTATTTCAGATCCCCTTCATGCAGCCTGGTTGGACCTTGGCTACAAGGCTTCAGTGCTGCAATCCCTTTGGCGCCAGATATCCTTGCGTCACAGCTTGCTTCTTTGGCAAGAGCGGCAAGCCATACGCACCTGCAAACACCTGATCACCAATTCCAGCTTGGTGAAGGAACAACTCGTGCGCTACTACAAGGTAAGCCCAGAATATGTCTCTGTGGTTTACAGTGGTGTGGACCTCCAAAGGTTCAACCCTTGTTCCAGCAAGCAAAGGCGCCAAGTCCGTGAAGGGCTGGGCATAAGAGCAGGACAAACCGTTGTCCTCTTCGCTGGTGCTGATCTCAGGAGGAAGGGGCTGGGTTGCCTTTTCAAGGCTGTTGCCAGATTGGGTGCAAAGGTCAAAGTGTTGGTGGCAGGGTCGGAAAGGACAAAGGCCTTTGAAGCAGAGTGCCACAAGCTAGGCATAGGCCAACAGGTGGGTTGGCTTGGATATCGAATGGATATGGAAAGGGTGTATTTGGCAGCGGATCTTTTCTGTCTGCCAACCTTCTACGATCCTTTTGCTAATGTGGTGCTCGAGGCCATGGCGTGCGGGACGCCAGTTATCACCACAAGATTGAATGGTGCATCCGAGGTGGTTGAAGAGGTTGCCAAGCACCTAGTTATAGATAGACCTGATCCAGCTCAATTGGCAAGTGCCATCGGCTCCTTTCTGGATATGACATCTTCCCAACATGAGGAATTGAGGGTAAAGGTGGCCGAATACGCATCGCATTTTTCCTGGGACCGCCATCTGGACCAGCTCGAAGACCTTTTTGGGTTACATTGTGAGGCATAAACTTGAAAACACAATTTTAAGGAAATTTGATCCAAGAACATGGCAATGCCTTTCGCAGATTGGGAAAAAGGGCCAAGAGCTCTTGAGGCCTTGCTCAAATCCAAAAATTTCATCGCCTCTCCTGGATTGAATTGCAAATTCTTGACATCTTGGCAAGGCCCGGGCCTCTCTGCCTCTTCAAGATCACCCAAAGATCCTACCTGCATTTCCAGAAAATCAAGATCCCTGTAAAGGATTAACAGGCCCATTTAATTTGCTGTTTTTTAAGTGGTTTTTTTGGTATGTTTGTTGCATTTACAATGTTTGAGATCTTTGGTTACGGGAGAGCCGGATGGGGCCGGCTATTGAATCTGTCGGATGCTATGGACTTTTCAGCAGTTGGATTTTCATCATTTTTCCATTGAAAATTCCAGATCTGAAGGGTTTGAGTCAATAGTGTCAGGTGAGGAAAATGGAGCAATCAGTTAGGCAGAGGACATGGTGGCTGCTGTTCGTTTTGATGGTGATTGTACTTTGCATAGGGATAGATTTTGCTGTGCGCAAGTTTCTCGTCATGCCAAGTTTTTATCGCCTGGAGCGCCAGGAGGCCTCTCAGAAGATGGCCTCTGTAGTAGCAGCAATTAAACGGGAAGCATACCATGTTGGTAAGCTTGCAAGTGACTGGGCAGCTTGGGATGACACATACCAATTTGTTCAGGATGGCAACAAGGCCTATATAAAGTCGAATTTCCAGTGGGAGAGCCTCATCTCCAGCGGGATCGATCTTGTTTACGTATGCGATTTAACAGGCAAGGTGGTCTGGGGAGGGATCTTCTATCCACCTGAAGACAAGACCGTGACTCTGCGCCGTTTCCCTAAAAAGGCCTTTTCTCCAAACGACATTCTGCTTACGTATTATAAGAGCCACAAGGAACCGTGGGGCATCCTTCTTACAGAGAAGGGGCCTATGCTCATCACCTCCCAGCCCATCCTCACCAGCGCAAAAACTGGGCCTCCTAAGGGGACGCTGATAATGGGCAGATTTTTGAATAAGTCGATAATACATGAATTGGAAAAACAGACCCATGTCATGTTTACACTCAAGGATATTGAAACAGGAAAATTCAGCCCTGAGGAAAGGTCCAACCTGGCTCAACTTGCTGGTAAGAGGTTCGTCTATAGGATCCTGAACGACAGACAGCTGAAGGTCTTCGCAACAATCCCCGACATTCAAGGCAAGCCGGCACTTTTGGTCTCCGCCTTATTCCGCAGGGACATCGTCCAAAATGGCAGGGCAACAGCCACCCTTACATCCTTTTCTTTCATAGCCGCCTTTGCGGTTGTTACGTTTTTCGTAATCTTGTGGTTCGTCTTTTTTAAGAAAGAGAGCCAACGCAGACAAAAGGAGATAACCGCCTTGGTGGAGGACAGGACCAGGGAATTAAGAGAGAGTGAAGAGCAGTTGAGGACCTTGATAAACGCCACGCCTGACATCATCTGTTTTAAGGATGGACAGGGCCGCTGGCTTGAGGCCAACCAAGCGGATCTCGAACTTTTTCATCTGACAGGTGTGGACTACAGGGGCAAGAAGGATTCGGAACTGGCCCAATATACTCATGCCGTCTTCAAAGAGGCCTTCTTGCATTGCGAGGAGACGGATGAGCGGGCTTGGCAGAAGGGAGTTCTCACAAGGAGTGAGGAGTCAATCGAGACCCCAGGAGGGATCGTCAAGATCTATGATGTGATCAAGGTGCCAATTTTCAATGAAGACGGCAGTCGCAAAGGTTTGATAGTTTTCGGCCGTGACATAACCCAAGAGAAAAAGCTCCAGGACAAGTTGCAGAAGGCGGAAAAGATGCAGGCCATAGGGCTCATGGCAGGGGGTGTGGCCCATGACCTGAATAATATTTTGTCTGGAATCATAGCCTATCCAGATCTGCTTTTGCTCCAGCTTCCCGAAGACAGCAACTTGAGGCGTTCTGTAACAGCCATTCAGGAGGCAGGAAAACGCGCATCTGAAGTAGTGGCAGACCTTTTGACCATTGCGCGGGGAGTGGCTGCACCCCGTCAGGCGGCCAATCTGAACAGCCTGATCGAGGAGTACCTGGAATCGCCTGAATATTTGAAGCTCTTGGAAACCTATTCAAATATTCAGGTCAAGATCGAACTCGAGCCTGAGCTTAAGAATATTATATGTTCGCCTGTCCATATAAAAAAGTGCCTCATGAACCTGGTCACCAATGCCATGGAGGCCATTGAAGGCCCTGGAATGATTACCATAGTCACCAGAAACCAGACGGTGACAAGGTCTCAGGCACGCAAAGGCTACGTTGAGCCAGGGGATTATGCGGTTTTGGCAGTGGCTGATACCGGGCCTGGTATCCCGGAAAAGGATTTGGAGCACATTTTCGACCCCTTTTATACCAAGAAGGTTATGGGCAAGAGTGGCACCGGGCTAGGGCTGGCCATTGTGTGGAATACGCTTCACGATCATGGTGGTTGTGTCGAGGTGGCATCGGATCAGAAGGGGACCGTATTCACGCTCTATTTTCCGTGTACCACTGAGGAGGTCAATGACGAATATGAGCGTGTAAAGGTGGAAAGGCTTCAGGGCCACGGCGAGAAGATACTGGTGATAGATGACGAGAAGCACCAACAGAAACTGGCTGAGGAGATACTGACGTCCCTGGGGTATGAAGTGGTTACGGTTGGCTCAGGGGAAGAGGCCCTTGAATATCTGCGAAAGCAACCAGTGGATCTTGTGACCCTCGACATGATCCTTGGATCAGGCATGGATGGCCGACAGACCTATGAAAGGATCATCTCCATCAGGCCAGGGCAAAAGGCATTGATAGTCAGTGGGTACTGTGAGGATCAGTTGGTCAAGGCAGTGCAGGCCATGGGAGCCGGAGAGTTTATCAGAAAGCCATACACGTTGATTCGAATAGGGCTGGCCGTCAAGAGGGCATTGGCCAGGGAAGAGGATGCCGATAAGCATAAGCGCTAGGATCGACTTGGCGCCGAGCAGGGGCCATCAATATTTTGCATGAGGTGTTTTGGCAAATCTGCTGGTTAATGCGCCCATACTGTGGTTTAATGAGTTGTTAGTATCTGGTCGCATGTGGATGGAGGCTTGACATTTTGACTGCAACAAGCTTAATTTCTCAAAATTTTATAAATTTTTCATTAAAAATTAATGCACTCATCGAATGACAAAAAGACAGGGGTCAGGGCAGAGGCCACTTCAGCCCATTCACTGCCAGCAGATCTCGAAAGCCAACTCCGGCTCGCCACTTTCGAGATCACTAGGGATCTTTCGAGTCTTGCCAAAGAAATAATAGGCGGCCGAGGCGAAAAGGTTGGCATATCCCAAACAGATCAGACGGAAAGCAGTCTGCTTTTTGTTCAGGAGTTTTTATTTTACTGTCTTGTCTACGCGAGGAATTTTTCACTCATCTTAAACCGCTCTTACAGCGAGGAGCTTGCTGCCAGATTGTTTGAACTTTTCTGTGACAGCTTTTACAAGAATTTTTTTCCCGAGGACACTGGCCCGGCGCCTTTTGAGTATTTCAAGGTGCTTTTTGGAAAGAGCTATCAAGCATTTGTGCAAAAGATGGAGCAAAAGGGCATGCTGTCTGTCTCTCCCAATGAATTTACTGCCAAATGTGTTGATTGTATTATGGAATCTCATGCATTGGGGCCAATCTTCAAACAGATATCAACCGATCAAACCAGAAGCCGTATCTCCGAGTTCCTAGAAAAACATGTATTTCTAAAGATTTCACGCATTCTTCTCTCATCCTGACTGTCGCACATAACTTAATGATTTTTGACGAGGTCTTTTCTTCACTCAAAGGCTCCCTTGAAAAGGGGAGGCGAGTAATAGCCGTTGATTCTCAGGCGGATTCCTGTAGCGCATTTTTCCTGTCTGAGGTTTTTTCAGGTGACGGCAGACCCCTCATATGGATCTGTCCAGACAGGCAGATGGCCATTGAGAGGGCAAGAGAGCTTGAACAGTTTTTCCCCAAAAGGGTGTACGAGTTCCCATCCTATGAACATCTGGTCTTTTTGCCCCTGATCCCCTCTCCAGAAAATTCTGCCAGCCGCATGGCAGCCCTTTACAATTTATGTGAAAATCAGGAGGTTGTATTGGTGACCCAGGCGTCTTCGGTCATCGAAAGGCTCATACCAAGAAGGGAGCTGTTGAGAAGTGCTGAAATAGTAATGAAGGATGAAGAAACAGATCGGGATCAACTCGTGGGATGGCTAGTAGAGTCTGGCTATGAACACATGACCAGGGTTGAGCGCGTGGGGGAATTTTCAGTGCGCGGCGAGATACTCGATATCTTTCCTCCTGACTATCCTCGTCCAGTGAGGATCTTATTCTTCGACAATCTAGTAGAAGAAATAAGGGCCTTCAATCCTGAAAACCAGAGAACCGCTTCTTTTCTGGAGGAAGTGATTCTTCTACCGTGCAGAGAGCTTATCTATACACATGAAAATTTGACGTCTGCCATTGAAAGGGTGATTGAAAGGGCAAAGATCCTGGATGCTTCAGCCTCCCAAGTCAATACCATCATACAAAACATCGAGGCCAAGAGGGACAGCGAAAACAGCCTTTCCATACTTCCTCTCGTATATGAAAGGCTTGACGACATATTTGCCTATGTGCCTAAGGATGCCTTTTTTGTTATAGAAGACCCCCTTTTGTGCCAAAAGGGCCTTGAGGAATTTTATCTAAGAGCAACTGAATCTTACAGGGATCAACTTGAAAAAAAGCGGTTTCTGGCAGGTCTGGAACAATATTACGGCAACCCTGAAGGGATAGCTGAAAAACTCAGACGTCATGTGAACATATTGCTCAATTCCGGTGAACTTCTCACCAGAACGGATTCAAAAAAACAGATCTTTATCAGCAGATCCGAAGACAGGATCCAGTTGCCCTGTACGTCAAATGAAGAGCTCATTGGAAGGAAGGTATCATTCAGGCGAGGGGCTGGGCTATTTTCCCAGTTTGCGCAACGACTTTCAATATGGACAGAAGAAGAAAAAAGGGTGCTTATCTTTTGCCAGGGTGAAAGCAGTTGCAAGAGGCTTTCTGGATTGTTGGAACATTTTGACATTCCTTATCGTGACCTCGGGGCTATTTCCAACCGGCAAGGCGAAAAACTGCATGATTTACTAAATGGCCTATCACCTGGGATCTATATCGTCACAGGATTTATTGCCAATGGTTTTTCTGCTCCTGGACTGGTCATACTTCCTGATCATGGACTTTTTTCCTTCAAGCCCGAGGCTTCTAGGAAAAAGGTCAAAAGAATAACCCCTGTATCTATATCCGACATCAGGGAAGGAGACCTGGTGGTTCACAGGGATCATGGCATAGGCATGTACAAGGGCCTTATGACCATGACTGCAAAGGGGATTCCAGGGGAGTTCATAAGCCTGGAGTACAGAGGAGGAGACAGGCTATACCTGCCTGTGGATCGTCTTGGGTTGTTACAGCGTTACGTAGGCATAGAGGGGCGCGAGCCAAGGCTGGACAAGCTGGGTGCGAAGTCATGGTCCGCCAGAAAGTCAAAGGTGAGACGGGCAATAAAAGAAATAGCACACGAGCTCGTGGAACTCTATGCTGCAAGAAAGGTCAGCAAGGGGATAGCCCTTTCCCCGCCAGACGAAATGTACCAGCAGTTTGAGGCCGCCTTCCCGTTTCAGGAAACTCAAGACCAACTGGATGCCATAAGGGATATCATGTCTGATCTAACGGCAGAATATCCAATGGACAGGCTGCTTTGCGGAGACGTTGGCTTTGGCAAGACCGAAGTTGCCATGAGGGCCGCTTTTAAGGCCGTTCAGGACGGCTATCAGGTGGCTGTTCTGGTACCCACAACGCTTCTTGCTGAACAACATGAAAGGACATTTAAACGACGATTTCAAAGATTTCCCGTAACTATTGATTCTATCAGTAGATTCAAGTCTCGCAGGCATCAGCGTGAGACAGTTGAGGGAGCAAGGCGAGGTACAGTTGACATCCTCATAGGCACCCACAGGATCCTCCAAAAGGACGTATTTTTCAAAAGGTTGGGTCTTGTAATAATAGACGAGGAGCACAGGTTCGGGGTGCGCCACAAGGAAAGGCTAAAACTCCTATCGAGAAAGGTTAATTGCCTCACGCTGACTGCTACACCAATTCCACGGACATTGCAGTTATCCCTCTTGGGCATACGCGATCTGTCTGTCCTGGAAACCGCGCCCGAGGGCAGGCTTTCCATCAAGACCTTTTTGGCAGAATATGATGATGCAATTGTGCGAGATGCTATTCAAAGGGAGCTTGATAGGCACGGACAAGTCTTTTTCGTCCATAACAGGGTAAGGGGTATAAGCAGGATAGCAGAGCATGTTCAAAGGCTTGTTCCCAATGCAGTAGTGGATGTGGCCCACGGACAGATGGAGCCATTAGAATTGGAAGACATCATGGTGCGATTTGTCAGGGGGGAGATAAACTGTCTGGTCTGTACTACAATAATTGAATCTGGTTTGGATATCCCTTCGGCCAATACCATGATCATTAACATGGCAGACAGGCTAGGTGTTGCCGATCTGTATCAACTTAGGGGCAGGATAGGCCGAAGCAGCCAGCAGGCCTATGCATACTTGCTGGTTCCAAGCCTCGAGCATCTTGGCAAGGATGCGGCATCAAGGCTCAGGGCCGTGATGGAGACGAGCAGGCTTGGTTCGGGAATGAGTCTTGCAATGCACGATCTCAAGATCAGGGGCGCAGGAAATATCCTTGGGGTAGCTCAGGCAGGCCAGATAGCCGATGTGGGATATGATCTCTATCTGGATCTCCTAAAGGAGGCTGTGGATGAACTCCAGGGCAATGTGGTTGCTGAAAGGCTTGAACCAGAGATCAATATACCTGTACCCGCATTCATCCCAGATGATTACGTGTGGGATGTTCACGACAGGCTTGAGTTATACAGGCGTTTAGGGACAATAGAAGATGAGTCGGACGAGGCCGCTCATGCCTTGGATATGGAAGACAGGTTCGGAGCAATGCCGCAGGAGGTGCTGAATCTTTTAAAGATAATGAGAATCAAGGAATTGTGCAGAAGACTTAACTGCGCGAGGCTGGATGGTATCTTTTCTGGGAAATCCATGTTAATATTGACTTTTAGATCTTCAAGGCCATCTAATGCAGATGCAATCTTGAGGGAGATCAAACGCAATGGAAGATTTTCTCTGATTTCAGGGCAGAGGCTGGCAATCAGCCTGACAGGACAGTTTTCAGACCATCAAACTATCCTGGAAGAGGTTCTAAAGACCTTGAATGGACTCCTGGAGCTGGATAAGGGTTAGAAAATAAAAATATAAGTAGAAGTTATGGATAAAAATCAGATGGAAAGACCTTTGAGGCCATACTATTTTGGGATCAAGTTGCTCGTTTTCTTTTTGGGCCTTGTATGCATATCGCCTGCTGGAACGTCCCATGCAGTAATAGTTGACAGAATAGTGGCCATAGTGAATAGCCATGTCATTACACTTTCTGAGCTTGAGAAAAGGGCAAGGCCATTTCTTCAGGAATATCTCAAGGATGACATGAGTCCCGAGGAGAAGGCCCAGGTCAAGCAGACCATTTATGCCAAGATATTGCCCCAAATGATAGACGACTACCTTGTGAAACAGGAGATCGACAGGCTAGGAATTACAGTGTCGGATGCAGAGGTTGATCATGCCATTGAAAATATCTGTAGGAACAATGGCATTACGGTTCAGGAGTTGGAAGAAAAGCTGAAACACGACGGGACAAGCCTAGAAAAATACAGGAAGCAGGTGGCAGAACAGATAGAACGGGCAAGACTGATAAATGCACAGGTTCAGTCGAAAATTGTCATAACAGACGAACAGGTCAGGGCCTACTTAAAGGGCAGTAGTGATTCTACAGAGTATGGAGGTCCTTATTATATCCTAGATCATATATGCGTCGTTCCAGATTCTGATAGTCCGTCTGCCAAGGCTGTAGCCAAGAAAAAGGCAGAAGAGGCTCTAAAGGCGCTCGAGAAAGGGCAGAGCTTTGAGGAAGTGGCCCATGAGTTTTCGAGTGCCCTCCCAGTGGCGTCGGAAGTAAGGCTTGGTGTTTTCAGTCTCGATGAAATGTCTCCGTCCATCAAGAAGGCTGTTGAAGGGCTTAAGCCTGGTGCCTATTCAGACGTAATAGAGACTCCTATGGGCTTTCAGATACTCAAGCTGGTTGGCATTTCAAATTCCAAAGAAGAGGATATCGACCCTGTTCTCATGGAAGAGACCAGGCAGAAGTTATACAATCAGGAAATCAATCAGCGGTTCCAGGATTGGCTGAATGAACTCAGGTCAAAATCTGCAATCAGAATCCTCCTTTAAGGTTGATTCCGTTGCAACTCATAAATGGCAATCACATGACAAAAGAATCTGTAGGTGAATTTCTTAAAAGAGAAAGAGAGCTGAGGCAGATTACCTTGGAGGAGGTAGCCGAAGGAACGAAGATTTCCATCCGCAGGCTGAGATCCATAGAGGCCGACCAATTTGATGATTTACCAGCCGAGGTATTTGTAAGGGGTTTCATACGGTCCTATGCGGAGTACATCGGTATAGATCCAACGGATGCGTTGCTTCGTCTTGAAGAAAACCTGCCCCAGGACGAGCTTGACATAAGAAATGTGAGGAGGTTTTCGTCTCCTACCACAGATGTGAGAAGGTCTCGAAGCCCCCTGTTGCTGTTTGTTGCCGTCGGAGCCGCCATCCTTATACTTGCTGGAGCGTGGTACTTCTTTTTTCAGAATCAGCAGGTCCATATCCCCTCCTTTTCCCATACCAAGGCCCCATCCAGGCCAAGTGCAAATAGTTCGTCCATAACTTACGAATCAAATTCCAGCGAGGCTATTGGTCCACAGATCCTGCTTGAGCAAGAAACCGAAACCCAAGCAGCAGGTTCAGGAAATGGCGTCAAAACCCATAAGGCGCTCACGGACCATAGTATGGAAGACAAAAGCCGGTAAAAAAGGCCGGCAATGAAATAGATGGCCCCTGTCAACTTGACAACGGAAGCCGTTGTTATTTCTGCCTCTGCATTGGGAGAGTCGGATCTCCTGATAACCCTCTTTACTTCTCATACGGGCAAACTCAAGGCGGTGGCAAAAGGTGCCAAAAGAAGCACCAAGAGATTCATGAACGCCCTGGAGCCGTTCACAGAGCTGACCGCCTGCCTGGCAAAGAGCAGGCCATCAGGGATGTGGCGTCTGGATTCCGCAGTAATTCAAGACGGCCATGAATCCATCAGAACGGATTTCAACCGTTTTTTGTACGCCAGCTTGTGCTTGGAATTGACAGATCTTTGGCAGAAGGAAGGCATTAGGGATCCAGTAGTCCTCGAGCTTCTCAAGTGGTATCTTTCAGAAGTATCAAGTTCAACGACTCCTTTGATATGCAGCCTCATATTCAAGACTAGGCTTTTAAAGACCGCAGGCTTCATGCCATGTTTGACCGAATGCAAAATATGCGGCATGTCTCCCACGGACAACCCTGTATTTTTCGACAGGGCTACCGGTGAGGTCTTCTGCAAGAGATGTCAAAAGGGAAGGTCTGGTGGCAGCCTAGGCCTTGGCACAGCCATGTCTCTCGATTTCATGGGGCGGGCGGGACTTGACAAGGTAGGGCGCATCAGGCTGTCAAAAGATCAAAGCCTGGAGGCATGGCAGTTCATGAAACAGCTTCACTGCCGCCATTTGCACAAGAAACCATCTTCGTATAAGCTCATCAGCATCTCAAGATAAACTTGTCAGGTGGAAAGATGATCAATAGAAATGGAGACATAGAAGGCCGTTTCGTTGTAGATCAGTTAAATGTACAGGAGAGCTGGAGGCTTTTTCGTATACTCGCAGAATTTGTGGATGGCTTTGAGGAAATGGCCAAGACCTTCCCTGGTATTGCCATCTTTGGTTCTGCCAGGGTCAAGCCAGAAGATAGTTATTACCAGCTTGCCGAGACCATTGCCCAGGGGCTGGCCAAAGAAGGTTATTCCATCATCACAGGAGGTGGTCCTGGTGTAATGGAAGCGGCCAACAAGGGGGCTTATGAGCAGGGGGCCATATCTGCCGGGCTCAATATCAAACTGCCCCACGAACAACATCCCAACCCCTATGCGAACATCAGCCTCGACTTCAGGTATTTCTTCGTACGGAAGGTCATGTTGGTAAAGTACGCAGTGGCCTTTGTTTGTCTGCCAGGAGGTTATGGAACCTTGGATGAATTTTCCGAGGCAATAACCCTTATCCAAACCCAGAAGATCAAGCCATTTCCAGTTATTCTTGTAGGCAGCGATTATTGGAAGGGGTTTATCAAATGGCTCGAAACCAGCGTACTTGCAAATGGCATGATCTCTCCTGAAGACCTTGAGCTTTTTCATGTTCTGGATGATCCACAACAGGTGATAGATACCATTAAAGAGCTGGTGCCAGTGGCGGAAAATCAACTCTATTGAGGGCTTGAAGAAGGATCTAGGTTGCCGAAACCCCCCATTGATTTCGATTCAGGCACAAGGCTCAAGAGAAGAATAGCCGCAGATATCTTATTTCAATTATTTTTGAGACAGTCCAAAAGTAAAGGGCAGGGGAGGCTAGACCTGCCTATGTGGTGCCCTGACTCCTGCGCTTCAGCCTTGAACAAATTCTGTTCATCTCCGTTTTCATGGCCATATCCTACTCAAGACCATATCTTCATCGGGTACCCTTTTACCGGAAGAATCAAAAATATTTTTTTGATTAATTCCAAGTATCCGTTTTTTTTGTTGACCTTTCGCGACAAATTAAATAAATTTAATCCAATTAAATTCTTAGAGGAAAGGAGAAACAGATGAAGAAGACGGCGGCAATCGTTGTTTCAACGATCTTTGCCATGGGGGTGGTTATTGCAACACCTGTAATGGCATCGGATGCATTGATGTCAGGAGTGAAGGGCATTGCAAAGGAACATGCAAAGGGCATGGTCAACGAAGGGGTTCAAAAGGCAGGAGATACAGCCAATAAAAAGATTGACGAACTTGCTGGCAATGTCACCACATCCAAGAGCGATACCGTGGACAAGGCCATGAAGACCAAGGAAAACGTTGAGGAAGCCAAGGATAAGGCAACTCATGAGATGAAAGAGATGAAAGGCGATGCTGCAAAGCATATGAAGACTATGGAAGAGATGAAGCATGTGGGTGAGGGTGCATTGCACGGGACCACAGGTGAGTAATCCATAAGATTAGTTTTTCCCCTTGTTAAATCGAGAAGGCGGGTCCTTGAAGACCCGCCTTCTTGATTTTTGGACAGTTGTTCAGTGGGTTGGCGGTGGCATTTGTCCGGTAAGCACTAGAAATACCTCATGTACGAGTTCACTTAAGGCAAAGATGGCAGCCAAGCCCACGGCCCATCTTACAATCTGGACCTTGGTGGGATTGTACTTGAAGGTCTTTTTGGTCATACCAATAAAGAGGAATACGATCCCAAAGCCGTAGACAAAGGCAGAAAGCACCTGCCTGAGAGAGGCGAGAACGCAGCCTGGAAACTCCCCAGTCCTTATACTGAAGCCTATTGCCACAACGGTCATGGCAGCTATGAATTTCTTATCTTCCCAGGTGAAGCCGATTTCCTTCTCCTGTTTCTCTTGTGGTTGGGTCTGTTCCTTTAAATCTTTTTGTTCTTCTTTCACTGTTTTCACCAGGTGGTTCTCACATAAAATTTTGAGGATCTACGTCCATTTCTACTCTTATATTACTGGGTACCAGAGTGTCTACCACACTGTCAATCTTGGAAGACAGTACCCTCACAGATTTCATTGCCCCCTTGAGAAGCAGCTGGAACCTGTATCTCGATTTAATGCGTGCCTTTGGGCTTTCAACAGGGCCTAGCACCATGACATTATTTGTTTTTGAGGCCTGGTTCATCGCAAAAGAAGCCACATTTTTTGCAGCTAGTGCGACTGCTGATTTTTTGGCGCCGGAAAAACGAATGTTCACGATTCTTCCAAAGGGTGGATATCCAAGGCCTTGCCTCTTGTCGATTTCTATTTGATAAAATCTTTCAAAATCATGTTTCATGGCACATGCGATGCTGTAATGGTCTGGCATGTAGGTCTGGATAATGACCTTGCCAGCTATTTCGCTCCTGCCAGCCCTGCCAGCTACTTGGGAAAGGAGCTGGAATGTCCGTTCGGCTGCCAAATATTCTGGCACGTTCAGGGCAAGATCTGGCCAAATTATTCCCACTAGGGCAAGACCCGGGAAGTCGTGTCCCTTTGTGATCATCTGGGTCCCTACGAGACAGTCAATTTCACCCTGCCTGAATGCCCGGAGTATCCTTTCCATTTCTTTTCTTTTTCCAACTGTATCCCTGTCGATACGGGCAACAGTGGTGCCTGGAAAGAGATCTAGAAATTCCCGAGCCACCCTTTCAGTCCCAAAGCCTGATGAACGTACTGCTTGACCACCACAATTTTCACAACTTGGCAGGGCAGGAAAGGTCTGGCCGCAGTAGTGGCAGCACAACAATCCAGGACCCTTGTAATCGTTCATATCGCCTTGGTGCATTAGGGCCTTGTTTTTTCTGTGCCATGCAAGAATCACATCGCAGGAGCTGCATTTGAAGACATGACCACAGTCTGGACAGAACACAAAAGTGGCAAAGCCTCTACGGTTCAGAAACAAAAGCACCTGATGTCCTTGCTCTAGTGTTCTGCCTATGGCTTCTCGAAGACCTTCAGACAGCCATCCAAACTCCTTGGAGGTGTGAGATGTCTTTTTATTAGACGTCTTTTGGGTTTCCCTTTCGTTCCTGAGATCCACTATTTCCACCGATGGCAGCCGGCCTTTTCCCACCCGGTGTTTCATCTCCACAAGGCGGTATTTTCCATTGAGCGCATTGTAATAGCTTGAAACAGACGGGGTTCCAGAACCCAAAACTACGGTGGCCCCTTCCATCTTTGCCCTGACGAGGGCCAAGTCTCTGGCATTGTATCTGAATTTTTCCGCCTGCTTATAGGAGCTGTCGTGTTCTTCATCCACAATTATAAGGCCTATGTCGGAAAGTGGAGCAAAGATGGCCGATCTGGCACCCACGACGATCCTGGCTTCTCCTATTCGGATCTTCCACCACTGGTCCCGTCTCTGTTCCTTGGTGAGCCCGCTGTGCAGGATGCAAAGCCCATCTTTGAATCGAGAACTAAACCAACCAGCGAGCTGGCCTGTCATTGAGATCTCAGGCACCAGCACCAAGGCGCCTTTTCCCATTTTCAGACATTTTTCCACAGCCTGCATATATACTTCTGTCTTTCCGCTTCCAGTAATGCCAAAAAGGAGGAGTGGGTTGAAGCGATTGGAATCAAGGCCCCTTGAGATCTCATCCAGCGCCTTTTCCTGTTCCTGACTAAGCCTACGGATCTTTGCCTGGTCCCAGCTGTGGATGTCGAATCTGGATCGGCCTGGACCTATCCCCTTTTCTATGCCTTGGGATGTGGCCTTTTTTGACGGCGAGAAAAAGCCAGAAGGCAATGCCTCAGATATGGCTGGCCCCAAAGGATAATAGTAGTATTGGGCCGCCCAGCTGATAAAATTTAAAAGCCCCTTTTGTATCAGGGGCTCTCGTTCCATTACCTGGATCACATCCCTCAGACGCTTGCCTTCGGGAACCTTGTCTGCCCTGCCCCAGAACAATCCTATTATGCGCCGTTTACCCAGGGGAAGTAACAGGCGGGTACCCCTTCGGGGCAGTTCCTGCCCAAAGGGCCACCTGTATGTCAGAGGCGCTCTAAGATGCAGTGGCACGATGCAATTTATGAGTAAAGACTGCTCCTTGGGCTTTTGCCCCTCCCTTTTTTCAACCATTTGGTTTCGTGCGGGTCAGAGTTTTTTGGCCATCTCTTTAATGTATTTTTTGAAGGCTGGCCCCAGATCTGGATGATCCAGTGCCAGGTGGACCGTAGCCTGGAGATAGCCAAGCTTATCCCCTGCATCGAATCTTTTCCCCTGGAATTTGTACGCATAGAGTCCCCGTTCCTTGCGAAGGGCATCGAGGGCATCTGTAAGTTGTATCTCCCCACCTACGCCAGGAAGAGTGCGTTTCAGGCAGTCATAGATTTCTGGCCTAAGCACATATCGGCCTATGACAGCCAATCGCGAGTCGGTGATGCCTGGCGCAGGCTTTTCTATTATCCGTTCCACCTTGAAGACGCCAGGTTCAACCTCCTCGCCCTCTGCTATGCCGTATCGGTGGACATCTTCTACCGCCACTTCCTGTACTGCAACAACGGCTTCCTGATATTTCTCAAAGACCTTCAACATCTGGTAGACGCAGGGTTCTTCTGACTCCACGAGATCATCGCCAAGGCAGACCACAAAGGGCTGGTCTCCAATGACCTGCTCTGTCACCTGCACAGCATGTCCCAGCCCCAAGGGCTCTTTTTGCCTCACAGAGACGACCTCTATGAGCCTCGATATATGGCGAACTTCATTGAGGAGGTCCAGCTTTCCCTTTTGAGCCAGAAAGGTCTCGAGTTCAAAGGAATAGTCAAAGTGATCCTCTATGGCCGATTTGCCAGATGCAGTGACAAGGACCACCTCCTTGATGCCAGAGGCCACCACCTCCTCAACTATGTATTGGATGGTGGGCCTGTCCACCACTGTGAGCATCTCCTTTGGTATCACCTTGGTTGCAGGCAGGAATCTGGTACCAAGGCCTGCAACAGGGATGACAGCTTTTTGGGGCAGCATAATTGACCTCCTCTTTGGGATAGCCTTTTAATCCTCCAGCGTGGAGGTATCTCCAAGCTCAAGGCCAAGTTCCTGGGCCTTGAGAAGCCTTCTCATTATCTTGCCAGATCTCGTTTTTGGAAGCTTGTCGGTAAATTCCACTTCTTTGGGTGTGGCAATAGGTCCAAGTTCATGACGCACGTGCCTTACAATGGCCTTTCTGAGGCCTTCGGACGGTTCCTTGCCAGCTCTTAGCACCACAAATACCTTGATGTTTTCACCCTTTATTGGATCAGGAAGTCCAATGGCAGCGGCCTCTGCCACAGCTGAGTGGCTCACTAGGGCGTTTTCCACATCGGCTGTGCCTATTCTATGGCCTGCTATATTCAGCACATCGTCTGAACGGCCCAGAACCGAAAAATAACCGTCTTCGTCACAGACCGCCACGTCTCCAGTAAAATAGCAACCAGGAATGACATTCCAAACCTCTTCATATCTTTCTGGGTCGCCGTAAATGGTTCTCATCATATAGGGCAGGGGCTGCCTCAAGACCAGGTTCCCTCCTTGGCCAGCAGGAACAGGATTACCCTTTTCGTCTACAACGTCTGCCACCACTCCTGGCATGGGTTTGCCGCACCTGCCTGGTTTGTTGGCCATTGCCGGCATGGTTCCCAGAATAGGTGATGCAACCTCTGTCTGCCAAAAGTTATCTATGCAATGGCCATTGTTTTCAAGTATCACCTCTTGGGCAAAGTGCCACGCCTCAGGGTTTAAGGGCTCACCGGCGCAGGCGATTATTCTGAGAGTTGAACGGTCAAATTTTTCTATATGTTCCTTTCCGAATCTCATAAACATCCTGAGCGCGGTAGGTGCAGTAAACATGGTGGAAACTCCGTATTTTTGCACCTTCTCCCACACCACGCCAGGATGTGGATAGTCTGGAGCCCCTTCTCTCATTAGGACGGTCGCCCCTGCCACAAGGGGTCCATAGACTATGTAGGAGTGGCCCACGATCCAGCCGATATCCGATGTGGACCAGTAGACGTCCTTATCCTTGACATCGAAAAAGGCCCTGGTGAGATAGTATGTCCCCACCATAAATCCGCCATGTACATGGACGACCCCTTTAGGCTTGCCCGTAGTCCCTGAGGTATAGAGGATGAATAGAGGGTCTTCGGAATCCATGACCTCTGGCTGGCAGTGATGGCTCTGGCTATTTAGAAGTTCCCAATAGTCGTCTTCCCATTCATTCAGTTCAATCTTGGGCTCCTGGCGCCTGAGCACAATTACACTGTCCACATAGTCCAGGTCGTGTAAGGCATCGTCCACCACGGCTTTAAGCCTCACCACCTTACCTCTTCTGTAACCCACGTCTGCACAGATAACAGCCTTTGCCTTGGAGTCTTCTATCCTTGAACGAAGCGCTCCAGAACCCATGCCTGCGTAAACCACAGAATGGATTGCTCCTATGCGGGCGCATGCCAACATGGCGATGGCCCCTTCGATGGTAAGGGGCATGTAGATGATGACCCTGTCACCCTTTTGAATACCTTTTGATTTGAGGCCGTTGGCAAACTGATTTACCCTGTCCCTCAACTGACCATACGTTGCTGTGAGTTCTTCCCCCTCTTCTGAAAGCCAGATAAATGCCACCTTGTTCCTGCGCCATGAATCCGCATGGCGGTCAAGGGCATTGAGGGTGATGTTGGTCTTGCCATCAATGAACCATCTGTGAGTGGGAAGATCAATGTCGCGTACCTTTGTCCACGGTTCAAACCATTCTAGCTCCTGGGCGATCTGGCCCCAAAAACCTTCTGGATCGCGGATGGAATAAGCGTATACAGATTCATAATCCTTTATAAAGGCCTCTTCCTTTACTCTGGCAGGCGGTTCTATCTTGTCCTTGATCTGTGTGAGTGCCTGTATCTGGGAATCAAAATTACCTGACACCTGGATTTGCCTCCTCTCATTGATAAATTTTGTTTATTTATTCCGCAATTTATACTCAAGGAGGTCAAAGGTAAAGGCTGGAGCAGCCAATTTTCTTTTCTTGACATTTTGGGCATTTGGAACTTTATATGCACCAGCAAAATCTTTTCTGTGTCACGCTGAACAGAATCTATTTGTGAGATCATTACCGCAGGAGAAACAAAATGGCAGAAGATAAAAATGGAAATAAGAAGAATAAGTGCAGCAGTTGCACCATCTCTGACTGTAAATCCAGGGGTTCTGGAGACAAGGCGTGTCTCGATCATATAAAAAACAAGCTTGTCATCCTTTCTGGTAAGGGTGGGGTGGGAAAGAGCACGGTAGCAGCCAATCTTGCCATTGCCCTTGCAGAAAAGGGCAAGAGTGTAGGGCTTCTGGACGTGGATGTCCATGGGCCAAGCATCCCGCGCATAATGGGGCTTAGAGGAAAGAGGGCCAAAATCAAGGAGCCTTGGCTTATCCCTGTGAAGTGGACAGACAATCTCAAGGTGATTTCCCTTGGCTTTCTTTTGCCAGATGACAATGAGGCAGTGATATGGCGAGGGCCAGTAAAGGGAAGCCTTATCAAACAGTTCATAGAAGAGGTAGCCTGGGGGAACCTCGATTATCTGGTGGTGGATTGCCCTCCAGGGACAGGTGATGAGCCTTTGTCTGTGCTTCAAATACTGGGTAAAGATGCCAAGGCCGTGATTGTGACTACTCCTCAGGCGGTTTCCATAGACGATGTGCGGCGTTCCATCACCTTCTGTGAAAAGGTCGGAAATCCAGTAGCAGGCATAATAGAGAATATGAGCGGGTTTGTCTGTCCCACTTGTGGAGATACGGTTGATATCTTTGGCAGTGGCAATGGGGAAACTCTTGCCAGGGAGATGGGAATAAAATATCTAGGTTCCATACCTCTCGATAGAGAGATTGCCCAGGCAGGTGATGCAGGAAAGGCCCTTAGCAAGCTTCCTTCAGATCATCCTGTAAAAAAGGCCCTGGATGAAATAGTGGGCAAGATTTGAAAAGGCCATTTTGGGACAGTCGTGCAATTAAAACCCATAATCTCTCCCTCATCTATTCTTTGATGATGGGTTTGGTTCTAATTGCACGGCGTCTGTCTCCAGGCAGGCGCATCCTTACCAGTGTCCCTTGATTCAGGGCCGAGTGAACCTCGACATGTCCTTGAAGCTCTTCCATTATCCTCTTGGTAAAGGTGAGCCCCATTCCCAGGTGCCCGGTCTTCGTGCTGAAAAAGGGATGAAATATCCTTGTGAGAAGGGGTGGCCTTATTCCTGGACCTCTGTCTGAAACCTCTATCTCCATGCCGCCAGCATCTGAGAGAGGAAAGCAGAACTTCAAGGAGGCAACAGCCCTCCTGTCCGATTCAAGAAACGCTTCACAGGCATTTATCACCACTGGTTCCAATGCCTTTTTGAACAGGTTTACGTCAGTGATCACCAATGCCTTTTTGTCACTGCCCTCGGTATAAACCTTCAACTCCACGTCAAACTGGGTGGCAATGTCCCCACTATGGCCAATTGCCATGTCCATGATTTCTCCACTGGTAGTTTTGACAAATCTGGGTTTTGGGATCTGGATGAATTCGGTGAGGACATCCAGGAGCATTTCAAGCCGCCTGGATTCTTCAAGGATTATCTTGACATATTCAGGCCTTTCGAGCCTGGTTTTTAGCAACCGTCTCGAAAATCCTCCAATGGCAAGGACTGGATTTCTGATCTGGTGGCTGATGTCATCGAGCATTCTGCCAAGATATACCATGTGTTCAGACCGTTTTAGTATTTCCTCCATGCCCTTGAGCCTGGAGATGTCATTGAAGCTGATGATATAGATGCCGCTGTCCGCCTGCTGCCAGTAGTATGAAGAGAAAAATGCCATGAAGGATTCAGACGGCATCCGCCTTAGCATGAATTCCCCTTCAAACTCCCCTGCTTTTCTTACGGATCTTAGGATATTGGGTACGAGTATTTTTCTGTCGTCCGGCATGAATATCTCAGCCAGCTCCATGCCCTCAAAGCCGTTTCGGTCGAGATTCAAGAGTTCTTTGGCCTTGGAGTTCAGAAATACCATCCTTGCTTCATGGTCGAGGATGATTATGCCACTATTTATAGCGTCGAGAATATAGCCCAATACCTCGGTATCTGTACCGTGCAGCTTGGTGATGGCCTCGAGATTTACAAGATAGTCTGAATTCATGACTTTCGTGCCAGGAGATGTCCGGAAAGTTTGGCTATATTCCACCCTTCAGGTACCAGGATTGTAGTGAAATCGTCAATGATCAAAATAGGGCCGCTTAGACGACAATCTTTTACAATCCCCTTTCTGTATATCACAGGCAGTTCTTTTAGGCCATCATCAAAGATGATTTGGGCCTTTTGGCAACAGAGCAAGTCCTTGCCACTTGATATCGTTGAATTCTCCTTGTCTTCCATAGTCAGTGTGTCTTCGTGTAATTTCCTTTTTAGCCTGAGCCTCGATCTGATGGCAGTGATCTCTATCGATGTATCGTAAAGGCAGTATCCGTAAAGGCGTTTGTGTTGGAGATGAAAATCCTTTTCCCAACCAGCACCATAACGCACGGTGATCTCGAAGGACTGTCCCTTGTACCTGGCATCGATGAGCCTTTCTGTATGGAAAGCATTGCTGTCTTCTCTGTCTATGGAGGCAGAATCCTTGATTTTTGCTTCAAGACTTGAAAAAGCCCTGTCTAATCTGGAACTGGTTTTTTTACCGCTGGTGACAAAAAGGCTAGTAGAGCCTTCAAAGAGCAAATCTGCGCCAGCCATGCCGGTTGCCGAGAAGACCCCTGCGGTTTCTGGGATAAGGACGTTATTTATTCCAAGTTCATGGGCAAGCTCAAGGCAGTGCAAACCGGCAGCCCCGCCAAAACTGACAAGTACGAACTCCCTAGGGTCAAATCCCCTTTCGAGGGATACCGCCCTGATGGCCTGTATCATATTGACATTGACTATCTTGATTATACCAAGCGCCGCCTCTATAGGGCTAATACCCACCTTGTCGGCAAAGCTTTCCATGAAGCGAGAAACTCGATCTTTCGCAAGCCTCATCCTCCCTCCAAGAAATGCGCTGGCGCGGAGTCTTCCAAGATAGAGGTTGGCATCTGTTACTGTGATCCTTTCCCCCTTGCCATAACATACAGGGCCAGGGTCAGCTCCAGCACTTTCAGGGCCGACCTTTATGAGGCCTCCCTTGTCTATCCAGGCGATGGAGCCTCCTCCAGCTCCAACAGTGTGGATGTCGATCATTGGAAGGCCGACAGGATACCCTTGGATCATATATTCCTTGGTATATGTAAAGTCTCCTGCGCAGAGGGATACGTCAGTTGATGTTCCTCCCATGTCGAAAGTTATGATATTTTCAAAGCCCAGGGATTGTCCAAGCCTGAGTGAGGCGGCCACTCCTCCAGCGGGTCCAGAAAGGAGGGTTGTCACTGCAAATTTGTCAATGGCAGTAGCGGGCCTACAGCCACCATTTGACTGCTGGATGAATATCCTTGAGCCTGGAAGGGACTCCTCGAGACGTTTGACATAGTCACCCACTACTGGTCCCAGGTATGCGTTTATCATAGTGGTACTGGTGCGCTCAAATTCTCTGAATTCTGGAAGTATCTCTGAAGAGGCGTAGGTCCGAAATCCCTTTTCAGCAAGATAACTGGTGGCCTTTCTTTCATTTTCAGGGTTGGCATAGGAATGCAAGAGGCAGATTGCAACACTTTCTGCCCCCATTTCTTTGCAAAATGTCGCAGCCCTTGTTAGCTCTTCTTGACTGGGCTCTTGGATGATCTCGCCATCTGGTCCGGTGCGTTCCATCAGGCCCAATATGGCATTTCTGTCTATTACAGGCGGTGGTTTTGCCACCATGAAATCGTAAAGGGATGGCCTGTTCTGACGTCCTATGAATATTATGTCTTCAAAACCCCTTGTTGTGACAAGGCAGACCTTTGCCCCTTTTCGTTCGAGAAACGCATTGGTCCCCACAGTGGTGCCGTGCACCATTTCTATGTCTGCCGACCTGAAATCGGCCAGGAGCTCGGTTATGCCTTGTATTATGGCTTGTGAAGGGTCATGGGGCGTAGAAAGCACCTTCCACCTTTTGGTATGGCCACTGGCATCTATGCAGACTATGTCGGTAAAGGTCCCGCCTGTGTCAACACCAAGTATCAACCCCATTGAACTAAGGGCTGGATATCCTTTGCCTGAGGCTCTAAGAGTCCAGGAGGACATGACGGACCTCCAGGGTTTCCATGTCCACTAGTGCCCAGCTTGCTGGCTCTTTGTTTCCTAGAATGGCTCCTGGATTGAGCAGGAGGCAACTGTCCATTTTTTCCAAATGCCACAGGTGAGTGTGGCCGAAGCAGACCAGGTCATAGTCGCCAGAACGGGCGACCTTTCTGGCAAGCCTTGGGTCGTGGATGAAACATATGTTTTTTTCCCCAAACTTAAGCTCACCTATCCATCCATGAAACGTGACCCAGTCCTTACGTTCTTGGATCCTCATGTTGAGAAGTTCCGCATCCCCCATGTTGTTGCCATATATCAAGTGGAGCTGGCCTTGAAACCTGTCGAATTCTTCCATTAGGAAGGGGGAGACGAGGTCACCGCAGTGGATGATGGTCTTCACTTCTTCCTGTTTGACCTGCTCCACAGCACGCCGCAGGTTCCATACATGGTCATGGCTGTCACTAAATATTGCTATTTTCACTGTAAGCACCCTCCTTTATCTTGGATTCAAATTCGATAAGCCTTTTTTTTATCTCGATGCCACTTGAAAAACCGGTGAGATTTCCATTGGCGCCCACTACCCGGTGGCAGGGAATGATGATGGGAAGGGGGTTTTTCTTGAGTGCCTGCCCTACAGCCCTGGCAGAGCCGCATCCAATCCTTTTTGCTATGGCACCATAGGTGGCGAGGTGTCCATGGGGTATCTTGCAGGTCTCGTCCCACACTGCCTTTTGAAATGAAGTGCCATGGGCATGGAATTCAAGCCTCATACTGTCATTATCCATGTTCAGTAATATTTGCCTCAGAACATTTGCAATCAAGGGCCTGGAAGGGCGGATTTGAGGTCTTTTGAGTTGCAAATGGATCTTGTGGATAGTCCCTGATACCACGGTAACGATCAGCCATAAGGGTGCGGCCTTTCCTGCATCGTCAAGAAAGAGAGGCTCTGATCTTATGTGACTTTCGGGTCCTTTCCATTCAATGTTCATAGCCCTTGAAGGAAATATCTATAAGGTTTCTCCCTGTGTCAAGGAAACAGCCACTTCCCTTTTCCATGCGTCCAATGAGAAATGGCTTAAATCCCATCACGCTGAGGGCAGCTTGTTCGGCAATCTGGCTCCGTTCAGGGGACACAGTCCAGATAAGCTCGAAATCCTCTCCTCCAAAAAGCACATATTCGGCAAGGGCTGTATGTAGAATCTTACCTTTTCTTTTTTCGCATGCCTTGCAAAAGGTCTTGAGGGCTCTGGAGACAGGGAGCATCCGTTGATTGACGACCGCCATGAGGCGGCTTTCTTCGCATATGTGTGCCAGGTCGGATGCTATGCCATCTGAAACATCTATGAGACTGTTTATGCCAGCTTCGCGCAAGGCAGTTCCTAGCCTGTTTCTTGGCTCTGGGTCAAGGTGTTTGAGCAGGAGCCTTTTTCGCACCTGCCTGGGCAAAGGGCAGGGAGACGGGAGATCCTCCAGGAGTCTTAGCCCACATGCAGCCTCGCCGGTATAACCAGAACAGTAGATGAGATCGCCACTGCTGGCGCCAGAGCGATACACTGCCTTTCCCCTTTCCACTTCTCCTATGAGGGTGAGTGTAAGGCTGAGGCGGTCTTGTGGCGCAGATACGGTATCTCCTCCCACGAGGACGGCTCCAAACCGGGAAAGACGTTGGTTCAGGCCCTTGAAAAATGCTGTCCAGAAAGGGGCTTTTGCATTTGCAAGACCTGGAGGCACTTCGAGATTGAGGAGGGCCCATTTGGGCCTTCCACCCATTGCGGCAATATCGCTGAGATTGACGGATGCAAGCTTGCTTCCCAGGCGGAAGGGAGGAAAATAAGACAATTTGAAGTGTACCTGTTCACACAACGTGTCCGTGGTTATGAGAAGCTCTTTGTCATCACCAGGGATGACTACTGCGCAGTCATCCCCGATGGATCTAACCACTTGTTTTCTGCAGGAATCTTTTTTCTGTGTGTCTGCAAGTTTCTTGATTTTTTTTATGAGTTCAAGTTCCACTTCAAAGTGTAGGCGTCTTTGTCAGCCCTTGATTTCCAACTCGCTAAAGAAATATTTTATTTCTTCTGCTGCAGTTTCTGGCGCATCAGAGCCATGAACCACATTCCTTTCTATGTCAGTCGCAAAATCAGCCCTTATGGTTCCAGGGTCTGCCTCCTTGTAATTAGTTGCCCCCATAAGTTTGCGGTAACGGGCAATCACATTGTCCCCTTTGAGTACCATGACCACTATGGGGCCTGAGGACATGAAATCCGTGAGGCTATCAAAAAAAGGCTTTTCTTTGTGCACTGCGTAAAAACCCTTGGCCTCGTCCTTGGTCATATGGATCATTTTCATGGCAATGATCTTGATTTCCGCCTGTTCAAGCCTCTTTATCACCTCTCCGATCAATCCTCTGCCCACTCCGTCTGGCTTGATTATTGAAAGTGTTCTTTCCATGTCTACCTCCTGAATCATTAATATATCTTTTTTATTTTTTTGTGTCTTGTATTGTGACGGTCACTACCTACCATAGCCTTGGGCTACTGTCATGTAAATCTGAGATACTCGTGATGAACCAAGAGGAAATGTTATCTTGGACGCATATAACTTGCTGAAAACAATCTCTTTTTTGTAATGAATCAGCTTTTCTTAAGGCTTTTGGGAATCTTGGTGCCAATTGCAGCCTTTTGGATCTCAAACTCTCATAGACCCATATCAATACTTGCAGGCGTGCATAATTCGGCCATAGATCGTGGATAAGGCAGAGACAGATTTCTTGACTTCATTTTTTGGCTCTATTAAATTTTCAATCTACGCTTGAGTTAGGGAAGCTTCAGGCGAGAGTGGCGGAACTGGTAGACGCACTGGACTTAGGATCCAGCGGCCTTGCGCCGTGGGAGTTCGACTCTCCCCTCTCGCACCAAATTTACCAATGCCTGCCAGCCCTGATCTGTCGAGAATTTATTTATAGTGGCCGAAAAAACAATCAAAGTTGGCATATTGTATCTAAATGCTTTCACGGCTGTTCCATTGAATACCCGGTTAGTCAGGCTTTTTAAAAACATAAAATCAGGAAAGGTTTTCTAAGATCATGGAGATGAAAGTCAGCGTTGAAGATGTAAGCCCGGTGCAAAAGCGCCTTTCAGTTGAAATCCCATCGGAAAAGGTGAAAGACCTGCTGGATAAGACAGTCAACCAGTTGAGGAGAACGGTTTCATTGCCAGGTTTCAGAAAAGGCAAGGTGCCAAAGAGCATAATAGAGCGGGACTATGCCAGGGAGATCCAAGTGGAGGTGATGCAAAAGCTCATTGAAGACTCCCTTGGGGAGGCCATAAGGCAGAGTAAAGTGACAATGCTCCTTGAGCCACAACTGGATTCTTCTTCAGAGATCAAATCTGGGGAGCCATTCACTTATTCGGTATTGATGGATATAGAGCCACAGTTTGAGGTGCCTGACTTTAGGCAATTCGAGCTGGTAAGGCCCAAGGTCGAAGTATCTGATGAAGAGGTCGAGGAACAGCTACAGGCGCTTAGGAAGCATTTTGGCTCCATAGAGATGGTGGATGAGCCGAGGCCGCTGCAAGAAGGGGATATTGCGGTCATAGATTACACTGCCTACATAGACGGGGAAGAAGTGGAGGATCTGGAAGCCCGGGACTATTATGTGGAAATAGGGCAGGGCAATCTCAACGAAACCCTGGAAAAGGGCCTTATCGGCATGGAAAAGGGGGACGAACGTGAGATAGAGGTTGAATACCCCAAAGATGCCATCAATACGAAGGTTGCAGGGAAAAAGGTCAAATACAAGGTACTGCTCAAGAATATCCAGGTGAGGAATCTGCCAGAACTCAATGACGAATTCGCTCAGAAGATGGGCATCGGCCTAAAGACCGTGGATGATTTGAGGGAGCGCCTCAGAAAGCAGATCCTGGAAGATAAGCAAAATGCTGCCGATGGTGTTGTTAGGCAACAGCTTTTTGACAAACTTCTTGAGGGTGCAGATTTTCCTGTGCCAGACAGACTGGTGGAAAAGAAGCTAGACCAGATGATTGACAATGTGGTCAGCCACATGCAAGAAAGAGGTGTGAACCTTGAACAGGCAGGGATTGATGAGGCGAAGCTTCGGGAAAAGATGCGGGATGACGCAGTGCGTCAGGTAAAGACCGAATTGATACTGGATAAGATCGCAGAAGAAGAAAAGGTGGAAATTCCTTCAGAAGAATTGAAACGATACTCAGATTATGTCGATGAACATTACCAGGAAATGAATGTAAGCAAAGACCAGTTTCATTCGGCGGTTTTCGAATCGGTCTTGCCTAAACTCAGGGCCCAGCAGACCATGGATTTTATTCTCAAGAACGTGACCATCAAGGACGAAGAAGATGGAAATGGCTCGAAAGAAGATTCCAGTGACGTAGAGAACATCGAGGAAAAGGTAACTTAAAAAGGATTGATTATGATCATGAGGTTGAAAACATGCCATTAGTACCTATTGTAATTGAGCAGAGTCCAAGAGGTGAACGGGCTTTTGACATCTATTCACGCCTACTCAAGGAAAGGATTATCTTTCTGGGAGGGGCTGTGAATGACGAGGTCGCAAACCTGGTAATTGCTCAGCTTCTATTTCTGGAAGCAGAAGACCCCAACAGGGATATAACATTATATATAAATTCTCCAGGTGGAATCGTTACCGCAGGGTTGGCCATCTATGATACCATTCAGTATATAAAGGCCGATGTGAGTACCCTGTGCCTGGGGCAGGCAGCAAGCATGGGTGCGCTTCTCCTTGCTGCAGGAGCTGAAGGAAAGAGGTTTACCCTGCCCAATTCGAGAATACTGATTCACCAGCCCATGGGCGGCTTTCAGGGGCAGGCCACTGACATAGATATTCATGCCAGGGAGATCTTGAAGTTGAGGCAGAGGTTGAATGAGATCTTGGCCAAACACACGGGACAACCCCTTGAAAAGATCCAGGCTGACACAGAGCGGGATTATTTCATGGGAAGCCAGGAGGCGCTGGAATATGGCCTCGTGGACGAAATTATTGAAAAAAGAGATAAGGCCTCCAAGGAGGATGATTAACTATGGCTGGAAAAAAGGATGATTTTGACACCACTGGGGATCTCTGCTGTTCTTTTTGCGGAAAAGGCCAGGGTGAGGTTAGAAAGCTGATTGCTGGTCCCAATGTTTACATATGTGACGAATGCATTGACCTTTGCAACGACATAATAGCAGAAGATTATGAAGGCGGAGATGACGCCGCATCTGGCAGGGCCTCCATCTTAAAGCCTGCCGAGATCAAGGCCCTTTTGGATCAGTATGTCGTAGGTCAGGAACAGGCCAAGAAGATATTGTCTGTGGCCGTCCACAATCACTATAAGCGCATCGAATCAAATGTGGCCCTTGACGAGGTTGAGCTCCAGAAAAGCAATATCATGCTCATAGGGCCCACTGGAAGCGGAAAGACGCTTCTTGCCCAGACCCTTGCAAAGATCCTTAACGTGCCATTCACCATAGCCGATGCGACAACCCTTACTGAGGCCGGTTATGTGGGAGAAGATGTTGAGAATATTATACTCAATCTTTTGCAAGCGGCCGATTACGATGTGGAGCTGGCAAGTAGGGGGATAGTCTACATCGACGAGATAGACAAGATTGCCAGGAAATCCGACAGCCCCTCCATCACACGGGACGTTTCCGGCGAGGGGGTGCAGCAGGCACTTTTGAAGATAATCGAAGGCACTTTGGCAAATGTACCTCCAAAGGGAGGCAGAAAGCATCCACAACAGGAATTTGTAAAGATCGACACCACCAACATTCTTTTTATTGTGGGTGGTGCCTTTGTGGGTCTGGATGCCATCATAAAAACGCGTCTTGGCAAGTATTCCATAGGTTTTGGAGCCAACGTGGAGGGTGCCAGGGATCTGAGTTTCAGTGAAATCCTCAAGCACCTTGAGCCTGAAGATCTTATCAAATACGGCCTTATACCAGAATTGGTAGGGCGCATTCCTGTTGCTGCAACCCTCGAAGAGTTGGCCAGGGAAGATCTCATAAAGATCCTCAAAGAGCCCAAAAATGCACTGGTGAAACAATTCAAGAAGCTCTTTGCCATGGATAACATTGATCTCCATTTCACCGATGGCGCCATCAACGCCATTGCTGAGGAAGCCATCAAGAGGAAGACTGGAGCGAGAGGGCTCAGGGCCATACTGGAAAGGGCCATGTTGGAGGTCATGTATGAGCTGCCGTCTCGTGAAAACGTGAAGGAATGCGTCATAAGTGAAGAAGTTATCTTGCGCAAGGCCGAACCAATTCTTATTTATGAAAGTAAACAGGCAGAGGCCTCATAAAAGGCCATGTCCAAAAGCAGAAATAAAATTAGTCTTTATCGTGAGGTTTTATGAATAAAGAAGAACTCCTGACTCTTCCCTTACTGCCATTGAGGGATATGGTATTGTTCCCGCATATGGTGGCCCCGCTGTTTATTGGCAGAGAAAGGTCTGTAGAGGCTATCAAAAAGGCGATGGCAGATGACCAGGAGATATTTCTTTCCGCCCAAAAGGATGCAAAGCTGGACGAGCCTGGGAAAAAGGATATATACAAAGTGGGTACCATTGGTACCATTCTCCAGCTTTTGAGGCTTCCAGACGGTACAGTTAAGGCCCTGATCGAAGGAAAAAAGAGGGCTGAGATAAAGGCCTTCGTCTCAGGGGAGAAATATTTTGTCGTTGAAGTAAACCCCCTTGAGGAAAAGACTGTATCAGGGCCAAAGGTCGACGCCCTCAAAAGGCTGACCATTTCAGCCTTTGATGATTATTGCAAGCTCAACAACAAGGTGCCGCCAGAGGTGGCAGTATCCATATCATCTCTTTCTGATCCAGGACGCTTGGCCGATTCCATCGCGTCACACATCTCCTTGAAGGTGGCAGACAAACAGGCTGTGCTGGAAGCACTTGATCCTGCCAGGAGGCTGGAGCGTCTCTATACCTTCATGTCTTCAGAGACCCAGATCGCAAAGATGGAACAAAGGATCAAGGAACGGGTCAAGAAGCAGATGGAGAAGAATCAGAAGGATTATTATCTCAACGAGCAGATCCGTGCCATCCAAAAGGAGATGGGGCAGAAGGATGAGACCCAGAGTGAGATAAGTGAGCTCGAGCGTAAAATAAAGAAAAAGAGGCTTCCCAGAGAGGCGGCTGCCAAGGTGCGGCGGGAACTCAAAAAGCTCAAGCTCATGGCCCCCATGTCTGCCGAAGCCACTGTTGTTAGAAACTATATCGATTGGATATTGTCTCTTCCTTGGTTTGAAAAGACAAAGGACAATAACGACATTGTAAAGGCCGAAAGGATACTGGAAGAAGACCATTACGGCCTTGAAAAACCAAAGGAAAGGATACTTGAATATCTTGCAGTAAAGAGCCTAGCAAAAAAGATGAAAGGGCCCATCCTCTGTCTGGTAGGCCCTCCTGGTGTTGGCAAAACGTCATTGGCAAGATCTGTTGCCAGGGCGCTCAACCGTAACTTTGTCCGCTTGTCCCTTGGTGGCGTGAAGGATGAAGCCGAGATACGAGGGCACAGAAGGACTTATATTGGAGCACTGCCTGGAAAGATCATCCAGTCGTTAAAGAAGGCTGGCTCCAACAACCCGGTTTTTTGCCTCGATGAAGTAGATAAGATGAGTTCAGATTTCAGGGGAGATCCTGCCTCTGCACTTCTCGAGGTCCTGGATCCAGAGCAGAATTATGCCTTCAATGACCATTATCTGGATCTGGACTACGATTTATCCGAGGTCCTTTTCATCACCACAGCAAATGCCCTGTTTACTATTCCATTCCCTCTTCAGGACCGGATGGAGATTATAGAGCTGCCCGGATACACGGAAGAGGAGAAGATAGAGATAGCCAGGCGTCATCTCATCCCTAGGCAACTCGATGCCCATGGACTCAAGGAAAAACAGCTAGAGATAAGTACTGGTGCCCTTGAAGACCTTATACATCTGTATACCAGGGAGGCAGGTGTCAGAAACCTTGAAAGATCCATTGCAGCGCTTTGCCGCAAGGCAGCAAGGGCCATAGCGAGTTCTGGAGACAGGGACAAGGTTATACGCATAACGCGGTCATCCTTGAATAAATTTCTGGGCGTACCACGTTACCGCCATTCACACGCAGAAGAAAAGGATCTTGTTGGCGTTGCAACAGGTCTTGCATGGACAGAGACAGGCGGCACCCTTTTGCAAATAGAGGTGGCTGTCATGCCTGGCAAAGGAAAGCTTACTATTACAGGCACCCTTGGGGATGTGATGCAGGAATCTGTGCATGCAGCCATGAGCTACGTAAGGTCCAGGGCCCATCAGTTGGCACTGCCATGGGATTTCTATCAGAAGGTGGATATTCATGTTCACGTCCCTGAAGGTGCCATTCCAAAAGATGGTCCTTCCGCGGGGATTACCATAGCCACAGCCCTTGTATCAGCCCTTTTGAAGATACCTGTCAAACACAACGTTGCCATGACTGGTGAAATTACACTCAGGGGGCGGGTGCTGCCCATTGGAGGGCTCAAGGAGAAACTTTTAGCTGCCCGGCGCATGGACATGTCATGCTGCCTGATACCACGGGAAAACGAAAAAGATCTCAAGGAGATTCCCCAAAAGCTCCTAAAGTCACTTGAGATCAAGTTTGTAGAACATATGGATGATGTCCTTGAAGCAGCGCTTGAGGCTGGAGAAAGGGGAGAGATCTTTGCTAGCCTTAAGTCTGCCGAACCTCCAGATTGGTTTTCCACGCCCAAGATCCAGGAGGAGCTACCGGCGGCCCACTAAGCTTTGTGAATTTAGGTATACTTTCTGCTTAGTTTAAGATAATTTATAAAAACATTTAGATCTCAACCAAAGTGGTGTCAAAACCATAGGTGTTTGGGCAGGTACAGAATCCTGAAGCAGATTAGGGTAAACGGCAAAGCCTTTCTAGAAGGGAGCGTGCAGGCAATGGTAAAGAGGTGGTATACTGTCAAGACTCATCCGAGAAAAGAATTTTATGCAAAATGCAACTATGAGAACCAGGCCTTTGAAGTATTTCTCCCTGTAACTCTCCGCATAGCAAGACATGCCAGGAAGGTAAGGGAGGTGCTGTCGCCGCTATTTCCAGGATATCTGTTTATCAGGTTGGCTGATGACGAGAAGAACTGGGTGGCTGTATATAGCACTAGAGGTGCCGTAGGGCCAGTGAGATTCGGTGATTATTATCCCCCTGTTCCAGATTGGTTTATCCAAGGACTCATGGATAGGGCTGATGAAAATGGGCTTATATCTGTTAGCACCAGGGAAAAATATGGTTTTGAACCAGGCGACAGGGTCAGGGTCAGAGGGCCAAACGATACCATCATAGAAGGGATATTGAAGGCCATAGATGGCAAGGACAGGGCGATAATCCTTCTCGATATGCTGAAAAAACAGGTAAAGGCCAAGGTGCCTTTATCCTCTTTAAGGGCTGCTTGACTTCTTTGGGGATGCCATCCTGATTCAGGATGGCATCTTTTGTTTTTTGGGATTATTGTAGGTATTTGCCTACAATATTTGTCATACCTTGAATTGATCCAGCATGTTCATCAGCTCGTCTGAAAGATTTTTTAGCCTTGAGGCAGTATCTTTCACCTTTTTTGATCCAGTAGTAGTTTCCATGCTGGATGAGACTATTTCTGAGCTCTTTTCAGCCATCTGAGCAATCTCTTCTCGAACTGCATGGGTGTTTTCGCTTATTTCATTGGTAGCAGCGGTCTCTTCTTCTACTGCTGCTGCTATGTTACTTGAAAGCTCTGCTACTTCATGTATAACCTTTATGCTTTGTTCAACGGCATTCTGTGCCTGTTTTGCCCCGGATTGAAGTTCCTTTACCATATTGTCAATCTCTTCCACAGAGTCTCCTGTCTGTTTGGCAAGTTCTTTGACCTCGTTTGCCACAACGGCAAAGCCCTTGCCAGCCTCGCCTGCCCTTGCCGCCTCTATGGTGGCGTTGAGGGCCAGGAGGTTGGTCTGTTCGGCAATGGAACCTATGAGATTGCTTATCTCATTGATCTTGGTAGCGGATTCTGCCAGGTTTTCTATGACAGCCCTGGCTCTATCGGCCTCATGAGAGGCCTCATTGGCAACCTGGCTTGCCCTTGAGGTGTTTTGGGAAACCTCTGTTATGGTAGAGCTCATTTCTTCCATTGCAGCAGCGACAGATGAGATGCCCTCGCCGCTGTTTTCTGCCATGTTTCTGATCTCTTCAGAATGTTGGCTCGCCTTTGCCGTTGCGCCTGCCATCTTGTCTGCTACAGAATTCATGGATTCGGATTCATTACGAACGATTTGTCCTTGATTCTTTGCCTTTTGGATCAATGTCCTTATCCTGCTCATAAAGGCATTGATGTAGTTGGAGATCTCGTCTGTCTCCAGGTTTATGGTCATCTTGTAGACCTTGCATTCGTCACAGGACTTGTATTCTCCTGAAGTGATAAGGGGGCATACAGGCTCAGTGGCATAGCTACCTGCTTCATACCAGCAGTGCGCCTCCTTACCATAGCATGGGCAGTCGTCTTTGGAGCAATTTATCACCTTGGAGCAATTTATGGTTTTGGTATTCATAAGTTTCGTAAGATCGGCTTCTCCCGATGCCAGCTCCTTCATCCTTGCCACAAGATGTTTCATGGCAGAGGTTAGCTTTCCGGTGATAAACAGGGAAAGCGCCAGAAAAAACCCTCCCAACAGCACGGCAATGAAAATAGTCAAGGTCACAAAATCTTTTATCATTGCCCAGGATTCCCCATTCAGATCTGTTTCGTATGCTCCAGTACCTACTATCCAGCCCCACGGCTCAAAAAGTTTTACAAAAGAGACCTTTGGTTCTATTCTGCTTTTGTCATCCTTGTATTGCCAGTAATACCTGACAAAGCCGCCTTTTTTCGGGCTGCTGTTACATACTTGGGTCATCTCGTAAAAGAGCCTGTTGCCCTTTTTGTCCTGGAAGTTGGTGACATCCTTTCCCTCGATTTGCGGCTTGTATGGATGCATGATTATGGTTATGTGGTTTGGGTCGTCACTATTTATCCAAAAATAGTTTTTCCCGTCTGAGCCCCATCTGAGATCTCTGATTTCTTCCTTGGCCCTGTCTTGGGCCTCTTTTGCAGTGATTTGGCCTCTCAGCTCCTTTTGGTGATAATGATTCATGATTTCATATGGAGTCACCACAACCTTCTGAAGGTTGTGAATGGATGCCTGCTGCAGGTATCCGTTCAGGGAATAGAGGAGCCATGTGAGAAATAGGCCACCTGAAACAAAAAAGAATAACGTCTGGAACCACAAAAGCCTTTTAAAATTCCACCGCAAAAGCGACATCTTGTCCTCCTTTATTATTGGTGCACATTTAGCTTATGGAAAAATCACAGGGCTCTGAGTGGTGAATGACCCTCAAGGCATGCCTGCTTGGCCGTGGCCACGGGGGATTTGTCAAAGGGGCCACAGGTCAGAAAAATAAATTTATAAAAATGGCTATTTATTCACCTACTTATATTTATCGGTCTTTCCACAGAAGATATAAATGAATTTTTGATACCTTTTCTGTGAAATAATTATTACTGATAATCGTTGTGATTTAGATCAGTTAGAAAGAATAAGTCTTTTTATTATACAGGTGATAAAAGAAATTTGTTAACAAGAACTGACGGAAAATCCGATAAATAGGATAAACAACATTTCATTTTGGGTGTTGTTCAATTTTTTGAGGGAGGATTGAGTATAATGTCTTTGTTGCCCAAGATGAGTATTAAGAACTACATCATCACATGTCTTACACTGAATCTATTGCTTTTCATGGCGGTCTCTCTTGGTGGTATCAAGACCGTGGACGTCATTTCTGATGGATCAAAGGATCTTTCGTCGTGGATAGAGCTTCAGGGAAGTCTTAGAAAGGGTGTTTATGACCCATTAATGGAACTTGAGCTCACCTATGAAAGATGGGCAAGTTCAGGCGATGAAAGAGACTGGAAGAAACTTGAGGACGATATCAAGGTGCTAAAAAACAATGTGACTGCGCTGGCTACAATGTCTTCCCATCGCAAGTTAATGCCAGAGATCTCAAAGCTTTTTGAAGAGGCGGTAAACCGTCTTGAAGAAAGGCTACGAGAGACAGGACTCCATTTTTCCAAGAGACACGAAAGGGTAAGCGCGCTTAGAAGAGAAAGTTTCCAAATGGAAGCGCTTCTTTATACTCTCATGGAGAAAAATATAGATCCAATGAGAAAATCTGCCTATGAGGAAAAAGATTTCGATGCCTTTTTCAAGGCAAGCCAGATAGATATGCTCACCAATGAAAAGATCATCCAGCCCATATATAAGATTGTTATTATGGTGGAGGACTTTTTGCTCGGGCGCCAGGACTCAAAGGGTATAGATCGTGTTTGGCCGAGCCTTTTCGAAGGGGTTTCCCAGTGGAAGAGGGCAATGCAGGGAACAGGCCTCGATGCAGCGTCCAAAGATATTGAAAATAGAATAAAACATATAAAGGGTTTGTGGGAAGAGGTCAAAAAGGCCCAGGCTTCATATATGTCATCTGCCAACAAGCTTCAGCTTGCGATGGCTGCCACTCTCCAGGATTTCGATAAGGTTTTTAAAGAAGACATAGAAAAGAGCAGGAAGGCTGACCTGCAACGGATAGACAGAGTCACCAAAGAGGCTGAAGAGGGTTTTATTTTGGCCTTGATTGTGGGCTCCATTATCCTTGTGGTTATGGGTGTCAGTATAGTTTTTAACGCAATAAAGCCCCTTTACAAGTTGAGCCATGATCTTAGAGATATGGCTGAAGGAGCTGCAGATCTCACCAAACAGCTTCATTCCATAGAGATAAACTGTTCTGAAATGATAAATTGCGGCAAGGAGGAGTGCCCCTGCTATGGAAGGAAGGCGCACTGCTGGTATGAGGCAGGAAGCTATGCTTCAAAGGTTCACTGTCCAAGGATATTGAATGGAGAACTTACTTCTTGCGATGACTGCAACGTTTTTAAGAAGGCCGTCGTCACAGAGGTGGATGAGGTTGCAACTTTTATCAATGCCTTCAGGCGCAGGATGAGAAACCTTATAGCCAGAGTTGCAAGCCAGACCGATGTCGTCGAGAAGGAATCCAACACCATGAGTGCTGCAGCAGACAAGATGAGCCAAAGTGCAACCAATGTAAGGGAAAAGGCAGCTCAAGTGCAAGAGTCGTCATATCAGGCAGACCAGAGCGTTGCCACAGTGGCCTCAGCCATGGAACAGATGACAGAAGCGGTTTCAGAGGTTGCACAAAACACAGGGAAGGCTAGCCAAATAGCACAGGAAGCAAGAGAACAGACAATAGTTACAGACCAGGTGATCAGAGAGTTGGCAGATTCGGCTGAAAAGATCGGGCAGGTCAGTGGCCTAATAGGTTCCATAGCCGAGCAGACCAATCTTCTGGCCCTCAACGCCACCATAGAAGCGGCAAGGGCAGGGGAGGCTGGCAAGGGCTTTGCCGTTGTGGCAAACGAGGTGAAGGAGCTTGCCAAACAGACCAGCGAGTCGGTGAACGAGATCGATGGAATAGTTCACAATCTCCAGTCAAGGGCAACGGATGCCACTGGAGCAACCAACAGGATCGTTGAAATCATCGGAAACATGGCAGATATTTCTGACAGCATTGCAGCTGCAGTAGAGGAGCAGACTGCAACCACATCTGAGATCAGCGAGAACACCCAGTTGGCAAGTGGCGTTGTGAAAGATGTAAATAGCATAAGTAAGGAGATAGCAGAAAGCGGTGCTGAGGCAGAAACTGGTGCACACCAGGTAAGGGATGCGGCCAGGAACTTAAGCGCCCTTTCCAGTGAATTGCAATCTATGGTCAGACAGTTCAGGGTTTGATGTACAGTACAGTTTCATCCTGGATCCAGGCCCTTGTTTCAGGATGATGCGTGCAGAAAAAATCTTTTTGTATTAAGCAGGGGTTATGACTTATGAATCGGTAATATTGATACTATTTGTCATAGCCTCTGCTGTTTCAGTAGTGGCCAGGAGGGTGAATCTTCCCTATACGATTGCTCTAATGGCAGTTGGGCTACTGCTTGGCTCGCTTAATCTTCTCAATCCCCCCCACCTGACTCAGGAGCTATTGTATTCTATTTTTTTGCCGCCGCTTGTCTTCGAAGCGGCTATCCATCTTAGGGCCTCCGAACTCTTTAAGAATATCTGGCTGGTAGTAACCCTTGCAGTGCCAGGTGTGGTGATTGCCGCCTTGGTGACAGCTACTGTAATGGTGCCAATGAGCGCACATTTTTCGCAAATTGTGCCGATCTCCTGGCCGGTAGGGATCTTGTTTGGTGCTGCAGTGGCAGCAACCGACCCAGTGGCAGTGGGTGCCATATTCAAGAAATTGGGCGCACCCAGGCGCCTGTTGCTGCTGATAGAAAGCGAAAGCCTGCTAAATGATGGAACCTCTATTGTAGCCTTTATCATAGCAGTCCAGTTCATTCAGGGTGCCCTCGGTTCTCCACAGGATGCAGTAATAGATTTTTTCCGCATAGTTGGTCTTGGGATTCTTGTTGGTTCAATAGTCGGCATCGTATCAGATGCCCTGATGCGCCGCATAGATGACGCCATGGTAGTCATCACAATTACCACTGTTGCTGCTTTTGGGTCCTTTTTGATGGCTGAACATCTTGGGGTTTCCGGCGTGATGAGCTGTGTGGCAGCCGGACTCATATGCGGGGAGCGCAGTTTCTATTCAGGCGCCATTTTTCCATCCATACGTATTTCCACGGAAACCTTTTGGGAATATGTGGCCTTTGCCATGAATTCCCTCATCTTTCTCCTCATGGGTTTTGCCATAGATATAGGTATGCTCTTGAGGCTTTGGCCCCTGATACTTATCGCCTATGTTGCTGTTCTCGCGGCTAGGTTTTTGGTGGTTTCAGGGACCTGGGCGATATTTTATTCCAGCCGACACAGGTTGCCCTATAGATGGAGTATTATCCTGGGCTGGGGCGGCCTCAGGGGGGCCTTGTCTATGGTTCTTGCATTGAGCATTCCCGATTCCTTGCCCTTCAAGGAAATGATCGTGACCCTAGTCTTTGGCGTGGTGCTCATTTCCATCTTTTTCCAGGGCCTCACCATGACGTGGTTGATGCGTTTTACTGGTGTGGCCTCTTCTGCGCCTGAACTCAGGATATATGAGCTGTTAAAGGCCCAACTCATCCTTATCCAGGAAACCCTTGATGAGATAGAAAAGCTCTATAACAGGCACCTAATAACCCCTAAGAGCGCACGAGCCCTCAAGGAAGAATTTCGTAAACAGCTCAATGCAGTTTCAAAAAAGATAGAAACTGTTTCCATAGACAAGGAGGCCTTGATTCACGAAGAAGTGCTTCGAACCAAAAGACGTATTCTTATCCAACAGAAGGCCAAGCTTCTTGAGATGTATCATAGTGGCTCCATTGGGCTTGAGGCCTACGAAACCTTGAAAAATGAGCTGGATACAAGGCTCCTTGAGCTTGAAACTTCGGCTCCTTAATGGATCTTGGAGGGGGATTCTTGGAAAAGATAGCTAATCCTGAAAAGTATGATCTTATTGCTTCAGCATGTCATCTCGACGAGCCTTGTTATTCCGTGAGGGTTGAGATTAGAGAGGATCTCAGTAAGCTTATGCCCTTTTTGAACGCCGAAGCCAATGTCCTGTTGTATGAGCCTGATGAAGATCCAGTTATGATATTCAAGCTGGAAAACTACAGGGTCGCCCTCCGTAGACACGAACTTTCTATTGGTCCGGTTTCCGACAGGTTGGCAGGTAGGGAGTCCCTTTCAAAAGTTATCGGTTTCTTGAATGAGATATGGCATGGCCGTCACGATATGGAGCCAAATTTCGAGCCTAGGCGGAGGCCTCCAGCCTTAGAGATATTTAAACTTCTGCCAGGCACCAATTGCGGGGAATGCGGAGAGGCAGCCTGCATGGCATTTGCAGTAAAGATTGCCTTGGGCCGTCTTGCTCCCTCTCTTTGCCCTCAACTTCAAAAGGATCTGGCATCCATGCGTCGCCTTCATGCATTAATGGGTCTGAAGATGCCGGATGATTATTGAGTTGGGCTTTTTCGAGGTCAACAAAAAGGCAGCAAAGCGGCTTTGCCCTGCTGCCTATCAATCCATAATTTTTTTAAAATGTTACCTTATTATCAGGGAATCACAAAGTATTCTATATTGGAATAATTACTGCAGCCGGCTGCATTGCAGGCCTTGACTGCCACATAAAATCCTGCATTCTTCCAAAGCTCTGTTGAAAATTTAGTCTGCTTAGACATGTCCAAGCTTCCAATATAGCTTACATCTGGTGGTGCATAGAACAGGGTGTATTTCTTGGCATTTTCCACTTCATTCCAATGTATGGATACCGAGGTTCCAGATACATCGACTTCAACAGTGGGTGGGAGAGGTATCTGGACCCCGTCCTGATATTCATAGGCTCCTATGTCACTTGCCGTCCCCTGGGGCCTGCTAGTGCCATCAATATCCTTTTCGGGAGCTACTGTGGTGTCAGCAGAATCTATGCAAGGAGATCCATTTTGCAGGTGAAAATCTCCAGTTGTGGTATCAACGAACAAGGGGTCAACCGATATGTCGTGCTCTGCCTGCACAAATCCGATATAGTCATTATAAAAATTGTTCCATACGTCATTATAATCATTTCCAGAAATGAAACGGCCGTGCTTGGCTATAATTCCCCTAGCATTACTGGCGATTATGTTATTTACGATCTTTACTGTAGTTATCCTTTCGTTTTGTCCGCATCTGATGGCAGCTGCAAGAGGACTATCTGCATTGTGATTAAAGATCGTATTGTTTATTATCTCAGGCCTTGCATAGTCTGTAGCTGAAATACCGGCATCATTATTGGCGTATATGATATTGCCAATAATCTTGACTGCTGAATATTGGCTGTTTCCGATTCCAGCATTTCCCATTTCTCCACTGCCGTTTTCATAGATATAATTGTATTCAATAAGGGCGGTTGAGTGGCCCATGTTTCCTATCCCGCGCGTGGTATTGTCAAAGATACGGTTGTGATGGATGACTGGGCAGCAATCTGGGGCTCCACCTCCTCCAACTGTGGTTGTGTGGATGCCCAATCGATTGCCATAAATGCGGCAGTCGGATATGTCTGCATAGTTTGCGCCACCATTTGCCACACAATTGATACCTATTGCCTGTGTAGCCCCTGTAACGTCGAGCCCCTTTATCTGACCGTGATAGTTCACCAGAAAAATCGTGTTCTCATCTGGGCTGGCCGAGTGTATGACAGGTCTTTTCCCATCTTTGGAAATACCCACTAGGCTTACGCCTCTTATGGGAACCATGGCCATGTTTATGGATTCATTATAGATGGCATATTTTATATAGATGATGTCTGAATTTCTTGCATGTTTGAGAGCATGGCTGATGGTCTTCCACGGGGACTCCAGCGTTCCTGCCCCATTATCGCTGCCTGTGTTCCCATCTACGTAGTAGTCCGCTCCAAGGGATGGAGATGCAAGACCAACTGAAAGAAATAGCAACGTAAAAAGTATTTTGGATGAATACGATACGATTGGCTTCATGAAAAAGACCCCCCCTATATGAGGTATATGCACATTGGCACTGTTTTTATAGCTGTTCGTCTCTTTTAGCTTTGAACTTAAAAACAGTATGGCTCACTGTGCTTCCTTATAAGGTTGAGACAAACAAAAAGGCCCGGATGCCTCCTAGTGGAGGACCGGGCCTTTGAACAACCAAGGTCGTGTTGGTGCGGATTATTTTTTCAACACAGGCAGATTGTGCGGATCAATATGGCACTGTAAGCACTTGGGATATCTCTTATGCAGTGCAGCCCCGTGAGGTTCTCCGTGACAATCCTGGCATTGGGGTATCTGGCCGTGGCGCACATGACATTCTGCACAATGGAGATCAGTATGTTTGGTATGATTCTTTTGCAGGTCTTCATAGATGCCGGAATGGCATGAACCGCAGACCTTGTTATCCATATCCTCTGGATACTGCAGTATGTTCTTGGCGCTGTGTGGCCTGTGACATACCAAACAATCTTTGTAGGTCTGGCCTTGAACGTGGGGTTCATGGCAGTCAAAGCAGGTTGGCCTTACGCCATGCTTGTCGGCGTGGCAACCTGTACATCCAACTTGCTTATTGTGCTTGCAAGGATGGGTGGCCATTTCTTTGCCTTCTGGTTCATAATGGCAAACTTCACAGGCAACCACTGACTTTCCAGATTTAGTCTTGATTTTCTTGGATACGGCCTTGAATGGAATGTCCTTGGGTGAATGCGGATCTTCATGACATTGCAAACACTTGGGGAATGCCTTTCCATGCTTGAGTCCATGACATCTGGTACATTTGGGCATTATTTGGGCATAATTCTTTTTGGGTGGCACATAGGCATGGAGCTGTGTGTGACAGTTTAGACAGTCAAAACGGTGTTTGCTGTTGCTGGTTCTCAACCTTTCATATTCCCTTTTGTGACAACTGCCACATTCCACTGGCTTCAGCATCCTTGGTGCCTGCTGGTAGAGTTCGACCCCTGGTTGGTTGGTGGTTTCCTTTTCTTCAGCTGGTGCAGCTACTTGTGTAGCAGCCTGTGTGGCAGGTGCAGTTTCAGCCTTTGCCTCCTTGTTGGGAGCCACAGGTTCCTGGATCTGTTTTGCACAGGCGATGCACAGAAATAGCGTGGCTAAAATGCCGAACACCAATAAACTACTGGCCAAATACTTCTTTTTCATAACCCTCCTCCCTGTTTTTCATTATTTAACCAGATCGTGCGCATCATTGTGACAATCTGTACATTTTTTGAAGCGTTCCATCATAGGTGCTGGATGTGGAACACCGTGACAATCCTGGCAAGCTGGTCTTACACCATGCTTGGCCTTGTGACAATAGACGCATTTGAGCTTGGAATGCTTGGTGCTTCCTGATTCAAGCTCTTCTTTCAGATCACCATGACATGCCCCACAGTCTGCGTTGGGGATATTGTCGCCATAGGCTACGTTTAGAGGCTGGTGAACTTTGTGGCAGGATACGCAGTCCTTAAACTGCTGTCCCTCTCTGTGAGGTTCATGACACTTGAGGCAATCAGGGATATAGCCATGCTTTGTGTGACAGAAGGTACAGTCAACTTCACTGTGCGCGCTCGGGTTGCTTTTTATTTCTTCCACCTGTTCGGGATGGCAGGTGTTACAGGCAGCCATGTTGTTTTCACCACTGAATACGATATTAAGAGGCTGATGAGGATTTTGGTGGCACCTTAAGCAACCCTTGAGCTCAAAATGGGCTTCACCTTGATGGCACTTGGAGCATTCTGGGATTATTTGCTCACCTGGCACCAATGGAGGGTGACCACCTTCATGGCAATCGAGACATCCCACTGCGGTTTTGTGCTTTCCCCCTGCTTCCTGATTCTCATGGACTATCTTAGGATGGCATTTTACGCAATCACTATTGGCCAATTGTGAATCTGAGCTGTTGTCCCCGCACCATCCGCTATCAATAGAAAAAGATAGAACGATAGCCAACAATAACACCTGAATAAAAAGAATCTTCCTCATAACTCCTCCCTATTCCCTTTTGCTGTAGTTGAATATTTCAAATTCGACCATGCCGGAATACTTCTTGGTATGGATGTGAATCAATGCCAATCGCGATTCTTTATGCAATTTGAGTGAACGATGATTCATTTGGGTTCCTTATGGCATGTCCTGTTACTTGATGGGACATCAGGATATCCCGGCCTGATTAGGTCGAACTTTTTCCGGTTTTCTTCATCATGGAGGCCACTTATGGCTGTATTGCGCCTGCAGGTCATCTGACTGTCTCAACAGGAAATGCAGGGTATGAATCCTTCCCAATCTCCCAGGTTCAGGCCCTGAATGAAATTGGAATAACAAACTGTGATATTCCTAAAAAAGCGGGCCTGTCCAAGCGTCTCCCAGAACGCCTCAAAAAAAGCATAACTATCCTAATATTCAATAAATAAAACCATTAATTTTTCACAAAGTCAAGGTCGTGACTGTTTCCCAATAAAAGTTTTTCATTTAAGGTTGTGGCGTTATTCCAGGCCCTTAGGCACGTCTGCACAAGGGGGGTAAGGATATCTAAAATAAAAAGCTTGAAGAATATCCTCTTTTGGTATCAATCAAAGCTACGATAGAATCCAGCGCTGAAGTTGAAAGGGATATTCTTTCGCAGGTAGAGGTCAACCCATGTGTTCACTTGTGCGATCCTGGATTTTGGAACAAAGATTATGTCGTAGGGTTGGAGCTCTATGTTTTGAGTGGCGTCTTGGCCTGACCGGATCTTTTCCACGTCGACTGTGATTATCAATGGCTGCTTGAGGCCGCTTCTTCGGATGACCAAGATCTGATTTTCCAAAGCCCCGTCATTCAGGCCTCCTGCACTGGCTATAGCCTGAAGTACGTTCATATAGCCCCCCATGATGATCATTCCGGGGTTCCTTACCATGCCATCCACATATATCTTGCGGGAATCAAAGGACTTGACGATCACCGATATCTCTGGGTCTTTCAGATGGCGGGAGTACTTCTTGGTCAATATATCCACCAGTTCTTTTGGAGTGAGGCCAGCCGCAGGGACATCATGGACCAGTTGTAACGAAATTCGGCCATCTGGGCGGACCTTGATTGTTTCATTCAAGTTGGCATTATAAAAAAATTTTATTTCCAGTTCGTCTCCAGCCCTAATGACATAACTGGGCATGGCTGCCTCTACAGATTCTGCAGGAACGGGTCTGCTGGATAGCTGCTCTGGAATAACAGGTTGTTTAACCATTTGGTTGCTGCAGCCTGAAACTAGAGCCACTAACATGAGGGCACTGGTAATGGACCCAAAATATGGGTGCGATGATTGAAAAGAAAAGATCCACCTGCAAATCGAGCTGCATCTATTTCGATGTAACATCAGCTGCACCTTTGTCAGACCTTTTGTTGTTCAATACTAAATAATCGTGAAACAGGGCATAGAAGAAGCTGAAGGCAGCTCCAAGTATAATGCCTACCATGATATTCAGTGCCTTATTGGGTTTTGCTGGCTTTACGGGTTTCATGGGTTTTTCAATGACAGCAACACTTACCAGCTTCTGGTTGTCCATGGCCTCAAGAATGCGGGTTTCTTCTAGCTTATCAACAAAGTTCTTGTAACTCTTCTCATTTATCTCTACTGCTTCTTTCAGCATTTGAAGGGCCGCTTCCTTATTACTAAATCTCTGCAGATGTTCTTCTATATCAGCAAGCTGTTTCTTTAATGCCTTGTTTTCCGCGATTTGTCCCTCTTTATCTGCTTTGGCCTCAATAAGTACCCTTGCAACCTGTTGATAAACATAATTTTTGCCACTTCTTTGATTTTCTGTTCTGCTTTCGGGATGGGAGGCAAGAAACGCCTTGACGGTTCTGATCTTTTCCCTGACGTTTTTTACAGGCCTGCTGTCTTCCCTGTATCTCTGGAGCAGGTCGCGTTCTTGGAGCTGGAGGGAAAGAAGCTCTGCCTTGGCGCTATCTATATTGTTGGCCTTATCATTAAAGAGCGTTACATTTTCAGGCACCTTTTTAAGCTGTTGCTCAAGTGAAGCTATCTTTTCTTCAAGTTGCTCCAGACGCCCCTCACCCTGAACCATCCTGGCATGAACCTGTGAATATTCCTGAAGAAGTAGCTTTTTTTCGTCTTCCAATGATATGATATGATTTTTTTTCTTGAATTCTTCGAATTGCTCCTTGGACTTTAGCAACTTGTCCTTGTAAACAGAGAGTTGTCTTTCCAGGAAGGATATTCGCGGGCTCTTGAATATCTGGAGATGCCGTTCCCGAAAGAGGTCTTCAAGGGCCTCCACGGCACTGACTGCTATATCTGGATCATGATGGTCAAAGGTTACCTTGATGACACCAGAGCCCTTGATATGGGTAACGTCCAAGTCCTTTTTGAAGCGATCTATTGCAAGGGTTAACCTTTTCTGCTCATCGGATTCCTTTTTAGCTATTTTTGGATAGATCTTGTCTATTCCAAGTCTGTTTATGACTGCGCTTATGAGTTCTGAACTTTCAAAGATCTGCAGTTCTGTATTGATGATCTCATCTCTGTTGAAGGTGAGCATGGGCTGAACATCGCCCTTTTGCAGGAGATCAACTGGGCGGTAGACGTATTCTCTACCATATTTGATCATGACCCGTGAATTTACCTCGTATAAAGGTGTCTGAAAAAAGGTCCACAGGGTTATCAGCAAGACAGTTACCAAAAATACGATCAACATGCCCTGCCTGTGCCTTTTGAGAAGACAAATCAGATCATAAAGACTACTATTTTCACCCTGTTGCTGTTCCATCGAAGTGCCTATGAAATGTGTTTAAGCTGTCCTAGAGATTTTTCTCCTCAGCTGATCTTTTTTGGAAAGCTCTTTGAAAACTTTTGGCTGATAAAACAAACCAAAAGCCTTGAACCCTTCCTTTCCCCAGTCAATAGCATGATATTATTTAACAGATCTTGAAACTATTCACAATATTTTTCCTGAATCAAAAGGATCAGTATAGTTCATTCTCATAACTCCATAGGCACCAAAATCAAGGATCATGTCCTTCAGGTGCCCGTGAAAGGGATGTTGTCAGAATAATTCAATGCTTACTTCAATCCATGCATACAATTCGTTCACCCAAAAGTGAATTCTCTTCCAAGGTTATATCTCAGGCATTTGAAGCCACCCTCAGTGCCTCCAGGGCATCGAGGCCAAATGGCAGTGCTTCCATTTGAAACTTGCCCCTTGCCATATTATCGTGGCGAAAAGATCCTGATATTTTGTTTTTTTTCTCTTTGCAAGACTAAAGAAAACGGCCCGGATATTAAGCCCTTACTGCCATGAAGATCATGAAGATACAGTTAACCGCAATCGCCGTAGCCCTGGCATTTTCTCTTTGGATGCTCATTAGTCCACCATCGATCTTTTCCCTGGAGCAGACCAGAGTGGCTGCATTGTGTCTCGTCACCATTTCAACCTGGGCAACTGGAATTATTCCTCAACATATCACCTCCTTGTGCTTCTTTTTGGTCTGCCTCATTTTTTCCCTTGCAAGACCATCTGTGGTTTTTTCAGGTTTCACATCTTCTGCCGTGTGGCTGATATTTGGAGGTCTAGTCCTGGGTTCTGCAATCACTTCTACAGGTCTGGGAAAGCGGGTGGGAAGTTGGATTGCCTACCACCTTCACGGCACCTATTTGAAAATAATAGGAGGGCTCGTGGCAGGGGGCATCTGTTTCAGCTTTCTCATGCCGTCTGCCATGAGTAGAGTTGTTCTCTTGATTCCGATAGCAATTGCCATTGCTGATTATTTTGGATTCACCAAAGGAAGGAACGGGCGTATTGGTATCGTTTTAGCAGTGATACTTGGCTCCTTTCTGCCAGCCTTTGCCATTTTGCCTGCTAACGTTCCCAATATGGTGCTTATTGGCATATCTGAAAATCTGTATCATATATCACTGTTGTATGGCCCCTACCTGTTTCTCCATTTTCCAGTCCTCGGACTCATAAAGGCAGTGTTTATAGTTTTGCTCATAGTGAAGCTATATCCAGACAGGCCAACTATCAGAAAGACAAGGAGCAATTTGGCCAGCAGCCACCTTTCCAGAGATGAAAGGCTCTTGTCCATCACGCTTTTGACCCTCCTTTTTCTTTGGATAACAGATTTCCTGCATCATGTCTCACCAGCGTGGATAGCACTTGCTGGAGCCATTTTCCTCATGTTTCCTGGAATCGCCATAGTGGACAAAAAAATGTTCAATCAGAAGATCAATTGGGCATCTATCATATTTGTTGCCGGTATATTGGGGCTCGGCGCAGTCATAAACCAGACTGGGACAGGCCACCGTCTTGCTCAAAAGATCATTGCCTTGCTACCCCTTGTGCCAGGGCACAATTTTTCGAATTTCATCTCCTTGAGCCTAGCTGCCTCAGCTACTGGCGTGGCTACAACCCTGCCTGCGATGCCAGCGGTTTTCACTCAATTTTCAGATGGTCTTGCACATGCATCAGGGCTTCCCATCAAGAGCATAATAGCCATTCAAGTCCTTGGGTTTTCCACGGTATTTTTTCCATACCAGGCCCCGCCAATTGTTGTTGGTATGCAGTTATCAGGAGAAGGTTTTTCCCACGCAGCCAAGATATGCCTGCTGTTAGCTGGGATCACCATAGTACTTTTGTTTCCTCTAGACTATTTATGGTGGAAGGCGCTGGGCTATTTTTAGAGGCACCCAATAACGATGTGGAAGAGACAGAGACCTCGTATTATTCGATTGGCTTCAAATTACCCTTCTGTGTTCATGACCATTTTCAAGACCATATCTCCTTCAGGTAATCTTTTGGCAGAAGAACCATTTTTTTTCTCCACAACATGCATCCCATTGTAACCCCACTGTTCGAAGGCCAAAAAGGCAAATATAGCAATCAGTTGTCGTTATGAAATGCGGGTAAGCAAAGAAATAATTCGTTTTTTTGGTTCCAGATTTCACAGAAAGTGAGTATTTTAAATTGAACAATGAGGCAGGAGGCCCATGTTATGAAACTAATGAGAGTTGTATGTCAATGGGTGGCAGTATTCGCCTTGTCTTTTTTGATGTCTTCCACAGCTTATTGTTGTGTTGGGCGCATACTCACTGTTGCCATTGATCAGTCAATGGATCAAAAAGTGGTTGCCACAGTGATGGCGATATTCATCAATGAGCGTACAGGCACCACGGTGGATCTCATACCGTGCAAGGATCTCAAGGAATGTCAAACAATGGTCAAGAATGGGGATGCAGACATCTTCATAGATTATATCGGGCCCGCCAGCATGGGAATAGAGGGCATAGATAAGAACGCTACACCCCAGGAGATATTTTCCATCGTTAAGCACTATTTTATCCGTGAATATTCAATGGTTTGGCTACGCCCCTTTGGATATCACGGACCAGTGTACGACAAAAACGATTTAGATCCAGAAAAAGGTTCTTTGGCAGCACCGGTCACTACCCGCCGGGTACTCGATCAGTTTCCTGTTCTGGACCGGGTAATCAATAAATTGAGCGGCAAGCTTGATGATGCCACACTCAAGAAGTTGATTCGTGACTCAAATGAGGGGAAAGACGAAACCGTGATCAAGAAATTTCTTAAAGTGAGAAATCTTATTTGACAGATCAGCAATGGTTAAAAGGCCCCGACAGGGTCATGCGCGGCTTTCCTTGGAGGCACCATTTTTATTTGCTAATCCTGTTTGATTTCTTTCGTTTCTTGTCCGGTGGAATGACTGATTAGTTATTTCTGTTTTCATGTTTTTTGTTTGAATAATATTTTACTTAATAGTCATTTGTTTCGATATATATTATGGCTCTCAAGTATAGCATAGTAACTTGACAAGGCTCAACTTCTCTGTGAAAATATGAATATTTCAAGGCCTCTATGATTTTTTCTGTATGAAGTGTGTTTAAGAGGCATCAACAAAAGGATAATCTTAATGAGACTGAAACTTGCCCTTTTTTTACTCACGATTTTGGTAGCTGCCCTTGTTGTTTGGGGTTGTAAAAATAGCGATAAACAGGTTGGCGTGAGTAATGAAAAGCCTGTACGCATAGGGTTTATGATATGTGATAGCCGGGAACAGTCCAAGGCCCGCTTTGCGCCACTTACTGCATATCTTTCCGAAAAGACAGGACGCAAGTTCGAGATGGTGCTGGCAAATACCTTTGAGTTCGAAGACCTTGCCAGGGAAAATAAGGTGGATTTCGTACACGTCAACTCCATAATCGCCATCATGCTGAACAAAAATTTCGGAATGAAGCTCTTGGCTGTGGATGTTCGGGGCCGAAACGGCTACAAGGCTACTGGCACCATAATTTCCCGTAAGGGAAGTGGTATCAAGACCATTGCCGACATGAAAGGCAAGAGTATGATCTTTGGACCGGCCCTGGCTCCTTTTGGTTATATGGCCCAGTATGCGCTCTTACTCAAAAATGGTTTCGATCCTGAAACCGATTTTTCTTATTACGCAATACCCACTGGCTCTGCAAAGCATGAAAAGGTGATCTATGGGGTTTATTTTGGCAAGTACGACGTCGGTGCCGCTCCTAGAATCGACCTTGATAAGATGATTCAGGAACACAAGGTGCGGAAGACTGATTTCAATATCATTGCCGAAAGCATTCCCATGCCCTATTGCACCATTGGAGTAATGCCTGGTGTGGATCCTGCTCTTAGCCAGCAAGTCCTGGATCTGCTCTTGAACCTGAAAAAGGATGAAACAGTTCTTGTGGATGGCGAAGTGCTCAAGGTATTGAAACGCATGTGGGTAGACGGTTTTGTCAAGGCTGTAGACAAAGAATATGATCCCATTCGTGAAAGGTTGAAACTTTGCAACATGGCTCCGTACAGAAAAGATTGATCATTTTTTGACGCTCAAGCTACCCTTGTTCTTGCGCTGAAAATTTCTTTTTTTGATGTTATGAAAGATAAAAATCGTATTACTTTATTGGCCTTAGTGACACTCCTTTTTGTTTTACCATCCCAGGCTTCAGCCCACGGTGATATCTCTAAGTTCCCTCCATCAGTTCAGATATTACAATATAAGATGGCACTTTTTATGAACCCAGATGATCTGGAGACAAAGAACAAACTTGCCATCGCATACTGGCTCGATGGCCAGGTGGATGAAGCAGAAAGGCAATTCAACCAGGTGTTATCCAAAGATAACAGGAACTTCAACGCCCTGGATGGTATGGGGTTGGTATTACTGAAAAAGGGGCAACTGAAGCAGGCGCTGGATTATTTTCAGAAGGCGGAGGAAATAAATCCGTCAGACGTACTTGTCCATGTCCATAAATCCGTCGTGTACAAACAGATGAATAGGCCAAAAGAGTGCAGTGAAGAGTTGGAGCGGGCAAGTGCCCTTGCCAACGGACCAATCCAGAAAAAGATGATAGAAGATGAGATCAAGTTGCTTTCAAAGATAAAATGACAGGGAGTCTTCTATGCAGAATCCAAGTCGGATGACCCCATTCACGTTCTTGTTGTTCGTGAGTTTTCTTTTGCACCTTTCTGCGGTTGCCTATGGCTCCGATCAGCTCGTGGTAGGCAAGACAGAAATCTCCACAGATACGATATGGCATGGAAAGATACTGGTAAAGGGAGATGTTCGTGTAAATAAGGGCGCCACATTGATCATACTTCCTGGCACTGAGGTAATGTTTGAACGGATAGAGAAATTTGGCCCTCAAAAACTGAGTCTCGACAAGGCGAATCATTTTCCAAGGGCAGAACTGATCGTTAGGGGACGTCTCATCGCCCAAGGCTTATCAGACAAGATGATCGTCTTTACGAGTGCTGAAGAAAAACCTGCAATTGCCGACTGGGGGGCTGTAAATTTCATTGATAGTAGAGACAATATAATGGAGTTTTGTGAGATAAGTTATGGCCATACCTCTGTCCATTGCCATTCAGCCCAGGTCCTTGTGAGTCATTGTAGATTCCACGACAATGGGGTGGCCGTTGGGCTCAAAAACATAAAGGGTACGACGATAAAATGTTCGGTGCCTCTTCTTTACAACAGGATTTGGGCAAATGGCGGAGGGATTCTCATAGGAGGAGGAGCAAGTCCTGTGGTATCCCACAATGAAATCAGCGGAAACAAATTTTTTGGTATTTTCACAAAAAAGAGTGGTCCTTGCTCCATTAGGTTCAATAACATCGTCGGAAATGGCAAGGGTGTGATCCTTTATGCCGTAGAAGGTCTTATACTTCGTGACAACAACATCTCTGATAATCTTGATTATAATATTTCCCTGCTGGAAGGCCAGGAACAAGATGTTGACGCCAGGCACAACTGGTGGGGCAGCACTGATCCGTCCAGGATAAAGGGCCTTATCAGAGACAAGGCCCAAGACAAGTCGTTGGGAAAGGTTGATTTTTCAGGATTCACAGTGGCTCCTGTCCAAGGAGCAGGTGTTCTCTGATAATCTTTGAGAAAAGGAACAGAAAAGATCGTTCAGACTTACATGAAGTCTGGGCACCTCTATCTTTACATTTCAATCTGTAGCAACATGGAGAAAAGGTGGACTGGTTTTACAGGATCAATATAGGGCTTTTAATCGTACTGGGACTCACAACAGCAGGAATGCTCGTTAATCATGAGATGGAAGCCATGGGAAGGCCCAGTACCGACCAGAGCAAATCGGCTGCCCTTAAAAAGAAATATGAAGACCAGTTGGCCAAGAACGCCTGGATATACAAGGAGGTCTTGACCCTTGAGAAAAAGGGTGAGGTTGATGAGGCTATAAACCGGATCAAAAAGATCATGAAGTCACGTCCTGAAGATGCCTATTCCCTAGTGCTTCTGGGCAGGCTCTATTACAAGCAGGGTCATCTGGCACAGGCGGTTCATAGTTACCGAAAGGCCATACAGAAGGACCCTGACTATGTAGACAAGAATACCCCACTTTTTATAGGAGATGAGATAATGAAACTCATATCCAGCGCCAGGGGCAAGCTGAACAGGGAAAAGAAGCTGAAACCAAATGATATGCAGATCAGGACTGCGATCAATGACATCTACTATCTTCAACGAAGGATAGCTGGAGGCTGTGAGTAACTGGTGCTGAAGAGGTTCTTGGATATTTCCGTCGTTACTGGTTTATTGTTGGGCCTTGGTTGCGTAGGGCTCTCACTCCTTGGAAACCCTGTAAATTCTGGAATTTGTCTTTCCTGTTTCTTGGAAAATCTGGCCGGTGCCATGCAGCTTCACGGCCACACGAGGATGAGCTATCTGAGGCCTGAGCTTATAGGCTTTGTGTTAGGCTCTTTTGTAATGGCGCTTGCTACCAAGCGGTTCAGGGTTACCGGGGGTTCTTCTCCGGTGATCCGTTTTTTTCTGGGCTTTTTTATAATCGTAGGATGTGCAGTATTTATCGGATGTCCCATAAAGATGATCCAAAGACTTGCTGCAGGGGATCTAACCGCAGTGGCAGCCCTTTTGGGGTTGATGTTTGGCGTCTGGCTCGGGGCAAGGTATATCAAGGCTGGCGTTCACCTCGATAGGGATAGGGACCTTCCCCGCATCAATGGATATGTTTTCCCGGCATTTGCAATCCTGTTGCTGGTGTTTCTCTTCTTGCGGCCTTCGTTTATTGTCTTTGGTCAGACTGGGCCTGCCGCCCAACATGCCTCCATCATGGCCTCTCTTGCCATCAGTTTTGTGATCGGGTGTTCAGCACAAAGGTCAGGGCTCTGCATAACAGGAGGGTTTAGAAATCTTTTTCTCGTTGGTGAGGCCACTCTTTTTTTTGGGGTGATGGCAGCCTTTGTCTCTGCCCTTGTCCTCAATATGGCCACAGGCCATTTCCATCTAGGTCTTAATGGGCAACCAGCCTCTCACACAGAACACGGCTGGACCTTTTTGGCTATGGTGCTTGTAGGGCTTGCCTCTGTCATTATTGATGGATGCCCTTTTAGGCAGGTCATTAAAGCGGGGCAGGGAGATGTGGATGCGGCAATAACATGTTTTGGTATGTTGTCGGGTGCTGCACTCGCAATAGGCTGGTCCATCAGGTCCACATCGGCTGGCCCCACTTTTGCCGGAAAGGTCGCTGTCCTACTTGGTCTCATGATCTGCCTCACCGTCGTATTATTCTACAGAAAATCCTTGTCCGTAGTCAGATAACACATGCCTGTTCATGCCTATTCAAGGAGCTGTCTATCAAAATGAAATGGTTTAAAAGAAAAAAAAAGAAAAAATCTCCAAAGTCCGATAAGGCCACCAGAGGGCTATTGATATTTGCACATCCCACCACGGTAATTGCTGTCCAGGAACTTTTAAGGGATGAAGGTTACGATATCAGGGTGGTGAGCCCGCCACCTTCCTACAGAACAGGTTGTGATTTGAGTGTGGAAATACCTTTGGAGGCAGAGGCAGCCATTGTGGAATTGCTCCACTCCGTGAGGCTTGCCCCAATGGATGTCGTCCCTATTACTTCTGAGGGTATGGAGCCTCTTCAATTCGTTAGGGTCAAGGATTTTGGCAAGTATCTGATGGTCAGGGCGGCGAATATGAAGATAACAGTAGACAAAGAGACAAAGGTGATAGTCAACATCTCGGGCGGAGGTTGTCCAGATGTACCTTTCCTGGCTACCTCAATGCTTGGTAAACGGCTTCGAGATGCCCCTGATCCAGGAGAAGTAGGTTTTTCCCTTTGTGCCTATTCCCTTAATACAGCCAGGGAAGAAATTATAAAATTGATAGGAGACTGATTCATGTTGCTTCTTGTAGGATCGGTCCCGGTTGACAAGCTTCCTCTTATTAAGGGGCCTGTGGATTTTTCAACCAAGGGCATCGAGATAGGAGGCACAAAGCTGCCTATCAATAGGGGTAACGAGGCTATGATGACGGCGGCATGTCAGGTTTGTAAGCTGCTAGGCCTTGACAAACCCATAGGCTTAGTGGCTGGAGACATAGGCAAGAGGGAAGGCAGCGAAGCCATCTATTATTATCTCATGGAAAGGCTTCCCTCTATGGAAGTCGACGTCATGACCCTTCACTATGTTATGCCAGACCTGAAATTAAACAAGAAGGTCCTTGAATCAGTTGGACAAATGCAAAAAAAACCAGTGCTTATAGCGGACGCAGGTTCTATGTATGTAGCAAAGGCCGGGGGAGATGCGTCTTTTTATGACGTGTTTACTCCAGATATTGGAGAGCTCACCTTCCTTGCTGACGAAAAGGCAGACCATCCCGCATTTACTCGAGGTGCCATTTTTCATATGGAGGAAAACGTATCCGAATTGATCCAAAGGGCCTACGCAGCCAGGAATGCTCCGCCAACCATGTTTGTAAAGGGCAGAGTTGACTATATTTGTCACAATGGCAGCATAGTTGCCACCATCGAAGAGCCAAGTGTAGAGAGTATGGAGCCAGTTGGAGGTACAGGGGACCTCATAACCGGCATGATAAGCGGCTTGATTTATGCAGGTAAAGATCCTGTGGATGCTTGTATGATAGCGGGTAAAGCCAACCGAAGGGCCGGGGAGTTGGCAGACCCCACACCAGCTACTCAGATAGCAGAAATCATAAGGTTCATACCCCAGGCCCTTGCAGAAGTGATTGAGGAATCAGGATAAGTTATGGCAAGAGTTATTATTCCTTCCCCTTTAAGAAGATATACAAATTACAGGCGTGAGATAAAAATCGAAGCCTCCGATCTGTCTACCTTAATGGAAAGTCTTTTGGCTAGTTACCAAGGCCTGAGTATAATCAGAGAACAACCGGCTCTCCTGTCCATCTTTATCAATGGCAGGCTGGTCAAGGCTGATGAGCAAAGCTGGAATGAAATAGGCCTGAAAGAGGATGATGAAATCTCTCTTATTATCCCTATAGCAGGAGGATGATGGAAACAAATCAGATGATCGATCTATCCCGCTTGGAAAATATTGTTTTGCCCCCTCCATTATGGGAGCAGATAAAGGCCCACTGCAAGAGAAAACTAGCTGGTGATTATCTTCCCGGAGAGACAAAGGTCAAAAGGGCCTACGGTCTCCTTGGCGGAAAGGTGCATGGTGACTCTGCCGTCATTGAGAAGATATTCTTTTTCAAAAAGAACGCCAGGATGACGGAACCCTTAAAGAGCTATATGGATGGCGTCATGGAAAGGTATGCAGTGGCATCCAAAACCCCGCTTTCACAAAGGGGCTGGATTACCGATCCCGATGAACTGAGGCTGTGCTATGATCTTTGCGACAGGGAAGGGCTTGCGGTCATCGGCACTTATCACATGCATATCGTCCCCTGGGATCATGATCCCCTTAGGGATACGCCCACCAAATTGGACATGGTGTTGGCCAAGAATTCCAATCTCTACTGCTTCATCGTATCTCTTGTGGACCCTTCACAGCCTATTATCAGGGCCTTTTACGAAGGTATAAAGGAAAACGAGGTGCCCATACTCTTTGAATGAGCGATATATGGAACCCTATATGCAAACTGGCATCAAGAAGATATGTCCGTCCATCCAATAGATTTCCAAATCAATCAGGATGTTTTTAGCACTCCTGAGAGCAAGCGGATTTTTGACGAAAGGGCAGTGATCCAGAGGTGGCTGGATTTTGAGGCGGCATTGGCAGTCGTTCAGGGCGAGGAAGGACTGATTCCCAGGGAGGCAGCCAAGGAGATCAGGGAGAAGGCCAAGGTGGATGGCCTGGATCTCGAGATGATCAGGGCTGGTTATGAAAAGAGTCGTAATTCCCTTATCCCTGTGCTGAAGGCCCTCAGGGCCGCATGCAGTAAAGATGCAGGCCAGTATGTACACTACGGGCCTACCACGCAGGATGTCTTAGATACGGCCCAGATTGTTGGAATCAGAAAGGCCCTATCTATAATATACAGGGATCTGAGGGAGATAGAAGGAAGGTGCCTGGAACTGGCAGCCAGTCATAGGTCCACTCCTATGGTTGGAAGGAGCCATGGACAGCAGGCCCTTCCAATAACCTTTGGCCTCAAGGTAGCTGTCTGGCTCAAAGAAAACAGGTTCAACATAAACAGAATAAAATATCTCTGGTCTAGCATGCGTTATGGCCAGTTTGGAGGGGCGGTTGGAACCCTTGCCTCTCTTGGTGGCCGTGGGGAAGTCATTGCAGAAAAGACCCTGAACATGCTGGGGCTTGATTATGACCCACTGGCTTGGCATACCAGAAGGGATGCCATTACAGAGTTGGCCTCTATGCTTTCGATTTCCACGGCAACACTAGCCAAGATCGCCAATGAAATATATCAGCTACAGAAGACAGAGATAGGGGAATTGGCCGAGCCACCTCCTAAAGGCCAGCCTGCCAGCTCCACCATGCCCCACAAACAAAATCCGGTGATCTGCCAGAGGGTTGTGGCGATCTTCAGACATGTCAGCTCCTTGGCCCCTGTGGTGCTTCAAGGCATGTGCCAAGAGCATGAGCGTGATCCCAGGTGTCTTTGGTCAGAATGGCTGGCAATCCCTCAAATCTGCATATATTCTGCCACGGCTGCCAATTATATGAAGGCGGTATTGTCGGGGTTGAAGGTGAGCCGGGAACATATGATCCGGAACCTGCGGTCACAGGGGGACCTCATAGCAGCCGAATGGCTTTTGTTCAAGCTTGCCAACAAGATTGGGAAGATGAATGCGCTGGATAAGTTACACGCCTTGATCTCTACTGCCAGGGCAACCAACAAGAGGCTCAAGGACATTATCTTGGCAGATGAGGAGACAGGAATGTTCTTTGAGGAAAAGGATCTCGAGATATTGGATCAGCCGGAAAGATATACTGGCAATGCACAAAGGATTGTCGACAAAGTCATCCTTGATGTTGAGGATGCAAGGAAATTGGACCCTGGATCCCTTTCGTGAATCTGACTCCCCTGTTTTGTCAGGGATGTTAGATGGTTTCTGTTAAAAAAACATATCAAGATAGGAGGGCTTGCTTCCTTGGCTCCATGTGATCCTGTCAGCCACATCACAGATTCCAGATTTTACGCCAGTGGCTATTCAACGCCCGAGGCCAAAAGGGTGTTTTGTGACCTGTATCGTTACCAGCGGTGGCTAGACGTGGAGGCTGTGCTTGCAGAGGCCCAGGCATTGGTTGGCATAATTCCGTCCAAGGCAGCAGAGGACATCCGTTCAGCAGCAGATATCAGAAGGATGGATCTCGAATTTATCAAAAGGCAGCTTCAGGTCACAAACCATTCCCTTATGCCGCTACTCAGTGCGCTGTCCAAGGTGTGTCCAGGCCCCTCCAGGCGGTTCATCCATTTTGGGGCAACCACCCAGGATATCCAGGATACGGCTCTTGTACTTGAGATCAGAGACATTGTGGAAATAATTCATAGAGACCTCCTCCTTATCCTCCATCGAGTTGCAGATCTTTCAGAGCGTTATAAGGAGCTAGTCATCATTGGCAGGACCCACACACAAGACGCCCTGCCAATGACTTTGGGGCTCAAGATGGCTGGATGGCTCGATGAATTGTGGAGAAATGAGAAACGACTCCGTGAAATGAAGGGCCGACTTCTGGTTTCCCAGCTTTTTGGCGGCGTTGGCACCATGGACGCATTTGGTCACAGAGGAATACAACTACTTGAAATATTTTCAGAAAGGCTTGGCCTTCTGCCACCGTTCACTTCTTGGCACAATTCCAGAGACAGGCTTTCTGAATTTCTGAACACCGTCTCCCTCATTTCAGGTGCCCTCGCCAGGATAGCCGAAGAGATAAGATCGCTTTCCAGAAGTGGCATAGGAGAGATGGAAGAGCCTTTTCACATGGGAAAGTTGGGCTCAAGCACAATGCCTCACAAAAGAAATCCAGAGATTTGTGAGCAAGTGGTGGTGCTGTCCAAACTTGTCAAGGCTAACGCCTTGCTGGGCATGGAAGGGCTCGTAAACGAACACGAAAGGGACTACCGTTCCGTAAGGCTCGAGTGGGTCACCATAGCCGACTCTGCCCAGTTCGTTTGTGCCGCACTCTCCTTCATGAAACATGTACTCAAGAACCTGATCGTGCATGAGGATAAGATTTTTGAAAATGTTTCTTCAGCCGCTCACCTTATATCCACAGAGGCCCTCATGTTCTATCTAGGCGAAAAGATAGGCAAGGATAAGGCCCATGCGCTCATCTACCATGCATCCATGAAAGCTGCCGAGTCCAAGGGCGAGTTTCTGGATATTCTCTTTGAAAGATCTGAGATAAATGACTCCTTTTCCAAAGAAGAATTGAGGCGAGTGCTCAATCCAGAAAAACACACAGGTTTATCAGCTGAGCTGAGCCAAAATATCGTGGATCTTGTCAGGAAAGATATCGCGAGTGTGTTGGATGTGCCAGAAAGACAATGTCCCCTTTCGGATATAAGTGGCAGATGTAGTGTGGTCTCATGACAGAGAAGTTCGCCAGGTATCAAAGGCAAATAATACTCGAGGGCTGGGGAACCAAGGCCCAAACGAGGCTCAGACAGAGCAGGGTGTTTGTTGCAGGCATAGGAGGCCTGGGATGCCCAGTGGCGCTGAACCTCACCTTGGCTGGAGTGGGGCATGTTAGGATATGCGATTCAGACCGGGTGGAGATCTCCAATCTCAATCGCCAGTTTCTCCATAATCAGACGAAAATAGGATCCAAGAAGACGAATTCAGCCCGGGAATGCCTACAGGCCATGAATCCTGACACCAATGTAGAGGCCCTTTGCGAAAATATTTGTACTGAGAATGTGGATGAACTGGTTGCTGATGCCCAGGTGATTATAGATTGCCTGGACAATTTTGAGGCCAGGTATGCAATAAACAGGTGTGCCATGAGAAAGAATATACCACTGGTGCATGGTGCGGTATGGGGTTTGGAAGGGCGACTAGCTGTTTTCCAGCCTCCTAAAACCCCATGCCTTTCGTGTATATTTCCCAAGGCGCCACTTGCCACATCCATACCAGTTCTTGGGGCAGTTACAAGCACCATTGGCAGTATGCAGGCCATCGAGGCAATCCAATTTCTTATAAGTGGAAAGATGGCCTTGACTGGCAGGCTATTAATCATGGATTTTTCATCAATGAAGTTTCAGGAGCTAGAGCTTTCCAAAAATCCATCGTGTCCTGTATGTGGCACTTTACTCCAAAAGTAAATAAAGGCCCTCTTATCCCCTATATAGCCAAATGCTAAAGATTTTCTATAGACTTTTGGTTCTTGTATTTGAAACGGCATTTGCTGTACTTCCTATTCCACTTCTCCTTAAAAATGGCAGCACTGGGAAAGTTCGAAGATTTCTCTTTGCGTAAGGAGAAGGTCGCCTGGAGCTATATGGGCCTTTTTTATCAAGCCGGCCCTTAGTTCAAGAGCAATCCTTGCAGGCCTGTCTGAGGAGTATATTGACTGGGAATTTGGCTCCATGACAGTGGCGTATGTGACCTTGCCCTGAGAGGAGACAAGGACTAGATCCAGCGGGAATTCCACCCCCGCCATGGAAAAGGTCATTATCCGATCGGATGGAAACACAAAACATATCCCCTTTGCCTCATCCGGATCAGTATCGAGTACGTGTTTATCCGCATTTCGAAATCCCCTGGAATAGTCGGAAACATT
>CAZOMT010000025.1:0-63589 GCA_964581255.1 uncultured Thermodesulfatator sp.
TGGACACTTCTCGTTCTATCTGCCCTTATGTCCGTCACATTCAGATATGAGATAAGAGACCAATTGCTTGCGGCTGGTGCCGCAGATTCGGATAAGATGCTGGACGGGCAGTGGTGGAGGGCAGTTACCGCACTTTTTCTCCATGCAGACCCTGCCCATTTTTTGAGCAATGTGGCCATAGGCGGTTTTATCGTATTCTGGCTCATTGAAGAAATAGGACCAGGGGCTGGGTGGTTCCTTACGCTTTTTTCAGGTGCTCTTGGTAACTGGTTCAATGCTGTGGCACACGGCCATGATGGCCACCTGTCCATAGGAGCATCAACTGCCATTTTTGGCGCACTTGGCTCCTTGGTCGCGATCAGGGCGGTCAGAAGGGGTAAAAATGGCCTTTTCAGAGAAGCCTTGCGCGCCTTAGCCTCAGGCCTTGCCCTTCTTGCCATGCTGGGTTCTGGACAAGGCAGGGTGGATCTTGGGGCACATCTTTTTGGCTTTGCTTCAGGCCTCTTTCTGGGCCTGGCCGCAGGCTTTATAAAAGGATTTTCGTATGCAGGAAGCACTCTTGTGGGCAAGGTCCTTGTGGCCCTATCTATCATCACAGTGGCAGGGGCGTGGATTTTGGCTATTTTTTCAAATTAGTCTCCTTTGTGCGCTAAAGAAAGATAATTGCCAGTGCACCTCCTGCAAGCACCACCCACAATATGTCCACCTTGCGATAAAGGGCTGCAAAGGCTGCAACGCCAATTAAAATAGAAGCTGGCTGCCAACTAATGGCAAGCATAAAACTAATAAAAACCGCAAGCAGAAGCCCAACAAACGATGCGAGAACGCCCCTCATGGACCTTTTGAACAAGGGTGAATGGCTAAAGTTTTCAAATACCGGCGCGGTAATCAGTAATATCAAGAATGAAGGGGTAAAAATGGCCCACGTGCAGGCAGCAGCACCCCAAAGGCCCTTCAAAAGATAGCCAACAAAGGCTGCGGTTATGACAATGGGCCCTGGTGTTACCTGCCCAAGGGCTATGCCATCCATGAGGACCTTGGCTGTCAGAAGATGCCTTTTGTCCACGACCTCATGGAGCATCAAGGGCAACGAGGCGTATCCGCCGCCATAGGCAAAGAAATCTATCTTCATCATCAGGGCGCACAACTTGCCAAGGAAAGGGTCTGTCAGGAAAAGAAGAAGCATCAGACCTGCTACAATGCCGGTTATAATGTAGGCAAATCGTGCTGATCTAGAGTATAGAAGCTCTCGGAATCCCCTTTCCCTGGTGGACGAAGCCTGGCTTGCCCCTTGATCAGCTGTTTTTTTCGGGTAGATGAATATGGCTGTTATGGCGCACAATATTATGACAGTCACAGGGCTTCCCTTCATGACGAGATAGCCTGCAGATGCAGCAACCAGTACCACATCCTGCCAAGAGCGTACCATTTTCCTTCCAAAGGATATGGTGGCATTTGCCACAATGGCTACCACAATCACCTTGAATCCGAGAAAGCAAGAAGCAACCGGCTTCAAGTCTATGGCGTGCATATAGACCACGGAAAGCAAGGTCATGAAGACAAAGGCGGGAAGAGCAAAACCGGTATAGGCTGCAAGAGAACCAATGCCCCCGCCTGCCTTGAGCCCCGCGTAGGCCGCCGCCTGCATGGCCGTGGCACCGGGAATGGTCTGTACTAGGGCCACGCCCCGGTCAAAGTCCTCTCTTTTCACCCAGTGGTGTTTTCTGCAAGAAAGGTCTTTTATGTACTTGACCATGGCAGGGCCGCCAAAGGCTGTACATCCGAGACGAAGAAAGGCAAGAAACAGTTTTAGTGGCGGAACATTTCCTCCCATAATTTTCTAATTTCCTCTGTAAGGGCTAAATCCAGTTCAGGAGGCCTGCCCCGGGTGGTGAGATAACCCCCTATAAGCATGGCATCAGCCCCTGCCATAAAGGCCAAGGCTTGCATCTGGCCAAGTGCCGACTCCCGGCCTCCAGCTATTCTCAATGCACACTCTGGTATCATGATTCTGAACATAGCTATCGTTCTGAGGATATCCCCCACAGCCAAGGGCTTCAGGCCTTGAAGCCTCGTTCCCTCAATGGGCACCAGGATATTGATGGGTACAGAATCCACCCCAAGCCCCGAAAGGGTCCGTGCCATTGAAAACCTGTGGAACTCGCTTTCACCAAGGCCGATTATCCCTCCTGAACAAATTTCCAGCCCACATTCTTTGGCCTTGCGAATGGTGTCCACTCTTTGGTCAAAGGTATGGGTGGAACAGATAGTGGGGAAAAACTCCTCAGATGCCTCAAGGTTGTGATGATACCTCGATATGCCAGCATCCTTCAAGGTTTTTATTTTACTTTTGCTCATAATTCCCAGTGAGCAACACACCTCTATCCCCACCTTTTCCCTGATCTCAGCAACCCTTTGGGCCACCTCCTGCACTTGGCGTTCAGAAGGCCCCCTACCGCTTGTTACAATGCTGAAACGGCTTGCACCACTCTTTTTAGCCTCTTCTGCCTCCATTAAAAGCTCGTCTCTGGATTTAAGCGGATACACCGGCGCATTGGTGCGCGCTGATTTTGACTGTGCGCAAAAGGCACAGTCTTCGCTGCATGAGCCAGAACGGGCATTGGATATGGTGCAAAGTCCCATCTTGAGACCCCTGTTTTCAAGTTTTAGCTCAAGGGCCTGCTGCATGAGCTCTGCCAAGCTTGTTTTTTGAAAGTCTTCAAAATCAAATTTCATCATCTTGAAAGATCCCTTGGGCTATAGGGCCTGATATACCTCTTCTATTGCCTGGGCAGTGAGTTTCATGATCTCATCAATCTGTTCCCTCGTGGTGCTAAGAGGAAGGAACAAGTAGGTCACATCACTGAGGGGCCTCAATATCAATCCCTTTTCAAGACCCTTTAGGTATACCTGCCACCCTACCCTCTTTTCTGCAGGAAATGGCGTTCTGGCCTTTTTGTCCTTCACCAGCTCAAAAGCTGCCACCATGCCAATACCCCGCACATCTCCAACCATAGGCAGGTTGAGAAGATCCATCTTGGCTTCTTGCAGCCTTGCAACCTTTGAAGGCAGACCTTCAAGGACGTTTTCTGATTCGAAGATTTCCATGGACCCCAGGGCAGCGGCACAACAGATGGGATTTGCCGTAAAGGTGTGCCCGTGGAAGAAGGTTTTACCCTCAGTATAATCGGCATAAAAGGCGTTAAATATCTCCTTCCTAGTGACTGTTACAGCCAGGGGAAGTGTCCCGCCTGTAATCCCCTTTGACAGGCATACGAAATCAGGCGTGATCCCTGCATGCTCCATTGCAAACATTCGTCCTGTACGTCCAAAGCCTGTGGCCACCTCGTCTAGGATGAGATGAATACCAAAGGAACGGCAGATTTCATGCACTTGTTTTAGGTACTCTGCAGGATAGGAAATCATGCCGCCTGCACCCATGAGCATGGGTTCAAGTATCATGGCAGCGATATTTCCCCCTTCCCTTTCAAGAAGCCTTTTCAAAAAGTCGGTGCATTCCAGGTTGCAGGAGGCAGCCTTGCCTGGATGATACCTTTCTGGTCCGCACGGGCAGCGGTAGCAATAGGGTGCGGGTACGGTAAAGGAGTCGAAGGTCAGGGCATCAAAGGGGCCTTCAAAGGCTGGCACGCCTCCAAGACTCATGGTGCCGATGGTATCCCCGTGATAGCCTCGCTCAAGAGCGATGAATCTTTCCCTCTTTTTCTTTCCCATCAGCTTCCAGTATTGCAATGACATCTTTATTGCCACTTCACAGGCAGTAGAGCCGTTATCAGAGAAGAAAAATTTATTTAGCTCACTTGGAAGAAGATGAGAAAGCCTTTCGGCCAGGATGACAGGCCCCTTGTGGGTTGTGCCTGCAAATTGCACCTGATCCAGCCTTTCGAGCTGCTTTTTTATGTGGCGCCTTATAACAGGGTGGTTGTGCCCGTGAACAATACACCACCAGGAAGAGATGGTGTCATAATAACGCCTGCCATCAATGTCGTACAAAAAGAGTCCTTCAGCCCTGTCTATGAAAAGTAGGTCCCTGTTTTCAAAATCCTTCATCTGGGTGTAGGGATGCCAGATAAATTGTTTGTCAAGTTTTCTCAATAGTGTCTTGTCCATAGCTTTTTGTCCAAATCCTTCTTTTTGATCCTACAGGATTGGTAATCCTAATCTCGTCCATAAGAAAGTGAAAGGATTTCAATGAGAAGTTATAGAGTTATCAAAAACATGAATTGGCACAGATGCATGGATGTCAGCTTGGAAGGAAATGGGGGCCGCCTCCATCCATATTGATAAGGCAGGCCCCTGGGCTCTCTTCTTTGAGGACCCTTGCAACATGGGGCTGGCACGTAAAAAAGAGTATCTGCCTGTGCCTGGAAAGCTGACCTATGACATTGGCCGTAGTTTTGGTGCGCTCAGGGTCGAAATTCACAAGGATGTCATCCATCAAAACCGGAAGAACTTCACTTCCTGTGTCGCAGGCCGAGATCACACCAAATCGCAGGCACAGATACAGCTGCTCTGCAGTGCCCCTGCTCAGTTTGTCTATCTCAACCCTTTCCCCCCTGTCGGTCACTGCCCACATGTCGTCGCTTCCTGCAGACGCAGCAATCCCGGCATAACGCCCAAGGGTTATTTCCGAGAAGAAATTGGAAGCTGCCCTTATCACCTGGGGTTGATTCTCCCTTTCGAACCTGTCTCTGGCTTGCTCGAGTATATGAAGAGAGAGTGTGTGTACAGCCCATCTTTCAGAAAGCTCCCTGATTTCCTCTATGACAGATGACCTCTGAGACAAAAGCTCCATATGTTCATCAGACGATATCAATTCCTCGAGGGCCATATTAGCTTCGGCCTGTTTCTGGATGAGTGTCTTTATATTAGCCTCTATGTCCTTTAATTTCCTAAGATGTTCCTCAGCTTCCATCAAGAGGGTGTCTTGACGCTTTCCCTTGAAAAGATCTGAGACTGCACCAAGGTCTTCTGCACCTGATATAACCTTGAGCCTTGCAGCAAGCTCTGTCCTTTGGGACTCCATATCCTGCATCTTCAGATAAAGCTCGAACACCTCCCTTAGCTCCTCCTTGGATTTGCATTGTGTATCCTTTAATATGTGTTCGATCTTGTCTGTCTGCTCTTTGATCTCGCTATTTAGATTTGTCTTTTCTTGTTCAAGCTGTCTAAATTCCTGCCGAAGAAGCTTCCAATCCATTTCCTTTTTCAGCTCTTGGGAAAGCCTTTCATAGAGAAGATCCACCGTGGACACCACATCCAAAAGGTCGCTACCCTCGCCTTCGACCTCATCAAATAGTTGAAAGACCCTTTTTGCAATCCTTTCTGCTTCTCTTTCAAGTTCCTTAAGCTCGCTCTGCCTTGCCTCCTTCATGGCAAGAAGCTGCCTTGCCCTTGACAAATGATCTGAAAGGGATGCAAGCCCTGAAGGCGCAAGGCCTTTTTCTAAATCCTTTTCCACAAGCCACTCATTCCACCTTTCAAGGCTCTGTTCTTGTTCTTCCTTTACCGTCTCAATGGACTGTTTTATTTTAGAAATCTCTTCCTTGAGGCTTGAGAATTCAATGTCTGCCTGCTTGTACTTTTGTTCAAGCCCCTCTAAACGTTTTTTGGTCTCTTTAAAGGTATTGAGATCAATGATCAATCTCTGAAGCCTCTTTTCAAAGCCGACTTCATCTGCCCCTTCCAGCACGGAAAACCCTGCTTCTTTCAAGGCCTGCATCAGCTTTTCCTTTTTCGATTGCCTATCAAGGATATAATCGTGGAGTAAGGAGTGCTCTTCCCAAAGTTCCCGCAGGCCTATAATCTTTCTTTCCGCCAGGGAAAAATCGTCTGGTGTGATATCCCGAACGAGATCATGTCGTTCAAGAAAGCCATTCCAGCGCTCCTTCAGATCGCCTTCCCTATTTCCAAGCTCAACTAGGCGCTCTTTCTGGGCCTTGATCCTTGCGTCAAGGAGCTGCAAATCCCCTTTTAGGGATTCACATTCCGTGATTAGCTGTTCCCTTTTTCTAAAAACGGGATAGGCATCCTCGAGATCTTTTATGAGGGATGAAAGATCCCTGGACGTCTCCTTTCCTGTGATTCCAAGAAGATCTGTCAGTTGTCTCTTTTCATCACTTATATCTTTCAAGATGTCAGAAACCCTCTGAGCCTGTTTCTCCAAATCCTTCCTTCTGGAATAAAGCTCGGATGATCTCTGTGCCAGCTGAGCCTGCTTTTGTTCAAACTTTCTGGCAGAAATAGCTCTGGCTGAAAATGACAATATTGCCCCCACTAAGCATACTCCCCACCACAGGGGAGGCATATGGTAATACGCAAGGATTCCGCTTCCTGCCATCAAAGCCAAGGCCAAGGCAAGAAATAGATGCGGGATGTATGGGCCTTGACGGTCCATTTCTCTTTTGATAGAAGCTTCCTGCCTTATACATTCATCAAGCTCTGTCTTAAGCCTGAGACCTTCGGTTTCAAGACCTATCTCTTCATTAAGTGACCCTGAAAGGGTTTGGACAAGGGAGAAGATACGGCTTATTGAGCCTTGTTCAAGTCCATGGATGCCCATTGGAAGCTCCAACGAGTTCATGCGTTTTTGCCTGGCTTCGATCTTCCCTTCTGTTTCTTCTTTTCTGGCCTTCAGTCCCCTTAAAACCTGCCAACATTCCTCTATGGCCCTTTTGTTTTCATGAATCTCTTCCTTGAGATGACTTGCCTGTCTGCCCAAGTCCTTCAAATCGAGATCCTCAAAAGACCCTGGGACGCGTTTGGTGAAGACCTCTTTCATCCCTTTCTGAAGCCGCTGGGAGAGTGTTGTAAGCCTTTTTTCCCCATCCTCGATCTCGAAGACGATATCCTTGAGCCTTTGGACCTTGGCTGAAAGTCCATCCCAATCGTCTGTGGCCATGTCAAAAAGGCGGCCTTTGCAGTCCTCTATTTCCTGGCGCAGTTGATCAAGCCTGGCCTTAACAGCCCTTTTGTCATCGAGGCGAAGATCCAACCTCTCCCGAAGAAGCTGTCTCCTGCTTTCCAGTTCGTTGAACTTGTTTTCAAACCACTGCGCCTTGTGCTTGTCCGACTGGGATAAAACGGTGCCCCTTATACGCTCAAATGTCCAGTTGCTGCCAAGCTCTTCCTGTAAGGACTGGAGCTTGTGCGTAAGGTCCCTTATTTCGACTCTGTATTTTTCAATGAGTTCATCGTGTTTTTTGAGGTTGGCCTTTGATGCCAATAGATGGGAAATCTCATTTCTCTTTGCCAGATATCTTGCGTCTGGCCTCAAGTGTTCTATCCTTGCCTCCAACTCACCAAGCCTTTCTTTCACACTTTCAACTCTAGCCTCTGCCTTTTCGATGGACTCCGTAGCCATCTCAACCCGTCTGAACATGTCTGGAGAAAATCCGACTATTCTTTCATCGGCGCCAAGAGCCGAAATCTCGTCCTGAAGGGAATTTAGCCTGAGCCAATCCTGCCACGAGTCTGCTGCCACCTTGCAGGTTTCATAGGCCTTTTTTACAACCTCCTTTTGTTTCTTGAGGTTTGAAATCTCCTCTTCCGCTTCTTTTATGAAGACTGTTAGCTCCTTGTAGCGGTCGATTTCCGTCCTAGCCTTTTTCAGGCGTAAGTTTACCTCCTTCAGCTGGCCTAGGAGCTGGTTTAGGGGCAGCTTTCTGGCCAGCGGCCGGTAAATGGCATCCCTTTGCTTCTTCAACTGCCTGAGTGCCTGTGGAACTGCAAGGAATGAGGTGCCAAAGCCTGCCCCATAAATCGCATCCTTTATCTCATCCCTTCTGAGGCTTTCGAGGCTCTGGAGTTCTTGCAGGCTGAAGCTGTACACATTTTGGAAAAGATTTTTGGTCACTCCACCAAAAACACCCTTCAAGACCTGTGCATCAAGGGGAGCCATGTCAGGGCCATATATCTTGAGGCTCGCCCTGCCTGAACCCTTGATCCTCTCGATTGTTATCTGCCCGTACCTTTTGGTCGAGATGGTGATTCGCCCGCCATATCTGACACCTGGCATGGGTCTATATAACCGTTCGTTGCGCCTTGCATCTGGAAATCCAAAGAATATGGCATTGACAAAGGACAGAAGGGTGGACTTGCCAGCCTCGTTCCGGCCTGAGAATATAACAAGACCTCCTGAAAGGGGGCCGATGTAATAATCCATCAAGGCACCAAAGCCTTCTATGTGTATGTCTCTAATCTCCACGTGGCCTTTAGATAAGATCAATCTTCAAGCAGGTCCAGGAGCAAATACTCTGCTTCTTCGAGTATCTTTTCCATATCCACCAAGGCGCCTTCTGGGCAATTTGACCTCAGGGTCCGGTTGCCCAACAGCTCATAGAGGCTCTTTTCCGCCTGTGCGCGGGATTTCGGATCTGTCCTAATGGCATCTGCCTCTTGGAGTATCATGCCTACCAGATCTGAAGAACTCCTTCTGGATTTCAGGTCTATATGTCTCCTACAAAGGTTCTTTATGGAATCAACCCAGATAAAGGGGTCTGAATCAGAAAGTCCGTCCCTCAATTCCTCCAGCATGTCAGTAAGGGTTTCCTGGACCGAAAGGGCACCGAAAAGCTCAGATCGGCCCGTGAAAATAATACGAACAACCGTTGCCCTTGAGCCAACCTCGTTTCTAAGAGATTGAATCTGCTTCCAGACCTGGTCCATGAGGCTACTTAAGGTGGTGAAAGAAGTGGCAGAAATGGCCAGCTCATGCCACCTGACCACGTCAGTAGCCCTAAAGTCGAGATCAACTTCTTTGCCTTCTGTCACATTCACGATAAAAACGCCCTTTTTGCCCTGCTCCCTGAAGCTCCTTCCCTGAATCACACCTGGGTAGGCTATAAAGGGCTTCTTGCACAACACCCTGTTGACGTGTACGTGCCCAAGGGCCCAATAATCGATCTCTAAACCCCTTTTCGAACAGTGGGCAAGATCCAAAAATGTGCAAGGGGCGTAGGGATAGTGGCCAGGCTGTTGTCCAACAGTGCAATGAAGCATTACGATCTTGAACAAACCTGTAGGGCCTACTGGAACCTTTAGGGCCAAATTTTCCTCGACAGAGCTGCGGGGAAAGCTGATGCCAAAGATGGCGGCAAAGGGTTTTTCGCCTGTATCAAGAGTCTGCCACCGACCACCGGATGCAGGAAACACGTAACAGTTTTTGGGGAGATCCAGGGCAACAGGCTCCTGTTCCAAAGGATCATGGTTGCCGTGGATGATGAAGGCCCTTATTCCAGCATCGTTCAGCCTTTTCATTCCATTTCTGAAATGGAGGACCGCCCTCAGATTTCGATCCACGCTGTCAAAAAGGTCACCGCAAAAGAGAACAAAATCCACGCCCTTGGAGATGGCAAGGCCTATTATGTTGTCAAAGGCCTTGAATGTAGATGCAAGCAAAAGATCCCCTGTTTTCTTATCTGCCTTGGTAAGGGTGCTGAAAGGGGAACCAATATGAAGATCTGCCGCATGTATGAATGAAAATCTTTTCATAATAAGAAGATGTCTCAATTAAGATACTTATCCAAGTATATTAGCCCAATTGGAAAGTGACATCAAAAAAACCATGTCAATCAACATTGAAGTAATGGGGTTTCATGATTAAATGAATATAGTTCAATTATTTCAGTCAAAGCAAAGCCAAGCCGTAGGGAAAATCCTTTTAAAAATTTGACAGGAGGCCTTGAAAATTCTCATGAAAGACCTTGCACAATTTATTGAATGGGTCTGGGAAGGCAATCTATCCAGGGGGAAAAAGAATGCTTCCTGGTTTGCAAAGGCTACCTTGAGGATCATTTATATCGTTGTTAAGGGCTTTGGAAAACACGATTTCGATCTGAGGGCCAGTGCCCTCACTTATACGGTCATTCTTTCCCTAGTGCCAGTATTGGCAATGGGCACGGCTCTGTTGAAAGGTCTTGGAGCTGACAACTATATGAAGGCGGCGGCATATAAGATGCTTGCCCAATTAGAAGAGATTAGCGGCCAGCACCCGTGTGAAGCAGCCGGGAATTGCACTCTTTCAGACAGGCTATCCCAGGAAGCCAAGGCCAGCATCAACGGTTCCACACAGCATCTAAAGCTTGCCCTAGACAAGATCTTCGACTATGTGGACAAGACCAATTTTGCCACCCTTGGTTGGTTAGGTATAATAGGGGCTCTTCTTACCATTGTCTCCTTAATGACCCATATCGAATCAGCCATGAACAACATCTGGGAGACAAAAAAGGCAAGAAGGCTAGGAAGAAAGATAATAGATTATATAGGCCTAATAATTCTCCTGCCCATTTCCATAAATTTTGCCTTTTGGGCCATTACCGCAGCTCAGAGCGAGACACTTCTGGCAAAGATTACGTCAACCCTTAGGGTGTCCTGGCTACTGCCGCTCTTGTTCAAGTTTCTTCCAATACTCTTAATTGTTGGGACTTTTTCTATACTCTACCGTTTTATGCCAAATACCAATGTCAAGGTGTTGCCGGCAGTTGTAGGAGGGGTGATTGGGGGGCTCGGTTGGATAATGGCACAAACGCTTTACGTCAAGCTTCAGATAGGAGTGGCCAGATACAATGCCATATACGGCTCATTCGCCACCTTTCCCCTGTTCATTTTTTGGCTCTATATAGGCTGGCTGGTATTTCTCATTGGGGCTGAGACTTCCTATGCAGTGCAGAAGTTCAAAAGGTACGTGCCCTTGAAAGGCCCTATTTCACCCCTTACGAAACTAGCCCTTGCAGTGGACATCCTGGAGGTGACCTATAGCTACTTTGATGCGGGACGTGCCGTCACGGCAGAAGACCTTTCGGATGAACTGGGTTATCCCCTCATGGAAGTGGTGAGTGTTTTAAAGAAGCTTGAAGACAAAGGGCTCATTGTACCAACAGAAGACGAAGAACACTTATTGCCTGGGATATCGCCTGGAAGTCTCAAAAAATCTGACATCTTCAATGCAGTGTGCGGGTCCCTGGAGCGAAGGGATACCCACGGTGAACAACTGGCATTTGAACTGGCCTCCAACGCACAATTTCTCCTGGATGAGGAAAATAAAAAAGGAGATGTGTAAGAGACATCTCCTTTTTTCAACTTATTTGAAGCTATTGTTTCTTAGTAGCGCCTGCGCCGCCTGCTCGCCTTACGGCGTCTTCTTTCAGCTTCCTGAGCCTTACGCCGCCTTTTTACACTTGGTTTTTCATAAAAACGGCGATTTTTGAGCTCGCGCTGGAGCCCGTCGAGCTGCATCTTTTTCTTGAGCAGCTTGAGGGCCTTTTCCAGGTTATCTTGAACTTCAACCACTATGGCCAAGGGTATCCCCCCTTTCTCATGAGAATCGAATTAGTATATATTGTGGTTGCACATTGTCAACCTCTGTCCCAAGGAATAAATCCAAAAAAATCGTAAAAAGGGGGTTGGCAATCGGTAATTTTATGTCTATTTTCCAGACGGAAAACAAAAAAATCTGTCCATACTACATATTCATTTGAGTTTTATCCTTGATTTTACCCAATTAATTTATTATAATAACGTGTTTTGTTTGCAATTTTTATTTGCACTCTAAAATTGCACCATTGTAAGGATAGATTGCCATGGCCGTGAAGATAGCAAGGAAACGCCCTGAAGGAGAACCTGCTGAATATATGGACCAACTCCTTGAGGCAGGCAACAAGGGTTCGCTCTCCTACGAAACCTTGAATCAGATTATTCCAGACGACATTAAAGACCCTGAAAAACTCGAAGAGATTTTTGACATGCTTTGTGAGAACAACATAGAAGTTGTGGGCGGCACCTTAAACGATGCCATAGCCCTGAAAAAAGATCCAGTGCATGGGGCCCAGAAGAATGGCTCCATGACAGAGATCCAGCCGCAAAAGGCCCCTGACAACAAAAAACACGAGGTGGTGCTGGATGCCGGTGAATATACCGATTCAGAAGAAATTACCACCACCTATCTCAGGGAAATGGGGCGATACGAGCTGTTGACTCCAGAAAAGGAAGAAGAGCTGAGCAAGATCATCAGGACTGGGTTCAACAGCATAATTTCCTCTATCATGGAATTAAATTCCTCACTGCCAGAGATTGAGGCATTGAGGGAGCAAATCCGTATATGGAAGAGAAGAGACCCGACCCTAAAGCCCAAGAAACAGCACCTGAACTACCTTGCCGAGACCGTGTACAGCATTGCTGAGCAACATGCTGACGATCAAGTTCTTGCCGAGCTGCAACGGTTCGTCAGGATCCAACAGATCAAGGTGGAACGTGCAAAGGACGAGATGATCAATGCGAATCTCAGGTTGGTGGTGAGCATTGCCAAAAGATATATGCATCAGGGCCTGTCCCTTGCCGACCTCATACAGGAGGGCAACCTTGGCCTCATGAGGGCAGTATTTCGTTTTGACTACACCAAGGGCAACAAGTTTTCCACTTATGCCAGCTGGTGGATCAGGCAGGCCATCACCAGGGCAATTCTCGACAAGACCCGCACCATAAGGCTTCCTGTTCATTTCCTGGAACTGAGAAGCCAGTTCTTCAAGGCGTTTTACGCCATGCTTAAAGAGCTTGGGCGCGAGCCTAGCCCAGCCGAAATCTCTGAACGGACAGGGCTTCCCATGGAAAAGATCTTGTCCATCCTGGAAGCATCCAGGGAACCCGTATCCCTTGAGACCCCGGTGGGCGATGAAGACAGCACCTTGGGGGATTTCATCGAGAACAAAGACGCAGTCTCCCCCTATGAAACAGTCAGGGAACGTGAACTCACCGAAAGGATAAAAAGCATACTGGCCACACTCAGCCCCAGAGAAGAAAAGATCATAAGGCTTCGGTTTGGCATAGGAGAAGATAGTGAATACACCTTAGAAGAGATTGGCAGGCGTTTCAACGTCTCCAGAGAACGCATACGCCAGATCGAAAAGAAGGCACTCAACCGCCTGAGACATTCCAGCCGCAGGGAAAAACTGAAGCACTTTCTCGATTGATAAATGGCTTGATGCCAATTTGTACCATTCTTGCAGGCGGCCCTATTTTGAGCCGCCTTATTCTTTTGTGCACCTTTTTGGTCTTTTTTAGAAGCTGGGGCTCATACCTTCTTTTTCTTCCAGATTGAGCACCATGCCAGTCAAGATCTTGGGATAAAAATAGGTGGACTTATGTGGCATAGAAAGGCCAGCATCTGCCACGTCCAACACTTGTTCTACAGGGGTTGGATGCATAAAGAAAAGCATCTGGTGTTGTTTCAAGGAACGTATGGCACCTTCTGAATCTGCTGTGAAGATTATGTCTCTTCCTGCCTCTAACCTTTCTGATTCTATACCAAGGGCCTTTTTGAATACCAGCTCTTCAAGGACCACAACATCCAACTCCGCCAGCTCCCTGTGGCCAACAGTCTCAAGAAGCTCCTTTCTTGCCTCATCCTTTGGACAAAGCACAAATGCCCGTTTTCTGGAACCAAAGAGCAGTGTAATGCCGTTTAAACAGGTCTCAGACAAGGTCTTTTTGAATTCATGTGCCTGCCACGGGCCAGAAAACTGAGTGGATTGCTCCAGTTCTTTCAAATAAAACAGTCGAGACAGCCTTTCGATCACCTCTTCACAGTTCATGCCCTCTGGTATGGATACCAGCCTGTGGGTGGGCAGAACGATCATGCCAGGGTCCTTAACATCCACAAGATATACCATAGTGTAATTGTAGAGGGCCTCTGGATTGTCGCCATAGCGTGCAGTCATCTCCTTTCTGTACTGGATGGCAGTAGTGTATCGGTGATGACCATCCGCTATGTAAAGGGGCGTACCTGAAAGACAGCCACTTATTTGCTCCAGACTGTTTCTGTCCGAGACACGATACAATTTGTGGATACAGCCCTTGGCATCCTCAACGGTGAAAAGCTCTTCCCTGCTGCCATGCCCGAGCGCTTGATCCAGGCCCTCTTGATGGCGGTACAGCATAAAAATCTGGCTGAACTGGGCCCTTGTCGTCATACGCAGGCTTAATCTGTCCTGGGTGACCTTCTGAAAGGTCTTCTCGTGGGGCAGTATGGTTCCATCAGACCAGTCGTCAGTCCTTACGAGACATATAAAGCCCTTTCTCACAAAAGCCTTGCCATCCGAGACAAACTCTATGTCATAGGGGTAAATGGCAGGTTCGTGATCCGTCAGAAAAATCCTTTCCCTTTGCCACTTGTGCAAGAAGGTTGCGGCGCATCTATATTTATCTGCTGCGCCACCATTGCAATCTGCCTTGGACGGAAGTTCAAGGCGAAAGATATTGTAGGGATTCTGCCTGACATAACTGTCCCTTTCCTCCTTGGTCACAATATCATAAGGAGGGGCAAAAAGACTGGAAAGGTCATCAAAAAGCCCAATGTTATAGCGGGTCCCCCTAAAGGGTATGATTTTGGCCATGAAATACTGATTCCCTTCTATATTTCTTCAGGTGATGTTCGAGTTCAAAACTGTAAAATTATATCTACAGACATAATTTGCGGATGTAGCTACTATGGCTGACCACAAACGTCAAGGCATTGACCTGGGCAGCTTCAATAATCGAGCAGGAGGAACAAGCAACGAAAAAAGGATCTGAACCCAGGTGAAACTCAGTGGCCCTCTTTTCGAAAATATCTCTTTATCGCCTGTCTTGCATAACTTGCAGCCCTGGTACCAAGCACGTCCTTATGGGCAACCACTACGGCAACTGCCATAGTCCTGCCCCCTTCCCTTTCTTTGGCGATGCCGCAGAACCAGTCAAATCTTAAGTCGTGTGACTCGTTGTCTATGGTGCCTGTCTTCCCCCCGATCTCCAGTTTCCCAAGCACCTTGTCGCCATGAGAATGCAAAAAGGCCTTCCTGGCAGTACCTTTTTTTACCGTGGCCTTCATCATCTCAAACAGGAGATCTGCGGTTTTGGGGTTTACGGGCCTTGTGAGTGGGTAGATCCTGCTCTGATAAATTGTATCACCTCCACTATCTTTAATAGTGTCAATGAAGCTAGGCGCCATCATGACCCCACCATTTGCTATTGCGGCCACGATCAGTGCGCCGTGGAGGGCAGTGATCTTTGTTGCCTTGTTGAAACCACTTGCCACTTCAGCAATGTTGAAGCTATCGTCCAGGATGGTCAGGGTGCTCCTGGCTACTGGGATCTCCAGAGGGATTTCCCTCTGCCACAAGAAACGATCTGCCATTTCCACAATCCCCTTGCACCCAAGATAGATGGAGCCAAGCTTTCCGAAAATGGGATTGATGGAATCCTGAAATGCCTCTTTCAATGTAGCCTTTACGGTGTATCTGTTTTTCTTGTCCCTTAGTTGATATCTATATAGTGTATGTTTTCCCCCGTTGTACCAGAATGGGGTTTGGGGCGTCATTCCAAGAAATTCTATGGCGCCAGCAGCAGTGACTATCTTGAAGATACTGGCAGATGGGACGAGTCTTCGGACCCATACCTTGGCATCAGGCACGTCTCTGTCAAAGCCTGACATGGCCAGGATTCTTCCAGAAACAGGATCGATACAGACAATGGCTGTCAGCTGTCCAATGGCTTGCCCCATTAGAGAATCCAGATAGGACTGTAGATCATGATCCAGGCTCGTGGAGGCTTCAAAAACCTTTCCGTCACAAGTGAACTCAAAAAAAGGGCTGGTGAGTTCCCTTGCCCCCTTTCGGTCGAGGCAGCCCCTCAAAATCGACAATGGTATCCTGGATACCTTGTCGCTGGCCCAAAAGCCACTACTTTCAATGCCCCCTCCAGTGGCAGGTCCCTGAAGAAGGCAAGACAACAAGAATCCAAGGAGGAGAACAGCCGGTATGAAAATCCATAAAATCCTTCCTCTATTCATGGCACGGTCTCTTACTATTTTTCAGGAAGGATGTCCAGCCGAACCATGAATAGGGCCAACTGGCACCTGATAAAGGAACAGCCGCCACCCCTATTCATTTATGGTTTTTCCGGGAAAAGACTACCTGAAGGAGATACGGCCATGAAAATGGTCATATCCACATCGTTTTCTTGCCACGCATTTGGCCTGAGGGGGAGAGCACGCAGGGCCACAAGGTTTGAAGACGTGAAGAACCGTGGAGGTGTGACTGATCTGACTATTCTTAGATCGGCCTTGGGCACGCATCTACTGGAAGAACCTTTACTATTTGTAAAAATAGGTATAATAATTGCTTTCGCTATTTTATTGATTCCACAGCAGTTGGTCAAAGATTTGGACATCATCGGACCGTGTTGGTATTTTTATTTCAGAAGTAGCTGCAATTATTTATAGTGTCGTAAGGTTCTTCCAAAATAGCCTTGGAGGAAAAATCGTCGGAATGAGACACATCAGGACCTGGTTTTGTCAGATTAACCATATAGATTCGAACAGGAGGCATTATCATGAAACACCGAAACATTTTCATCTATTCCATCTTAACACTGCTACTTATTGCAGGGTGCGCCAGCCAGACAGGATGGCAGCCCACGGTTGACCCATATAACGATCCTCGGGCTGCTTACATCAATCAGGATCTTGTTGAATGCAAAATGTTAGCCGAACGTGTGTCTGGCTACACCCCAGGCGAGACTGCAAAGGGTGCCTTGGTAGGTGGTGCCATTGGAGCAGCTGCGGGAGCAGCCATTGGAGCGGCTGCGGGAGCACCTGGCAAAGGGGCAGCTATTGGAGCAGCCGCAGGTGGAATGGGAGGAGGAACCTATAAGGGCCTCGATGCAGAGAAAAAATACAAGAACGCCTACATCAGATGTATGAGACAACGGGGTCATAACGTGTTGAACTAAGGCATACAAAAAAACAATAACTTCCAAAGGGGGCCCCGAGCCCCCTTTTTCATAAATGCCCACGCCTTTTTACCCTGTAATTTTTTATTTTGCCTGTTTAAAATTTGGCGAAAAGATGCTATAATCAGTAAATTTTTTATAAATTTATAAGAAATTTCACGACTCAGGAGGACATAAATCTCAAACCATGTTTAAAGTAGGTGATCTGGCAGTTTATCCTGCCCACGGTGTTGGACTTATAGAAGCCATTGAAGAGAAGGAAATCGGAGGATCTACCCTCGTTTTCTATGTCATGCGAATCCTTGAAAATGACATGAAGATCATGATACCAAAAAACAACACCGAGACCGTAGGCCTGCGCTCCATAATATCCAAAAAGGATGTAGAGAGGGTTTATTCCATCCTTGAGGAAAAAGACATAAAATTCACCCCTCAGACCTGGAACCGGCGCTACCGGGAATACATGGAACGTATAAAGACTGGTTCCATCTTTGATCTGGCTGCCGTACTGAGGGATCTTTACATACTGCAGATGGATAAGCCTCTGTCTTTTGGTGAAAGGAAAATGCTGGAAACTGCAAAGGCCCTCCTGGTAAAAGAGCTCTCCATTGCAAGAAACAGGGAAGAAGAAGACATAGAAAAGGGAATAGAATCCATCTTTGGAGTAGAGACTGTTCAGACAGAACCGGCCCCAGAAATGCTCCTGGAGATGAAGACTGACATTTGAAGCCCGACTCAAGCGCCTTCAAATACCCTAAAGAGCCAGGCAGCTCCAATCTAGACCAAATAGAAAAAATCAGCCTTTCAGTAGACAAAGACTCTGAAAAGGTGCGATTGGACCGTTTTCTTGCATCCAAGATTCCACATCTGTCAAGAACCAGGCTCCAGCATCTCATCGCAAGTGGAAACGTCAGCGTTTCTGGCTCTACAGACCTGAAGCCTGGTAGAAAGCTGGCAACTGGAGAAGATATCGTTGTCAGGATACCACCTCCAGAACCCCTTTCTCTGTGTGCAGAAGATATCCCTTTGAAAATCCTTTTCGAGGACGAGCATCTAGCCATAATCGACAAGCAACCTGGATTGGTGGTTCACCCTGGGGCTGGAAATCAAACTGGTACACTGGTCCATGCCCTTCTTGCTGCCTGCAAGGATCTTTCGGGAATTGCAGGAAAGCTGCGTCCTGGCATAGTCCACAGGCTCGACAAAGACACCAGTGGATTAATGATTGTAGCCAAAAACGACCTGGCGCATCAAAAACTTGCGGATCTGTTCAAAAACCGCTCAATAAAGAAGAAATACCTCGCCCTTATTCAAGGTTGTCTGCCTGATAAATCCGGGATAATCGACCTGCCCATTGGAAGGCATTCCCAAAAAAGGACCCTCATGGCGGTAAACCATAGGGATGGGCGGCCAGCTGTGACAAGCTATCACGTAGTGAAAGATCTTTCCCGCCACCAGCTTTTGGAACTATATCTACACACAGGGCGTACCCATCAGATACGGGTACACCTCAGCCATCTGGGCCATCCACTTCTTGGAGACAGAACCTATGGCGGACCCACAACCGTTGGGCTGCAAAAAGGCGGCACAAGATTGAAACTGCATAGACAGATGCTACACTCATACCAGCTGGAATTTAATCACCCCCTGACAGGAGAAAGTGTAAGGTTGACGGCACCTGTCCCAGAGGACATGAAAAGGGTTATCGAGTTTCTTCAAAAACAGTAACGGATGCGCCAGAAGCTTGTTCCTACAATCTGAGTCTTCTGCCAGTAGAGGAAGACACCTGTATCTTCTCGTCCTCTGATATCTGCACATCTATGGTACCATCAACATCTGTGCGGAAAACAGGCACATCAAGCCTCTCATACCTTTCTATCACACGCTTAGACGGCAGATGAAACCGATTATGATAACCCACGGGACATATTGCCACACCTGGAGATACCGCTTTCAGAAATGGCAAGCTGCTGGATGTACGGCTTCCGTGATGGGGCACTACGAGAACATCAGAGACCAATGATACCGATGAAGCAATCCTTTTTTCCCTCCATTTGTCTATATCTCCAGGCAACAGTATATGCCTTGTTTTGTATCCTATCCTGAAAACCACGCATCTGCTATTTCTTGAATGAATGGCCTGACACCCTTGGCAAGGAAGGATAGTTGCACTCACGTCCCCAGGGAGGACAACCCTCGCATTTCTTATCCATCTTCTAACTGGTATATGCCTCTTTCTTGCAATCTCCATTGTCTCTTTCCAAGAGCCAAGTGAGGGGTTGTCGTCTTGGCCAAGCCAAAGCTGACCTATGTCGAACTGTCTAAGGAGAGTAGGCACACCACCCATATGGTCTTGTTCCGGATGCGAGATGGCAAGTATATCAATACGTCTTATGCCTAGACGCCTGAGATAAGGCCCCACAACAGCCCTGCCAACATCTATGGAGCCAAGACCTCCTCCATCCACCACCATGACCTTGCCTCCTGGCATTTGGAGAATCTGGCACAGCCCCTGTCCAACGTCAGGCACATGGAGACACAGCCCTTTTGAGGTATTGTTTCCGTAAAGCCTTAAACCAGTCAGTGACGCCAGAGCAATAATGCAAACCAGCACGACCCCTCTCAAAAAGACTTTTCGCCTGCATAAAGGCAAGAGGAGAAAGATGGCCGCAACAAGACAGATCTGGCCAATAGAAGGGGGAATGATGTAGCTGCTTTCACCCTGAATTTGTGTCGAGAAACTCGAAAGCTTTACAAGCACTTCAATAGCCCTTTCCCCCATGTTCCAGAATGGATTTGGCAGCCCAGGAAAGCATATTGCAGGCATGAGCCCCATCAGCAACATGGGCAGGAGCAAAAATTCCGTTAGGGGCACGGCCAAAAAATTGAGGGGAACTGCCAGAATGGAAAATCTTTGAAAATAAAAGGCCACCAGTGGGCTTGAAAATACAAATGCCGCAATACTAAGAGCCATTGTCTCTTTGGTCCACCTCCTGAGCCTGCTACCTGAGAACATCAGGTGGTCGCTAAAGTGGATGAGAAAGAACACCACAAAAAAGGAAAGCTGAAAGGATATATCAAAGAGATAGAATGGGCTTATGAGCAACAGGCAAATGGCGGCAAGGGCCAATGAGTTTTTCATGCTAGCAAGTCGGCCAAACACCAATGAGACGCCAATTAAAAGCACCATGAAAAATGACCTGAGACTGGAAGGCGAAAACCCAGCAATTGCCGCATACGTCAAACAGGAGAAAATGGCTGTCCCACATGATATCATTCGGACGTTCATATTTAGTAGCACCCACTGACTTAGGCTTAGAAGAAGGCGCACGAATGTAGCGCTGAATATGGCAACAAGGGCCATATGTAAGCCAGATACGGCAAGAAGGTGGCCTAGGCCAGAAACGCCAAAGCTGTCTCTTAATTGGTCCGTAAACCATGCCCGCTCTCCTGTCAAAATGGCCATGGCAATGGCCCGCTCATCCTCCTTTTCAAAGGAGAAAAAGATCGACTTCATGATCTTGTGCCTAAGTTTCTCTATCTTCAGCTCTATCCAGAGAAAAACAGAAGGGGCGCCGCTCTTTGAAGGCACAGTAATAAGCTTTTGTGAACTGCCACAAATACCCCTGACCTTTATGCCCCTGATGAGCCAATGATTTTCAATATCCAATGCCCCAGGGGTCTTGAAATTTCGTATCTCAAACAGCCTTGCTGCAAACCTGAGCGACGCGCCAGGTTCAAGCTCCATCCATGAAATACCCTTGAATGTCATGTAGAGCCTTTCCATAACAGGTCTGCTGCCTTCTGGGCTGTCTACCGTGTATACAAATACCTGTGTCTTGCAGCCAGCCACAGAAGGTACTGGCGACTTGGAAACAATGCCAGTAAAGACATGTTCGCCACCTTTTTCAGCCAGATTCAAAAGGAGGGCCTGCTCTTTGAAAAGACGCCCTTCCGATGCCCTTTCATGAAACAGGCCAAGTAAAAATATGAAGACAAGGCAAAAGACAAGGCCAGACAAGCCTCTTTTATCCAGTGGAACCGCACCACTGTCATCATGTGAGATGATAGGTGTAATAAATAAGAAGAGTGAGAACAAAACCAAGGAGTAAATCCAGTAAAGCCCTGGGAATGCCCCTGAGGATAAGATCCTGGAAAAAAGTATACCAGCAGAAAATGGTATCACTACCAGGAGTAACGGTGCGGGCTCAAGATCGGCACGGTGATTCACATGGCGCTCTCCTACCTGGCTATAATCTTGATGAATGTGACATCTCTTGGCTGGACCTTGAATTTGACCGAGTCAAAGCTTGGTGGGCCGAGGCCAGGAACTGCATTGTTGGAAAAGCCGTATTGTTCCCTTGGAAGCCCGAAGATCCTATCGAATTTGTTGTTCCTGTTTGTATCGTGATACATCATTATTGCATAGAAGCCAGGTTTAAGGGCATCGAACTTCACTGTTGCATTGGAACTTGTGACTTCTACCGCCTCGGATCTGACTGGATGGCTTCTGCGATCATAGCTCTTTTTGGAATCATAGAGGGCTATACGCAATATACCCTTTGGGGGATCTAAACCCACTATCCTGACTAAAACAGCGCACTGTTCGAACCCGTTCTTAGGTCTTCCCTTTTCATCCCAAGGGCTCAGGCGGCCATGCCCAAAGGTGTATTCACCTGAAATGGCCAAACCCTGCCAAGGACAAATCGCAAGAAGGATAATTACTAGCAACTCCAAGTTGGGCCGATTCTCACCTGGTTTATCTATTTTTTGAGATAATTTTTCAAAAAAGAGGCAAAAACTTTTCAGCTGCACTTTGAAAAACCGCAAGACCTGCACAGGAGGCAACCTTCCTCGAGCTCTAAAACCGCTCCACAGTCTGGGCAGGCCATGAGGGTTTGCTCCTTTACCTCTACCTCCACATTGGCAACTGAAGCCAATACCTTTGCCATGGCATCTGGACATGACAGGATCTGCTTGCCCTCGACCCAGCTTGGAGAAGGACACCTAATGCCTGAAAGCTGTTTTATGATCACCTTTGGGCTTACACCAGAACGAAGGGCCAGGGAAATGAGCCTGCTTTCCGCCTCTATCTGACACGCAGCGCATCCTCCTGCCTTACCCATCTGGGCAAAGACCTCACAAAAATCATGCTCATCCCAGTTCACTGTAACATACAGATTGCCACAGCCAGTTCTAACCCGCTCTGTAACACCATGGGTCCTAAGGGGTCTAGGCCTGGGGGCTATCTTTCCATTTGGAGCGCAGACACATTCTCCCTCGGTAGGTAGGCTCACCTTCTTTTTCTTCAGACTCAACACCTGGACAGGCCTGCTTCCATAACGGTAAATGGTTATACCCTTGAGCCCCTTCTTCCAAGCAAGCATGTATGCCTGTCTCACGTCTTCTTCAGTGGCCTCTTCTGGGAAATTGATGGTCTTTGAAACCGCATTGTCGGTTGATTCCTGAAATGCCGCCTGAATAGCTATATGCTCTTCTGGCCGCACATCCATAGAGGTAATAAATACACGCTTCAGGTCCTCGGGTACCTCGTCTATATCTCGTAAGGACCCTGACTCTGCTATTTTTTCCATGAGTTTTTCACTGTAGATGCCCCTTTCCTTCATGGCCCTTACGAAAAGCGGATGGGCCTCAACCAGCTCGCTGCCGTCGAGCACCCGACGGATATAGCTTACGGCAAAAAGGGGCTCTATGCCGCTGGATGCTCCTGCAATAATGCTGATGGTGCCTGTAGGAGCAATGGTGGTGGTGGTGGCGTTTCTCATAAGAGGAGTCTCAGGACCATCATATATGCTGCCTTTGTAAGCAGGGAAATTACCCCTCTTCTTTGCAAGTGCAGCCGATGCCTTTTTGGACTCATCCTCTATAAAGGCCATGATCTTTCTTGCAATGTTGACGGCCTCGTCAGAATTGTATGGGATGCCAAGAGAAATCAGAAGATCTGCAAAGCCCATTACCCCAAGGCCTATCTTCCTGGTCTTTCTCGTCATTTCCCTGATCTCGTCCAAGGGGAACTTGTTTGCATCTATCACATTGTCCAGGAAGTGAACCCCATCCCAGATGATCTCCTTTAGGCCATGGAAATCGATCTTGCGTTCCTTTGTGATGAACTTTCCTAGATTGATAGAGCCAAGATTGCACGATTCATAGGGAAGAAGTGGTTGTTCCCCGCATGGATTCGTGCTTTCGATCTGGCCAAGATCAGGAGTGGGGTTTTGACGATTTATCCTGTCTAGGAATATGATGCCTGGCTCTCCACTTGCCCAGGCTGAATGGACTATCTCTGAAAAGATCTCTGAAGCAGGAAGCCTTCTCACCTCCTTTCCTGTCCTGGGATTTATGAGGGCATAACTTTCCCCATGGCCAGCTGCCTCCATGAATTTTTCTGTTAGGGCCACTGAGATATTGAAATTGTTTAGCCTGTCGGTCCTGGTCTTGGCTGTAATGAATTTTTCTATGTCGGGATGATCCACCCGCAGTATCCCCATGTTGGCGCCGCGTCTCGTACCGCCCTGCTTTATTGTTTCAGTGGCAACGTCAAATATGGTCATGAACGAAATGGGGCCACTGGCCACACCATGCGTGGTCTTGACGATGTCTCCTTCAGGCCTAATCCTTGAGAATGAAAAACCAGTGCCACCTCCGCTCTTATGTATCATGGCCGTATGCTTGACTGCCTCAAAGATACTCTCTATGGAATCTTCAATGGGAAGAACAAAGCAGGCTGAAAGCTGCCCCAATACTCTTCCAGCATTCATGAGCGTGGGGCTGTTTGGCATGAATCGCAAACTGGTCATCATGTTGTAGAACCTGTCAGAAACCGCCTTTATATCCGCATCCTTGTCATAGAGAGCATCCGATGCGGCCACCACGTCTGCAACCCTCCTGAACATGTCCTCTGGTGTTTCGATGACCTTGCCCTGCTCGTCTTTTTTGAGATATCTCCTTGCAAGAACCACCAGGGCATTGTTGCTTAGAGGTAAATTGGTCCGGGGAAGTTCCTGATCCATAAGATTGACTGCTGCCTCCTGCGAGATTAAATGGTGACGACGCTGATCTACAAGATATAGTTGTTTATCATTGTAGTTTTCATATATTTAGTGAATAAGTGTGTTAATGTCAATATCAATTCACTTTTTAACCACCTGCCTTCGAAAACATACGCCCAACGCCTAAACCATAGAAAATAGACAGGGGGCTAACGATTTGTTATCAACTTTCCTGCCAGTTTTAGAAATTGCCCATTTTTAAAGGCCGACCATATAAATCACTTTAAAAAATTATCCGTGGAATTTATGATACCCATCTCAAACAGGAAAGCTTCTGGAGGCAGCATGGCTCTCTTTATCTTCAATACATTCAACAGGAAAAAGGAATTGTTCGAACCCCTCGTACCTGGCAAGGTTGGCATGTACGTTTGCGGTATAACCGCCTATGACCGTTGCCACATAGGGCACGCCAGATCAGCAGTGGTGTTTGACGCAGTTGTCCGCCATCTTAGAAAAAGGGGCTATGAAGTCACCTTTGTGAGAAATTTTACCGACATCGACGACAAGATCATCAACAGGGCAAATGAGGAAGGTATAGATACCAAAGAACTTGCCCAAAGGGAAATCCATCATTTTTATCAAGACATGGATGCCCTGAAGGTTCTGCGCGCCGATATAGAGCCAAGGGCAACCCAACATATTCCAGACATAATCGCCCTGATCCAGACCCTGATAGATAAGGGCTTTGCCTATGAAGCACAAGGTGATGTTTATTTTGCAGTCAGGAAGTTTCCTTCATACGGCGCCCTATCAAAGAGGAATCTTGAAGAACTTCGTTCTGGAGCACGAATAGAACCTGGAGACAAGAAGCGGGACCCCCTTGATTTTGCCCTCTGGAAGGCAGCAAAGCCAGGTGAACCCCAGTGGGAAAGCCCTTGGGGTCCAGGAAGGCCCGGGTGGCACATAGAATGTTCCGCCATGAGCATGAAATATCTTGGTCCCACCATAGACATACATGGTGGCGGGCTGGATCTTGCCTTTCCCCACCATGAAAACGAGCGCGCCCAATCAGAGGCTGCCACAGGCAAGACGTTTGTCAGATATTGGATGCACAATGGTTTTGTCACCATCAAGGGCGAGAAGATGTCGAAATCTCTTGGTAATTTCATTACCATCAAGGACATTCTGTCGCAATTCCACCCTGAAGCCTTGAGACTTTTTCTCCTTTCAAAACACTACAGAAGCCCACTTGATTATTCACCAGATGCCCTAAAGGAATCAACATCCGCCCTGGACAGGTGTTACAAGGCCATCTTTGAGGCACAACAAGCCGCAAACATGCCTGTCAAGAAAAAGCGCCCCTTGCCTGAAGAGGTAGAGGATGACCTCTATATGATTTCCAACCTGGATAAAAGGGTAAATGAAGCAATGGATGACGACTTCAATACTGCACTTGCCCTTGGCCAGATATTTGAGGCAGTAAGAGGCTTAAACCGTATTCTCAAGCATGCATCCACCAAGCCCTCAGCACTCTATAAACCAGGGCTGGAGGAATCGTGCAGACAGATCATGGAGGCCTCCCAGGTCCTTGGAATATTGACAGAAGAGCCCGGGGATTATCTAGAAAAAAGGAACAAACAGGCCCTTGCGGCCTCTGGGCTTACAGAGGAAGAACTGGACAGGTTAATTGAAAAAAGAAACATGGCCAGGAAGGAAAAAGACTGGCAACTAGCAGACCACATACGGGATGAGCTTTTTGAAAAGGGAATAACCTTGAAGGATACGCCCCAAGGCACCGTATGGTCAGCAGACTTATAAGCATAACCAAACACATTAACGATGAATCAGGAAGGTTCAGATCTTTTCATTACCAGGGTGTAATTTTAGTTTGAAGAACTTGTGCCCTATCGATGAAAACATGACTAATCACGCCTTCTTGAAAGCATTGTCACGCTTTCTATATGAAATGTCTGAGGGAACATATCAAATGGGATGCATTCTTTCACCCTGAAACCCCATTGGCCAAGTATTCTCACATCCCTTGAAAGTGTCATTGGATCGCATGAGACATATATGACGGTTTTGATGCCACTTTCAGCAAGAAGTCTGCTCAGCCTTTTGGCACCTTGCCTTGGAGGATCCAATAGCACTACGTCGAAAAGATCCTTTCGAGGCACTTCTGAAAAAAACCTGACTGCATCTGAATGGATGATTTCAAGACGCTCAGGAGAGGAAAGAATCCTGTCCCGGTTCTTCTTTGCAGACTCGACACTGCCCTTTTCTGATTCCACAGCAGTAACGTGAAAACCCGCCGCTGACAATGGGATGGAAAAATTGCCACTGCCACTGAAAAGCTCAAGTATCTTACCAGCTTTCGCCTTATTGCATAACTCTATTACCTTTTTTACAAGATTCTCATTATCTTGAAGATTTGCCTGAAAGAATGTGCCAGGCAGAGTGGAAAGACCCTTCTCACAAAGGGGTCCCTTATAGAAACATAGCTCCTCAAAACAGTTGATATAAACAAGACCTCTTTTGCTGTTCATGATGGCTACCGGGATTTCGAGCTCCCTGAATGGTTGCTCCAAGGCTTTAATCTGCCCCATGTCTATAGATTCTGGCTGTATAACCACCCTGGCTCTTCCATCCAAGCCGGCTTCTAAAATCATGCCATCAAGTCTTGGAAACGCATACTTTATAAGCCCTGCCATGCTATTCATGGGATCGACAAGCCTTCTGAGTGATGGTTTTAAGACAGGGCAGGCTGAAATCTCAATCACCTCATGGCTCCCTGCCTTATAAAAGCCCCAGTATGATTGCCCTTCTTTTTTCCCGGCAGAAAGGGCAAGTTTTGCCCTTGACCTCCATTCCAACTCGTTTAGAGAGGGTATGATGGGGGAAATCCGCGACTTCGAAACAGCGGCCTGCCTATGGAGTATGGATCGAAAGATGGCCTCCTTAAGAGCCAGCTGGTGCTGATAAGGCATGTGTTGATAATGACATCCACCACACAGGCCAAAGTGGGGACAAAACGGCTCCCTCCTGAGAGAAGATGGTTCGATGATATGTAGCAGAGAGGCCTCGCACCAGCTCTTCTTTTCCCTTAAGACAAGACACTCCACCACCTCTCCTGGGAGTACATAGGGAACGAAGACCACCTTTCCATCCTTGCGTCCTAAACCCCTTCCGCCATAAACAAGCTTATCTATACGGAGAGTGAACTTCCCTATCCTGTTTATGTGGCTATCTCCTCGAGTGCCTTCTGGAAATCCTCATCCTCTGCTGCCCTGAGAAGTTCCTTTTCCTCAATGTCAACCATCTCTGACTCATCACTTTCTGTAACGAGGTCGGATACGTCAACCTTGGAGATATCTGGAACCGCCTGGGGCTCAAAGGCAGCACTGGCTGCTTCTGCCGCAGCAGATTCACTTTTCTGGAACCAATTTATATCCCCGTTGTCTGGGAGAAAACGGCCTAAGAGCTCTCTTTCCTTTTCAAGAGAATGGCCGCATTTGCTACAGGCATCCAGCCAATCAAAACTTATCAAACCGCATTTTTGACATCTCATAATTTACTCCATCAGCTAAATTGAAAAGATTAAAACAATAGTTTATTGTCAATAAAAAATTTTTCCTCTCGGATCTAGAAAATTGCCATATAACTTCACTGAAAAGTTACAGATCTTGCACCTGAGACCAGACGCTACTTTTCAAATACTGGCCACAAATGGTTGCGAACCAAGGGGCCATACAGATTTTGGGTACAATTCCATGAAAGGGACATCAAAAACAAATCTTCTTCTATTTCTTATCGGCCTTTTAGTCCTCAATCTTTGTTCATGTGCATCGAAAGAGCCCCATCTTGCCATAGATGCCTCCATAATCAGCAAAGGGCAGACCAAACTCGAGGTGAAAAACCTTGTAGGAGAACCCGATTACATCACCCATAACGAAAAAGGTGAAGAAGAATGGTATTATTACAACGACATAACACCTTTTTGGCGAAGGATCTGGCTAGTAGGAAGATTGTTTGGAAAAAAGAGGATAGAGGCAATACAGGTAACCTTCTATCATGATCATGTCTCCAAGGTGATATATTATGTCTCTGAAAAATGATCACTTCCGCATAGCAAGGGAACGCATGGTTGAAACCCAGATTGCGGCCCGTGGCATCCACGACAGGCGTCTCCTTGATGCCATGAAAAAGGTGCCAAGGCATCTTTTTGTCGATGAGGCCCTCTGGGACCAGGCCTATAGCGACTTTCCCCTTCCAATAGGGCATGGTCAGACCATTTCCCAACCCTACATCGTAGCCAGAATGACCCAGGAACTTGGGTTGCAAGGCCATGAAAAGGTGCTGGAAATAGGAACTGGCTCTGGCTACCAAACCGCTATCCTCGCAGAGCTTGCCAACAAGGTATACAGCGTGGAACGAATACCTGCCCTGTTACCCAGGGCAAAAAAGATTCTCGATCAGTTGGGGTATCACAATGTCTTGATAAAACTCGACGATGGCACCTGGGGTTGGAAGGAACACGCACCTTATGATGCAATTATAGTGACCGCGGGAACACCGGTGATACCTGAACCACTCCTTGAACAATTGAAGGACCCAGGGGTAATGGTGGTTCCTGTGGGAGATGAATATTCCCAGACGCTTACAAGGATCACCAAAAGGGATGGCAACATAGAGACAAAGTACCTGGAAGGGGTGAGATTCGTAAAGCTCATTGGAGATCATGGATGGCGCGTATGACACAAGTGGCTGCCTTTCTGCCATCCGTCTTAAGGAGAAGCTACGACTGGATCCTGTCTTGGGCTGGAAAGAAAAACGCTGGCTATTTCCTTTTTTTCCTGGCCCTTGCAGAGGCCTCCTTTTTCCCAATCCCTCCAGACGTGCTACTCATAGCACTGGGGCTTGCGGTTCCAGAAAGATCCATCCGTTGGGCCACCATATGCCTTGCAGGATCAGTGTTGGGTGGGATATTGGGCTATGGTCTCGGTTATTATTTCATGGCATTAATAGGTGACCGAATCCTCGAATTTTATCATCTCATGGACAAATATGCAGAGGTTCAAGCCCTGTACCAGCGATACGATGCATGGGCAGTGGCCGCTGGAGGCTTTACTCCATTACCCTACAAACTGTTTACCATTACTGCCGGCGCTTTCAGAATAGATTTTCTCACATTCGTACTGGCATCCGTCGTATCAAGGGGCCTTAGATTTTATCTCGTGGCTATCACTATCTTTTTCTTTGGTCCCAAGGTGCGTTACTTTCTAGAGAGATACTTCAACCTTTTCACCATCATTTTTGCTGTGTTGCTTATTGGAGGGTATTTCCTGATAAAATGGATTTTTTAGGAAGAAGAATCGGGATTATTGGAGCAGGACTTTGTAACCAAGAAACCTATGAATTGGCCCGCACGATAGGCGGCCTCGTTGCAGCACGCGGGGGGCTCATCTACTGTGGCGGTCTTGGAGGTGTCATGGAGGCAGCCTGTCGAGGGGCCAGGGAAGCAGGTGGCCACACAGTGGGCATACTACCTGGATTCAAGGCTTCTGATGCAAACGAGTTTGTCACCATTCCTGTCGTGACTGGCTTGAGCCACGCCAGAAACGTTGTGCTCGTGCGCTCATGTGAGGCACTGATAGCCGTTTCAGGCTCCCATGGCACCCTTTCAGAAATTGCTTTGGCCCTAAAGATGTGGAAACCTGTGATTGGGCTAAACACATGGCCAGACATCCAGGACGTGCACTATGTGTCAACTGCTGAAGATGCTGTGGAGAAGGCGTTCGACCTCCTGCCATAGATGCTGAGATCTTTGGTTCTTCTGGCAAAAGAGTGCTTGAGTAGGATATAGGATGTTATCTCGTTTCATTGAAGATATACACAAAAGCTGTACTTGCATAGACAGTTTTTAAAGTTATCCATAAGGCTCAGGCGTTGGAGGTATGACTGACCTGACTTTTTGAACAGGATATTGGAGTTCACGCAAGCCTGTAAAACCCGACTTTTCACAATAGGCAGGGGCAACCCCTTGGTAAAACGAGCTTTAGTTGCCTTGGCATCACCTCAAAGCGGATATGATCTGCTTCGTAAGGTTCTCCATCCAGGTTGACCGTCCTTTTTCTCTGGGGCCAAGATTCCACCCACTTGGAACGAAAGCGCCTTACATATCGTGATTCATATGATGGATTTAGGATCTCTTGGATTACTTGGCCAATATCTGAAATAGGAAATGTGAGTATGATCATCACATCAAGGAGGCCGTCATTTATATAGGCCTCGGGAGCGAGCACCTGCCCTCCTCCAGCCTGGCGGCAATTGCACACTGCTCCGGCTATAGCCGAGCCCTGCAATTCAATCCCCTCAGCCAGTAATCTGCCTTGGCTCGGTTCGAAACCAAGGGATTTGACAATGGCTGCAAGCGCATAAGCACTGCCCCCAAGGAGATTTTTCAACCCCTGAGGAACCTCTGCTGTGACCTGGGTGACAAAGCCCCCTGTGGCTACGTTCAAAAAGTAGCGGTCATTGGCCTTTCCTACATCTACGGGTGAAGGGCTTCCATGTATTGCTAGCCTCAATGCCTCTAGGGGATCTTTAGGAATATTACATGCCGAGGCAAAATCATTGGCGGTTCCAAGGGGCATGATTGCCAGTATTGGGCACTCCTTTGCCTCATGTGTCAACATGGCATTTACCACCTCGTTTATGGTTCCGTCACCACCGGCGGCTATAATTCTGCTGACACCTTCTTTGGTTGCCTCGTCTACAAAACGCGTTGCATCACCCTTCTCCCAGGTGACCCTTACTTCCACCTTTACGGCATCTTCCCTCAAGGCTGAAACAGCCGCCCTAACATCGGCTTGATCCGCCTTTTTCCCATTTAGGATTATACGTATCTTAATCATCTGAGCAATCGAGTGTCAGGAAAACACTTCCGTGTCATGAGTAAGGCCTTATGGCTCAAGTATCCGACCAATAGAACCTGAGTATATTCTCCCTGGGTTTTGCCTCTTTTACCCGCACCTCTATCTCCTGGTCTTGTCTGATCTCCATGCCTGGCAAGACTGGAAGCTCAAAGGTTGTAAGGGTATCCTGCAAGACCGCAGTCAATCTCCTTTGACCCAATTCTATAACCCAAGCCTTCAAGGTTTCTGACTTCTTGCTTGCAAAGTATTTGATAAGCCAATAGCGTACCGTTCCCTGATTGACCTGAGATGCAGTAGTGAGGCCCTGCTTCAGAATGGGCAACATGGAATCTATGTCTTCTTTGGTATGAAGAGGCCTGCCCTCCATGAGAAACGAGGAGATCTGTTGTTGAATAAGCAGGTCAAGTGCCCTTCTGAGGGGGGAAGTTACAGTGGTGTAGAAGGGCAACCCAAGGCCAGAATGTGGCTCAGGTTCAGGGCCTAAGCAGCCGCGGCTAATCAGCCTCCTTTGCCTGATATTGGGAAGCAACGCCGTCTCAGTCCCGCTAATGATATGATCCCTTGGCGGCGGCTGGCTCCGGAAGAGACCAGGTATCTTGTTCTCTATGAGAAACCCTGCTGCCACCTGATTGGCAAGTATCATGGACTCTGCCACAAGAAATCTTGCTGGCCCAGGCGTTACAAGATTGACAAATACCTGGCCTTCGGAATCAACAGAGATATTGAGCTCTGGTATAGGCAAGGGCAACGCTCCCTTTGAAATCCTGTAGTTAAGCCTTGCCTTGCATATCTTGTACAGATCGTACCACCTCTCCCTGAGCTCAATGGCAGCATCCACGTCCTGATAGCTGAGCCTTTTCGTGACCTTTATGACGCTGGGAATGATCTGGGTAGCCTGTATCTGGCCGCTGTTGTCCACAGTGACCAGAAAGGATATGGCACGTCGCAGCTCACCTTGGTGGAGACTCCAAGCCTCATGGGAAAGGACTTCCGGAAGCATGGGTATCTGGCGCTCAGGCAGATAGATGGTTGTTGCCCGCGAAAGTGCATCCTCGAAAAGAGGTGTTCCAGGCTGCACCTTTAGGCCTATGTCAGTAATGTGTATCCCTATCTCATAACCAGTGGGGATCCTTTCAAAGCTTATGGCGTCATCGAGGTCCTTGCTCTCGATACTGTCTATGGTGAAGACCTCGAGATCGGTGAGGTCTTCCCTGCCCTCCTGGAAAATGTGTTCATCTGTGCTTTCAGCGAGGTGCTTGGCCTGTTCCAGGACATCTGTGGAAAATTCCGTCTCCACCTCATTCTTGAGTATCTCTAGATTTTCATCCTCTTGCCAGATACCTGCCTTCACCAGGGTATCAAAGAAAGAGACCTTGCCTGCTATACCTGCCTGCCTGAAAAGCACATTTACTTCCTGATAAAAACGTGACTCATCCCCTTTGAGACAGACATCCTTAATTGCATTTATCCAGTAAGCCTGGTCTTCTTTGAGGACATCATCTATCTCCGCCTCTCCTTTCCAAAGGCTCTCAAGCCACTTTCCGCCAGCTATCAACTTTTTGAGCCGTTCGGCCTCCCTGGCCCTTTGCTCCAAAAGCCTTTCCACGACAAGCCTTGGCATTACATGGATAAGGCCGTCGCGGAATTTGAAATAGGTATGATCGTCTATGACCGCCCTTATGACCGAGGCCTCGTGGTCGGGTGTGGGTTCCCCAGGGAATACAAGTCCTGCAAGATCCCAGGGGCTCCAAACCTCTTGCTCATCGAGGGTAAGTTCCCAAAGCTCTGGTATGTCGATCTGGGCCTCCAATTCTTGTCTTCTAACACTGATCTTTTTTAGCTCCTTAAGGGCGGATTGTCTGTCGGTAGGAACTTTCTGGCTGGAGACGTGGATAAAACGGTTCCTCGATATATTAACCTCCTTGCCCTTTTCGGTCAGGCAATGGTACCGGTTATTCTTTCTGGCCAATACTACTGCTGTAAGAAACCGCTGATTCTCTAAAAATTCTACTACCTGGCCAGATGATAACTCCATAAAGACGATTTACTCTCTTCAGGAAAGCATCTGTTCCAGTTCTTTGACAGCCTGCTCGAGACCATAGGCTGCCAACTCCTCGGCCGTCACCCACCTCATGCCCTGCTCCTTGTAAAAACGCCAGTTGAGGAGATTCGAGGTGAGAGCCTCCTGGGTCTGATCAAAACTGTAGCGCCAGAGCACAGCACCATCTGCGACCCTCACAAGGATCAAGGAAAAGGCGACAGATGCTGGAGTCTTAACGGCATAAGGGCCTCCTATCCGCTCTCTGAACCTGTAGAGCTTGCCATAGAGGATCGCATCTGCATCGAGATCTTTGCCAAAGGATCTCAGGATCCTGAGCTCCGAAGACTTTACATTTTTTTGGAGTATAGAGTTCAACAAGCCCAGACACTGACCCTGGGTAACCTTCTTGAACCGGGGATCCTTTAAGACCAGAGAATAGAGAATCTGGGAGACCCTTTCTGCTGCCTCTGGCGTGACATAGTAGCTTGTAACCGAAGAACTGCCACTTATATTGCAGGTAGGCCTTTCAGATGCCGGTTTGGAACTGGCCCTATCCATGGGAAGCACAGCAATGTGGTTGAGTTTTGGCAGTTTTGTCACCTGCCTTTTCCCGCTACCCATCCAACAGCCTGAACAAAACAAGACCACAAGGATCGATATAAGGAATACTTGGCTCTTCGATGAAACGTTCATTGGCACCTCGTATGATTTTTCATGGCAGCCTTCAGGAATCTCATTCATGACAAGCCCTTAAGGGTAAAATATACTATTCATCCAGATGAACAGGCTGACGCCTCCTGCCTTTCAAGTTGCGAAGATCAAAGCCTTCCCTTGCTCGAAGGAACACCCTTAACACGTCTGTCTAACAGGGATGCCTTGTCCATTACCCGCCCCAAAGCCTTGAACACAGCCTCTGAAATGTGATGACTGTTTTTCCCGTACTCTACCTTAACATGGAGAGTTATGCCACTGTTTACCACCATTGCGCGTAAAAACTCCTCCACTAGCTCGGTGTCGAAGGCGCCCACCTTTTCTGTGGGAAACTTTACGTCAAAGACGAAAAAGGGCCTGTTGCAAATATCAACTGCCACCACAGCCAATGCCTCTTCCATTGGCAATATCTGAAATCCATAGCGCCTTATACCCTTTAGCTCCCCCATTGCCCGGGAAAAGGCCATACCCAGACAAATGCCTACATCCTCTACTGTATGGTGATCATCCACATGAAAATCACCAGAGGCTGTTATAGTGAGATCGAAAAGCCCATGAACTGCCCACAGAGTCAACATGTGATCCAGAAACCCAACACCTGTAGAGATGTTGGTCTTGCCACTGCCATCTATCACCAGGCTGATGTCGATCTCAGTCTCTTTGGTCTTTCTCGTAAATTTACATGCCCTCATAATCTCATCCTGAAATAGAAGTTTAAGGTTAAGGTATCAACAGGCCGATTCATTAATTGAATGGCGATTTTTGCAACAAAAGATTACCAGCGAAACCGGAGCACAACAATATCTTGGCTAGAAGAAAAAAGAGACCACTTCCCGACATCAAGCCCTTTATAGAATCTCTGCAGAAGGACTTTGACATCCAGCTGTTCGGGCTACAAGATATCCCAAGGGCAGTGGCATGGGCAGAAAGGGGCAACATAGCCATACACGAAAACTACCATTCGAGACGCAAAAGGTCTTTCCATGTCATATGCGGAAACAAGGAAAACCTGGAGCGCTTCTGCCACAAGATAGGGGTTTCGCCTGACTATATAACCGCTTCAGAATTCTTCCGTTTCTGGCATCTGACCTGGTTCCCAGAGACAACCAAACCACACCTGGGATCTGGTTCAAACGGAAAGCCTCACGGCCTCACATATATCCATCCTTCCCGCTGAAGATCTACTAGTGCCCTTATTGCCGCAGGAACAGTCTCGAAAAAATCTGGCAGCCTGGATACAGGTATATCGAATGCCGATAGGGAATTTTCACACAGAAATATTCGCCCGCCGTCTAGCACCAATTGTTTGAGATTGTCGAAAAGGGGCCTGTCGCACTTGACACACCTTGTAACCGAATCCCCGTTGGCCACAATCCTGACCTGGAGCTCTTCACCCGGCCTTGCCGTTTTAAGGAAATTCAATCCATTCTTCACTGCTATGTCCCAGCGGCCCATCTCGGCAACATGAATCAGGAGCCGAAGTTCATTCTTCATAACTGCTACTCCCCTCTATTCCACTATGGCCCCTTTTGCACCGCTTGAGACCATCCTGGCATAACGGGCCATATATCCCTCTTTTATCCTGGGTTCAGGCACCTGCCATCTTGCCTTTCGCTCCTTAAGGACATCTGGGCTCACCTTGAGCTCGATCTTCTTGTTGGGGATGTCTATGGATATGATGTCTCCTTCTTCTACAAGGGCAATGGTTCCACCTTCAGCAGCCTCAGGAGATATGTGGCCTATGGCAGCGCCTTTCGTCCCGCCACTGAATCTGCCATCGGTTAGAAGAGCCACTTGGCGATCAAGGCCCATGCCCACTATGGCAGATGTTGGAGATAGCATCTCTGGCATGCCTGGTCCGCCTCTTGGACCCTCATAGCGGATCACTACAACGTCTCCAGGTTTGATCTTGCCATCAAGGATTGCACTATATGCCTCATCTTCAGAGTCGAAGACCCTTGCTGGCCCTTGATGTTCCAACATCTCAGGGGCCACCGCCGACTGCTTTACCACAGAGCCTTCTTCTGCAAGATTTCCATATAATATGGCTATGCCCCCCTCCTTGTGATATGGATTATTGACACTCCTTATGACCTCTGGATCAGCAATGTTGGCATTTGAAAAATTCTCTGCCACTGTATTAGTGGTCACTGTGATACAATCTCGCTCTATGATGCCAAGCCCATCCAATTCCTTAAGGATTGCCTGGATGCCCCCTGCATAATCTAAATCTTGAAGGCTATGGGGACCAGCAGGAATAAGGCTGCAAAGATGTGGGGTCTTCTTGCTCATTTCGTTAAAGACCTCAAGGGGCAGAGACACCTTTGCCTCATGGGCTATGGCAGGTACATGAAGCACGGTATTGGTGGAGCAGCCAAGAGCCATATCCACTGCAATAGCATTTCTGAAGGCCTTTTCCGTGGCGATGTCCCTGGGTTTTATCCCCTTTTCCACAAGTTTCATGACCTGCATGCCTGTGACCTTTGCAAGCCTCATCCTCCTCGCTGTAACAGCCGGGATTGTGCCATTTCCCGGAAGGGATAACCCAAGGGCCTCTGATAGGCAGTTCATGGAGTTGGCCGTAAACATGCCAGCGCATGAACCGCATGTGGGGCAGGCTTCATCCTCAAGACTGCAAAGCTCCTCCTCACTCATCCTTCCAGAGCGAACCTCGCCTATCCCCTCAAAAACCGATATCAAGTTGACCTTTTTACCCTGCCAGTTCCCAGTAAGCATTGGTCCACCAGTGACAACTATCGCTGGAATGTTCATTCTGAGTATGGCCATAATCATGCCAGGGGTGATCTTGTCGCAGCTTGGCACGACCACCAGGCCGTCAAAGGGGTGCGCCTGAGCCATGACCTCTACTGAATCCGCTATGAGTTCCCTACTTGCAAGGGAATAGCGCATACCTAGGTGGTTCATGGCTATACCGTCGCAGACCCCGATACCCCCAAACTCCATAGGAGTGCCACCTGCCATCCTGATGCCTGCCTTTACTGCATCGACTATCTGTCTGAGGTGTATATGGCCTGGAATGAGTTCATTGAAGGCGTTTGCTACACCTATGAGAGGCCTGGATATTTCTTCATCGGTATACCCCATGGCCTTTAGAAGCGAACGGTGCGGTGCCCGTTCAACGCCCTTTTTCATCTTGTCACTTCTCATTGCTGTCACTCCTTTCATGCCAGATGGAATGGATAAATGCTGCCCAAACTATCTGCCTGCTCCGTGTTCCTGGATCAAGAGCCGACCTTGTGCCAAATGGGTAGCTCCGTGGCCAGCCTTTTGAAACGGCTGTCTGTATTTATTGCCTGGCTTCGCTTATAATTGGCTATAAGTATAGCACCCTTTTTCATACGGTCTTCCACAAACCTTTCGAATTGCCTTTCTCCTTCTGTCAAGGGACAAAAATAATAGATTATATCGAACTGGTCATAACCTGCAAAACTCCTTATGTCCTCTTCTATGAGCTGATCCGCTTCAAAGAGGCTCCGAGCCACCTCCAGGGAGGCTTCATCCTTCTCTAGACCAAAAACCCGAAAGTCCAACTGTTCTGCAAATAGCATGACATTGCCAAATCCACAGCCTATATCCACGAATTTGGGGGTATCACCAGAAAATGCCCTTGAAGAATCTACAAAGGCCCTAACAAATAGCAGCTGCTCGAGCACCTGTCTCGTATCCATAGCCACAAAAGGATATTCCACATCGGTTTGATTAAGGGTGCTTCGTTGAATCCTTCTTGAAAATAACCCAATAAACCTGTTGATAACCCCAAGAAGTACATCCCTTTCGCTGATATCTCCTATACCTGGATGAAGATTTTCACTCGCCATATTTCCCTCGTTTTTAAGTAAATCTTGCCTTGATCTGGCCTTCCAAGTCCAAGAAAACTGGCCCACGGATGAAAGCCAAAAGAAAAAATGGTTATTTTATCCCAGCCTTTGACAAATTGCGACGAAAATCCCTACGGTGGCCCTTAAACAAAGACAGTCCAAAGACACCTTGACACAAATTATTAGATGCTTATCTAATTATTTAAATACATTATATACGTTACCTCTTTAGAAATCCTAAATGGCTATATCAGAGGTGAACCATGAATTCCCAAAAGGCTAAACAAATCCTTTCAAATCTCTTTTCAGAGGATTCCCCTGTTCCGTGTAGCATCACACTATGGGACAATCAGAAAATCCCATTTGGCAAAGGCACACCGAGATTCAACCTCAAAATAAAAGACCCGGAAACCTTTGAAGCGATCCTTACACAGCCCTCCATGGCCTTTGGTGAAGCCTATATAAATGGCAAGATAGAGGTCGAGGGCGAACTGTCCGAGGTCCTTGAGTGGATTTATCGGAACAGGGCTGAAGAAAAACTGGACCCTGTTCAGAAGGCCCATATATGCTGGCTCCACTTGAAGCGAAAGGCAGGTATCGGCCAGTCCAAAAAGGACGTGCAGTACCATTACGACAGGGGGAACTCCTTTTACAAATTGTGGCTGGATGAAGGCATGAATTACTCGTGCGCCTTTTTCACCACAGAAAACCAGGATCTCGATACGGCGCAGCGGAACAAGATCCAGCGAAGCCTCAAAAAACTCAAGCTCAGACCAGGCCACAAACTACTAGATATAGGCTGTGGCTGGGGCAGTGTGATAATAGAGGCAGCAAAGACCTATGGCGTAAAGGCCGTTGGCCTCACGCTTTCCAAACAGCAATATGAGCTTGGCAAAAAACGGATACAGGAGGAAAATCTTTCGGATTCCGTCCAGATAAGGCTACAAGATTACAGGGAGGTTCCCACAAAAGAGCATGGCAGTTTTGATCGAATAATCTCCATTGGCATGTTTGAACATGTGGGTAAGGATAACATACCCGTCTTTTTCAAAAAGGCGTCTTTACTATTGAAAGACAAGGGTATAATGCTCCTTCACACCATTGGGCGCACCAAATATGAAGATATGGACCCATGGCTCACCAAATACATTTTTCCTGGAACCTACCTGCCATTTCTAGGTGAATTGGTGGAAGAGGCACAAAATCGTGGATTTGACTTTGTGGATCTCGAAAACTTGAGGCGCCATTACGACAAGACCCTTGGACATTGGGCAAAAAGATTTGAAAAAAACCTTGCAAAAATCAGAAAACAGGCGGATGAAAGGTTTATACGGATGTGGAGATTCTACCTGTATAGCTGCCAGATGGCCTTCAGGTACAATCCATTACATGTATTTCAGCTACTGTTTTCATTGGGTAGAAGGAGAGACTGGCCCCTCGTAAGAGAGGAACTCTACAATTGATGCCTGTGCAGAAACTAAGCGGAGGCTTGTTTGAAGATGTCCAAGACCTTTTCTTCTGGTGGTTTGTCCAGCAGGCTTGCCACAAATATGAACAGACAGGAGATAATAAATCCAGGCAGCAATTCATAAAGGTCGAAGATGCCTCCGCTTAGACCTTTCCATATCATCACAGTAAGGCCTCCTGAAAGAATGCCTAAAAGCGCCCCAGTACGAGTCATCCTTTTCCAGAAAAGGGAGATGATGAGAACTGGCCCAAAGGCTGCTCCAAAACCTGCCCATGCATAGGCAACAAGCTCAAGCACAAGGCTATTTGGATCTCTGGCAAACCAAGCGGCAAGGGCGGAAACAGCAACCACAGTCATACGTCCCACCCATACGAGTTCCTTCTCTCCTGCATTGGGCCTAAAAAGCCCCCTGTAAAAGTCTTCGGTCAGGGCAGAGGCAGATACGAGAAGTTGGGAATCTGCCGTGCTCATTATGGCTGCAAGGATACCGGCAAGACATATGCCTGCAATCACAGGATGCATGAGATGGCGGACGAGATAAATGAAAACCTTTTCTGCGTCTTGAAGCTGGCCGTTAAAATGCAAAAGGCCCGAAAGGCCTACCAGGATTGCCCCAGTCATGGCGAGTCCAGCCCAAAGTGTTCCTAGAAACCTTGCCTTTTTTATATTCGATGGTGAATCAATGGCCATGAATCTTGCCAGTATGTGTGGCTGGCCAAAATAACCAAGCCCCCACGCTGCGAGTGAAAGTATGGATATGAGGGAATAGGACGCACCATCTGGAGAGACGAGGGGATTCATCAATCTTTCCCAGTTGACAGAAAGGCCTTGTTCAAAGGCCCCTTCATGGACCAATTCATACCATGAAAGAACAGGTACTATCATCAAGGCCAGCAGCATCAGAAGCGCCTGGAATGCGTCTGTCCAGGACACTGCCAGAAAACCCCCGATAAAGGTGTAGGAAAGGATGGCAACCACGCCAACGATCAAAGCCCATGTATATGGCATTCCGAACACTGCATTGAATAGCTTGCCTCCAGCGACAAGCCCTGAACTTGTATAGATGGTAAAGAAGAAAAGGATCAGGAATGCAGACACCAACCTGAGTACACGGGAACCATCTGCAAAACGCCGTTCAAGAAATTCTGGAAGGGTCATGGAATCGCGTGCGGCATAGGTAAATATCCTGAGACGGCGTGCAACTATGGTCCAGTTGAGCCATGTTCCCAAGAGAAGGCCTCCGGCTAGCCAGACGGCTATGAGCCCTTGGGAATATACGAGCCCAGGAAGCCCCATCAGGAGCCATCCGCTCATGTCGGAAGCTCCAGCGCTTAGGGCAGCAACAACGATTCCTAAACTCCTTCCTCCAAGTATGTAATCAGATATGTTTCTCGTGCGCAAATATGCCGCAACACCAATGATCAAGACCGCTACAAAATAAAAAATAAATGTTACGGCAATGGTAAGATCCATTCAGAACGGGTTATCCTCCCCCTGCCCCCATGATGTCGGGCAGATAAGTCGAACTAGAATCGATGAAAAATCCTTCTGTGCCGCCATTTCTGTCTTCCGCCTTGGCAACTTCCACCAGTTCTTCATGTTCTGTATTCATAATGACGTAATCCAGGCTGGCCAGCCTCAGCATATTGAGCACTTGAAGCTGAAGCCTGTTGTGCATCATAGTGGGCAACCCGCAGGTTATGTTGGATAGGCCTACTATGGTCTTGACCTTTTTCTCCCTAAGCTTTCCAATCAGAAACAGTGCCTCCATAAATAGGCTTATATCAGGGAAAATGGCAGTAGGCCCATCTGAAAAGCATCCGATCCTCGGTCTGAGCACCGGGTCCAAGATCAAGCGATCAGTGGAAAAGCCTTGCTTTTCAGCTAGCTCCAGCACCTCTTCTGCAACCATGCACATCTCATCAAGGCTTGCAGGAAGATAACCCCTTCTTGTAAGAAGCACCACCAAGGACGCATCCAAGCAGTCTGCTGCAGAAAACATGCTCTTGAGACGTTCCTTGTCGGCTATCACGCAGTTGATGAAACTTCCAGATCCAGCCGTTTTTAAACCAGCTGCGAGTCCATCTGGGCAAGGAGGCAGAAAAAGCGGGCAGTCTGACACGGCCCTGACCTGTTCCACCATCCAGGGAAGGGTGCTGCTACAGCGTCCCCAACTGCCGAGATTTATATCAAGGCCATCTGCGCCATTTTCAAGCTGACGCCTTGCCTCCTGCCTTATGATTTGGCCATCTCTATCCCTTACTGCCTGATAGATCTTGCCTCTAAGGATATTGAGCCCCTGTCCTGTCACAAACATCTTCGTTACCTCCAATTTTGCCCTTTGGTTCTTCTCAAAATAAAGACCCAGAAAGGAACACAACCCAAAACAGGCACTAAGGGACAGAAAAGACAATGATAAAAGCACACCCGACATACCGCCTTAAGCCTCGAAGCGGTATGTCATCTGTCCCCAGGCCGGTCTCCCGGCTCGCAGATCATCCCCTTAACGGAGCTGCCTTCCCAAGGCACTTCGTGCCCCAGTGGCGTTTTTCAACAAGATCACCTAGATATTTATGGCCTTGCTTGCTCCAAGGGTCCCTGCTCACGGTTGCGGGCCAGCGCCGGACTTTCACCGGTCTTCCCGTACACCTGAGTCCTCAACAAGAAAATATTCGTTTTTTTGTTACATACAGAATAGATAACTGTCAAGAAAAACAAGGAGAAATTGAACAAAAACTTTGGACCCAAATTGTGTGATTCTTCATCTTGTGATATATAACCGTGACTTTTTGGGAGCCTTACTGCTTCTCACCCTGTGGATGCGCTGAAAATATGGAGGAAAGTCCCTTGAAGTCGTGGCCCGAAGGCCTTTGGTAGACCCTCAAATCAAACTCTGGCACACAGGCGAGCACGTGGTCGAATATGTCTGCCTGAATGGATTCATAGGCAGACCAGTTTGTATCTGCAGCAAACACATAAATCTCTATTGGCAGGCCTTCAGGCGTAGGGGCAAGCTGACGCACTATGAAGGTCATATCCTTTCTTATCTTGGGATTATGTTTCAGGTATTCAATAAGGTAGGCCCTAAAGGTACCAAGATTGGTCAGCCTTCTGCCGTTTACAATAACGCTATCGTCTATGCCATGGGATTTGTTGTATTGCTTCAACTCCTCTTCTTTTGCATTAATATAGTTCTTTAACAACTGAATTTTCCGGTATTTTTCTAACATTTCATTGGTACAAAAACGTATGCTCAACTGGTCGATGAAAACAGACCTTTTTATCCTTCTCCCACCAGAAAGTTTCATTCCCCTCCAGTTCTTGAAAGACTCTTCCATGAACTTACGAGTGGGAATTGTAGTGATAGTCTTGTCCCAATTTTGTACCTTTACTGTGTAAAGGGCGATTTCTATCACGTCTCCATCGGCATTGTACTTGGGCATTTCGATCCAATCTCCCACCCTCAACAGATCGTTTGAGACGATCTGAATGCTTGCCACAAAGGAAAGGATGGTATCCTTGAAGATCAGTATCACCAGGGCCGTGACTGCACCAAGCCCGCTTAAAAAACCCCAGGGGGATTCGTCCAAAAGCCTACAGATACCGATAATGGCTGCAGACAAGTAAAGAAACAATTTGACTATCTGAACATAACCCTTAATAGGCCATCGCCGGGCCATTTCCTTCCTGCTATAGACTTCAAGACCTGCAGAGAGGAGACGGTCAATCACAACCACCATGGCTATAAGGGCAACAGGGTAAGCCAATCTCAACAAAAAAGGAGGAAACCCTGGTATGAAGCGCCCTGCGTAGTTAAAGACAATCACAGGGGCCAGAAAGGCGAAGGGCACAAAGACCTTTTTCTCTATGAGTATGTCGTCCCACTTATTTTTGGTCTTTCTTAGGGCTGCATGAATGAACCTTATGGCAAGAAATCTGGTAATCAGATAGCTGAGGACAGATACGCACAGCAATACAGCTGAAATTGCTATCCAGTAAGCTAATGGATTTCCACTGAGAAGGGTGTGTATATGCCTTTCAATGCCAGCACTTAGATGATTCAGATTATCAGTCATTCAAACTGCCCCTGTCTTGTGTTCTAAGCCTCATCCACAGCGTGTGAACCTGCCTTTCGGCCTCATCCAAAGGACCTGAATTGTCAATTATATAATCGGCCATTTTCACCTTTTCTGATACCGGCATCTGTGCCTTGAGCCTTGCCAGGGCCTCCTGCCTGGAAAACCCCCTCTTCTCCAACCGTTGTATTGCTATTTCTGGTTCACATGTAACAAGTACAACCAGATCAAAATCATCCTTCCTTTTGGATTCAAAGAGAAGGGGAATTTCGGCTACTACTATGCTTTCGGGATGGGCCTTGTTGAGTGCAATCACCTCTTTATAGACCAGAGGATGCAATATTTGCTCTAGTTTTTTTCTGTCCATTTCAGATGAGAATATTCTCCTTGCAAGCCTCTCTTTGTCCAAATCAGGACCGTTGAACACTTCCTGGCCTATCACCTTCCTGATCTCGGATTTGACATCGGGCCTCCTAAGGAGTTCGTGAACAATCTCGTCTGCACTTACAACTCGTGCGCCAAGCCTGTGGAACATCTTGAGTATGGTGCTCTTTCCACTTCCAAAGCTACCGGTCAAGCCGATGAGCATCTTGAACTCCCCCTATTACTGCACCCTTCCATCCGTAAAAATAGTACCTATCTTGATTATGAAGATAAAAACAATACAAAACCAAAAAGTCGAACCAGAAATGAAAAAACTATTATGAAAGCAAAAATATACCAGATAACAGACCTAAGAAATAGGAGATTTGTATTTAAAGACAGGGACCACGCAGGCCTTGTTCTCGCCGATATGCTCAGGCCATTTTATGAAAAGAGTCCGAACACCTTGGTGCTCGGTATCCCGTCTGGGGGCGTTCCAGTAGCCATTCAAATATCGTCCAAACTGGAACTACCCTTGGATCTTTTGATCATCAGAAAGATTCCCGTGCCTGGTAATCCAGAGGCAGGAATGGGAGCACTGACCCTGTCTGGAGAGATGTTTTTGAACGAAGACCTCATCTATCACCTTGGCATAACCCCTGAGCAGATTGAAGGCCAGTTGCAGCGGGTGAGACAAGAACTTAGGCGCAGAAATGACCTTTTCAGGAAAGGCCGACCAGACCCGGATCTGCATCAGAAGACAGTGATAATTGCAGACGATGGCCTTGCCTCTGGCTTTACCACACTTGCCGCCATAAGGACTTGCAAGAATAAAGGAGCCATGAAGGTCGTTGTTGCCGCCCCCACAGGTTCTCAAACAGCCATCACCCGGCTGTCACTTGAGGCCGACGAGATATTTTGTGCAAATATCCGCTCTGGGCAATATTATGCAGTAGCTGAGGCATACAGGAATTGGTATGACTTGGATGAGGAAGAAGTGATTGACAGACTAAAAAAGGCTCACGCCTTGTGATGAAAAGAGAAAAAAGAGGGAAACAAAAGGCAGACTCCGCAACTATTTGCTGTGCTTATTCGGTTTCTGAAAGTATTATATCTTTTCTATGACAGGCAAAAAACAAAGGCTTACAATCATTGGGGCAGGTCTTGCAGGGTGTGAGGCAGCGTGGCAGGCAGCAAAGAGAAACATCAACGTGACCCTTTTCGAGATGAAGCCCATCAAATTCTCTCCTGCCCATAAGCTTGACTCCCTTGCAGAGCTCGTATGCAGCAATAGCCTTCGCTCTTCCTCCATTGACTCGGCCATCGGGCTTCTAAAGGAAGAATTGAGGCGCGGTGGTTCCCTTATCATGGAGGCTGCTGACGCCACAAGGATCCCTGCTGGCAAGGCCCATGCAGTCGATAGAAGACTATTTTCAGAATATGTGACCTCAAAGATCTCGAAACATCCTGCCATATCGGTTGAACGTGGAGAGATTACCTCGATTCCCACAGATACTGTTGTCATAGTGGCAACAGGCCCTCTTACGTCAAAACCCCTATCAAAAAGCCTTAGATCCATCGTAGGAGAAGAGTTTCTTTCCTTTTACGATGCCATAGCCCCTATTGTAACTAGTGAATCAATAAATATGGACATAGTATTTAGGCAGTCGAGATACGGCCCTGTCGGTGAGGGTGACTATCTCAATTGCCCCATGGACAAAGAGACCTATGACGCATTTGTCAAGGAACTTCTCAGGGGTGAAAAGGTCAAATTACACCACTTTGAAACACCCAGGTATTTTGAAGGCTGCCTGCCTGTTGAGATAATGGCAGAAAGAGGGCCAGAAACCTTGAGATATGGCCCCATGAAACCCGTAGGCCTGACAGATCCACGGACAGGAAAACAACCTTGGGCTGTCGTACAACTCAGGCCTGAGAATCTTGAAGGCACCCTGTACAACATGGTTGGTTTCCAGACAAAACTCAAATGGCAGGAACAAAAACGCATATTTCGCATGATTCCAGGGCTTGAAGACGGGGAATTTGTAAGACTCGGTAGCATTCACAGAAATACGTTCGTGTGCGCCCCAAGGGTCCTTGGCCAGGATCTTAGCCTCAAGATGGCACAGACGTGTTTCCTCGCAGGACAGATTAGTGGAGTGGAAGGTTATATCGAATCAACAGCAATGGGTTATCTGGCGGGCATCAATGCCGCTGCAAGGATAAAAGGCCAAAAAACAATCATTCCACCTCCTGAAACTGCCCACGGAGCACTAATAAACCATCTTACCAGAGCAAAGCCTGAAAACTTTCAACCAATGAATGTAAATTTTGGTCTCTTTCCCCCTTTGGAAAAACGTCTTCCCAAAAGGCAAAGGGGGGCTGCATATTCCAAAAGGGCCCTAAGAGCCTGGGATTCTTATCTGCAAAAGATCTCCGCCAATCCATAACTTGGACCAAGGGGAAAATCTTTCATGGTGGTCTGAAGATATTTCCCCTTTCTTCCCGTAATCCCCGATCAGAAACGTTTTTTTTGCGTAAAACACTGGCCAACCCTTGCCATTTTTACCCAAATACTTTGGCAATCTTATTGCAGGTATGGCCATATCAAGGAGGACTAAGAGCTTATGTTCAAGTTGAAAAGCAATCTGATTATACCTTTTTCAGTCGTAATGATCCTCAGCCTTTCCGCAGGCCATGCGCTGGCCCAGGAGGGCGTACTTCACAGGCTTTTACGTTCTGCCATCGCAGTTCCAGAGGCCATACTTCATTCCCTTCACGGGCCTAAAAAGGATGAAGATTGCCAGAACGCCATGCCTAAGATCCGTTATCCCTATCCTGTACAGGCAAATTATGGCCAATCTTATGGATATGCAGTGCCGCCAGACGTGCTTATCCACAACAGCCCAGGATATGTCACCTATAATGTGATTCAAGAACGTTCTGGATGTGCCCAAAAAGAAGAGGCAGATACACATGTCTTTAGTCCAATACCATTCGACAACAGATAGATCAGTCCAAACAAAGTCAGTGTTTCGCTCCCCTCTACTCCGTACGGTTTTGCTTCTGTTCCTCTGGATGGGCCAGCCTGTCCATTTTGCTGACGCCTTGCCATCATCCGACTTCCAAAAGCTCATATCTGAACTTTCAAGACAACTGACCCAAAGCGTTCCCCCAGGAACCAATCCCGGGCCAGTCCTTGTTGTCAATTTCGTGGATCTTAGCCAATTACACTGTACATCCCGTTTTGGCGAGCTGACTGCTGAAAGGCTGAGAAATTTGCTCATGCAGGCAGGATGGCACATGCTGGAACCAAGAACTGGTCTGAAGATCAAGATAGAAAAAGACAAGGGCCCATACATCCTTTCTGACCAAACAAAGGACCTGGCCCAAAAAATCCATTGCACGGCAGTCCTTGTTGGCACTTATCTCTTCCATCAGGGAACAATAAGCATAAATGCCAGGCTTGTGGCTGTGCCAAGCAACAGTGTGTTGTCAGCAGCCACAGCTGATGCCCCTTGCGATCCATTCATGTTTGCCCTACTACAGCCCGAAGGCTTTGGATGCCAGAATCCAGAGGCCTTTATCAGGATAAAACCCTTTTCAAACGACCACAGCTCGCCGATGGAGAATGATACAACCGAGTTAGAGGAAAAATATTTCAAGGAGGACGTCATACAATGAAAAAATTATATACCAGGCTGTTTGGATCAGCTGCCCTTGCTATTGCATTGGGGCTTTCTAGCGCATGTTCAAAGGAGCCTCCGCCACAGCCACCGGTGGTTATAAATCTCAATAACCCAGCCCCTCTCACACAAAAGCCAGCACCACCGGCAGAGAACCAAAACGCCAAGGCCCAGACGCAACAGACAGTGGCTGCCAGCGCACATGCTGCGGCTGCTCAACCTTGCCATAATGAATTTCCTGCACAAATCAGGCAGGAGCCTGCCCCAAATACCCCTTGTCTCGACATGGAAAGCATGGATGAAGCCTCATTTTTCAACATGCAGATCCATGAAATGGCCCTGCAGCTCATGCGAAACTTTCGCACCGAACCAGGCCCAGATGGCCCCATAGCAGTGGCCACTTTTGTAGACCTCAACAACCTCTACCGCACCAGTCCTTTTGGAAGGTACCTCGCAGAGCAATTGATGGGAGAGCTCCAGCGGGCTGGATTCAACGTGGTGGAAATCAGGAAGACAGAATCCATAATGATAAAACCCAAATTTGGAGAATATGGACTCTCAAGGGACGTGCAGGAAATAGCACAGGAGTCTTCCGCAAGCTATATCCTCGCTGGCACATATGTGACAAGAGGCCGCTATATCATGGTCAACGCGAGGCTCATCTCCAACCAGAACAATATCGTGGCCTCCTCTGGCCTGAAGATCCTTAGGAGAGATCCCTTTCTGGATAAGATGCTTTGGCCCACTGCAACGCCTTCTGCCGGACAGGCGGTCAGGATACCTGTAAAGGAACTGGGACAGATGTCAGACATAAAAATATTGTCAGAATCTTGACGGTAAAAGCGCTATGGATACAAAGACCTACAAGACCAAAAGGTTGCTTTGCTGGCTGTTGCTATCTCTTGCATCTATCGCCTTTTCAGGTTGTGCTGCGCCAACAGTATACAAGGAGCCAAGGCATGTTGCTCAGGCCCCGGTTTCTAGCCATTGCCAAGTGGTAAACATCCCGTCTGCCAATATAATGCCTACCATCTTCCAGGTTGCACAGGGGCTTGCCCTGCAACTAAGACAAAATCTGAGAGATCAAGATATCGAGAACTGGCCCTGCATAGTCACAAGCTTTGCAGACATCGACAATCTAAATAGATCCTCAAGGTTTGGAAGACTCCTGGCAGAAGCCGTAAGCTCACAACTTTTCAGGCAGGGGGCTGTCATAAGGGATGTGCGTTCAGCCAAGTCGCTGTTTGTCCAGCCGCAAAACGGTGAACTCATTCTCAGCAGATATGCCAAAAATCTTGCGGGACAAATGGACGCCAGAGCAGTAATAGCAGGAACCTATGGAAAGGGTGCCTCCTCAGTGGCGGTCAATCTCAGGATGATAGACCTGAGCACCCGGGCAATCGTTTCCGTTGCCATGACTGAGCTTGCCCGCACCCCAGCCATTGACAATCTCCTAGGAATCGACAATGAAAAAAAACAAAACAAAACCCCTGAGCCCACGAGCTATGACATCCAGGTCTTTTAAAATTAAAAACTTCATGCTCGTACTGTTGTTTGGTGCAGTATTGCTTAGTGGGTGCAGTGGTGCCTTTTTTTCAACCGAGATAAACAAAATGCAGGTGAAAAGGCCAACACCCAAGCTCAACGTGGTGGTGATGCCCAGGCAAAGAGTGGAGCTTTCCTCCTGTAAGGCGCTCATGATTCCTGTCTTCATGGCTGGTGCACAGGAACGGCACTGGGGCCAGTCTGTGACCAATCTCATTAGATCCATTATGCTTCAAGAGGGCATATTTGGCACTCTGGAACTATTTCCCACAAATAATCCTGCTGACAAAGAGATTCTAAAACAGGCACGAGACAGGGGCTTTGATTATTTGGTTGAGGTCTCCATGCCGCCTGTCATAGAGCCGTCCGGTGATTCGGATGGATGGGTTGCACTTCACGTCAAGGTACTAAACGTTAACAAGGGATATTCCATTTGGAGGATCTATGGAGAGACCCAGCTCATTCCCCAGCCCACCTGCCAATGTCTATTTGGGACCAAGGCCTTTGTGCCAGCCCCTTCAGTTGGCCAGGGAATTGTTTCGATCACACGCCAGATCGCAATGGTGATGAGACAACAGCAGGTGGCACTGTTTTAAGGCTACCTCAAAAAAACGGCCGTGCAGCCTTCATGCCCTTTGCCACTCTTGAAATTTTCTTGCCTTATTGCCATTTTTGTTTCTGGGAGTTGGGAAAAAACAACAGCACGCCAGCCATATAGCAGCCATATAGGGATATAGGCGCTGCCTAATCTTTCATCCTGATCAACAAAGATGAAGGAGGTATCTCTATGGACATGGTTGACAAATTCGATGCCTTTTTCGTTGATGAAATCGAATCGGCTCAAGACAGGCTACAAATCCAGTTAAGCCCCTATTCCAAGCTCTATCTCCTACATCTATTAAAGCATCTTTCCGAAAATGGTGATTTTTTCTATTCAGAGGTCATACAGGATAAGCCCCTTGCTGTTGTGATAATGGAGGCTATTGACAAAAACCTTTTTGAAAAAAGCCGGGATCTCAAGGCAGTGGGAGACGTATCATTGATATTCTCCGGCCTCTACCCAGAGCATCTGACACGCCGCACAATGGACATACAATATTTCATTGAGATGGGAAGAAGGTCTTACAGCCTTCTTTCCCAATTATATGGCCCTTACAAAACCAAACAAGAACTTTACAGGCTATATTCCATTTTGGTGAATGAATTCTTTAGCATGATAGAGATACTGACAGAGATATCTGCAGAATTGCATTTCATGGATGAGGCCAACATGCACAAGATACTTTCACGCTGGCAGTCTACGAGGATAAGGAGATACTTCGAGATCCTTAAACGGAACAGGATCATCCCCTTTGAACCATCAGATTGAGATCGCGGGGTCAAAAATTCCTTTTCATGAAGTCTTCGAGCCTGTCATAGGCCTCGTTTAAAACAGACTCCTCAGGGAGGAAAACCAGCCTGAAATGGGGTGTCTCTGGCAGCTTTCCAAATCCACTTCCATGAACCACAACCACGCCTGTTTCACGGATCAACTTCTTGACGAATTCCTCATCGTTCACAGGTCTTTTTATCCTGGGGAATGCATAGAAGGCACCCTCAGGCTCCTGACAGCATATACCGGGGATAGCGTTCAACCTGTTGACGGTAAGATCCCTGCGGCTTCTAAGTTTCTGCCTGGTCTCCTTGAGGTGTGCCTGATTGCCGTTCAATGCCACAGGGATAGCAAACTGCTTGGGATGGCTGGCGCAAAGCCTGGCCCGTGCAAGCTTTCTCATGGCCTCGGTGTAATCTTCCACTAGCTCAGGCGCACCGCTAACTATGGACCAGCCTATACGAAAACCAGGGGCGAGATAACTCTTCGAAAGGCCATTAAAGGTGATGATTGGCATCTCTTTGTCAAGAGAGGCGATGCTAATGTGTTCCTTGCCGTTTAGAATAAGCTTCTCATAAATCTCATCACTCATGATCAGCAGGTTGTATCTTCTGGCCAGTTCGAGGACCTGCTGCAAAGTTTCCCTGGAGTAGACTGCACCTGTGGGATTGTTTGGATTTATGAGTACTATCGCCCTTGTCTTCTCGTCAATCTGGGATTCCATGTGGCCAATATCAGGCTGCCACTCTTTTTCCTCATCGAGGAGGTATGGCCTGGCCTCCCCAATGAGCCTGCTCAAGAGGGCATTGTAGAGTGGATATCCAGGAGAAGGAACTAACACGTTCTCCCCTTTGTTAACCAGTGCGGAAAGTGCAAAATCTATTGCTTCACTGGCCCCAGTAGTAACAAGAATCTCGTATGGTTCTATTCCCTTGGCCCGCGCCTCTTTCCTGATGGCCTCAACTGCCTCGGGCACCCCTTCAGACGCACTGTAGTTGGTGTGATGCTGCAGCATGGCCTCATAGGCTGCATCCATAAGATGCCTTGGGGTGTTAAAGCCATATAAGACCGGATCGCCAATATTGAGATAAATTAAGTCCCCGCCTCTGTCTTTGCGACGATTGGCCTCCTGCAGGATATCACGAATGGCGTATTCGATATGCTCGGTCCTTCGTGATGGGGATATCTTTTTTAGTTCACTCATTTAGCTCTGTCCTTCTTAAAACATTGATTCTGAATCGTTATGTTTTCACCCATTCTAGAAAGATGTCAACTGATTTTTTTGTTTCACCATCTCACTAGATGGAGAAACCCCCAAAACCGCCTGATTGGCGTGGATGGCATAGGAAAATACAGTCCATTTTCACTTTAGTTACCCCATTCTTTTTCAAATTATCGCAATATCCAGGCCACCTTCCTGATTCTTCCATGCAGACTGAATAAAACAGGATTATTATGGTGTGGATTGATCGGTGACAAAAAAACAAGTCAGCACTTGCACCCTGGTGCTCACTTCTCGAGGTTTTCCAACATGAAAAACAAAAAATGGCCTCCGTGGGAAAAAGGCAGTTTCTTGGCTGATTTTCACATCCATTCCAAATACAGCAGGGCAACCAGCAAGGCCATGGAACCAGAAGGAATCAACGAGGTAGCCAAGCTGAAGGGCATAAAAGTCGTGGGCACTGGTGATTTCACACATCCAGGTTATCTTCGCGAAATCAAGGAAAAGCTGATGCTGGAAGAAGAAACCGGATTATTGGTATGCAAAAATGACCCAGGGGGAACAAAATTCATCCTTTCAGCAGAAGTCTCCAATATATTCACTCAGGGCGGCAAAAACAGGCGCATCCATACGGTTTTGTTCGCGCCTGATATCGAAACAGTGGAGGATATCCAGGATCGGCTCAAAAGGATTGGCAATATCAGTTCAGATGGCAGGCCCATATTTGGATTCCCTGTAAAGGACCTCGTAAGGCTGGTGATGGAATCGAACCCCAAGTGTTTCGTGGTGCCGGCCCATATTTGGACACCGTGGTTTTCGGTTTTTGGCGCAAAATCAGGTTTTGATTCCCTCGAGGAATGTTTTGAGGATCAATTGCACCACATACATGCGCTGGAAACCGGCCTTTCATCAGATCCCCAGATGAACTGGCGCCTTTCGGCCCTGGACTCCTATACTCTCATATCAAATTCCGACGCCCATTCCCCCTGGAAACTTGGCAGAGAGGCAAATATCTTTTCGTGTGACCTATCCTATGACCATATTATAGAGGCCATAATCAATCCGTCGAAGGGCTTTGAAGGCACCATCGAATTCTTTCCAGAAGAAGGAAAATACCATTACGATGGCCACAGAAGTTGCAATATCTGCCTTTCACCAGAGGAGACCAAAAAATTAGGAGGCATTTGCCCTGTATGCCACAGGCCTCTGACTGTCGGCGTGTGCCACAGGGTGGACGACTTGGCAGACCGCCCATCTGGTTTTGTCCCGGAATCCTGTCTCCCATCTATCCATTTGGTTCCCCTCGAGGAAATCATTGCCGAATCCTTTGGGGTGAAATCCATAACATCGAGGGTCAGGAAGGAATACTTGAGAACAGTTGAGATGGCTGGAGCCGAGTTTGACACACTTATATGGAAAGATCAGGAAGAACTCGAGTCCATTCTACCTGACAAGATTGTAAGTGCCATTCTTGCCATGAGGATGGAAAAGGTACGGGTTATACCCGGATTTGACGGCAGATATGGAATTATCAAGACCATTTCTCAACCAAATGAAGATGAAAAACAAGTGGATCCTGAAAATAAGCCAAAAGCTCACGGCAAGAAACTGGTACAAAAAAGCCTGTTTTGACCTGTTCCAAACCCGACAGGCTAAGACGTCAATTAACAGTATCATGTGGCCGAAGACGAAATACTTCCAGAATCAATCTAGAACGTCCCACATCTAACTGGCATTGAAAACAACAGTGTCAACCAACAAGGCCACTCAAAATGGCGCAAGAAAAGATTTCAGGCAAGCTTCAATATCCTTAAAAGCGCCACCTTGTCGGAATCCATATTGAAGATGTGGCTGATGACGGACGTTGGCTGAAGATATGGGGTAATGTCTTGTGAAATTTCAAGTTTCAAAAATGAATTTTCAGAGGAAGAAACCTCTGACAATACCCTTCCTGCCCAGATCTTTTGCATGTTATCTTCTAATTCTTCCAAGTGGATACATGAAATGGCTGAAAGCCTTTGTTTAAGATCCACGGTCACGGTTTTCCCCTTCTTCTCTAAGTTCAACAGCCATTTTGAACACTCCGCAAGGGAAGAAACAGCCATTTCCGCCTCTGAAAAACCGATTCCTCTTAAAAAGACCAGATAACTTACCTTTTCCTTGGGAAGAAGCCTGTATTTTTTCCTGCTTATCTCACAAAAAGATACAGTGATATCCAGGGGAAATTCTCTGTTGAGCCTATCCATCACCACCTGGGCCGACAGCCTCTTTTCAAGGACCAGCACAGCCTCTTCCCCAAGGCTTTCAGTACCAAGGGGAACTGGTTGGGAAAATGAAACCTTGGGCATGGGATGAAAGCCTTGGGAATAGGCGACTGGAAGCCCTGCCCTCCTAATGGCCCTTAAAAACATCCTGACCATATCCAGATGGCCAAGAAATCTAGCATCAAATAGCTTTGAAAAGCCAATGTGGCCAAAAAAGGGGCTCAACGCCGATCCATTCCCTTTGGGAGCCTTGATTGTCATTTTCTCCTTGCCAGGAGGTCTGGCAAGAACAGGCTTGATCTTTTTGAAGTCGCACACTCCACAGCCTTGGCAATCGTTTATTCTGCAATCTGGTGTGTACTCGAGTCCCAAAGCCTTCTTTCTTTCCAACAATAAAAAGGCCTTCTTCACTCCAGAATCTATATGATCCCAGGGAAGAGGATCCTCTAAATCCAGTAGCCTCAAATAGCTTTCAAGATCTATTCCCAGCCTGGATGCTGCCTCGAAATAATAATTGGCCCTGAGATTATCGGTCCATGCATCGAGCCTGGCCCCCATCTGCCAAGCCTCAAAGATAACGGCAGAAAGCCTTCTGTCACCCCGTGAAAAGACCCCTTCGAGAAAACTTTGGACAGGGTCGTGCCATTTTACCTGGAACTTCTTTCCCTTGAGTCTATCCTTGATGAGATTCAACCTTCGCCTCGACTCCTCTATGGAAAGCTGGCCCTCCCATTGAAACGGCGTATGGGCCTTTGGCACAAAGGTTCCAACACTTACCGTAACCTTGGCGCCATGTCTCTTCACTTTAGTGTTGGAGATGGCCTTCAATACCTTTCTGGCAAGATCGGGTATTGCCAAAACATCATCTTCTGCCTCAAAGGGAAGACCAATCATGAAATAGAGCTTCACCCTACTCCACCCGCGTGCGCCTATCTCTGCTGCTGTTTCTAAAAGGGCTTCCTCTGTTATGCCCTTGTTTATTATCTTTCTTAGCCTTTCGCTTCCTGCCTCTGGAGCAAGGGTGAAACCTGTCTTTCTCACCCTGCCTATCTGTTCCATTATGGCTGGAGTAAGGGTCCCAACCCTCAAGGACGGAAGGGAAACAGATATATTTTTTGCCACATACCTGTCCATGAGCTCCGTTATCAGGGACTCGATAGCAGAATAGTCTCCAGTGCTGAGAGACAAGAGTGAAATCTCCTCCCACCCTGTGGCGTGAAGCCCCTTGTCAACCAGGGAAAGGATTTCCGTAAGCTGCCTTTCGCGCACTGGCCGGTAAGTGGTGCTTGCCTGGCAATATCGGCACCCGCGGGTACAACCTCGGGCTATCTCAAGTCCGAGCCTATCGTGCACCACTTGTATATTTGGAACAAGGGGGCTTTGAGGCTGAAAAGAGGCGCTAAGTTCTGGTATGACCCTCCTTTTGACCCTTTCAGGTGCCCCTTTTTTTGCTTCTATGCCAAGAAATCTTCCATTAACGCCATATCTTGGCTTGTAAAAAGATGGCACATATATTCCTGGAACATTCGACAAGGTCTTAAGGAGGGCCTTCTTATGCCCTTTTGCCTCCTTGTTCCTTCTCAAGGCCTCGAGGACTTCAATGACGGCCTCTTCCCCATCTCCTATAACTATGACATCAAAAAGCTGGGCAACAGGCTCTGGATTAAGACAACAGCTACCCCCACCAACCACCAGGGGAAATGCGCCAGATTCGCGATCTTGTTGCCAGACAGGAATTCTAGATAGATCCAGTATTGTAAAGATATTAGAGAAACAAAGCTCATAGGGAAGAGTTATGAAAAGACAGTCAAAGGCGTGAAGCGGCCTCCTTGTCTCAAGACCAAATAGATCAACTCCTTGCGCCCTTAGGTGATACTCAAGGTCTGTGTCAGGGCAGTAGGCCCTGTCGGCAAGGGCCCACGAACTCTTATTTATGATCTCATAAAGGATCTGGAGCCCCATATGAGACATACCTATCTCGTATAGATCAGGAAAGACACACGCTGACCTGATATCTACCTCTTGCCAGGGTTTATTAAATGCGTTTTTTTCCCTGCCGATATACCGTCCGGGTTTCCTGCAAAGACTAAGTATCTCTTGAATTTTCATGGCGAGGCAGGGTAAACCGATCCAGGGCCTTAGGCAAGTGCATGTTTCACGAGGCCTTTAAAAAAAACTTTTTAAAACTCCAGCAGACGTGATAGCTCTTGCCAGCTTTTTACGCGCAAAAATGGAGTTGGCCCTTGGTTCCAGGGATGGTCGTACACTATTGCCTTAAGGCCCTGCTGACAAATCTCCTGACAGGTCTCGAGGTGATCTTCCACAAAAAAGCTTATGCCAAGCTCCTTGAGCACCTCCACCTTTATCTCATGTTTTCCTGTGGCTATCACGTGAATTCTGTCCCTTGACACTGAACCCAGGATGCTCTTTAGCCATTCCTCTATGGGTTCTCTGACCGGCCTTGCCGTTACGAATCTGATGGGATTGCGATGGGCCAATTTGCCAAGTGTCTCAACTGCACCATCCATGGGTTTTAAATCTATGCCAAAGGGATCGGTAAGTATCCGCTCTATTATGGCCTTTATGACAGCCTCGTCGATGGAAAGGCAATCTTCAAGCCAGTAGGTGGTTATCTGCTCCTTCCTTATAGAGTTAATTCCAAACTCATTCCTTGCTATGTCGATAAAGGCGGACATGGTATCTGCCACCACCCCGTCAATATCAAATGCTATCTGATCTGGTTTTATCTTTATGTTGGACATATTTTGGTGTAGGTTTGGTATTTGCTCCAGTCCCTGTCAGGCAAAAATCAAGTTGCCGTTTCTTATGAGGCAGTGGTAACTTCCTCAGACACAAATATGCTGCAGGAGTCGATGATGTACAAACGGATGCTGGTGCTGAGATTTCCGTCTGAAATCACAGACAAGCCTATAATCTATTATCTGAGCCAGGAATATAATCTTTGTTTCAACATACTCAAGGCTACGATTCTTCCTGGCGAGGAAGGCATAATGGTTCTTGAGCTTTCGGGCCATCAAAAAAATGTCAAGGCTGGGCTCAAATATCTGCGAGCCAAGGGTGTGAAGGTAAAATCCGTGGCTCAGGAGATACGTAGAAACGATGAGATATGTTTCATGTGCGGTGCTTGCACTGGAATATGCCCTACTAATGCTCTCTATATCGACCCTGACACCAGACAGGTGATCTTCAACCCTGAAGATTGCAAGGGCTGTGAACTATGTGTTGCTGTATGCCCAGTAAGGGCAATGGAGATCCGCTTTTCCAAGGAAAAGGTGCTAATCTGATAAAAAACAGGAAACAGGTCCTCTTGGCCTTGAGTGGTGGTGTGGATAGCGCCATTTGCGCTCATCTCCTAAAAAGGCAGGGCTACCATGTTCACGGGCTTTTCATCAAGATGACAGACAGGAGCCAGGAAGAGGCTTCGCTATCATCGGCCAGAAAGATTGCCAAGGCCCTAAGCATTTCCTTTTCTGTCATTGACAAGACACAAGCATTTAGAAGGACAGTTATAGATTATTTTCTGAATACTTATCAGACAGGCCTCACCCCCAATCCGTGCGTGGTATGCAATCCTGCCATAAAATTTGCCACCTTGATCGAGGTGTCCAGGGGACTTGGTATAGAAACCCTGGCGACTGGACATTATGCAAGGGTCAAAACATCAAAAAAGGGCAAGACTTTTCTCCTAAAGGGACTGGATAAAGCCAAGGACCAAAGCTATTTTTTGCATAGGCTTGACAAGGATCTGTTAAAACGGCTTAAATTTCCCCTTGGGCTACTTTCAAGGAAAAGGGTGGAAAAAATAGCAGCTGAAATAGGCATAAAGAGCCTGATCCAGCAAGAAAGCCAAGACGTATGTTTCTTGCGTGGCGATTACAGGCAATATCTGCGGCGTGCTCTTGGAACCAAATTTGAAAGGCCTGGCCCCATCAAGACAGCTGATGGCACCACTAAAGGCTATCATAACGGCCTTTCCGGTTTCACCATTGGCCAAAGAAGGGGTTTAGGCATACCAGATGCAAGACCATTCTATGTGGTACGGCTGGAGCCTGCCACCAACACCCTTGTTATAGGAAAAGAAGAAGAACTTTTTACCTCAAGATGCAAAGTTAAAGAGATCAACTGGCTGGTTGAGCCTTCAGAAAAGATGCTTGTCAGTATACAGGTAAAACTTCGCTCAAGGCATGTGCCAGCAAATGCAAATCTCAAACTTTATACCTCAAGTGGTGGAAGAGAAGGAGTAGTCTATTTTATGAAACCCCAGAGAGCTGTAACGCCAGGCCAGTTCGCAGTATTTTACAAGGGCCCATTGGTCTTGGGAGGAGGAACTGTTTGCAGGTAGCTGTCTACACCCTTGGATGTAAGGTTAACCAATTTGAATCCTGGGCAATGGAACAGGCGTTTCAACGCCTTGGATGTACTATTGCCCACTGGAAAGAAGAAGCAGACCTCTACCTTGTAAATACATGCACCGTAACCTCAAAGGCAGCCTACCAGTCGAGGCAGATGATCAGAAGGCTCAGGCGCCAATGCCCTGACGCAAAAATCATAGCTACAGGTTGCCATGTCCAGACTGATGCATCAACCATCATAGAATCTGTGGGCCCAGGGATATGCCTTGCCGGCAACGAGCAAAAACCTCACATTGCAGAATTGGCCATGCAGCATCAAGGATGCACAGGCATCTATGTTTCTGACATAGGCCAGGTAAACGCCATCTCTGACCTATTTCTTCACAGACCGCCTTCAGAAAGGACCAGGGCCTATTTGCGGATCCAGGATGGCTGCAACTCCTTTTGCTCATACTGCATTGTTCCATACGCAAGGGGGCGCAGCCGCAGCCTCAAGCCTGAACAAGTCATGAAACAGATGGCAATATATTCTCAGGCTGGCATAAAAGAGGTGGTGGTAACTGGCATACACGTAGGCCTTTATGGAAAAGACCTTCCTGAAAAAACAGATCTCTTTTCTTTGCTCCAAATACTTTGCGCCAGATTTCCTGACATATTTTTCAGGCTTAGTTCCATAGAGCCTACTGAGATTTCATCTGATTTTATCGAGTGGGCAGCAGAAACCAGAAATTTCTGCCCACATTTCCACATCCCCCTCCAAAGTGGCTCGGATCAGGTACTCGAGGCCATGAACAGGGATTACTCAGGGGCATTTTTTCGCGACTTACTCCATTTCATAGCTGAAACCATACCTGGATGCTGTATTGGCACTGACGTGATGACTGGATTTCCCACTGAAACAGATACCGACTTTGCAAACACCGTGGAACTAATAAGGCATGCCCCTATTTCGTATGTCCACGCATTCCCTTATTCAGCAAGGCCAGGCACTGTAGCTGCTGCCATGGAGAGGGCTTGCCCCGCAAAAGAAGCAAAAAAACGGGCAGCCTTTATAAGACAGCTTGGCCTGGAAAAAAAGCTGGCCTTTTTCGAAACATGCCTTGGCACCAAGATGGACGTTCTCGTGGAAAGATATGAACCCAAAACAGGCCTTTACAAAGGCCACACTCCCAATTACGTACCGGTTTCATTGGATTCAGTCGCAGATTTAAAAAACCAGAAGGTAAAGGTCGAAATAACCTCCATTAGTCCAGAAGGCGTAAAGGGAAAATTGTGCCAAGATGCTATTTAACATCATTTTTTCAAGAGCTTATCCACTGTCTCCCTAAGGACCGATATGGAATATGGTTTGGGTACAGCAGCATCAAATCCGTATTTTTGTGCGTTGGATATGATATCATCTGCCGAATAGCCACTTGATACCACGGCCTTAATCTCTGGATCGATCTTCCTGATTTCCCGAAGGGTTGAAACACCATCCAAATCTCCGGGTAGAGTCATGTCTAGCACCACAAGATCAAAGGGATTTCCCTGCTCCCAAGCATCCTTAAAGACCTGGATCGCTTCCTTCCCATCAATTACTGTCTCAACCTCAAGATCAAGCAACTGAAAAATATCCCGCACAAGTTCTAGAATAAGCTCTTCATCGTCCAGGACAAGTACTCTTTTTCTTTTTCCAACCATTTCCTTTTGACAATTGATTTTCAAATGTTAACACTAGGGAAATTTCACCCGAGTGCAGATGACATGTATAAAAAAAACAACACCATTTTAATATAAGTACTATTGCCGGTTATACAAACAAAAAATATTTTTTTATTCCAATAAATTTCGAAAGAAAAAAATTGCAGATACTTACGTAATCGTGAATTTAAGCAATTTATAGACCGAAAAAATAGAGAGCTCCTTTCCTTTTTAAACATGGGAAAACTGGCCATCCCTTCCCCATCGCCTTGCCCCTCCAAACGAATGTAGGCTAATTTCAGTACAGGCCCAGCAGCCTTTGCCAACTTGCCAGCCTGATAATTTGGGTTAAAGTGTCAAAAAAACCACAAAACAAAACATAGAGGTTGAGATGAAAACCTTTGAAAAGGCTGGAAGGAGCAATACAAGGGCTTGCCTTGAAACAGCGATCTCCGAAATGGGAAAAATGGGTATATCTACCCTTATAGTAGCTTCCACATATGGAGATACAGGCCTAAAGGCTGCCGAACTCCTTTCCAAACAAGATGTGACCCTTATTGTCATTACACATAATTATGGCTTTAAGGAGCCAGCTCACTTGGAGATGACACCAGATGTTAGAAACCGTCTAAAAGCGATGGGTGCTACAGTCTACACAGGCACCATGCCCTTTAGAAATATAGGCACTGCTATCCGACAAGGACTCGGCTATTCTCAACAAGATCTTATAGCCAATACTCTGAGGATTCTAGGCCAAGGGGTGAAGGTTTGTGTAGAGATTGCCATGATGGCTGCCGATGCTGGCCTAATTGGCACAGAAGACGTAATCACGGTGGCAGGTACAGGGCGAGGAGCAGATACCGCAGCTGTAATAAAGCCTGCATCTTCAAACTGTCTTTTTGATATAAAAATCAGAAAGATCCTAGCCAAACCATGGGATTGGTAGAATCGATTCTGTGTGATGATCTGAGAAAAAAATGGGTAAAACTCCGTCAAGGATTATATGTCAAAATCGGAAGGCTCGACACGAGTATCATATAGAAGACACCTATGAGGCTGGCATGGTGTTATTGGGGCCAGAGGTGAAATCCATCAGGGAAGGACGAATAAACTTAAAGGATGGATATGTTGAAATAAGGGATGGAGAGGCGTGGCTACAAAATGTGCATATTTCTCCCTATTCCTTTGCCACAAATACTAGCAGGCTCGATCCTCTAAGGCCACGAAAACTCCTTTTGCACAAAAGGCAGATAAAAAAATTGGCTGGCAAGGTCAAGGAAAGAGGTTATACACTTATTCCACTAAAAGTCTATTTCTCTAATGGCAAGGCTAAAGTGGAAATAGCGCTTGCTAAGGGTAAGAAGATATATGACAAAAGAGAAGCGCTCAAACGAAAGACCATGGACAGGGAATTTGAAAAACGATTCAAGATCAAATGAAAAAGGAGCACCTATTATGGTGCCCCTTTTTATACTCTTTTGGCTACCTCTAAGAATTGCTCTTTTGTCCAATAAATGGGTTGCGCCTGAAAAATAACCCTTGAAGTATCAACAGAATATCTGAGGTTGACTTTCTCATGCGCCTTGTTCTTGAGTCAAAACCCCTTAATCTTTTAGGCAGCCTTTGATGAACAAAAACGTTAAAAGTCTAACTGGCTCCTGAGCCCCCATATATATATATCATCACGCTGAGAGTTACCGCCAGCATTTCCAATCCACTGAAAATCAGCGCTCAAGGCGAAATATTGATTCATCATGAACTTATAGTAAGCTTCTACATAATTTTCATTGCTCGTATGGTCATTTTCGTCTTCGTAGTCATCGGTCAACAAAGTCTGGCCATAACCAAAACCAAAGACATCGCCACCACGATTCCAAAGACCTCCATCAAGCTCGAAACCAACAGACCAAGTACGGTCAAAAGGTATAATCTCCCAGGCGCCTTCGTCCTTGTTCCAAACAGCGCGGTCATCCGTAAGGGTTTGGCTATAGCGTGCAAAGCCCTTAAGCCCTTCAATCAGCTCCTGATCGAAGGAAAGCCCCCAGCCCGTAAGAGAATTGTCTGCCAACTTTCCTGCTTCTTCATGTCCCATGCCAGGCACCTTGGCCAGATCTTTGTTTTTTAGATAACCCCTCTTATCCACCCATCCATAAAAACGGTAGTTTCCATTCCTGCCCATAAGATTTGGCATCACATTCATTTGGCCTACTATCATTCCATCGTCAAACACATTATGCCATACACTGTCTTCGCCATGAGCAGAAACGCTGGCACCAATCACCTTGAACTCGAGAAGGTCTATTGGTTGAGCCCTGAGCATGAAGGCTGGACAGTAAAAATTGTCTGGCTCAGGTATATTCATGCCCATACTCTTAACAAAAATATTAGAAAGAAATTGGGTGGTCTCGTCACCTGCCACTTCGTTTTCATCAAAAAGGACGCTTACATCCATCTTACCAATATCAAAACCATACCTATCTTCGCCAAAAGAAAATTCATAAAAGGCCTCTGAAATGGTAAGTGCTGCCTCATCAAGGGCAGTAGCGGTCTTGTAGGCATCATAATTGGGAACACTGAAACTTGGGACATCGTTGTTGAGGCCATCTCCATCGCCACCCTCAAAATGTATGAAAAACTTACCCCATTTGGCAAAATCGGCATCGAGGTTGAGGTCTATTGTATATGAAGCATCCTGTATGGATCTTACACCTTCTATGCTGTCTGCATCACCAAAGGTGCCCATCAGAAGACCTGTAAAACCTCCGCCCAGGCTAAAGCGATCATACCAATGTATTTCCTCTTCGCTAGGTGATGGCACCGCCTTCACTGGCGCTGATGATACTGCTTTTGCCTGTTTCATCTGTGACAGCTCATTTTCAACACTTTCAAGACGTTTGTTGAGCTGTCTATTTTCCTTGATAAGCTCCTTGACCATTTCTTCCAGCCTCTGCTCCCTTGGCGTAGGTGCTCCTCCGGCAAAGGCTGCAATACAGGTCACAAAGAAAAAAAAGATGGTAAAAAAAAGTAGTCTCTCTTTCATCACATTCCCTCCCTTAACGATGTTTTAAGATAAAAAAAGCCCGAACCCAAAAATTTTGGCTCCGAGCTACCCGCTTCCCGCATGCCTCTTAAATCCTTTTCAGGTCTCCGCTGACAAAGGAGCTTATTTTTCTGTCCCCAGGTCTCCTGACTCATGGATCAACCTACTTTCTGGACCTTCCCATTACTATAAAAGTAACAGTGGATTTAAACCAGATTTTGTCCCCATTCACAGTGGCGGGCCCGTTCTGGATTTACACCAGATTCCCTTGAGGAACAGAAGTGATCTTTTTTACATTTTATCGGCCAGCCAAAGAGCCTGTCAAGCCAAAAGAAGTCGAGTAACACTTTTACCTAATTAATAGCACAATATACCAACAAAGCAAGATCCTTTTTAGAAATAGGCCTCAAATTGCCTGCCAATAAAAAAGGGGGCTAAGCCTCGACTTGCCCCCATATTGATTTAACCTGTTTCAGTAATATAAAAAGCTATTTCTTTTTCTTGGCAGCAGGCTCTTTCTTTGCCTTACCAGTTACGGTTACCAAGGGCTTTAGTTTCTTTAATGTCTTTTCACCAATACCCTTTACCTCCAAAAGTTGATCCACCGTCTTAAATGTATGTTTTTTCCTATAGTTGATTATGGCCTTTGCGGTCTTTGGGCCAATGTTTGGAAGCGTCTGAAGCTCTTTTGCAGTAGCCGTATTGATATTGACCTTGCCAGCTGCCATAACTGGCGCAGCTGAAAATACCGCAAGCAAGCTCAGAATCACAAAATACTGTAAAATAACCGATTGCCTTAAACGTAGACTCACCATAGCACCTCCTAATTTTATATTTTTCCTCTGGCCAACTCCAGATATGTTTAATAATGCAAAAAATATTCCTAAAAAATTTTAAGAGATTTGCACATCGCTTTCTTATCTCAACTGCAAGCTCTTCATAAACTTAAAAGAAGGGGGCATCTGCTTGATGCTCCCTTCTTTTTCAATTCAGTTGTGCCTTAACACCTGTTACCTTGGCAGGTGCATTATCATTCACTTTAATCTGTAGGGTTTTGTCTACGCTATGACCCTGGCCGTCTGAAACCGTGGCCTTGGCAGTGTATGTCCCTTGAGCAGTATAAGCGTGGGTAACCGAACTGCCAGATGTGCTGGATGAACCGTCGCCGAAGTCTATGGTGTA
>CAZOMT010000026.1:0-3901 GCA_964581255.1 uncultured Thermodesulfatator sp.
CAGGGCCATGTAGATTCGGTCAGTACCAGAGACTTCACAGAAAGATCCTGGACCAGTTGGGTCTTTCCCAGGTTCCACTTTACAACCCAAATCAGGACATAGGGCTATATGATGAGGTGGAGAGGCTTGGAAAGGATTTCAGCAGACTGGCCTGGTTGGGTGTGGTGGCAATTGATCTGGTGGATCGCCTTTACAGGACCATCAGACCATATGTTTCCCATAAGGAACAAGTTGACCAGATTTACAAGGAATCCATTGATTGGATCTGTCAGGAACTCGAGGCCAAAAGGCCGCTAGATCCGGTGCTTGAAAAGATAAGATCCAAGTTTGACAGTTTACACACAAATCAACCAGATAAGAGACTTATAATCGGGGTGGTAGGGGAGATCTACACTAGGGCCAATCCCCAGGCAAATGCTGCCCTTGTGCGGCAGCTTGAGGAGTTTGGTGCAGAGGTCTGGCTTCCCACAGTGAGTGAATGGATTCTTTATACGAACTTTACAGCCATGAGAAGGGCGAGACGCGAACGTGCCTGGCGGGAATACCTAAAGCTATTTTTGAAGAATCAGGTACAGGTTTGGGATGTAAGGCGCCTGGAGGGGGCCATTGGACCATTGCCAGGTGGACGTGAACCCCTCACCAAGGAGATTTTGCGCTGGGCAAGCCCGTTTGTGACAGATGAATTTGAGGGAGAATCCATTTTAAGTGTCGGTAAGGCAGTTTCCTTTATAAGAACCGGGGTGTCAGGCCTAATAAACGTAATGCCTCTAACCTGCATGCCAGGCACCATTGTGAATGCACTGCTTACAAGGGTCAGAGAACACCTTGGGGCAAGACCATTTCTGGCGCTCGCCTGTGATGGGCAGAAGGAGACAGGCCGCACCCTTCGCTTGGAGGCCTTTGTGCATCAGGCAAGGCTCTATGTATAAACAGATTAGGGGCTTGTTTCAGGATCTGGATCAGATGGAAGCTTAAGGAAGCTTGTAAAGCAAGGGGAGAAGGCAAGCGTCTAAGGCGACAAGCAATGTCTCAGATGATCCGAATAGCCTTCATGAGCTGGTTCCTTATGATATGAAGTTCTGCAACGTGAACAGGTATCTGAAGATTATTGAATTCCTTGATGCGATTCGGATCCTTTATCCTGGACATCTTGGGATCAATGACTAGATAGAGAAAAGGAGGTTCCAGCACCACTGAATCAATGAGATAGACCCCGATTGGCTCCACCCAGCCGCCATTTGCCCCTTCTCCTCGATGCTCTTCCAGATCCACAAAGTAAGGTCCCCTTCCCTGGGAAACTATCATGAACATGAGATCCCTGATGACAGGCCAGTTGGAATCCTGCTCATTCAATGGTAAAAGCAGGTATTTGATCCCGTGCTTCAACCACCGCTTCTCTCTTCCCATTTCAACAATGTATTCCAATTCCAAATAGGATGTTAAGGGCTGTCCGTTGCCAAACTCATATAGACCCCAGCCCCTGCTTTCAAAGGACTGGATAATGTCTAGCTGAAATGCCTCTTCTTCAGTGAGATTGACTAAGGATTCTATGACTTCAGGATGGTAAATGGTTGCGTCTAGTACCTTCATGACGGCCTCCTTGCCGCTGCAAAACCGATGGTTCTGCTGATTATTTTTCATTGGTCTAATATTCTTGTCGGAATTTCTCAAAAGATTATAAGTAATAAAGCAAAAAATTATTTTTGATTTGTCCCTATAGGTGATATTGAAAAATTACATTTGACAGTTTTCAGTTATTGGCGGAAGCAGATTGTCTATAGTTTTCTAATCTCAAAGCAGCTAGTGGATTTGATTGGACAATTTTTCTTAATAAAGTCGGTAGATTTATTGGAATCATAGGGATAATTGGTTACAAGGGGTGGCTATTTTACAGTAGATACAGGGTGGCTTGATACAATTCTTTGTATAGGTTGATGAGTCAAGATGATTTTCAATAGTTCTATTTTTATTTTTAATTATATACTATTAAAGGCCTTAATGGAAGAGATATGAATACTTATAAATACATCTTTTTGCACAAACGCATGATGTAAAGGATTAATTCCAGAATGCTCATTATAGATGGATCTTATGGTGAGGGTGGAGGGCAGATCCTCAGAACCTGCCTATCCCTTTCAGTTGTAACAGGGAGGCCGATTCGCCTTGAAAATATAAGGGCAAAGCGACCTAAGCCAGGGCTTAGGCCCCAGCATCTCACCTGCGTACAAGCAGCCGCAGCTATTTCACGGGCTAGGACAAAAGGGGCCGTCATTGGCTCAATGAAATTAGACTTTTCACCACAAGGGATCTTTCCAAGGGCATACAGATTTGACATCGGAACAGCAGGCTCAATAATGTTGGTATTACAGACCCTTCTTCTCCCATTGTCAATGGCAACAGCCCCCTCCAGGATAGTACTCATCGGCGGTACCCATGTTCCTTGGAGCCCGTGTTTTCACTATGTGGATCGGGTTTTCAAAAGGTCTGCCGGTGAAATGGGCCTTGATTTTGACCTGGAGCTTGTGAGATGGGGATGGTATCCAAAAGGGGGCGGCAAGGTATGCGCCAAAATAAGACCATGCAATCTCCCACTAACTCCTTTTACACCTAAGATGACCGGTGACAGGAAAACATGCAAGATTTTTGGGTTGTCTGCTGCCAGTAATCTTCCTGAACATGTGATAAAAAGGCAAGCCCATCAGATAGCCAAGCGACTAAATTATGCAGGCCTATCTGGATTTGAGGTAGAGGAACAGATAGCTGTTTCCAATCAGCCAGGCAGCCTCTCTTTTTGTTGGGTTGAAGGAACAGGCCTCTACGGCGGGTTCACTGGCATTGGTAAAAGAGGGTTGCCTGCTGAAAAAGTGGCTGACGCCGCTGTGCTTCAGCTTATCGATTTTTTAAATTCCAAGGCCAACATTGACAGATACCTCTCTGATCAACTGGTGCCAATAGCAGCCCTATCAAATGGTATTAGCCACTGGTCTACCCAGAAGATCACAAGGCATCTGGAGACTGTGCTCTGGGTAGCTAGCCTATTCGATCTATGCGATTACAGTATCAAGAAGAATCCAGATGGGACTGGAGAAGTGAAGCTGATAAGCAAAGATTGTTTCAGCGCGTCGTAGTTGTAGTAAGGCTCATTTATCTCTTATCTTATCCCGGATTATGCATTATGATTTGAAAGTCAGAAATGAATAACAATCCTGGCATTTCACAATCTTTTTTAAATGATTTTTGTGATTAGTCATTGTTCATCTCCAAGTGAAATTTTCTGAAACAGGGTTTTTCAAGTAGGATATCATGTGTTGGTTCAGCGAAAATGAGACTTTTGGGTTTTGGCACTGATAGGCATTTTGACCCCATGTGGCCGCCTTTAGTAGCCCGCCAGAACCTGTTCGGCAAGGCCAAGCCCTTCGGGTGGCTCCGCTGAAGCTCCGCCAGCCTTGCCTCCCAGAACCTGGCTGGCTGAACCTGAGGGTGGCGACGGCGATGGGGCGGCAACTCTGCCCCATGCCTCCGGCGGGGTTCAGGCTCTAGGGCTATTGCTTTTATGCTGCTTTTCTCCATGCCTTCTTTCGTTCTATCCTGGCTGCTTGTAGCTTATGTTTCCTTTCCAAAAGCCGCTTTGATATATGTTCTTCCCCTTTTAAATAGTCCGAAGGAGTCAGATAGTTGAGGGCAGCATGAAGACGCCGGTTATTATACTCATCTACGTATTGGCTGATCAACATACGTGCCTCATCAAGACTACCCATAGCTTTCTTCCGTACACATTCTGTCTTAAGGCTCTTGTGAAACCTCTCTATCTTTCCGTTACTCTGAGGATGATGAGGATGGGCTCTGCTATGGCTTATGTCCCTCTCCCTCAAATAGGCCTTAAACTCAGCCGCCACATATT
>CAZOMT010000027.1:0-7083 GCA_964581255.1 uncultured Thermodesulfatator sp.
TTGTTTCTCGGCAACTTTTTCAAAACGTTTCTTAAGGCTGCTCTTTAGCGCATCCCAGCCCGCCACATCTGCCTTGCAGGTGCCATAGCCCTTTGATGCACCAAATCCAAAGGTGATGTCTCCATCAATCAAGTCCCTCAATACAAAAAGAATGAGATCTACTGCCCCCTTGGGTCCGTTGTCAAAGGCATTGCTCGAAAGGCGCCCAAGATCAATTTTCACCCTTCCCTTAAAGACAGGCTTGTAAATGGCAAGGGCATTGAATTTTGCCCCTTTCTTGCCCCCGCCTGTAAACCGGTCCACTGCCAAGAATTCCTGCCTGGTCATTTCATAATCGCCTTGCACCAGCTTGAAGTCAGTGATTTCAACAGGTGACCTCCAACCTGGGGCACCAAAGAGCTTGCAGGCAAGGCAAAGGTTTTTTACGTCTTCCTTGGTGGTAACCACCTGACACTGGCCTTTTCCCTGGCCATATCCAGTGGATGGGTCACACGCTTTTTTGCCTATTGTCCTTAGAATCCTTTCTGCCTGGCTTCTTAGGGCACCGCGAAAGGAGCTTGCAGGAAGAATCACCTTGCACATTTCATCTGTCCGTGGCCGAAAATCAGGTGGCTTTATCTCTTGCTCGTTGACTTTTTTGTTCTTTTTTTTCAATTCCTCGATCTTCTTTTCTGCCTCCTCTCTTTCTTTTTTTGTTGGAGGATCGTTTACCAGGAAGTGTGAGTCGAATCTCAGTGTCACCTCAAATTCTATATGGGAATTGGTTTTAGGGGTTTTTCGAAGCTGATGGGCAAGGCCTTTCAACTCATGCAACTCTTCATTTGAAAGCTCTTTCATATGGCTTGAAAAGGTTTCTGCTGGATGTTTCAGCCAGGCATCGACCTCTTTTGGCCCCATGACCTTCACAGAGTTGATGCAGCAAGAAAGCCTTCCACGTCCGCTGTGGGTAAGGCTTCCAAAGGTGATGGGATTGTCCTCGTCGATAAAGCCTTCAAGTCCAAGAAGTATCAGGGCTAACTCCTGATAGGTGCTGCACCTTCCGGTTATACAAAACTTGAAACCCACGCCAGGAGGCACAACCTCTTGATAGAAGAGCTTGTTTTCCGCCGCTGTGCCAGACACCCTGTCTATGCAATTGTGGGCCTCGATGTAGGTCTGGGTCTCTTTGTTGAACAGGGGAAGGGGAGTAGGAGGAATCCTGGAAAACACAAGGGGACAGTCGTGAAAGGAGACCTTTGCGCTATTGCCTTGGTCTTCTTCAGACTTTGGCCCTTGACCGAATACCAATCCTATGAGACCTCTGTCTTCGCATACAGATTCAAGCCACTGGCGCATGCATCCTTTGAAGGTTGAGCCTGGAACCAAAGGCTTGCCCTTTGCGTCCTTGGCACACGCTGAAACCTCCACAGGCCCTGCACCCTGATCTATATCCTCATGCTCAAAGACCTCTCCTGAGCCGATGAAAAGCGGGGTCTCTGTCAGAAGTATCCCTTCCACGCACCAGCGGGTCTCAAAGGACCAGCCCATCTCCTCTGTCGTATTGGTAGTTGTGTTGTCAGAACTTTTCGTAGCCATGAGTGATGCTCCCTTATTGCCCAATATATTTTATTGACTGGTTTTGCGGCATCCTTGTCCAGTGAAATTCAAGGTTCAGCACGATCTCGCCGTAGCCGTTTTGGGAAATGAAGGGGCAGGCCTGCCATTGCTCCTCCTTTTTATGGGAAATTCCATAGAACTTGCACACGTTTTCTGGCAGGGGCAGGCCCTTTTCAAGCCAGCTTCTTGCAATTTCATTATTGCAGCCTTCAACCATGTCAAAGACAAAGACGCTTCCAGCCTCTGTGAGTATCCAGGGGTAACAAAAATCCATGGCTTCTTTTTGAAATCTTCTCGACTGGTACTCGCCCCCGGAAAGGCCCTGTCTTGCAAAAAAGCGCTTTAATTTGAGCTTTTTTTGGGACAGCTCATCCCATACCTGGGAATAAGCCTCAAAGAGCTGCTCCTTTCCTGCGTCTTCATTCAAGGCTAAGCCAGGGCTGAGAAGAAGGGCAGGGGTGTTTAGGGTGATCACCATCTCCCTGTTGGTGCAGTAGTAAGGGGAAATGGTATTTGCCTCTTCTGGCTCCTCTATGGTTCCTTCTGGCAAGACGGTGATCTCTGCCAAGGTCTTGGCCTTTCCAAAGCCCATGAGGCCTGCCCGGACCAGGGCCTTGAACTGTTCGATGACTGCCTTTCGCTCATTCTCATCTTCAATATGGTTGAAAAAGACCTTTGTGAGCCAGCATTTGCCATCAGGCACTATCATCTCATAGGAAAAGAGCCTGTTTTCTGCGCTCCTGCCAGTTTCTGGATCTATGGCTGTTCTTATCCTGAGTTCCCGCTCGAGACCTGGCCAGCCAAACATCTTCCAGACGTCTGAAGGGTCTTTCCAGTCTATGCTGAAGGCTTGGGCCTTGCCATCAATGAGGCAAGGGCCTTCAAGAAGGGCCACATCAAAGATTTCTTTTCCAACCTTCACTGCTGAAAGGGGAGGAGTCACAGGCCTTTTGAGGCACTGATCTCCAGGAAAGGCATGGAGGATGCGGATATTGTCGAAGTTTTCCCCAAGCTTTTTGAAGTCGCTACTTGAAAGCTGATCCAGGGTGGTCTTCAATGTCCCAAGGATTACATTTCCTGGAATGAATTCAAGGGATTCAAAGACGTTTTCAACCTTGTGACGCCTTGCAATGCAAAAGGGCGAAAGGGGCCTTATGGCAAGCTCAAGGGGAGTTGAGCCTGGGGATGCCTTCTTGCCTTGGGACATTTCCGCATCTTCAAGGCGGATGGGTATCTTTTCCTCCCCACATACCGCCACCTCCTCAACGCGTCCAAAGCCAATCGAGTGGAAGGCTCCAAAGTGCTCAACAAACCTGAGGCCTGTGGTTATCCACGCCTTGATCTTTTCTGCCTCGGCTTCATCCCTTGCCAAAAAGGTTACCTGCCCGTGAAACAAGGCATCCTGTCCCGGTGGAACCGCCACCTGTATTGAAGCAAGGGCCTGGGACTCAACTGCCTGTCTTTCAGGGTCGATCTTTATGCGAAATTTCACCCTTGAATCGGCACGATCTTTCAGGACAAAATCTGAGAAAAAGAGTCTCTTTCTGTAGGGCTCAAGCTCGTTGCCTGCCGCCTTACCAAGGAGTCGATGGATTTCATCCCCTTTTGGAACAGGACAGGATTTGCCAGGGGTAGCACCTGCTTGGGAAAGGGCGGAGTTCAACTCTTGCCAGGCCTGTCTGAGCTTTCCCGCCACCTGGCTTCCTGGGATTATGGGTCTGCCCTTGCTGTCCAAGGCCTGCACTGCATCGTAACCGTAGATGCCAGGTTCAGTGGATTGGGAAACAAACGGGCCCTTGACCTTGAGTTTTATGGGAATGGTTACTTTGAACATGGCTCATGGTCCTTTGAATGGCTTGGCATGATAAGATAGTCCCAAAGCTCGTGGATGTGATACCACATGGCCTTGAGCGACTCGAAGCAGGACGAAAGGCATTCCAGGCAGTTGGTGGCCTCAGGGGACAGTTCCGCTGTTATAGTTTTTTCTATCCTGGAAAAGTCCTCCTCCTGCCAAAGGGCCTCGATCAGCATGTAGAGGCGCCTTCTTGGGATTTCATCTTTGAGTTCCTGGAAGTATGCTGCTATTTCAAGCATGTCCTTTCCTGAAAATAGCATCTCGCGGTCTGACACGGCAGGAGGGTGCCACTTCTTTCTGAATCTTTCAAAGTCTGTGCCTACAAGATCGTATGATTCGAGGACCTGGACAGCAGCAAGATTTTCCTTTCTCGATACACGCTTTGCCTCTTCTGCCAACTGAAAGGCGATCTGCTTTATCCTGTAGATGGGAGCGGTGTTGTGACAAAAGACCATGCCAGCCCCGAAGGTCAGTTTTTCCCCTTGAAACTCCCACGGATTTCTTTCAAGACCACCTTCAACCAGGCTGAAATATTTTCCAAGTAGCCACCAGCCCCTCCAGGCAGGGGCAACGAAGATGACCTCGTCACCTCCCCAAAGAAGGGTCTCCAGGCGGATCTTTTGAGTGGTCTCATCATCTTCTGCGCCTGGAAACCAGCACCTTGGATTTATCCAGTATTGGTCGTTTCTGATTGTCTCGATGAGGTGTTTCAGGGCGTCTGCCTGATATGTTTTCCTGAGTTTTTCGTCAAATTCTTGCTGTATCTTTGGTGTCTTGCACTTTTCTCTCTGTAGTTTTCCAAAGTGGTTGCCATCGAGATAGATGACTGCCATCTTGCCTTCGAGCCTTGATATCTCTGAACTTTTTTCTTCAGGATCAAGGATTTCCTGCAAGTTGTCTGCTATTTCATTAAAGTGGTGGGCAAAAAGGGGAAGTCCTTTAAGGCCTGTTACCTCCTCGTACCAGAAATCACTCTTGCCAAAGGCCCCATACTTGTACCTCGCATAGGAGGAAGAAGACACAGCCCGTGCCTTGTGCTTTATCTGGTGTTCGCTTTTTTCAGCAGCAGGCCTTACAAGGTCGAGTTCACAGACCCGGCGCTCTTTCCGCGTGTCATCATCATCCATTTTTACAGGCTTCTTTTCCAATGAAGGAAACGAAATGGAAGGCGAACACATCTGGTGGAAGCGGCAAAGGGCAGTGAGGCCTTCCTTTATTTCTGTAAAGTCACTCCCCCTTTCGTGGAGGCCAGACACCTCCACCATTACGGTGGCATGTCTTGGAGTGAGGCGGACCTCTTTTTTGTCATCCTCAGGCCAGTTGCGCTCAAAGCTTTTGCCATCTTTGCGTATTTGGATCTTTTTTGGCTCCAGTGTTTCAACTTTGTCTTCCTTCAGCCCTTTTTCTATGAATCTTGCCACACCCTTGGGTATCGAATCCTTGCCTTCATCTTCGAGTTCTAAACAGAAAAGCCCCCATGAGGCACCCTGGCTTATGGTTTCGACACTTTTGACTTCATCGGGATGGTCCTCTTTGTATTTTTCAAGAAGTTCTTCTACGTACCTCGGGATTTCAAGGAGCATCAGCCCTCCACCTCTTATGACACTCAAATTGTTGGTGTCATAGACGAAATTGTCCAGGTTGACTGCCTCGACCCTTAGATAACAGACGGATGACGACATTTATGATTCTCCATTCTGGTTTTTTCCGATTTTTTGGATTTTTCCCTTGAAATATTTCCAACTAAAAAATCCTGCTGAAGCAGAAATGGCCGCAAGGGTCCAGAATTCAGGGTTTGGATTCCAACCCAGCCCGGAATGCAGCCAGTCCCAAACGTGCAAGTTCTCAGTGTCCATTCCAAAAAGCGAGGCCACGATGCCAGTTACGGCAAAGACCAAGCCATATTTGGCAATGAGATTTGCAATCTTGCCAAGCTCTGTTGTCTTCACCATCTCCTGGTATTCGTGGGTGTTGTCTATCTCTGTCTTTATCTCGTTATAGAAGGAGTCGATGTCGAAGTGCTTCCTTGCAAGACAGTACATTTCAATGGCCTGTTGCTGGTTGGACAGGAGCGGAAATTGATAGAGGATGGTGAACTTGTTGAAAACGTCCCTTAGATCCTTAAAAATTTCTCTGAGCCTCTCTTTCTGGTGGGAAATGGTTGTGGCAAGCGCATTCGAGAATCGAAACAGACTGATCCTCAGGTACAAAAGGAGAAGGATGATATCAAAGTAGATCTCCCTGAAGTGGCCTGGATAGGCTGATCTTGTCTTCTTCCCTTCCATGGGAGACATGACGGCTACCCCTGCGTGGTAGTTGAATCCGTACCACGCCCCGAAGTGTTTCCATCTCTGATAAGTCCTTTCCCTGGCCCACTGCCTCTCAAAACCTGAAACGATTTTGCCAGTGGCTTCTGGACCGTTTCTCTCTGGAGGGTCCACGTTCAAAAACCGTATCCAGTGGCCAAAGGCATCTGGCTCCATGTTGCTTGTCTTGAAGGCTTTTCCAAGGCTCGTTCCGCCTTCTTCCAAAAGGGCGAGGCTCCAGACAAAGGCCCTGTAATCGCTGTATATCAAGAATGAATCTTCGTCACCTTCGGCGTCAGAGCCGCTTGAAAGGAAGTTCAGGGCCTTTTCTACATCCTGGTCTGAAACGAGCTGGAAATACTCGTTATCGCCTGTCTTCACCGGTATCCTGAGGAGGTTGGCCCATCTTAGGAAATATGCCTTGGCCTTTTCCAGTGCTTCTGGCTCATGGTTTTGGCCTGGATCCCTCTTGGCAAGGATTTCTTTGATTGTCCGGGTCTTGGAATTGTAAGATGAGGGCAGGTTTTCAAAGGCCCTTAAAAACCGATTCCAGTGCTCTTGGTAATTTGGATAGTCAAAGGAGCGGAAAAGCTCGTTAAGATCCAAAAGGTCGTCGAAGATTATGTGGTTGGCTCCGGTCTTTGGTGAGGAAAAGACGTATCTACCCTCTGGAAACCATACTTCGCATATCAAAAAACCTGTATGGAGTATTTCTTCGAATTTATTGTCTCTCGTTTTCTGCGTTCCTTCCCACTCGAAAAGGACGAGACTTGGTGGACTCATCCTGATTTTATATTCGCATCCGCTCAGGCTGTTTCTGACTGTGACACCCTCCTTTCCAAGGGCGGTAGCCTTCTTAGTCCACAGTTTATCTGGTATCTGGAACCACCTGGCACGCCTGTAAAGGCATGTTGCCGTTTCTCGGGTAAAGTATTTCTTTCTCTGCAACAATATCTTTTGATCAAGGCCTTCATGTTTTTGTTCCTCATAAAAGAGACCGTCATCCTCTTGCCCATCTGTTTGATTCAATTTGTAAGCAAAGGGAAAGATGAATCTCGTGAAGCTTGCAGGGTTTTTTATCTTTTCGGTGCCATCTGTTTTTACAGTGTATTTGTCCACGATCTCGTTGGGATTGCCGCATGTCAATTGGAGATGCTCGAACTTGGTGGCCAAAACTCAATCCTCCTCCATCACATATTTTCCCAGGCCGAAGCTTGTCTTTCCTCCCACATGCACCCATTCCCCAAGGGCGAGAAAGGGAACGAAGGGGCCGAGGTCTCCTTTGTAGGTAACGTGACCAAGAAGCCCTCCAAACTTCATCCAACT
>CAZOMT010000028.1:0-8979 GCA_964581255.1 uncultured Thermodesulfatator sp.
GCTAACAGGCTATTGGCTTAGTATCGGTGACCGGTATGACATGGTGAAGGAGTATTCCGGCACTGTCAGGCAATATGAAAAAACTGCTGTGTCAGAAGAAGACCTGGCTGGGAAACTTCATCATATTGCCTATTTCCTAAACCTGAATGCGAAATACGAAGAAGCTGAGAAGCTATTTAGAAGGGCGCTGGAGATTTATGAAAAAGTCCTCGGACCTGATAACCCAAGTACAGCCATGAGCCTGTACAATCTGGCACTATTGCTTGATAAAAAAGGAGAATATGAAAAGGCTGAACCACTCCTTAGAAAAACATTGGAAATTATTGAAAGGAATCTCGGGCCTTATCATCCACTTACGGCGCAGACTTTGAACTGCTTGGCAATCTCACTCTATAAAAAGGGGGAACCCGACCAAGCGGAAACACTATTTAGAAAAGCCCTGGAGATTAATGAAAAAACCCTAGGATCTTATCATCCTAATACGGCAGATAACATAAATAACTTGGCGTTAATACTGCGCAGGAAGGGAAAAAACGAAGAGGCTGAACCGCTTCTTAGGAAAACTCTGGAGATTAGAAAAAAGGTTCTTGGGATGGATCACCCCAGTACGGTTGAGAGCATGAATAACTTGGCAATTTTACTTTATGAGAAAGGTGAACATTACGAAGCTGAAATACTTCTTAGAAAGGCCCTGGAGATTAATGAAAAAACCCTGGGGCATGATCACCCAAATACAATTGCGATACGAAATAATCTTTTGAACAAATTTTCAATATGGGATGATTTAGGAGAACTAACAGGATTGCAGTTCATTGATGACCAAGCAAAAAGATTTGTAGATCAAGGTATTCGCTTTGAAAGCGAAGGACGACATCAAGATGCTGCCCAAAAATATCAAGCTGCCATAGCGATTGAGCCCAATTATGTGGATGCACACCATTTCCTTGCCAATACTTACGCTCAGATCGGAAAATTTGATGAGGCTTTAAAGGAATATAGAATTGCTCTCAAGTTGGCAGAGAGCTTTTTACCAAAAAAAGTGAGAAGAGATACAATAGAAAAAATTATGTTCAATCTTTTCTTGACACTCGTCGCAAAAAGTCGCAGTAGAAGCTTATATCAATATGTTATTGAAGAATTTAAAGAAATCTGTAACATTTTAAAAAATCCGCCGCCAATATACCATGCCTTTTTAGGACAGATGTATATGGAACGGAACCTCTATAATGAAGCAAGAATTGAGTTCGAAAAATTTCTCTCTAAAGATAAAAATGGTGAGATTGCCAACTTAGTTCGGGAGTATATTGCTAAAATCCAAAATTTAACTTGACTATTTTGGTATTATTACTTGGCTTCCAATCCAATTCCAGTCTGTGTCAGTCCCTTATCCCGTGTGATGTTTTCAGGCACACCGCAGAGCGGTTTTGATTGTAGAGAAGCTGGAACGCATGGAATTGATCTAACCCTGCTACCTCGCGTATTTCATGAAGAAGCTCCACAACACCTTCAAAACCTCCAATCAAGGTAAATGCCGCTATGAGATTGCCTGATACTTTGGGATCTGATAGTAATGCTTTCTCCTTTGCAAGGCATAGGATTCGATCTCGTGCTGTCAGTACCTCTTCTCCATTCCGTACTGTAAGCCCTCCAACAAAAGTCTCATAGAATTGCACCTCTCTTTTGCCGCTCCGGAACCGGATTGCTTCTCTTAGAATATAAAGCTGAAGCGGATTACTCTCAGGGATAGCAAGGACCTCAGCTAAGCCTTCACCGAAGGTGGTATTATCGTGAGATACCAATTTCTGTATTACTGCATTGACGTCTGGATCGTCCCGAACTATCTTGCATACTTTGTCAAGCAAAGAATCAATAAAATTCATACCTCCCTCCTTTATTATGATATGAGCAATTCAACCACTTTCCCAAACTTTCATGCTAAGTAGTGCTTTGCACCCCTGAGCATGAAAGTTGGCTTATAAGTCATAGCTTATAATTTAAGGGAAAAGGTGATTTCTTAGAGCTATAACCTATGAGCTAAGAGCTATTTTCACGGTAAAATAACTACAACTTTACTGGGTAAGTGCCTCTAAGTTTCTATCTTGGATCGCTATCCCATACAACAAAAAATTCTTTTCCGCAATGATCACAAATAACGGGCAACGAATAAGCACAATTTTGGTCGTCCTTCTGGCTATAAAAAGGAATCTTCAACCCGCCTTCAGGAATTGGGATTCCCACATTTAGATTGTCGCAATGCGCACAGACACAGGGCGTAAATGTGATATTGAGTCCAAACCAATCCACAGATGTCCGTCCGTACACTATTTTCTGTTCTCCAGCGTCAATCATCCGACCCAACACACGACCAGCCAAAACGCTCTTTCGTGGATATTTCTGGGAATTCTGCTGATAAATCGAGATGAGCTTCTTAATAGCCTTTGGCTTCTCCGCAAGAAGCCTGGAAGCCTCTGCACGAATTTCTGGATTTTCATCCTGTAGATCTGAGAAAAGACTCGTAAACGCCGACTCGAATTCTTCTCCATCGCTATGGAGTTTCCATGCCAGTCTTCGCATTTGTTGAAGTTTTTCTGCAATAGGACCACCCATTGCCTTCATTACAGCTTCCCGTCGTATCTCCATTGCCCGTTCAGCGATCAAACCTCCTGAGATTTCTCTTAACGCTTCTATGAAATAGTGTACATCTGAATCTAACGGTTCAGCCATGAGCGCATCCAAAATAGGAACAGGGTTTACTTCAAAACCGGTCGCGGCTATAAAGCGGAGCGATTCAGCTGCACATGCCCTAACCCTAGCCGATTTATCCTTTAGGGCAGTTAATAGGGCATCCACCGCCGTTTGCTCTGGATATTGAGAAAGTGCCATTGTAACCGTGTAACGGACACTTTCATCACTACTCATAATACGATCAAGTAGATCTGCGAGTTGCCCACCAGATGCAGGTGACTCTTTATAGTTGTTATCTTTTATTTTTTCAATGTTATTGCCAGATCCCTCTGCTTGCCTATCCTTCCCAGAATTTTTTTGCCAGATACCCATTGCCTATCCTCCGCAATTATCTATTTATCAATATAAACCGTAAATTTGTCATCCTTTGCTTTTTCCATAAGCCCTTTTTTAACTATAAAGTTTTCCAAGCCATTTCTCGCTCCAGCAACTGAAAAAAATCACGATGATCCATTCCCCATGCCCCATGAACATCTTCCACGGCAAACTATCTGCACCCAAAAAAAGTTACTATGTTAAATTCCGTTACCATGATCCTTAAGTTATGATCTATCACCCATAACTATAAATAATCCATTTTCATATGCGAGAAAGTGAATCCTGAACGCCTCTAAAATTATAAACTAAGTGTTTGCGTTATCCGCAATCCAGCATGTAATCATTTAACAAGGGGCGCATCATGAAATTTCTGATGATCTTCCTGATGGGGATTCTTGTTTCAATGGTTTCACAGCCACAAGCACACGCAGGTACTGACAGGCACCATTCAAGTGGGTTCAAGTGGCGATTTGCCTACAGCGACGAGGGATATGTCACAAAGATCGTGGACCCGGCTGGAAGGGTAACCAGGATCTCTTATGAGTTTGACAAGACCACGAATGCCATTAAAAAACTCACAAAGAGGCTTCCTGATGATACCTGCATTATATATGAATTTGATCGGTCTGGACGCCTTGTCAAGATGGCGGATCCATCAGGGACCGTACGCTACAGGTACGATGAAGGCGGCAACCTGGTAGATGTCTTAAGAGATGGTTGGCCGCAGATCTCCTTTTCATACGACACCCTGGATAGGCTAAAGTCCGTGAGCCTTGGAAAAGGTATGACTATAAGCTACTTCTATGATTTTCTTGGAAGGCTCTCTCAGATTAAGACTCCATGTGGAGATATCACCTATGAGTACTGGACAGGCCAGGGCAAAGTTATCCGTACCCTGCCCAACAGAATACGAACCATTTATGAGTACCAGATAGATGGAACCCTTAGATCAATAACTCATGTGTCAGGGGACAACAAGGTTCTAGCCAGATTCATCTATTCATACAGGCCAGATGGACTTGTTGATACAGCCGAGGAATTTACACAATATGGTAGCAGGATTGTTAAGTATGGATACGACAAGCTTCAGCGGCTGATCTCGGTGGCAGATTCCTCAGGTCTGAATATCCGGTACCAGTATGACGAGTTCGGAAATCGCCTTGTAAAGGCCATAAACGGCAAGAAGATTGGGTCTTTTGAATACAACTGGGCAGGCCAGATGATCCGTCACAATGGCAGTCCTTGCACGCATGATCCAGCCGGAAATCTCATGACATACGGCAGCGGCAGTGGGCGGGGCGATAAGGTTTTCGATTTCAATACCCAAAATCTTTTAAAGGCAGTTTTTTCAAAGAACGGCTCAGGAGTCAAGTACAGGTATGACGGCACAGGCCGCCTTATTGAGAGGATGTTTGATGGCAAAAAGACCCGTTATGTACCTGATCCTCTCTCTGACATCTGGCGGCCATTTTTGGAAACAGACTCACAGGAAAACAGTACGTTTTATGTATGGGAAGGAAGGATCCCACTTATAGCCATCTCAGGCAGCAATGTAAGGTTCTTCCTGCATGATCGGCTTGGCTCTGTTCGCCTTGTAACTGACGCAAGCGGCCATATTATTGAAAGTTTCAACTACAGCCCCTTTGGTTCACCCCGGCAGCAATTAAAGAGAAGTTCTCTGCAGCCAGGGTTTGCCGGCCTCTTCTATGACCCCTTCGCATCACTTTACCTTACACGCACAAGGGCCTATGACCCTGAGCTTGGCAGGTTTTTGCAAATGGACCCACAATTTCGCGTGCCCACTGGCACCCAGAAGGATCTTTCCAGCTATGCATATTGCGGCAGCGACCCAGTGAATTTCATGGATCTCACAGGGTGTGCGCCAGAACCGGATGATCCGTCCACATGGGAATCCATTGTGGTTCAGCACAGACAGGAGTCATATCCTGATGCTCCCTCACTGGATAAGTACTTTGATCCTCAGCTCCTCCTGAGCAAGGCGAAGGGGAAGGCCGTGGAAAAGGTCATAGACATGGTACGGAAGCAATCGGAAGTAGTAGACACGTTGTTATATATCAAGGATGAGGCAGAAACCGCGTTGAAAACTGGAAAGCAGGCAATGCAAGCCAAAGGCTTTGTTGATTTTTTTGAAGTCGGACTGAGGCTCCTAAACCAGTTTAGCAGAGAAACTCTGGGGGGATTTGCCGCCAGCACTTTATTGGAGGCAAAGGAGCTTTACAGCTCGATGTATCAGGATGCCAGTGCAGTCTTGACCCAGAGGGCAAACGAAAGCCTTGTACGGTTCCCTCTTGGTGTGTCACAGCAGGTTCGTGCCAGAAGCACCGGGACTGCCTATAGAAACCGTGGATGGTTTTCCATGAAGGGCCACAATAATTTTGTAGCAAATGGCGGCTGGAACCGCTTTGAGATACCAAATGGGACTACTGTCACAAACATGTACGCAAGGTGGGGTTTTAACCACGTATGGCTCCCCACAGGGGCACGGATGTCAGGCAGTTTCTCCAGTAGCGTGAGGGAAACAAATGATGGAAAGGTATATACCAAAAGGTCGTACAGCAGGTCCAACTACCATGTTTACTACAATGGCGCAGCAGTCTCAAAGGCAGTAGAGGAGTACAACAAGACAGGGGTGTATAATCCAGCCAAATGGTATGCCAGACTTGGCCACAAAGGATTTGATTCCAGCACACGATCTGTCTTCGCACCCTCTATGTCTAGTGTTTCCCAGGAGATGACCGAGCCAAGGAAAAGACCCCCACAAAGACCCAGTAAGATGTTGGGCGACACCAGATGTTATCATGACAGTTTCTTTCCTCCCCCGCCCCCTCCCCCACCACCCCCAGCGCTTGTTCCTTCCAACGTGGGCGGCGTTTACCTTCGCGGTGCAGGTGACGCACTAAAGCACCTTGGGCGTATAAAGGGTATTGCTATTGACAGGGAAAACGGCCGGCTGATTCTTCTGTCCGAAAAACAGGGCGATATGAATCTGCCGCCCCTTCGCCTTGATGACGTGGTGATCGTGTTCAGAAGCGTTTACGAACACGGAGGACCATTCGTTTCCATTGATCCAGACCCCGAAGACCCAACCGGCCCCTACATGAAGGTAAGACACGACGAGGGAACAGAGAAAAGCTATGTGGGCTGGGTCCTTTTTGAAACAGACAGGCTGATGAAGGCCTACAGCCTTGGCTATGACAATGTCTCAAGAAGGCCCGTGGATTCAAGGATAAAGGGTTATAAGGACCTTCTGGACCTGGGTTTTTCCAGCCTGGATGAAGAGAGCAGGCAGACCGTGTGGGAGCGGTTCTGGATCGTACCGGACAGGGTAGACGTAAGGCAAAATGTGGGTGAAGACATTTCCCTCATGGATGTACCGCTCAAGGTGAATAGCCAAAGAATGGTAATGCAGGACGGGAAACTTGTGCCAGCAAAAGGTAAGGAGCCTTCACCCCAGGCAAAGGCCTTTTCCACATGGTTCACTAAGGCCTACAATCAGATCGCCAAAGAGGCCATGGTATCACCCCCAAAGGGCTCTGGCATAAAAGGGCCTGTTCCGGTCTTTTCAGAGCTTCGCCGCATTGCTCTTATAACCGCCATTGCCGAGCGTCTCCGTGATCAGGGGGTGCCCCTTCCAGCATGGATGCGGGATTATCATGTAAGGTCCTTTAATGTACCAGGGATTACCCCTGCCATTGTCGTGGAGGCAAGCAAGACGGATACAAAGTTGGTGAGTGATGGCACTTCGATCAAGGAGCTCAGAACCACCAGAACAAAGCGCATATATGGCGGAGTGGACCTCGTGATCCCTGAAAAGGAAATACACGTAGCCAAGGGGGCAAAAGAGGCCGAAGAACTCGCTCCCAGTATCCACAAAAAGATTCTGTCTTCACCAATGGCATCCCCTGTAACTATCAAGGAAAAGGGCAAGGAGATAAAGGCAGTGGCCCTTCCAGGGGACAACACCAGGGTGCTTGGGGCAGCAAGGCTTACAGAGATAGACTTGGTGGTTCCTGTCCAGAGGGGAACAGAGATCCGCCTTACCAGGCGTTTTAATTCCTTCTTCCAGCCAGTAGAAGGTTTTGGAAAAGGATGGTCCCTGGACCTTCCAAGGCTCAGTAAAGAGCGTATGCCTGTTGGCCGTGACAGGAAAGAATTCAGGATCATCTATAGGTTGACAAGCCCGTTTCACTCTCTTTCCTGCACCTTTGGCAGGGAAGGGTTCATACAGGAGGTAAATGGCTGGCTCCTGGTCCCGGAATCACAAGGGCCGTTTTTGGGCCTTGGAAGAATGGAGGATGAGAAGATTGGCGTTCCGACTGATGTTGTCATGTTCCGGGATGGCAGGCAGTGGCACTTTGATGAATCAGGCAGTCTGGTGGCCCGGGTAAAAGGGCCCTTCACAGAGATCTACCGGAGGGACAAGGGCGGACGTATCCGCAGGATCGAGGGCTGGTACGGTGACAAACTACGGGCAGACATCCAGGTAGAGTATGACAGGTGTGGCCGTATTGTCGCTGCCAGGGGCAGCAACAATGCCGAGGTGGAATATAGATATAGTAAAGACGGGCTACTCTTGCAGGCAAAAAGACAAGACGGACTTGTTGAGTACAGTTACAAGGACAGTCTGGTTACGGCTATTTTTATAGACAAGAAAAAGGTGCGGCAGTTTGAATACAGTAATCGTGGCAGGCTTTTGTGGGAAAAGCTGGCTAATGGGACAAAAAGGACCTATACAGTAAGCCAGGACGCAGAAGGCTTCAAGGTTACTGCCTCATCAAAGGGGGGCTCAACCTGTGCCGAATATGATAGGGCCATGCGACCCATAAAGATGGTGCTTCAGGACGGAACGCTGGTGCAGTGGAAGTACGGGGACAAGGATAAGATGCGGGCTGAGATCTTCAGGCCCACAGGGGAGTGGTATCAAGTGGACTCCTCGCCTGAAGGAAGACGGATCACGAAATACCTGCCACAGGGTGAGAACTTTTCCATAGAATACGATTCAGCAGGCAGGCTTACCAGGCTTTTACACTTTAAAAAGGAAATCTTCCAGCAAAAGTGGCATCCCTCAGGTCTTGTCACATCGGCTACCTGGGAGACAACGGCCTTTCATCCCGAATACAGTAATGACAGTGTGCTTACAGGGCTCCTTGTAACACCTCCGGTAAAAGGTTCAAGGTTCAAGCAGTGGCTTCACATTGGGTACGATGAACTTGGACGCCCCAAAAGGATCACCGACTACACTGGCTCTGACACCAAAATCGGCTACGACAAGACTGGAGAGGCCTCAGTAGTGGTATCAAAGCTTGGCGGCATCAAGGTAAAACGGGACGATAACGGCAGGCCTCTTACCATACAGACATCCTGGGGCTATCGCCAGGACAACAGTTATGACCCCGACACAGGCCAGATAAGAAAAATCGACATATCCAGAGGGCAGTACAAGGCAACCATACTGTATGAAAACGGCAGACCAACCACAGTCAAGCAGTTTGACGGCGGTGAGCTTGACATCAGCTACTACCGGCAGGGGCCAAACAAGGGCAGGATAAAACAGATCCGTTGTCCCAATGATGCAGTGCTGAAATACGACTACGACTCACAGGGCCGGCTTTCTGAGATCAGCTGCGGCGGGACATACGAGCTGAGGCTTACCTATGACACCCAGGGCCGTGTGACAGAGCTTTCCCAGACAGCAGCAGTACATTAGTTACCTCAATCCTCAACAAATATCTCCTCCCTCAAAAATGCAGCGCAAGAGAATAAATCCTGAGCGCCTACAAAAATTAAATGGTTCCTCAACGAGGAACTTCCCAAAAAAAGTAAGGTCATAATTTCTTAAAAGGGGCAACAAAAATGACATTAATTGAAAGAAGAGAAAATATAAAACAAACTAAA
>CAZOMT010000029.1:0-67594 GCA_964581255.1 uncultured Thermodesulfatator sp.
TGAGGATAAGAAGACTCTTTACCGCATGCCAGGTTGCGTCAAGAAATGGCGCAGCATTGCTGTTTCTTGAAAATCCGCCAGACTTTGTCCTGCATCCCATGATGAAATTCCAGCAGGCCTTCCCATCAGCCGGCCAAGAACCAAGGAGCGTCAATGCGGAAAGTCCGTAATGGCAATTTTCTATATAAGAAGTGGTTCCTGGCATAAAGCCGAAACCTCCATCTGGATTCTGACAGGCGGAAAACCAGCCAGCTGCCTTTTCTTTTGAAATCATGTGCCACTCGAGACCCTGATCTATTATCAAATCCATGAAACGCCTTTTCAATATCCCTGAAAAAAGGCCCTGAATCCTTGTTTCAACCAATGTGCCCATTAGCCTGGATCTTCCGTCCACCTCCAGCACGTCTTTTATAATCCTCAATGCGAAAAAGAGGTGTTCTCTATGGAGATTTCTTGGAAGGTTGCCCTTCAATATGGTGTAGACCCGTTCACTTTCAGGGAGTGTTTTGCAAAACTTCATGCACCAGAGTAGCTGATAAATACCCCTTGGGCCTAGTTCTATATCGCCTTCCATGAATCTTGCCAAAAAGGTGGTGAGCTTTGTCCAGCTTGCCACTTCCTGGGTATATTGAGGCTGGATTTTGGGTGATATAGAGGAGATGATCCTGAGACTATGGTATGTATCTTCCACAGTTGCCGGAAGTTTTGGAGTTGCAGCAAAGCCGCCGGTAGATTTCTGCCTCTGCTTCACAAATTCCAACACATTTAACAGGATCTCACTTGGAATAAGCTCAGTATCTGCATTCATAAGGCTATTGGTTTCTATCTGGTTGCAAGCCCCAGTATCACCGTTTGATTTTTATTACATCCTATTTCTCTAAAGCCTTGCCTTTTCCAAAAGCGCATGCCTCGCAGATTGTCCCTGCTTACCTCCACAAAGAATTCTTTGCAAAGTCCCCTTTTGGAAAATTCCTTCAGGGCTAGCTTCAAGGCCTTGGAACCTGTTCCCTGTCCCCTTTCAGTGTTATGCCATATGACCATGGAGAGCACACTGGAGATTCCTGGTTCCCACTGATAAGCTCCGAGCATGCCAACAGCTTTTTCTTCTTTTTTAATGAGATACACCCATTTGAAGATCTTAGAAACCATAAAAAAGGCCCATAATATCCCAAAGGACCTGTTAAGGCCAAGCCTTTGCCTTAGCTCACCATCCATATCCCTCATCATTTGACAAAGCTTCAAGATGCCAAAAGGGCCAGGAATGACAAGGGAAACCCCATCTTCTTCAAGCCTTCTTGGAAGGTATTTTATCCGCAAGCCTTGCATAGAATTTGGCCTCTGAATGAAGCTCTTCGGCCACTTGGCTCGTGAGAAATCTTTCAGCCAACCGCCACCTCCAATTGCCCTTGGTGGAGGCTGGCAGATTCATTCGGCAATCTCCACCAAATCCAAGAACATCTTGCATGGGGACAATGGCCAGCCTTGCCACGGATGAATAGGCCATGCGTATGAAATCCCAGTGAATACGATTGCCATCACTATTGGCATACCTCCTAGCCCTTGCCTTAGCGTATTCCCCAATGGCTGGGTCGAGATACCAACCCACTACGGTATTGTTATCGTGGGTGCCAGTATAGGCCACAAAATTCGTATGTTCGAAATTGTGGGGAAGATAAAGATTGTGCTCATCTGAATCAAATGCAAATATCAGGACCTTCATTCCTGGAAGTCCCAGTTCGTCCCTGAGCCTTATCACCGGCCTTGTTATGGTTCCAAGGTCCTCTGCCACGATTTCGAGCCCCTTCATAGCATCTGACAGCCGCTCAAAAAAGTATCTTCCTGGGCCTCTCACCCACTTTCCATTTACAGCCGTCTTCTCAGTGGCTGGTATCTTCCAAAAGGCCTGGAGCCCTCTGAAATGATCGATCCGCACCATGTCCATAAAATTTGCCGTAAACCTCAATCTCCTTTCCCACCACCTGTAAAGGGCTTCATTGGGCTCACGTCCTATCTTCCACTTGTAAATGGGATTGCCCCATCTCTGGCCGGTCTTACTGAAATAATCTGGAGGAACACCAGCTATATACGTGGGTTTTAAAGATACTGGATCAAGCTCGAAGCACTCCTGATTTGCCCACACATCTGCACTGTCTGGGGCAACATATATGGGCATATCCCCAAAAAGTTTTATCCCCTTATGTTTTGCTGCATTTCTAAGGGCTTGCCATTGCTTGAAGAATTGCCACTGTACAAACTTGTGATATCTGATCCTCGTCCAAAGGCTCTTTTCCGCCCTTTGCAAGGCATCCCTTTTCCTTCTTGCTATCTCATCAGGCCATTCGTACCATGCCTTTGGACCAAACTGCTCCTTCAAGGTCACAAATAGACAATAATCCTGAAGCCAGTGGGCCTGCTCATGACAAAAGGCTTGAAACTCCTCCTTGGATGATCCTGATGAAAACCGTTGAAATGCCTTTTTGAGAAGCCCATCCATAAGGGGCACCACCTTTTCCCATTCCACCAGATACTGGGATAGGTTTGGAATATCGGTGCATTCACCCCGCGAGAGCCATCCTTCCTCTGCCAGTACTTCTGGGGAAATGAACAAGGGATTTCCTGCAAAGGCTGAACTGCTCATATAGGGGGAATAGCTGGTAGTGGCATCTACAGGCCCCAAGGGAAGAAACTGCCACACCTGTTGACCAGAATCTTCAAGAAAATCCAGAAAAGAATAGGCAAAACTTCCAAGCTGGCCTATGCCATAGGGCCCTGGAAGTGATGAAATATGGAGTAAGATACCGCAGGAACGGCATGGTTTGGCGGTTTTACGCATGATGAAATCACCTCAAAAAATAAAAAGGCCGGGATGGTCTTTACTCCGTCCCGGCCTTGTCTTGGCATATCCTCAGCCTATTGGGCTTTCCTTACTTTACCTCTTCGAAATCGGCATCCACTACGTCATCTTCTCCGCCGCCTTGGCCTGAGCTGGCTCCACCTGCCTGGCCTCCAGCTGCACCGCCTCCTGCGGCAGCTCCTGCAGCTCCTGCCCCAGCCTGTGTCTGTTGATACATCATCTCAGCCAGTTTGTGGGATGCCTGCATGAGTTCGTCTTGCGCCTTTTTGATGGCCTCGGCATCCTCGCCCTCCATCACCTTCTTGAGGGCTTCAATTTTCTGGTTGATGAGATCCTTGGTGGCAGCATCCACCTTGTCACCGAGTTCCTTGAGGCTCTTTTCTGTAGTGTATATAAGGCTGTCAGCCTGGTTTCTCGCCTCTACCAATTCCTTCTTTCTGCGGTCTTCCTCTGCGTGGAGCTTAGCCTCTTCCTCCATCCTCTTGATCTCTTCTTCAGAAAGACCACTCGAGGCCTGTATTCTAATGGACTGTTCTTTTCCAGTGGCCAGATCCTTGGCAGACACGTTCAGTATCCCATTGGCGTCTATGTCAAAGGTAACCTCAATCTGTGGCACTCCCCTTGGTGCTGGCGGAATGCCAACGAGTTCGAAACGGCCAATGGTCTTGTTGTCGGCAGCCATTTCCCTTTCACCCTGCAATACATGAATAGTGACGGCATTCTGATTGTCAGCTGCAGTGGTGAATATCTGGCTCTTTCTTGCAGGGATGGTTGTATTTTTCTCGATGAGCTTAGTCATCACCCCACCCATTGTCTCAATACCCAGGGACAGAGGTGTGACATCCAACAAAAGCACGTCTTTCACTTCTCCCTTCAAGACTGCGCCTTGAATGGCAGCACCGATTGCAACCACCTCATCAGGGTTGACGCCCTTATGGGGTTCTTTTCCGAATATCTCCTTAACCTTTTCCTGAACCCTGGGCATACGGGTCATACCACCAACGAGGATCACCTCATTGATATCTGCCTTGGTAAGCCCTGCATCCTTTAGGGCGGTTTCACACGGCGGCACGAGCCTGTCGATGAGGTCAGCTACCATGGCCTCAAACTTGGCCCTTGTAAGTTTGACTACCAGGTGTTTTGGCCCGCTGGCATCTGCCGTGATGAAGGGCAGATTTATCTCTGTCTCCGCAGTCGTGGAAAGTTCGCATTTGGCCTTCTCGGCTGCTTCTTTCAATCTCTGAAGAGCCATCCTGTCTTCGCGAAGATCTATACCATTTTCCTTTTTGAATTCATCAGCAAGCCAATCCACTATTCTCAGGTCAAAGTCCTCGCCACCGAGAAACGTGTCCCCGTTGGTGGATTTCACTTCGAAAACACCCTCGCCTATCTCAAGTATAGAGATATCAAAGGTTCCACCTCCCAGGTCGAAAACTGCAATCTTCTCTTCTTTCTTTTTGTCCAGACCGTATGCCAGGGCTGCCGCAGTAGGCTCATTGATTATCCTCAGGACATCAAGGCCTGCGATCCTTCCTGCGTCCTTGGTGGCCTGACGCTGACTGTCGTTGAAATAGGCAGGAACAGTTATTACAGCCTCCTTCACTTCTTCACCAAGATACTCCTCGGCAGTCTGTTTCATCTTGCCAAGTATCATGGCGGAGATCTCAGCAGGACTGTACTGTTTACCCATGACCTCCACATATGCGTCACCGTTTGGACCTTCTACGATTTTGTAAGGCATTATCTCCTTACTCTTCTGGACCTCAGGGTCGGTATACTTTCGGCCAATAAGACGTTTAATAGCAAAAAGTGTATTTTCAGGGTTGGTGACAGCCTGCCTCTTGGCAAGCATACCAACTAGCCTTTCACCCTTTTCGGTAAATGCGACCACTGAAGGGGTAGTCCTTCCTCCCTCTGCATTAGTGAGAACCTTTGGTTCCCCACCCTCCATAATGGCTACGCACGAATTTGTTGTACCCAGGTCAATTCCAATAACCTTTCCCATTGTTATATAATCCTCCTTGGATGTCTGATATTCTCGCTTCAGCTACATGACTTTGTCAAAAAAACTAAGCATTTCATTGAGTTTGTCCACTATCTTTTTTATTTTTTTTCGAAACTACCACAAGAGCCGGCCTCAATACTCGTTCATGGAGTGTATAGCCCTTTAAAAGCTCTTTAAGGACCATATTGTCCTCCACATCCTCGGCTTCTTCCACGCCAAGGGCCTCATGATAGTTGGGGTCAAACCGGTGGCCTTCAGCTGCAAAGGCCTTGAGGCCAAACTTTTCAAGTGTCTTGAAATAACCGGAAAGGGTCAAGTCTATCCCTTCCACCAGTTTTTCCAAATCCTTTGTCTCCTTAGCAGAGGCAACTGCCCTTTCCAGGTTGTCGAGGAAGGGAAGCAGCTCTTTGGCAAATTCCTCGAGGGCATACTTCATGTGCTCGAGCTTTTCACGCTCCACCCTCTTCTTGAAATTTTCAAGTTCTGCAGCAAGCCTCAGGACCTTGTCTTCACACCTTTTGAGTTCCTCTTCTTTCTCTTGCAGTTTTTGTTCCAAAGACGCCACATCTGGTGCCTGCTGGGCGCTTTCCCCGCTCTTTTCCATATCTTCTTTTTCCTCTGCTCCTTCTATGATTTCTCTTTCCTTTTCTTCCTCATTATTCATTTGCCTATCATCCATGCTCATAACCTCACATCTCCTTACATCTTGAACTGAGTATGGCCGCAATGTATTCCACCAGGGAAACCACACGCGGATAGTTCATCCTCATGGGCCCTAAAACCCCCAAACTTCCTACAGGATGCTCATTGCTTTCATACGGTGCCACCACCATGCCGCATTCGTTCATGTTGCTGGCCACCTCGGTACCAATAAGGATCTGCAGCTCGTCACCAGCAAGACATTTGTCAAGAAGCCTCAGTAAAAGATGTTTCTCCTCAAGGGCCTCAAGAAGACTCTTGAGTTTTGGGATATGTGAGAATTCCGGCTCATCAAGCAGGTTCAGCTTGCCATCTATGTAGAGCTTCCCACTGAGCCGCCTCTGATTATCCTCTGGCACAAGCTGGGACAGAATGTTTTCAAAGATTCTCCTGTCCTCGGCCATGGATTCGATGATGATATTCCTGATCTCTGCCAGGGATGCCTCTTCAAGGAGTTCGTTAATCCTGCGGTTGAACCTTTCCAGGGTCATCTGGTTAATATCCCTGCCGGTCCTGATGAGTTGATTGCGGACCGTTCCGCTGGCAGAAACCATCACCACAAGTATCAGGTGCGGCTTGATCCTAACAAACTCTATGAAATCGAGCTGTTCCTCAAGTTCGGCTGGCGCACTCACTATTGCGGCATGGCCTGTAAGAGATGCCAGGAGTTGAGCGGTCTTCCTAAGAATTTCTCCAAAACCATCCACCTCCTGAAGCATTTCCTTTTCGATGGCCACCTGTTCACCCCATGAAAGAGGCTCCTTATCCATTATATATTGGACAAAAAACTTGAGCCCTTCCTGGGTTGGCAGACGGCCTGCTGAGGTATGTGGCTGGTATAAAAGCCCTGCATCCTCCAAGTCAGCCATGCAGTTACGAATAGTGGCTGAACTCAGCCCGAGGCTGGATCTCTTGGCAATTATCCTGGAACCTACAGGCTCTGCTGTCTCGATATAGGAGTTTACTACCTCCTTGAGGATCTCTTTTTTTCTTTCAGAAATTGTGATGGTAGCCTCTGGTCTGTCCATACTTATGTTGGCTCACTAAGCCTCAAAAAGCTAACTATAAAATTTTGCAATTTAGCACTTTTCAAGCATGAGTGCTAAAAAAATAATTATCCCCCATGTCCATGTCAATCAAGGTCCATCATACTGGCCTTCTGCCATACAAAAAGACCTTTGTTGCCTCTTGACTCGGAGCTGCCAGCGACCCGGGCCTCAGCCTGAGTTAAAATCTACACTATTGAACCATGATTCATTCTGGTGTAAGAAGATTCAGGCCTTCGGGAAAATTGGGAAATGGGGAGAAGAATTATGAAAAATTACCATTTTATACCTGTTTTTGTTATTATCCTGACCTTGTTTTTGACATTGCCATGCCAACAAGCCTTAGCAGGTGGCGGCCAGGCTTATCCAAATGGCGCAGAGGCCTTCATGGTGGGCGCTATGCCACCACCAGGGCTTACCTTGATCAACTATGCCTATTATGGCCATGCCTCCAAATTTCGGGATGACGATGGAGACGACAACCATGTCTTGGACAGCGCCGACGTAGGCGGAGACATCATCAGGCTCATCTGGATATCCAATTACAAGCTCTTTGGCGGCAACTATGGCCAACATATGTTTTTTGGAGCCATAAACAAAGACATGGACTTCAATTCGCCTGTGGGTTCAAAACTCAAGACCCACTACCATGATTTCAACGCCCTTTACATCATCTATTCCCCTCTGTTGATAGGCTGGCACTTAAAGCAAGGCAAACTTCATGTGGCCATGTCGGCAGCAGACATATATATCCCGTTATATAATGACGACAAGAAAAACTTTGCATCTGTTGGCAGAAATTTCTGGACATTTGAACCAGTACTTGCAGTAACCTACCTTCCTATACCCCCTCTAGAGCTATCGGTAAAATTCATGTACGATTTCAACACCCACCAGAACGACTACGAGCCTGGCCCCCCATACCAGGTGGATAGGGACCCAGGCCAGGAATTCCACTTCGATTTCAATGCGTCATGGGGGATAGCTCCAGGGCTTAGAATCGGAATCAATGGTTACTTTTACCAGCAAACCACCAGTGACGACTATGACGACATAAACAAAGCGCCTGCTCCCTTAAGGCCGGTACTGAAGGATATCGAGGACGACAAGGGCCGCGCCGTTGCCCTTGGCCCAGGTATCCTATATAAACATCAAAATTTCATGACCACCCTGAGGTACCAGCACGAATTCGCAGTCAAGAACAGGCCGGAACTTCAGAACGTGTGGTTTAAACTAATATATATATTTTAGGAGAATTTCTAATGACAGACAGCTACAAGATCATCCTGGATGAAAAAGAGTTGCCAGAGGCTTGGTACAATGTACTTCCAGATCTGCCAGAACCCCTCGCTCCACCTCTGAATCCTTCTACTGGCAAACCTGTTACACCCGACGACCTGAAGCCCATCTTTCCAGACTCCCTTATAATGCAGGAGGTGAGCCAGGAAAGCTGGATAGAGATACCCTCTGAAGTCAGGGAGATATACAAGATATGGCGCCCTTCTCCGCTTATTAGGGCAAGGCGTCTAGAAAAGGCCCTTGGGACCCCAGCCAGGCTTTACTACAAGAACGAAGGGGTAAGCCCTCCTGGAAGCCACAAGCCGAATACCGCTGTTGCCCAGGCCTACTACAACAAAAAGGCTGGCATCAACAACCTTGCCACAGAGACAGGAGCTGGCCAATGGGGAAGTGCTCTATCCTTTGCCTGCAAACTTTTTGACATGCACTGCACTGTGTATATGGTGAAGATTAGTTACGAACAAAAACCCTATCGCCGAGTGCTCATGCACATCTGGGATGGGGAAGTCTATCCTTCACCCACCGACAGAACCAATGCAGGCAGGGCCATTTTGGAGAAAAACCCTGATTCAATGGGCAGCCTGGGAATAGCCATTTCAGAGGCAGTGGAAGATGCTGCGACTCACGATGACACCAATTACGCCCTTGGAAGTGTTTTGAATCATGTGCTCCTACACCAGACGGTCATTGGCCTTGAGACCAAAAAACAGCTGGAGCTGGCTGAAGACAAGGCGGACATTATAGTCGGTTGCGTTGGCGGCGGATCAAACTTTGGAGGCATGATCCTGCCATTTGTCAAAGACAAGACCAGCGGCCAAGACCTTGACATCATAGCCATAGAACCGAAATCCTGCCCCACTCTTACCAAGGGGCTTTATGAATACGACTATGGTGATACCGCAGGCATGACTCCTCTCATGCTCATGTACACGCTGGGTCACACATTTGAACCCCCTGGCATACATGCTGGCGGCCTCAGGTACCATGGAGATGCCCCGATCCTCTGCAATCTGGTGAAAAATGGTGTGGTTTCCCCAAGGGCCTATACCCAGAATCCAGTCTTTGAAGCTGCAGTGCTTTTTGCCAGGACGGAAGGGGTGATTCCTGCCCCTGAAACCTCACATGCCATAAGGGGATTCGTAGATGAGGCACTCAAGTGCAAAGAAACAGGTGAGGAAAAGGCCATTGTTTGCTGTTTCAGCGGCCACGGACATTTTGACCTTGCCGCCTATGACGATTATCTTGAAGGCAAACTACAAGATTATGAATATCCAGAAGATAAGATAGAGGAGGCCTTGAAGGACCTGCCCAAATTTCCTACAGGCTTATAGCCCTGGAGAGTAAACCTGTCTTTAAGGCCCCTGCTCTTTAACCCAAATGGCAGGGGCCTTTTTCGTCAAAAACAACATGCCCCTATTCATCCTTGATGATTCAATGGATTTCCCACCTGCTGAGCTTGCTAGGCCGGACGGCCTTCTTGCCATTGGTGGAGACCTATCGGTTCCAAGGCTCATTTCTGCCTACAAAAGCGGTATCTTCCCCTGGTACAACGAAGGAGAACCGATTCTGTGGTGGTCGCCTGACCCACGCCTTGTGCTTTATCCAGAGGAACTCCATATATCGAAAAGACTCCAACGGACCATCAAACAAAAGAGATTCAAGATCACCTTCAATGCCGCCTTTGAACAGGTGATCAGAATGTGTGCCGATGTGCGAAGAGAAAAAGGGCAGGACACATGGATCGACGAGGATATGATACGCGCCTATATCCGCCTTTATGAACAAGGCTTGTGCCTCAGTGCTGAGGCCTGGTATCAGGATAAACTTGCAGGGGGCCTCTACGGCGTATGGCTCGAAAAGGTATTCTTTGGAGAAAGCATGTTTTATTTGATTAAGGATGCCTCTAAGGTAGCCTTTGCAGCCACTGTACAAAAACTGCAATCAGAGGGAACCAAGCTCGTAGACTGCCAGGTGCCAACAAGACACCTGGAACGCTTTGGAGCAAGATTGATATCTCGCCAAAAATTTCTGGAACAACTGAAAAAATGGGCATAGGCCCTTACTCAATGATTCAAGATGATTAGGGAAAATCTATTACGATAGTGTCAGTCTCATCTTTTCGTCACCTTGCCCATGCCCCTTTATCTATTGGGCAAATTCTTCAGGCAGACAGCTTTTTCAGTGCAGATTCCAGCCTGTTCATGCCTTCTTCTATCACTGCCTTATCTGTGGCATAGGAAAACCTTACGAAACGGTCGTCACCAAATGCCACACCAGGCACACAAGCGATCTTTGCCTCTTCCAACAAAAAGTCTGCAAGATCAAGCGAGCTCTTGATATTCTTTTGTCCTGCCTTTGTCCCAAGAAAGGCAGACATGTCCGGGAAGACGTAAAAGGCACCCTGTGGAAGCGGACAGCTTACCCCATCCATGCCGTTGAGCCTGTCAACAATATAATCCCTGCGCTCCCTAAAGGCCTTCACCATGATCGACACACAATCTTGTGGCCCTGACAGGGCAGCAGCCGCAGCCTTTTGCGCAATGGAGTTGGCATTTGAGGTACTCTGGCTCTGGATCTTTGTGGCAGCCTTTATGACTGGTCCTGGTCCAGCCAGGTAGCCTATACGCCAGCCAGTCATTGCATATGTCTTTGAAACACCATTTGCCACTATGACATGGCCCTTGGCCTCTGGGAATACGGATGCCGGATTTTCTTGCCCCTTTCCATCAAAGCGTATCTCATCGTAAATATCGTCGGTTATGATATAAAAACCCCTTTCTACTGCAAGGGAAGCAACGGCCTTGAGGGACTCCGTATCGTACACCGCTCCTGTGGGATTGGAAGGACTGTTCAATATGATGGCCCTGGTCCTGTCGCTGACCATCTCTTCGAGTCTGTCCATATCTATGGCAAAATTGTCAGCCGCCTCAGAGGGCAGAAAGACGGGAGTACCTCCTGCAAGCTCAATAATGGCAGGATAAGAAACCCAGTATGGAACAGGGACGATCACCTCATCCCCTGGATTGACTATGGCCTGGATCACGTTGTAGAGGCCTTGCTTGCCACCAGTGGACACAAGGATCTGTTCCGGGGCGTAATCCAATCCGTATTGGCTGGACATCTTGTTGATGATGGCGTCCTTAAGCTCTTGAATGCCACCCACAGGCGTATATTTGGTAAATCCAGCCTTGATGGCCTCTATGGCAGCATCCTTTATGTGTTCAGGGGTATCGAAATCTGGTTCCCCTGCTGAAAGGTTCACTATATCTACACCCTGGGCCTTGAGTGCCTTTGCCTTTGCGTCTACAGCCAAAGTTGGGGATGGTTTCAGGTTTATCACCCTGTCTGCAAGCGGTGTATCCCAAGCCATGTCTTCTCCTCCTTTTATCGCCAGGGGATTGAATCCCCTTTTTTTAATAAGCATAAACAGATTAAGGAACTATTTAATAAACCCATTTAAGGCTACCTGCAAGCTTGCTCCATCTTTTTGGATGAGGGTTGAGATGAACAGGGATTTTTTTTGGTTCTTCCGGCAAAAGAGTATCCAAGGAGTATACGGCCTAGAAATTGGACTGCCTCAAAAAATAATGGCCTACGAAATCAATAAAACACCTTTGCCAGATACAGGCCGGCGGCTGGTGCACATGGGCCGGCGGCATTTCTATCTCTTTTTTCGAGCACAATTGGAACATCGTCGGCACTGCGCTTGCCAAGGCCTGCCTCCACCAAAAATCCAACCATATTTCTCACCATATAACGGAGAAACCCGTTGGCCCTCACCTTGACCCTTATCTCTTTAAGGCCCAACGATGCATAATCCAGATTCGTGCCCTCTTCTACTTCTATCAAAGTAACTGTCCTGATGGCGGTCTTTATGCTGGAACCAGATGCCATAAAGGACGTAAAATCGTGCCGCCCCTCAAGATGCTTGGCACACAGCCTCATCTCGTGGATATCTGGCCTCTGACGCAACACCCACGCACGGTTGTGAAGAAGAGGCAACCTTTCCCCATTGATCACCAGCCTGTAAAGATATTCCTTTTCCTTTGCCCACTTGCGCGCATGAAAATCAGCATGAACTTCTTCTGCAAAAAGCACGGCTATGTCCGTTGGCAACAGGCTATTCAACCCCTTTTGAAAGCCTGTTGCTGGAATATCAGTAAAGGTCAAAAAATTGGCAACCTGCCCAATCGCATGGACCCCGGCATCCGTGCGACCAGATGCAATGAGATTCACCTCTGTGCCAGTCATTTTTGCCAGGGCCTTTTCCATGGTCTCCTGAATGGTCTTGGCATTAGGCTGAGTCTGCCAACCGTGATAGCCTGAGCCATCATAACTTATAGTGAGCTTGATATTTCTCAATCTGCTTTACCGCCTCCTTGTGCACCCTTTGTCACAAGATGTGCAGCAAAGACAATAGCCATCTTTTCTTCGACAATTCGACAAGAAGTATAAAGACAAAAAATTGGACCTCACTATGATAGATATTGTCAATGCTGAAAGCAGCCTGAAATAAACAGTGTAAAAAATGTGCCTTGCTGGTTCAATAGGGAAAGGCCAATACGTCCTGTCATGGTATCATGTTCTGAATTACAGTGATACTCGTCTTCTTTCTTCAACCTGGATAATGCGGCCTGTAATTTGCAGCAAGAAATGTGTAACTCACGGCTGCCTCTGGCAGCAGCTTTTTAAACTGTTGAACAAATCATTACCTGCCCATGCCAATTGCCGCCAAAAGACCAAAAATAATCTTATTATCAACGCGAGGCAGAATGTTGAATAAAAAAAGAGAAGAAGGATCCGACCCGCCTCGCAGCTTCAGGAACGCCGTTTTCAATGTTCAAGGCCATGTATCCTTGAAAGTAGGCCTGTTGCTTACATTGATGGCAATGGCCTTACTACCCATAGTTGCCAATTTGAGCATAAATCTTCCTAAGGTCATCTCTATCATCGAATCCGCTCAACGCCATGAGTGCATAGCCAGCCTGAGGGAAAGTTATTTTGACTTCAACAAGAAGATAGTCCAACGCCAGGAAAGCGTGAGGCTTTTGTCAGGGGTACCAGGAATCAGGGACTATCTTTCAGGTCACAGCGCTGATTTTTCTCAACCTGCATTGGACCACAGGCTTGAAATGCTCCTCAAGATGTGGTTTGACCAAGAAAAAGATATAATCTCTGTTTCACTCCTGGACCCGAGTGGACAGGAGAAATTAAAGCTAGTGCGTACCAAGTCTGGACATATGAAGAGGGTACCCAGCTACAGGCTTGGCTGGGACAGGCAGATTGCAGCAGACAAAAGTAACCAAGATACTTCCCCTTTTATCATACAGATCAGGGATATCATAAAGGATCAAGAAGGCATACACTCCCACGAACCAGTCGCAAAAATCGCTGCAGTTGTGAGAAGTTATTCTGGCTCGATAGTGGGATTCGGATGTATCAGCGTGGATATATCCAGTCTGCTCATCCAATCCCATTTCGATTTCCTTGCCACTGGCTCCGGGCAGTTCATCAGGAGATTTGGTCCTGAAACTGAACGGCACAAACATCTTCCAGGAGATCTCTTTCTAAGGTTTCCTGGCATGAAAGAGGCCATTAATAGTGGCCGTCCTGCAGTCCTGAGAGACAATCTGGGAGGAGAGGTTGCATGGTTCCCTATCCTTCCAAATAAGCACCCAGACCAGAATCTGTGGGCTGGACGTCACGTGAGCGAGTCCCTAGCCACTGGCATCAAGGTTACCATTCTCACAAGGGTGACTATTGTCTCGTCTATAGCCCTGATCATAGTAATGCTCATAGTGTTGCGTTACTCCTCCAAGATAGAACAATACAGGCGGGAACTCGTAGAGGCGCTCCAAAGCCTCCTTTTGGGCCAGGGGCCTGTAGAGCTGAAGTGGCAAAAGCCTGTTGAGATCAAACAACTTGCCGATGATCTAAATGAACTTTTCAGAAAATTCATTGAAAACGAGCTTAAGCGCAAGGAGGCCATAGCCAAACTTTCGGATCTCAACACAAGAATGAGAATGATCCTCGATAATGCAGCTGAAGGCATAATAGAGATCAACACGGAAAATGAGATCACCTTTGTGAACAGAGCTGCATGTACAATCCTGGGTTTTGCCAGGGAAGAGCTGTTGGGCAACGATCTCCATTCAATACTCCATTTCATGAAAAAAGACAGGAGCCAGTATCCAGAGGAGAACTGTCCCTTTTGCCAGGCCTTGAAAAAGGGGCAGCACCACCTATTCAAAGAAGATGTTTTCCTGACGAGAAACCATAATCTCATCCATGTAGAATATGTCACTGCACCGATAAAAGACCATGAAGGCAAGATCACCGGACTTGTCGTGTGTCTTAGAGATGTGAGTGCCCGAAAGACCGCCGAGGAAAAGGCCAGGCTCTTTCAAGACCAACTGAGGCAGGCCCAGAAGATGGAGGCCATCGGCACCCTCGCTGGCGGGGTGGCCCACGATTTCAACAACTTACTTACTGCCATCAGAGGCTATGCGGAGTTGATAGAGCTCGATCTCAAAGATAATAAACAGGCACTATTACAGCTAAAAAATATCAAACAAGCCGCAGACAGGGCTGCAACCCTTGTCCGTCAACTCCTGGCATTCAGTAGAAAGCAAGTGGCGAATAAGCGGGTGATTGACATCAACGAACTGGTTGTTGAACAACATAAGATGCTTCAGCGGCTGATAGGGGAAGATGTAAAACTAGAAATAAGCCATTGGCCAGAAAAGGCCCTCGTCCTCGCAGATCCAAACATGCTCGCACAGGTGATCATGAATATGGTGGTCAACGCCCGTGACGCCATGACTGAGAGCAAGGTAAAAAAGATCCAGATAACAGTCAAAGAGGCAATTATAACATCAAACGATCCCACCAAAAAACAAGGCCTTAAGCCTGGCAGGTATTGGGCACTCTCCATCGCTGATAGCGGCATGGGGATCCATGAACATTTTATCGCCAGGATATTTGACCCCTTCTTCACCACCAAGGACATGGATAAGGGCACAGGGTTGGGGCTGTCTGTGGCCTATGGAATTATTGAACAACACCAGGGATGGATACATTGCCAGAGCGAATTTGGTAAGGGCACTACGTTTACCATCTTCCTGCCTGAGTACAAACAGGACGACAAAAGAGAAACAATCTCCAAAACAGGAAAAGACATCTTGAACAACCACGTTTCTCCCGAGCGAATAGGCATGGGTCTGACCGCATTTGTACTCGAAGATGACCCAATGGTGTTGAACATCATTTGCGATATGCTAGACACCATGGGATTCAAGGTGATATCAGCAGCAAGCCTTCAGGAGGCCAACTACCTCATTGAGAGGGTAGAGCAGGAACTGTCCCTAATTGTAAGTGATATCATCCTGCCTGATGGAAATGGCATCGACTTTGTAGAGAGCATCTTGGACAAGGAACCAGATGCGCCGGTCTTGCTTTTAAGTGGCTATATGGATGAGAAGCTCCACATAGAAAAGATAAGGAAACTTGGAGCACCATTTCTTGCAAAACCCTTCAAGGTGAGCGAGCTTTATTGGGCAATATCAAAGATCCTTAGCAAGTGACATTTTGGGCTCAAAGCCATCCATCTTTTAGAGGCATCCTGATATTTATGGACAAAACGAGCCAACAATGGAAATTTGACAGATCATTAAACTAAAATTAGGCCTTAAGGGTGATTTACCGTGAAAATACACAAAAATTGCACTTTTATTTTAGGGTATGGCAGATATAAGGCTGCCATGCCAGTTTTCATAAGGAGAATATAGATGAAGAAAAGATTATTTGTTGTCACTGCCGTTTTGGCTGCAGCCATTTTCATGACAGGTTGTGCCGGTAAGGGCACTATTGAACCCACTGGTTTCTTGAGCGACTATTCCAAACTGAAAACAGGCCAAGGTGATCAAGCCCTTAAACGTTATGTGGACCCAGACGTAGATTTTTCCAAATATAGGAAGGTAATGATCGACAAGGTGATCTTTTATTTCCAAGGTGATTCCAAAGAAATCGGCATAAATCCCGATGAGCTCAAGATGCTTGCAGACTATTTTGAAAGGTCTCTGGTTGAAAAATTGCAAGATGCATATCCAGTGGTCACTATTCCTGGCCCTGATGTCTTGAGGATTCGTGTGGCCATAACACATGTAAAGGCTGGCAATCCAGTTCTTGGCGCAGCCTCTGCGGTCTTGCCTGTTGGTGTTGCCGTAAACGCACTTTCAAATGTGACCACAGGAGAGTCTGTCAATGTGGGAGAAGCAACCATTGAGGCAGAATTCCTGGATTCCGAAACAGGGAAAGTCGTGGCAGCCATTATGGACCGTAGGGTGGGTTCTACCTACTCAACTGGCTCGGTCAAGGGAAAGTGGGGACATGCCAAACAGGCATTTGACCAGTGGGCAAAAAAACTACGCACTTGGCTTGACAAGATGCACTCCCAAAAATCTGGCTAAGACTTTTTCGCGGCCTGGCTGGATTCAGACCGTAAAACATTTACCATCAGCTGTCTTCCAGGGTGAAAACGATCTCGATCCTGATCCTGACTGGTGGAGCCAGCTCCTTGGGAGGGGGAGGAAGTGGACTAGAGCGGAGAACTGTCTTCATGGCGGCCCTGTCTAAGACCTTGTATCTGCATCTTCTCACAATCTTTATGTCTGTAATTACGCCCTCGTGATCTATGGTAAATGCAACTGTCACCTTGCCCTGCCTTCCAAAGGCCCTTGCATTATATGGGTAAAATTTATGGTCTTCTATAATTTTCCTAATGAGATGAAAATACCTTCCCTTGAGACTTTTTTCTGAGGTAGTGCCCCAAGGATCAGCCTCTTTTTCCGCCTTTGCTCCTGTCATCTTTGGGGCATTGCCTCGTGATGCCCTTGATGAATTTGTTAGCTTAGTAGCAGAATGCGTTATTTCCTGAACATTCCTTAAGGCAGGCTCTGCCGTGGCCACCTTTTCTGCTTTGGGCTTTTTCTTTCTTGGAACAGGCCTTGGCCTCGAGCAATGGTCTTTTTTGGCGACCGTTCTCTGCTTGTTCCTTTCTTTTCTTAAGACCCTTTTCTTTTCAATAACAACAGTCTTGGTGGGCTTAGAAGCTTCCTGCTTTATCTTCCTTTTCATTGGGGAAGAAGGAGATGGGTTTGCCTTTGGCCCAGAAGATGCGGCTTCTGATCCCTGTCTCGAAAGGACGAGTTCTATGCTTTGGCCTTCATCTGTATTCCTCAAGGGTATCCTTGCAAACAGGACCAGCCCATGGAGCAACAGTGATAGAAAGATAAAGACTCCAAAACAGTTTTTGTTCATGCACCACATGGCTATTTCGAGCCCTTTAAAGTGGTTTCAACCTTGACCTTTGTAAAATGGGCACCCTTTGCGGCATCCATGGCTTGGACCACGAAATGGACAGGCACCTGCCTCTCAGCCCGGATCTCAATAGCCCGTTCCCTTGAAACTTCTGACAGTCCTCTCAGTGCCTTTTCCAACTGGTCACCTTCCACCCGCCTATCATTCAGAAAAAAACTTCCGTCAGAAGTTATGGAAAGAATGACCGGTGCATGTTTTACCCCAGTTCCATGTCTGCTCTGGGGAAGATCGACCACAAGCTGTTGCTCGGTTACGAAGTTACTTGCCAACATGAAATATATCAGGAGCAGAAATACGATGTCCACAAGGGGAGTCATGGGCACAAGGGGCTTGGAACCCTGATCAAGGGCTCTTCTTCTCCTCATTGAACCTCTACCTCCACCTTGTCCTTTCCCCACATGGCCTTTAGAAACAGGAAGGCAGCCCGCTGAAGATCCTCTTCAAGCATCTTGATCCGTGAAATCAAAAACCTGTGCCCAATTATCAGAACAATTGCAACCCCAAGTCCTAGGGCGGTGGTAAGCATGGCCTCCCAGATCCCACCAGCGAGAAGGGCAGCGTTGACTTGTCCTCCTGCTCTTTCTATGACCATAAAGGCCCTGATGAGCCCCGTAACCGTTCCCAGAAGTCCAAGAAGGGGACTTACGGCAGCAAGGGTGGCCATAAAATCGAGATGCCTCGAGGCTATACCAACCTGGACGTCCATGTGGTGATCGAGCACTGTCTCGACAGCCTTTATATCTTGGCTCGCAAGGCTTGCAGCATCGAGGAGCATGTGGCTCAAGGGTCCATGTGCCCCCCTGAGGTGGCATAAAAGCCTTTCCATGCCCTTCTTTGTGTCATGTGTTGCTACCTGGCCTAGCAACTGACTGTCTGCCCTTCTAAGGCGGGCGATATAAAATAACCTCTCCAAAAAGATCCCCAGTCCCATGACCGAACACAAAAGGATGGGCCATACGAGCCACCCTCCCTTTAGAAGAAATGCATAAACGCTCGTAGCTGCATCCATCAAAGGCCCCCTTAAAACACAAGATCCATTGCATCAGTTACGTGTTTGAAAAAAAGCCTTCTTATGCCAGAAAGCTCTAAAAGACCACGCTCTTCCACACGGATTTCCATGTTAAACTCCCTGAAAACCTTTGCCCAAGCGCCATCTTGTCCGGAACCTATATCTTCCATGACATGCACCCCTGCTACTAGCATCAAGGGTATAAGGCGTGCCCTTTCAAAACCGGCTTCTTTCACATCTCTTGCGACCTGTTCTGCATTTGGCTTGCCTTCCACTAGGCCAACCCAACTATTCTCCACACCGATTCGCCTCAAAATCCCCTCGAGACACAAGTAGGAAGACCAAGAAGCATGATCCGTCCCGTGGCCGATAAATACCAGTGCCTCATCTGCTCTTACCCTGTATGTTTCACTCAACACACGAGAGACCTCTAAATAATCCTCATAAGACCATAAAAGGGGAAGGCCCATACTCACACGCAACTTCCCTGCATGAACCCCTTCCACGAGTCGGTGGAATTCATGGCCTGCAATAAGGTGAACCGACTGAACAACTGCCCATTTGTACCCTTTTGCCGCAAGACCCATTAATGCCTGGAATGGAGACTTGGGGCTGCGCCCCCTCAAACCCTCTTCCATATCCCGAACCATACGGGATGAATAAGAGATGGATATCTCACTGTTTGGAAACGCCTTCTTAGCATCTTCCAGGAGTTCATCGTAGGCGCGTCTGTTCCGCGTGGTGCCAAAAACGGCCATGACTACAGGCGGGTCTGACCTTTGTTTCATCATCTCCTTTGTCATCTTTATCCGTACTCCCTCCATCACCATGTACAGTTGATGATGGATTCATAGTTGGGAGAAAAAATCAGGCAGGTGCGATAAAGGCTCAATGAAACCCGAAAGGCTCAGCCAATATCATTTCGCAGGCAGGGAAACTCCATCCGCGAAGCCCCTTTTTCTCCCTCAGGCCGGTCTCCCGGCTTGTAGATCATCCTACTTGCCGCACCTTCCCATCACTTTTCGCGTGACAGTGGCATTACTTGCAGCGTTCGTACCTACTCACGGTTGCGGGCCAGCGCCGGATTCTCACCGGTCTTCCCGATTATCCCCGCATACGCAGGGCACCTGAGGAATGGATATCAGGCCAATCTTACAGCAGGACAAAAAAGTGTCAAGATTATAATAAAAGTGCTACCCCACAATTGAAAAAATCTTTTTGATCTTCTAAATTCTCTACCGTCTTATGTCATTTAATTACGGGATCTTGTCGATTCGAAAATTAATGCAAGATGAAATAATAAATGGTAAAGGGCAGTGGAACCCGACTGCCTCAAGTTGTCATGAGGTTCCACATGTCTCACCTAATGAGTACCCAGTGCGGTTCATCAGGCTTACCCCAAAGATAACTAATGAATTTTTTAGGAAAAATAAAAAACAGCATTCTGCTGAAATTTACTTGCAGCATACTTGGAATCCTGGTCGTCTCTTTCGTATTTTTCTTGTGGTATATCCGCAATAGCAACTATCAGATGCTTAGATCCGTTTATGAGGCTAGAAAGCATCATATCGAGATTCAAACAGAGAAAAATCTCAAAAATGCAGTCCGGGATTGCATACAGCTCATAAATCTTCGCATCAAACAGCATAAAAAGGCATTGGCAAATGCCCTATTTACAGTAAACGAGCGAGGATGCAAGGAGCTTATCCGGGATCTTGCTACTTTTCCCAGCATCAAAGGTGCCTTGCTGTACGATTCCTTGGTAGACAAACCCTTTTTATCTGCGGTAAAAAACCAGGCTGGAGAGTTTGTCTTCGTGGACAAGGCCTCAAGTCTTGATGGTCTGTCTTCCCTTAAAGTAAAACTCACAGATGGCGAAACTGGTAAGCAAATAGGATACTTAGAAATATTCTATGATCCTGCCTTCTTTACCAAAGACGTAGACAAGATGAACAAGGAGGCCCTGACGGCACTGGAAGATGAATTTGATCTTGCCCAAAGGACCCTTCATGACAACTTCAAAAAACAAATCTTTGTTGTCATATTCATCTTTGTTGTGCTCTATGTTGCCATATATCTCCTTTTTTCAAAGATAATCAATGAACCCATCCAAAAATTGGAGAAAAATCTCAAAAGCTTCTTCAACTTCCTCTCAGACAAAAACGATGAGATCAAGCTGTGCGAGATCAGAACCGATGATGAATTCGGCCGGATGGGCAGATTTATCAACAGCGGTATTGAGGTCAGCATAAAAATACATCTGGAACTCGAAAGACATACCAAGGAATTGTCCCGCCTGGCAACAGTAATGGAACAATCCGCACAAGCAATCGTTATTACCGATACCGACGGTAATATAGAATATGTGAACAAGGCATTTGAAAAGACCACTGGCTACAGTTTCGATGAGGTCAAGGGGAAAAACCCAAGGATACTGAAAAGTGGACAGCACACGCCAGAATTCTACAAAAAGCTGTGGGACACCATCACATCCGGGCAAAGCTGGGAAGATATCTTCACCAACAAGAAAAAGGATGGAACCCTCTACTACGAAAGATCCACAATCTTTCCAGTGAAAAATCGGGATGGTGAAATCATCAACTATGCCGCAGTGAAACAGGACATCACAAAAGAGAGGATACTGGAACAGCAGTTGAGGCAGGCGCAAAAGATGGAATCAATAGGCACCCTTGCTGGAGGAATAGCCCATGACTTCAACAATCTTTTAACGGTCATAAATGGCTTTGTGGAATTGTCTTTGATGAAGATCGGCCCTGATGATCCAGCCCATAAAAATATCGCGTCGGTTCTGGAGGCAAGCAAAAGGGCCCAAACCCTCACGAGCCAATTGTTAGCATTCAGCCGCAAGCAGGTATACGATCCTGAAATCTTAGATCTAAATGATGTCATCTATTCCATGGAAAAGATGATGAGGAGACTCATAGGAGAAGATATCCATATAATGACCTGCCTAGGGGAAAATCTACCCAAGATCAAGGCAGATACATCCCAGCTTGAACAGATATTTGTCAACCTCATAGTCAATGCCAGGGACGCATTGAATGCAGTTGAGAAACCGGATTTTCATAAGATGATAACCATTGAGACAGGAAGGGCATTTCTCGATTCAGATTATTGCTCCCAACACCCAGGAAGTCGCCCAGGAGAATATGTCTACTTTGCAGTCTCTGACAATGGCATTGGCATGGATGAAGATACCAAACAAAAAATTTTCGAGCCCTTCTTTACTACCAAGGAGAAACACAAAGGCACAGGCCTTGGTCTTTCCATGATTTATGGCATAGTCAAGCAAAACAAAGGCTGTATCTATGTGTACAGCGAGTTGGACAAGGGGACAATGTTCAAGATTTATTGGCCAGTTTCAAAGAAACAGCAACCGATATTGGCTGACAAGCCTATTTCAGATGAACTATTTCGAGGAAATGAGACCATCTTGATCGTGGAAGACGAGGAAGAGGTGAGGCGTCTTGCTCTTGAAGCCCTGAGATCCCTAGGATACACGGTCTACGAAGCGACAAATGGCAGACAAGCCCTTGATCTCCTGGAAAGCGGCTTAAAAGTAGATCTCGTCATAACTGATCTCATCATGCCGGAAATGAACGGAAAGGAACTTGCAGAAAAGGCAAAAAAGATCTTTCCCAACGGGAAAATCATATATGTTTCCGGATACTCTGATGACCACATCGCACACAATGGATTGCTGGAAAAAGGGGTCAACTTTATTCCAAAACCCTATTCAATCAAACAACTCTCATCCATGATCCGAAGGGTATTAGATGAAAAATAAATCCCTTGCGATAGCAAAACTGATTTTTACGAGGATCCTTCCTGGTATTGTACTTTTTTTGTTCTGTATGCACGCAAATGTGGCGATGTCAGGTGTAGTTACCATAAAATTAGCCTTGGGCGGGCGTGACATAGAACGTGACAAATACAAGACCGATCTCTTTAAACTCATACTGGACAATTCTGGCCTCGATTACAACTTATATTATTGCCGTTACCCTGGAGACCATTACGCACAGATTGAAAGAGTCAAGAACGGAACCATAACCGTACAATCATTTGGCGCATCTCAAGAGCTAGAAAATGAGCTCATACCAATAAGGGTACCCATATTCAAAGGGCTATTAGGATACAGAATCTTTCTGATAAACAAGAACGACCAATACAAGTTCGATAACATCAACAGCCTCAAGGATCTTAGAAAACTCACAGGACTCCAAGGCACAGGATGGACTGATGTCAAAATAATGAAAGATGCAGGACTGCACCAAAGGACTGTCTCTGGAATGGCCATATTCAGGATGCTAAACAGAGGCGGAAGGGGAGATTACTTTTCAAGGGCTGTGTATGAAGCAGTGGGCGAACTCCAAACCCTGAAAACCCGCTATCACAACATAACAATTGAAAAGCACATCTTCTTAACCTATCCATTTGCCATGTACTTCTTTGTCTCACCCAAATATCCTGATCTAGCCCAAAAGATAAGGAAGGGCTTCCTGAAGATCGTAAAAAGTGGACAGTTCGACAACTTCTTCTACTCACACCCTTACATACGTTCAGCAATAGAAAAGGCAAACCTTACTCAAAGGGTACGAATAGAGATCCCTAATAAGTATCTGTCTCCTCAAACTAAAAGCCTTCCTGAGACATACTGGTTCGATATGGACAAGTTTCAGGCATTTAAAAAGTAGGCCCAGCACCCCCTTTACGCAGGAAAGGCATCTGCCATTTGCCTTTTAAGGATGAACCAGATTATCACAGGGCTTCCAATAAGGGCCGTTACCGCATTTAGGGGAAGAACTGCCTGACAGCCCGGAAGTTGGGCTACAAGATCCGCCAACAAAGCGACTATTGCGCCTGCAAAAACTGTGGCCGGCATGACAGACCGGTGGTCCGAACTATCAAGCGCTGCCCTTGAAAGATGTGGTACGGCAATTCCTATAAAGCCAACTGGCCCACAGAAGGCGGTTACACTCCCCACCATCATTGCGGTAAGAAAGAGCACCAGGAGGCGTAACCTCCAATGACTTACACCCATGCTCCTTGCATAGGCATCGCCAAGCAGCAAGCCATTCAAGGGCTTGCCAAGCAACATGGACGCCAAAAGTGGCAAGGCCACCACTGGCACAAATATCCAAATCTGCCTCCATGTGACTGAGCCAAAACTGCCAAAGGTCCACGCAAGGTATGCCTGCACCATCTCCGGCCTGCTAAAATGGATGAGAACGCTCACCACGCTGCTAATGGCAAAACCGCCTAATATGCCCACAATGAGAACCGTCATGATGTTTTCCACCAGCCGCGCGACAAGAAGCACCAAAAGCAGAACAAGTGCAGCGCCAATGGCAGATGCAGCAACCATCAAGAGGTTTCCGTCAAGACCGACAAGCCCAGAAAGCAGGCCTGCTCCCCTGACTCCGACCCCAGTGCCAAGCACCACAAGGGCTACCCCGAGGCTTGCGCCAGAGGTAATCCCAAGGACAGAAGGCCCTGCAAGAGGGTTTCTAAAAAGTGTCTGCATCATAAGTCCGCTTACAGCAAGGCCTGCACCTGCCGCCGTGGCACAGATGGCCTTTGGAAGCCTGAAGATCACGACTATATCATACCACCCGTTATCATGGGACAGCCTGCCAGTAAGGGCCTTTACCACTTCCACTAACGGCACGTGAACACTGCCTGTTGCAATGTCCAGCACAAAAACCAGTACAAGACAAACCAAAAGAGAGCTGAATATGATCCCTTGGTGCTTTTTCATTCAAGGTGTCTGTAGTAGTAGAGCCCATAGCCCTTCTTAAACCCAGGGTGAAATATGGACAGGAGGTCTGCAAGCACCCTGTCTGGCCTTAATACCCCTGATTCCCAGTAGTCGTTGGTCCCAAGAGGGCTGAGGCGCCTGTTGTTGTTGTAGACATGCCTCTTCCTTACGGCATTGAACAAAAGAAGCCTTGGGTCTGTTTTCCTGATATCTGAGAGGGAAGTCCAGGTACCTGTGTTGATCCAAAAGTCTGCCTCCTTTCCCTTGTCAAATACCAGTTCCACGTCCATTGGAACGCTTCCTGCCGTATCTGTATCCTTGAAGATAAAGTCCCCTCCAGCATCCTCTATAAACCTTGCGATAAAACTCCTTCCTCCAGGCACGAACCATCTGCCTGCAAAGGGGACGTTCGCGATTACCGAAGGGTGAAGGTCTCCACTAAGCTTTACCCTTTCCACAAGGTCCAGATACCTCTTTTCAACACCTTGAAAGATCTTGCAGGCCTCCTTTGTCTTTCCTAGAAACAGGCCAAAAAACTTTATCCACTCTGCCCGTCCCAGGGGATGCTCTTCCATATACTCGGCGCAAAGAACCACTTTGAGCCCTGCCTCTTCGAGCTTTGGGTGTATATCCCTGAAACCACCCGTTGCGTAGGCAAATATCACATCGGGCCTTAGTTCGAGGATCGTCTCCACGTTTACATTTGGCCCCTGTCCAACATCCTTTATCCTGCCCAGGCGAAACCCCTTTGCCACAGAGCCGGTATTGGACCTCTGGGGCTGGCTGGCTCCAACCATCCTTTCGGTGGCTCCAAGACTTGCAATAAATGCATAGTATGTGGATGAAAGCACCACCATACGCTTCACAGGCACCTCAACCAAGGTGCATTCACCATATGCTCCAGCCTCAATACCGTGATGGCAACTGCGGTCTGAAAGAAGATAGCAAAAATCATGTTTGGCCCCTTTCCACGGATTTTTGACCATTACCCTGGTAAGGCCTGGAGCAAGGTGCTCCACGGTGAAGTTCGTTGAGTACGCCCCTACGCATTTAACCTCGGGCAGCAAGAACAGAGAGAAAAACACCAGGGAGGCAACGCCTGGCAGCAGCCTTTGCAGTAAAGCCTCATTCATGAAAAATATCCCTTCAATGCCACTTTCTGCAGCTCGATCTTTTCCTGCCATGTGACAAGATCCCTGTAGGAAAATTCAAAAACCAGTGGACAGGATGAAAAACAACGTATGAGCAGCCAAGACTATTGGCTAGATCCATCTGTTTTGCATAGGTATCAATGAGCACCTGCCTGTGGAGTCCTCCGTAAAAGGCCCTTGCCACCTCAAGGCTTCCAAATACCCTCTGGAGGCCATCCATGCCTTCATTCCAAAGCTCCCTTATGATCACGAAAAACCTCAAAAGAAGCCCCTTCACTAGCCCTTTTGGCACTTGGATACGATCCACCTCCCCAACTGGATAAGGCTCAATTCCATGAAAGCCGTTTCTTGCGACAAACGCCTCCAACTTGCTCCAGTCGCCATCAAAAAGGGCAAGATCCTTTTTGTGAGTAGAAAAATTCAGCAGGAACTTTGGCTCCATGCCCTGCGTCTCCTCACCTCTTCCATAGTCTGAAAACCCAAGGGCAACGGCTCATCTCCTCGTATCCTGTACCGTTTGCTGCAACATGGTAATGGCCTCACCTACAAAAAGGCCATCCCACCCTTCATGATCCAGGGCACCGTTTGTCTTTACCGGAAAGACCTTCATGCCCATCTCATGTGCTGCTTGGACAAGTCTCTGATTTCCCTGGTAACAACCCATGTCCAACGGCCTCGCATCAAAAAGGGCTATGCACCTTTCAAGCCCTTCCAAGGCCCTTGATAGACTTGTCTGGCACACCTTTTCTGCCGCCTCTTGACCAATGACCGTTGCGCCAAGGGTCTTTGCCACATGGTGGTCCATATCGTTTTCAAAAAGGACACCTGTTGTGATGCCAAAGCCCTTTCGGGCCAAGGCCCTGTAAACAGGGCAGCCCCTCCCCCTACCTGCCACCACAAACACCCTTGGGCCAACAACCTGGCCCTTAAGCTCGATTGTCCCAAGCTCCAGGCTGAAAACAGCAGAGTCAAAGTCATATAGCCTTGCCACTGAGACAGGTGTCAGTGCCTTTTCAGGTGGGCCTGAGCTCACGATGCGGCCTGATCTTACAAGCACCACCTTGTCTGCAACCTTGGCAGCGAGATCCACATCGTGCATGGAACAAAGTATGGTTATGCCCTTTTCCATGCATAACCTTCTCAGTATGGACATGACCTCCACCCTGTGCTTTAGATCAAGGTGTGCCGTGGGCTCGTCCAAAAGGAGAAGCTTTGGCTCCTGGCAAAGGGCCCTGGCAAGGAGCACCTTTTGCCGTTCTCCATCACTGAGTCTTGAAAAGACCCTGTCCCTGAGCTCATGCCCATTCACAGCGGCTAGGGCCTCCTCGACTGCTTGTCTGTCCTGAGCCTTGAGCCTTCCCAAAAGGCCTGTATAGGGATATCTTCCAAGGGAAACAAACTCGAAGGCAGTGAAAAGAGGTGGAGATACACGATCTGTCAGCACCACTGCCATGAGCCTCGCAAGCTCCCCCCTGGTATATCCTTGGAGTGCTTTACCATTGAGGAAAATCTCTCCCCCAAGGGCTGGAATATGGGCTGAGATTGTCCTTAAGATGGTAGTTTTCCCGGCGCCATTTGGACCCAAGAGACAGACGAACTCCCCCCGTTGAAGCCCAAGGTCAATTGGGCCCACAACACGCCTTTCCCCATAACCTGCCAGGAGCCCCCTTAGCTCCAAAATGGTGTCCGTTGCCCTATTTTCCATCAGCGCTTGAACTGCCTTTTTGCAAAAGCCATGCGGCCACGGTTACATCCAAAATGGCGGCCACGAAAAGAAATCTCGCCACAGATGTCGAGTTCTGGATATATTGGCAACCAATGACACGGCCCTTTGGTATATCCATCCCCTGCCATCAGAAGGTGAACCTGTACTCGAATAGCCAATGCCTTCCAGGAAGTGGAAACTCGGGCTTTTCGTAGTAGTACTCGTCAAAGATGTTTGCCAGTTTGAAATTCAGATGGTGATGTCTTAGGAGCGTAAGCCCCAGATTCATGTCCACCACAGTAAAGGCTGGATATTCTATTATTGGATAGCCTGGAGCGTACCAGTCGTAATCCTTTCTCTTCCCCACATATCTTGCCATCATGGCGCCATCTACCAAACCATCGTCATATCTCACGCCATAGTTCAGCTTCCAGTGGGCTACATTGTGTATGTCGCGCCAGCCTTGACCTTGCAGCTTTTCCCTGGAGTAAAAAAGCCTTGTGCCATCGACATAAAATTCAATAGTCCTTTCAAGATCCAGAAATCGTCCTGCATCCCAGTGCGCCTTGAATTCGAGGCCGCTCATTTCCGCATCGGAGCTGTTACTGAAGGTGGTGGTATTACCCTTGGTGACCCTGCTTATCTTGTCATCCACCTCTGTAATGAAGTAGGTCACGTCTGCCAATACACCTAAGCCCTTGTGCTCCAGGCTTGCACCCCCGTCCCAGGTCCAGCTGGTTTCAGGGTCTAAGTGGGGATTTCCTTTTGTGACCATGACGGTATCTCCAACCCACCTTTCAGAGTATCCTGCCATCTGGTCTGCGGTCGGTGGTACGAAAGCCTTTCCTATGGTGGTATGGAGGCTGAAAAGATCATTCCAATTATACCTGAGCCCAGCCCTAGGACTTAGCGTGTCGAAGGATTCACTGCCTGGACTGAAGTCTGTCTTATAGGGAGTCGTCTTTGTCTCAAGGTCAAAGTAGTCGTAGCGGAATCCCGCTGTGATAACGAGGCTTTCATCAAAAAAGCGCCACATGGTTTCTGTGAAAAAGGCCCAGTTTTCCCTTTCGCAGTTTGGAGACCAAGGGGCCTTTCTCGAGCCATCCTCGTTGTAGCTCTTGCTGTCGCGGTAGATCTTTTCATAATCAAGCCCAATTGTAATGTTGTGCACATCGAAGAGCTGATACATGTCTTGGGCCTGAGCCCCCCACCATTTGATCTTACCAAAATAAGAATGGTGAGGATCAGATGGCACATATCCTTGGGTTTCAGGATCGTATTCGTACTTTTTATAAGAATCGCTGCTCTCCTTGGAGCCATAGAGTACAAAAAGACTCTTATTCTTTCCCCAAGTTCCCTCCAAACGAAAATCTCCGCCATAACGATCGAGATCCTTTTGGCTTTGCTGGCGGTCAAAATAGAATTCGGCACCTGGGGTTTCTATGTCGTTTCCGTAATACCAGTCTCCTTCGAGATCCGCTCTCCAGCCTTCGAGAAACCGGCTTCCAATACGTAGAGAGCCATAGCCTATATTGTAGGTTGTTCCAGGGCGGGAGCCATGACCATTTCCAAGCTCCATGTCTGTGTTGCGGTTGAGCGTCGAGGCAGTAAGGTCAAAGTCCAGCATTGGAAGAAGCTTACCACCAAGATGGGTGCCACCGTTCCAGGTGTTGAAGCTTCCTGCCTGGCCATAGATCTGTCCTCTAATCCTTCCAGTGGACTTTATGGTTATAACATTTACCACCCCTCCCATTGCCTCGGCGCCATACAGGGATGAGGCCGGACCTTTCAGCACCTCGATACGATCTATGTTTCCAAGGGTAATGGTGGAAAGATTTGTGGCCCCTGCAGGGCGTCCATCGATTAGTAGAAGTGAATGTTTTGTGATACCTGAAAACTCAGGCCTGAAGCCCCTTATGCCAATGCCTGAAAGGGCGCCAGGGTACTGAATCACATCTATAGTGGAATTTTTTTTAAGCACTTCTGTAAGATCATGTCCAGGGGTATCCTCTATCTCCTTTCTGGTGATGACCTCAATCACCTGGGGAACATCCTTTTCCGGCTCTGGTGTCCTTGTGGCAGTGACCACTATTGCATCGAGCCCATGTTCCCCAGGAGCAGCAACTGCCGTCTCCTGGGCAAGTGCAGCATGTAAACAAAATCCATGAAAGACAAGAAGCAAACAGACAAAAAGCATCCTTATAGAAAACATAGAGCTAAACCTCCTCCCAATATTTGGTCCCAGCTCTGGGAGGAGAAACAGGAAGATGGAAAGAAGGACCCTGTATCCAAAAAAAGAGGCCCGGATCATATCAAATCACCGGGCCTCTCGATGACAAGGCTACCATGACCGGGAACTTGATCCGCGAAGTTCCTGTTTACACCCCCCAGGCCGGTCTACCGGCTCGTAGATCATCCTACTTGCTGCGCCTTCCCATTACGCATGGCGTAACAGTGGCATTACTTGCAGCGTTCGTACCTACTCACGGTTGCGGGCCAGCGCCGGACTTTCACCGGACTTCCCGATTATCCCCGCACATGCGGGGCACCTGAGGTGCGAAGCTATTAAATTGTGCTGTAAATAATTGGGAAAATTTGCCTCAAAGTCAAGGAAAATGTTACGTAGGTGTCATCCAGAAGGCCTTGCACCTACGCTTTCTTTCTAAAAATGGGTTTTTTTGAATATATTAAACCCATCCAAGGCCGATAGTTGCACTCTCGTTATAAATTGCCAGCACACTACGACGGCCCTTGTCCGGATACTTTGCCTGAAACCACTCCACCCATGACAACGAGACCTTTCAGCGGTCAACAAGGCCTCGATGTCTTCTTATCGTATACCGCCATTGAAACAGTCGATTTAAAGGCTGCCCAAGGCTTTCTAAATACGGCAAATCTTGTTCAAGAATTATGTCATCTTTTGTTTTGCCCCATAATCTACATCAAGCAAGGTGCTCCCTTGTCTAAATAGCCGGCCAATAACCTGAATCAGGCATATAACAATTCATATTGAACGGCCCGACTGTTTAGGGCCTTCATTTTTGGAAGAAGGCGCCGCATCGGCCTCCTTCGTTGAAGAGGCTGATGAAAATCTCTTATACTTTTCAAATAGGTAAACGATGACAAATATACATATCAATATGATCAATGTGATCCACACATATTGTTCCAGGTATCCACCCAAGAGCCCTGCTATGAACATCATTGCTCCAATAGCAGCAAAACTCCAGCTTATCCTGTAACCATCCAAAAAGGTTGAAAAACCTAAGGTGAGAAGTATTACCAAGCCCGTGTTTTCATAGTTCAGCCGTCCCATTTTCAAAAGAAGAAACATACCAGCAACGGCAGCCAACGTGGCCCCCCAATGTACCAGCTGAATAACCAGCATTTTTCGCACAGGCTTACCACTACGTTTCGACCTGGCCCAGCCAATAACCAGGCCAGTAATGGCCAAAACAATGGTCATGGTGCCCCAATAACGATAACTTTCCAGCGGCCTGAAATTGGTTATGCCAATCCCGAGTATGGAGAGAACAAGAACTACGAAGAGCGCAACTTCTTCCATCCCAATATGATACTTTTTGCCTGAGACCCTTTCAGTTCGTTGTGTTCTGGTATCCATGATCTACATCCCACTATCTTCTATTTTCTCTTGAGCTTTCTTGAGTTTAATGCCAAGCATGAAAAGGGAGATGCCGTCAAAGAGCAAACTGATACTTATATACAGTCCCAGAAATACAGGAGAAGTGCCTGGCCATCCAATAAGCAACAATACTGCGAGGGTCAGCGAGAATATGCCATTGAGAAGCAGCCACCCCCATCCCGGTGCTGGATAACGAATGTATGCCAGCCCAAACCCAGCATAGGCATCCACCAACAGGTAAAATGTAATCAACAGAGTAAACGCTGCTATACCAGAACCTGGTTTTATCAGGAAAAGGGCGCCTACAAGTACAAGAATAACGGGTTTGAGCCAACCTATGAACGACTTGGTGTGATACTGGTAACAGTAATAAGCAAAAAATACCCCACCAGCTATCATGAGTAATCCCAGAAAGATCTCCAGTGTGAACGAAATGACGTGAGGCGCAAAGATGCCTATTATTCCGAGCGCAGCCAATAATGCTCCGGCTATCAATATCGATTTTTCAAAAGCCTTGATAAAATCCTGGGGAGCGTTTTTATCTTCCATCAGCATTTCCTCCTTTCTTATTCCTACATAAATAGAACTGTCAAAACCTACCTCTTCACCATAGAATAAGTCCAGCCTCATCAATCATTTACGTTTATTTCAAAAACCATAGACATGATTTTTGATTTTTCAATTCGCTTTCTTGGCCATTACAAACCTTCACGCTGCATAATTTGAGACAGTTGCGACCGAGCTGCCAAGGTCTTGCACAGAAGGGTCGACGCAAGAACCTCTTCCAGACCTTTTCCCTATTTATTCGACAAATTTGTCGACGCATGCGCCTAATTTGTCGAACAGTCAAATGGCAACTTCGAGACACTGAGAGCCCAACTTATTGTTTTAAAAGACAAAATATAAATCTGCTCTACTTGGCATGCTTCTTGGGTATAAAAAATCAAATTTGAAGATAAATAAGATAAAAAAAATTAAAATAATTAGGAGGAAACAAAAAAATGAAAACCATCAAAACCACCATTATCGTAGCGGCTACGTGTATCACCCTTGGTGCGAGCAGTGCCTTGGCGGCAGGATTTGGGGCAAGAAGTTTCAGCAATCAGCCTCATGGATCCTGGTCTTCGGCCTCTGCCATATCGCAGCCCGCCTATTCGGAACTCAACCAGCAGGATGAAGAAGGACTCCTCAAGATGAGAGAGGAGGAAAAACTCGCCAGAGACGTTTACATCTACCTTTACGATATGTGGCAGAATGAAGTTTTTTCAAACATCTCAGAGTCTGAACAGCGCCACATGGATTCAATAAGGTCTCTTCTCGACAAGTATGGATTGGCAGACCCGGTGGAAGGCATGGAGCCAGGACAATTTTACTCTCCTGAGATGCAGGAACTCTATGATACCCTTATTGCTCAAGGTGCCACCAGCCTGGAAGACGCCCTTATCGTTGGAGCCACAATCGAGGATCTTGACATAAAAGACCTGGAAGAGCTCATTGAGGCCACAGACAATGAAGATATCCAGGAAGTGTATCAAAACCTCATGAAAGGCTCCAGGAACCATCTCAGGGCATTTGGCTCACAGCTCGCTGATATGGGAATAACCTATGAAGCGCAGTTTCTCACTCAGGAAGAGGTGGACGCCATAATTAACAGCGACTGGGAAAGGGGCCGCGTGGACAAAGACGGAAATCAGATCTCAGGACCAGGAACAAATGGCAATAGAGGACGTGGACGAAGCCTAGCAACCTGGATTTTCTTTTAAAAACATCTCATTGACTTCTTCAAGAAAAAGGGGGCCTCAAAAGCAGGCCCTTTTTTGTTTTATCAGCCTCTTGGCAACGCGTTGAGGGATGCAAAAGAAATTCTTCTTGCATTTGACGAATCAAAGTATATCGTTAGATAATCTTCGATTCTGATAGAGCACAAAAGGGCACAAGGGCTTTGTCATTGGAAAATATAGCAAAAGGAAATTTTGCAAGTTGGGCGAGTGCGGTAAGAGACAAGGATATCGAAAGGATTGTCAGCCTATATGCCCAGGATGCCACATTTCTCCCCACCCTTTCTGCCGAATTCAAACTAGGGCCATCTGGTGCACGAGAATATTTTAGGATTTTTCTCAAGAATAATCCTGTGGGCAAGATAATAGACGATGCAGTGCAAGAGCTTGGGGAAAACTCGTATCTACACTCTGGATTCTATGACTTTGAAATGGACAATGAGGCTGGCACGGCACGGATAGTTGCCCGGGCAAGATTCACCCTGGTTTGGAAAAGAGAGCCGACTGGAGACTGGAAAATCATTCATCACCATTCATCGCTCATGCCTGACTAAGTAAACACGATGGAAAAGATCGCTATCTTTGGTTGCGGCAATATCCTTTTTGGAGATGATGGGGCAGGGCCAGCTGTCATAAAGGCTCTTGAAAAGGAAGAACTGCCTGAATACCTCCACCTGGAAGACGCTGGAACAGGCATAAGGGAAATCCTATTCGATTATCTCCTTGAGCCCGCCATAAGGCCGGCACTCATAATTATCGTGGATAGCGTGGATTTTCCCGGTGCCAAACCAGGCCAGATATTCGATCTCAGGCCCTTCGATATCCCCCGAAAAAAGCTCCACGATTTCTCACTCCATCAATTTCCCACAGTCAACATGCTTGCAGAACTTGAAGAGGCCACGGATACAAAGGTCAGGATCATGGCCATACAGGCCGAAAATATACCAAATGAAGTCATGCCAGGATTGTCAAGGCCTGTGGCCAAGGCTGTCAAACGGCTAACGGAAAAGATCTTAGACGCCATTTGTCCCAAAAGATCCAAGACTCATAGTCCGTCATGGCCCAGGAATCTTGTGTCCTTAGAGACACTACACGAAGCGGGATAAAAGCGTGCTCCGGTGCCTGCCAAATTGCAGCACTGTATTTCCTTGTACCCCAAAAAGATCATGTGCATCCTTGACATGTATCATGAACTTATCCAGTCTGATATGGAAAAAGCCAAAAGTTGTCTGGTCTGCCATATGTCCTGACAAGCTTGGAGAAGCTGTAAACAGAAGGCCAGGAGCAAGGGCCTCGTGGTGCCCCGCCTTTTCAGACTTGTAGAGCATCCAGACCGAAAGGAGCCGAATATGGCAATGAAAGTTGCAGAAGAGTCGTTAAGCGCCTGTTCGGGCTGCGAGATAGCCATATTGAACATGGGAGACGCCCTGGTCGAGCTTCTTGGGCAGATGGAGTTTGTACATATGCCCATACTCTTTGATCACAAATATTTTGGCCAGCTGGGCCAAAACCAAAAGATGGAGATGCCAGAGGCGGACTTGGGAATCATTACTGGAGCTGTGGCAAACGAAGAGCACCTCAGGGTGCTTCAAAAGATGCGCACGAGATGTGATGTCTTAATGGCTATAGGAACATGCGCCACCCACGGAGGCATCCCTGCCCTTTTAAATTCCTGGAGCACAGAAGAGGCCATGGAGACCATCTTCTCCACCTCCACTACAGACCTTGGCTCATCCCTTCCATACCAAGGCCTCCCGCCCCTGTTGGACCGGGTATATGCGGTGGATGAAAAGGTTAGGGTGGATGTGCTCATGCCAGGATGCCCTCCCAACCCCGAACACATCGCTGAGGTATTGGCCTGTCTGCTAAAGGGGGACAGACCTTTGCTTCCTGAAAAGAGCGTTTGTGACACCTGCCCTACCATCAGGAAAGGGAAAGGCAAGGTCAAAATGGTGAGAAGATTTTTGGAAAATGCCCAATACGATCCAGAAGAACCAATAGAAAAAATGGAATGTCTCCTCGAACAGGGCTTTATGTGTATGGGGCCTGTTACAGCGGCTGGATGTGCTACAAACGGAGTGCCCCGGTGCATAAGTGCAAGGGTGCCTTGCAGGGGCTGTTTCGGGCCGGTACGGCCTGGAGGCAACCAGATGCTCGACATGATGAACGCCCTTGCCAGTAATGGCATAGACTGGAAGACAATAGTTGACCGGCGCTCTCTTTTGCGCTTCTCAGGTGCCCACGGCCTATTGAAACCCCTTGGACAACGGTCTTGAACATGGAGGGAGACAGATGGAAAAGACACTACACATTCAGCCGGTCACCCGTATAGAAGGACATGCCAGTATTGTCATACATCTGGATGACGACGGGAATGTAAAGGAGACAAGGCTTCATATAATGTCTCTCAGGGGCTTTGAAAAATTTATTGAAGGCCGTCCAGCAGAAGAGGTCCCCAGAATAGTGAACCGTATTTGCGGCATATGCCCCTGGATGCATCATCTTGCAGCCTGTAAGGCCGTAGACTCATGCTTTGGGGTGAGTCCTACTCTGGCTGGCCACAGGCTCAGGGAACTCTGCCAGGTCATGGCCCATATAAGTGACAAGATCCTCCATTTCTTTTTTCTTGCAGCCCCTGATTTCGTCATTGGGCCAGAAGGTGACTATACAGTGAGAAATATCGTTGGAATCGTGAAACAGGCTCCAGAGCTAGCCTCAAAAGTGGTGAAGATGCGCCAGCTGGGCCAGACCATGCTGGAGCGTTTTGCAGGAAAGGCCATCCATCCCGTGGCAGGGGTCGTAGGTGGCTTTGCAAAGCCAATGGTCGAAGAGGAGAGAAAAGAGTTACTCAAAGGGGCCAGAACGCTTCTTGATTTTTCCCTCTACGCCCTCGACTATGGCAGGAAAAACGTATTTAGCCGCTACGAAGGCCTAATGAAGGAGCTTGGCACCATAAAGACGGGTTTTCTTGGCACAGTGGATTCAGAAGGGTGTCTCAGGCTCTATGACGGTCTCTTAAGGCTCATGAGACCAGATGGTTCCTTTATGGAGTTTGCTCCAGAGACATACACAGAACACATAGCAGAACATGTGGCAGCCTGGTCCTACGCGAAGATGCCCTATGCAAAGGTTTGGGGTGAAGGGTTTTGCTTGGATTTAAACAGGCCAAAAGGCATTTACAGGACAAACACCCTTGCAAGGATCAATGTTGCCGAAAAAATGGCAACTTCCCATGCACAAGCCGCCCTTGAAGAATTCAGGGAAAAATTTGGCAGACCTGCCCAGAGCACCCTGCTCTATCACTGGGCCAGGCTCATAGAGCTTGTCTATGCCTGTGAAAGAACAGTGGAGATCCTTGAAGACAAGGTAATCACAGATAGAGACGTCAGGTCTGCGGCAACACCAAGGGCTGGAAGAGGGATAGGATGTGTGGAGGCCCCTCGGGGTACCCTTATCCACGACTATATGACAGATGAAAACGGCTGCATCCTCAAGGCGAACATGATTGTGGGCACAACCCACAACATTGCTCCCATGAATCTGAGCGTGGAGCAAGCTGCCAGATCCCTCATAAAAGGAGGCAACATCGACGAAGAACTTCTCAATAAGATCGAGATGGCGGTCCGGGCCTATGATCCGTGAATTTCTTGTGCTACCCACCGCCTGGATGGCGGGCTTCCTATCTCGGTTTCAATTCTGGATTCCAGCGGTAAGCTTTTGAAACAGCTTGATTGATGATGGAGCAAATATAAGTAATAGACAATGCATACAGTAGTGATGGGTCTTGGCAGCCCTGGATTCCTTGGAAACTACCTCGACTGCAACTTCCCTTTTGAGATTGAGCTGATGGGCCCTGTATATCTCTCCCATTCCGCCCTTTGCGATAAAATCAAGAATAACCCTTTTATCATTGGGAATTGTACCTATGGGCAGGCTGAATCATTTGTTTTCAGGCATGATTCTCTTGTTTTCCGTGCATCTAACTACTATTACCGTCACGTTGTCTCTGCCTCCGTTATCAAGGGCCTTTTGGATCAGTCTTTCACAAATTTCCTCTACGGACACATCTTTTTCCATAACAGCCGCTATCTCTTTGTTTGCCACCATATCGTGCAACCCATCTGAGCATAGGAGGAAACTGTCCCCTGCACTGATGCGCTCGCACCTGGTAAAGACCCTTTCAAGACCTTGCCCCACAGCCTGCGTAAGCATGTGGCGCATCGGGTCTTTCCGAGCCTCTTCAAGGCTCATGCCCCCTGAGTCTATGAGATCCTGGACAAAGGTATGGTCCCGGGTAAGAAGATCGAGCTGCCCTGCCCTCATACGGTAGATCCTGGAATCCCCGACATGGCCTATAATTGCCCACCGTCTTTTGAGCACCAGAATCGATAGGGTCGTCCCAAGACCGGCGCAGTCTCTGTGTGCGTAACCATAACTGGCAATCTCTTTATCTGCCTGGTGAAACGCCAAGACTATCCGGTTGACTAAAGGGGTGCATGGAAAAGCAGCAGTTCCTGCATAAAGACGAGCTGACGCAGAAAAGACATCGTAATAATAGTTCTTGACAGTTTCACATGCGATCCTACTTGCCACATCCCCTGCAGGGTGGCCACCCATGCCATCGGCAACTGCGAACATGAAGCCCATTCGCTTGATATCAAGACCAGGAGCAGGATCAGCCACTGTCAAAAAACAATCGTCGTTTTTAACCCTTTTAAGGCCAATGTCTGTCCTGGCGCAAAATCTTATCATAATGAAGTGTACGAAGGGTTGGAGGTGCACAAGAAACAATAGGCCAGAAACCCGGCTCAGCAAAGTCAATCATGTTCAACATCCACCACCGTCCTAATCTTGCTAAAATATACCAATAAATATAATGGCATGAAAAAGCAAAATCCGTGCTCTTTCTTATCAAACTGCATATTTTAATCGCACATTTTGCGCCACAATTTTGGTTCTTCCAGCAAAAGGGTATCGACATGGGACATAGTCTTTAAGATGGATATGGACAGAGCCAGCCTTTTGAGCCCAAGCAAACAAGAATGGGCCTTTTGGCACTTGATTACCCAAGAAAGGGGGTAGCCTTTTTGGTCTATGTGCCTAAAAAGCCTGTAATTACGATCACCTTTTCCCAAGATAGCCCCATTACCACTTTCATGCTCACTTAAAAATTATTATTATGAAAGGAAGGGCCAGACGAAAATATATCATTAATCGTTCTGTACTTGTTTAGCGACTCATTGCTCATAGATAGTACATAAATGACCAGGAAGTTATGATGAAGACAGTCTTTGCTTTTTTACTCACAATCCTCTTGATTATCCCGACGAGCCTGTTGGCAGAAGAAAACCTCAATCTTGGCGAAATCCAAAGGGCGCTTGAAAAGGCACAAGAAGCCTTGGAACAAATCCAACATCCAGGGCCGCAGCCTACCCTGAACAACAACGTTTCAGGTGTAATCACACTTCGCGATGTTTCACGTCCCTGGTATTTCAAGATGGATTCGTTTGACGCAGCCGCAGCCTCTCAGATCTATTTGCAAGTAAACAACCAGGAACCAAGGTTTTTGGCAGAATTTCTTGGGCCACATCCTCCTGTTGGAGCCCCTATAAGGCTTGACGGCTTGAGGCCAGGTGACAAGATCAAATTCTTGATAAAAACGTGCTGGCACGGGCGCCAGTACGGGCCTGTGGATTCTTCAAACACCAGGTTTTTCCGGGTCACCCAGAGAGGGACGAAACTCTACCATTTTCAGTTCGAGGATGCTGCTGGCTACGATATGGCCTATAACGACGGAGCCTTTTACTTCTATCAGGAAGGATATGGGCCGGCTCCAAATAGGCATGTATGGATCAAGAAGTTCCAGGCATACAAGGCCCCTGGCGGCGTAATATTAAGTGGTACAGTGCATGTGGATGGTAGGGGTCTCGTAAGCTCCAAGGTAGATATAAGGGACAATACCTGGAACACCTACAAGGTCTTGAATCTTGACCTTGACACCCAGGGGCCAGGAGACCGTGACTTTCAATACAAGCTCACGGATTCACTTCCTGCTCCCATGTATACGGCCATCTGGCAGGTCAACTTCATGGGAGAAACAGACTCAAGGCTTAGGGCCCTGAAGGGCTGCATTGAAAAAAGCCAGGGTGCCTTGCCTCCTGTGCCTACATCCCACCAAGATTTGGTTGTTTATTACAGCTTTGATGACTGCTCAGCCCATGACATGAGCAACAATCACCTGAACGGGACCATCTACGGCTCTCCAGAATGCGCAGAGGGGCTTCAGGTACGGTCTTTGTACTTCAACAAGATAGACAAAAACAACGGATGCGGAAGGCCCGGAGGCGATTTTATTGCCCTTCCTGGTCTTGGGGCGATCTTTCAGCAGGGTATTACCGTTTGCGCATGGGCAAGATTTGAAGCTCCCCGTTCTTACGAAAAGATACTGGATATTGGAAACGGGCCTGGGGAACAGGGAGGATACAATGTGGTGTTTGGCAGGCTCGGCACCTCCAACAACATCGAGATCGAAAGCTGGATCAATTCGGATGGCAACCTGAACAGGACCACCGGCAGGCTCACCTATCCAGGAATAGTAAATGGCCAATGGCAATATTACTGTGCAACAATTGACAACAACACGCTCAAGATGAGGCTCTACATCAACGGGCAACTAAAGGCAGAGAAAGCAGGCAACCCTGTCATGAACGTACCTCGTTCCAGAAACTTTATAGCCCACTCCAACTGGTGCTACAACGACCCTGATTTCAAAGGGGCTATGGATGAATTTCGAATTTATGATAGGGCCTTGTCCCAGAGGGAGATAAAAAACCTCTACAGCAAGAACAAAATACCGGCACCAATGCCTGCCCAGGCAAGCGCCTTTGGCTCCACACAAAAAAATCCTTTTATATTCCAGGGCAGCATATACTTCCTCCCTGAAGGAACAAGCAGGCTTCCTGATTTTGCAAGGATAAGGCCTGTAGGAAAGATATATAGCGCCGTTTTGAACGTATCTCCACAAAACTTTCTACAAGGCTTTCCAGGGGTGACTGACAGGTTTGAATGGTTTGCCATCGATTACAAAGGCAAGATCTACGTCCGCAAACCCGGAATCTACACCTTCTCTCTTCTAAGTGACGATGGCTCGAAACTTTTGATAGATGGAAAAACAGTCATAGATAACGATGGCATCCATCCACCAAAAGAAAAGACCGGCTCAACTTATCTTGGAAAAGGTCTCCACAATATAGAGGTCGAGTATTTTCAGGGGCCGCGCCAGGAAGTGGCGCTGGTGCTGTCTCTCGTAGAAGGAAACAGAAAAGTACCCTTTGACATCAGAAACTTTGCCCCTGTCACCATGGTGGAAGACAGGCATCAGACGCGGCTCACCCTTGGTGCCGGCATCCTTTTTGATTTCAACAGCTACAGCCTCAGGCCAGATGCCATCAAGGTCTTGGACAGTGTCTATAGTCTCCTGAGGGATTACAACTACAAAAAGGTTATCGTTGAAGGCCACACGGACAATATTGGCTCTGACAGTTACAACCTGAGGCTTTCTAAAAACAGGGCACAGGCCGTGGCCAATTACCTTATTGCCAAGGGTGTGCCACGAGCCAGGATCAAGATCATTGGATACGGGAAGAAAAGACCCAAATATCCCAATGATACAGAAGAGCACAGGGCCAAGAATAGGAGAGTGGAGATAAGGATATTGAAAAGATAAGACGCAAAAAGATCCTTAAATTATGTAAAAATTGGCACCCTCCCAGTCGTAAAAAAACTGGCCATCTCTAACAGGTCATTACGGAGCTGGAATATTAAACCTCTCTATATGGAGCACTGTTCCATTTATGTCCATTGTTGCATGGCTGGAATCAGTAAAATCAATGATGATATTGCCGCCTTCACCTTCCATTCGCTCAGGCTTCTGATATGGACACGCAACGCACTGACCGTTCCTCCACCCATCCAGGCTACCAGAGTATGTCTGGGCGCCATTGGCAAAGGATCCGCTGGAGGTCCACCAGCGAGGACTTTTATCGTCTCGATAGTTGTACCAGACCATTGCCATCTTTCCACCTTGTGCATCCAAAAAAAAGCCCATACCTTCATAGTTGGGATCATACCACCAGCCTGTGATATCCCTGGTATCCTTCTGGCCTGGCGAAAAATCTTTCATAAAGGATGTAAGCGTCTTCGCTATGGTTATATTATCGCTTGTTTCATCAAAGGATATTGTATCCTCGTCGCCCTGGTTCAAAACAAGACCGATGGTTCCCACCTTTTCACGAACTGGTTGCTGGTATGGCTGCCCCCAGGGCCAGCCTTCCCAACTATAGAGATCGCCTTGGTAGGTGTTATCGTCGGTCACGTTGCCACCAGTTGTGTACCAATGGGTCTTACCATCTTCATCAAACGTGAACCAGGCAGCGAACAGCCTGTTCCCCTGTATCTCCAGTGCCAGTCCAGTTCCCTGTTCCTGCCCATTGTACCACCAGCCGGTGAATCTCTGTTGGATATCCAAGAGGTTCCCCATGTATGTTGTTGTTTCAGTAGAGGCTGAAGAAAAGATGGCAAAATTGTCTATGCCCAGACTGGCATTATCAACATTTGGTGAATACATCCGGATCTCCAGGGTATAGATGTCAGACATCGTATCCTGAAAAGAAGCGCTATTATTCTCCTGTTCCCAGCCTGCCGCCATAGCCTGGGCATCGCTCCAACTTGGATCAAAACTTACTTCATAGTGAACCCAACGACCGATGGGCATCTTTTTTACAGGCAGCCCATAATGCCAGCCATTGTACGTGAAGTCATGATACCTGACCCGTAGCCTAATCCATCCTATCTGGCCTGACATAAGACTGAGATCGAAGGCCACCTTGTTAATTTTGGCCGATGTAAAGTTGCCAGTATATCTATCCTCTTCTGTCGCTGCACCAATGACGTTGCTTGGATTTCCTCCTAGTTTACTTACTGAAAGAAGGTAGCCGTCAGGGTTACCGCCAGTATCAACCACAGAAACTTCAGTCCATGCAGTATTTCCCTTCCATCCATGAAGGTCACCGTCATCCCAGTTGTCACTGGTTGCGACAGCTGCCTGTAACACATTGCCCCAAGAAATGGATAAGATAATGAAAACAAATACTGATAGCCTTTTCATGCCCCCTCCTGTCTGAAACCTGGAAATGCCATACGCATTAAAAATGCGTCGAGGTGAACCGTCTTCGTCTTTATCCTTCCGATAATTAAAATTATCATTAAACAGTTTGATTCTGTCAACAGTAAAGCAGTGCCAGAAATTTATGCCAGACGAACCAAAAAACCAGCACGATGGGGAATGGAAAGATTTTTAATCGGCAGTACTTGGAGACGGCTTTGGTTTTATGGATTCTTCGATAGCCTCTTGACTGATTTCAGCAATGGTACTGAGGGCCTCTATCTGCTGTCGGGCATCAGAAATGATGTCGTCATAAAGTCTTAGGATCTCTGGATCAAAGCCGGAAGTTGCCTCTGCAGTCATTTTGAAGATGAGCATTTGATTAAGAAAGTTATTTAATATGTGGTGGGAAGAAGTGATCATTGCACGATAAATCTTGACCTTCTCCATCTCTACTTTCTGGTCTCTATGCCACAATATCAAATCTGCCACAAAGAAAAAAAGAAAGACCAGACTGCCTATGAAGATTTCGTCAATTTCATACTGTTCAACAGAACTGAAGAATGTTACCAAGTGGTCAAAGGGATCAAGATCAAAGATGTTGGATAACACCGCTATTGAAACAGACAGAAAAAAACCAACAATCGTCAGTTTGTATCGCCTGCACCACGAACAATTAACGTCTTTGTAACTTTTTTTGATGAAGCTCACGGATTAATCTATTGACTCTTGAAGATTCTCTATTTTCAACGCTTACCTAGTAATCGGCATTTATACTTTGCCACCTGAATCTTGGAGATTTTGACCTGGTTGCCCAAAAGACTCCAAACCCCCTTTAGCAGAAACGGCGAATCCTGTCTTTAAAATATGCATGGACAAAGACCCTTTATCTTGTTCTCCCACAGCATTTCTGATCCTTCTAAAGATGTCCCGCCCTTTTGAGCCTCAATGCATTAAGCACTACAGATACAGAACTAAAGCTCATGGCAGCAGCCGCTATGACCGGAGATAGAACAATACCAAAATTCGGATACAGTATTCCTGCTGCTACTGGCACACCGAGGGCATTGTAGACAAATGCAAAAAAGAGGTTTTGCTTTATATTACGCATGGTAAGCCTGCTGAGTTTTCGTGCCCTGACGATTCCCATTAGATCGCCCTTTACCAGGGTGACATCGCCACTTTCCATAGCAATGTCTGTACCAGTTCCCATGGCGATACCAACGTCAGCCTGGGCAAGGGCCGGAGCATCGTTTATTCCGTCTCCAGCCATTGCCACGATGCGTCCGTCTGCCTGAAATCTTTTTATGGCCTCTGCCTTTTCCTGGGGCAATACCTCGGCCACTGCCTTGTCTATTCCAAGCTTTTGGGCCACAGCCTCGGCAGTATCTTTATTGTCACCTGTAAGAATGACTATCTCCAATCCCTCCTTGTGAAGTGCCTCTACGGCCTTGAAGGTATCGGCCTTGATGGGGTCTGACACTGCCAAAAGGCCCACTGCCCTGCCATCAACAGCAACATACATCACTGTCTGGCCCTCCAAGGCCAAGAGTTCCACCTGCTTTTCCAGCAGGGAAACGTCCACGTCAAAATCTTCCAGGAGCTTGCTATTTCCGAGCAGCACCTGCCTGCCATCCACTAAACCGGAAACTCCTTTGCCTGTATGGGAAGTAAAGTCGTCAGACACCTTCAACTCTATCCCCGTTTCCTCTGCTTCCTTCACAACCGAAGATGCCAAGGGATGCTCACTGCCCCTTTCAAGGCTGGCTGCCAAGGCAAGGATTTCCTCCTTGGAAAAATCTGGCATTGCCTTTATGGATACCAACCTTGGTTTGCCTTCGGTAAGAGTGCCAGTTTTGTCCACAACAAGCGTGTCTATCTTGTGCATGGTCTCTATTGCCTGGGCATTTTTGAAAAGCACTCCCATCGAAGCACCCTTTCCCGTAGCCACCATTATGGACATGGGGGTTGCAAGACCAAGGGCACATGGACATGCAATGATCAAAACAGATACTGCTGCAACGAGTGCATGACCAAGCCGTGGATCAGGGCCAAAGGCAAACCAGAGTCCAAAGGCCACCACCGCAACCAGCATCACTGCCGGCACAAAGTAGCCAGCCACAATATCTGCCAGATTTTGGATGGGTGCACGGCTTCGTTGTGCTTCCGCCACCATTTGTACTATCTGGGCAAGCAGAGTATCTGCTCCAACCTTCTCGGCCTCCATGATCAGGCCTCCAGTGGTGTTGACTGTGGCCCCGATGACCTTGTCTCCTGGCGCCTTTTTCACAGGGACTGGTTCCCCGGAAATCATGGATTCATCGACGAGGCTCGAACCACTGACGACAACGCCATCCACGGGGATCTTCTCTCCAGGCCTAATCCTAATCCGATCCCCCTTTTTGACATGATCTATTGGGATGTCTTCTTCAGAGCCATCTGGATTTAAGCGCCTGGCACTTTTAGGGGCAAGGCCAAGAAGGGCCTTAATAGCAGCGCCTGTCTGACTCCTGGCCCTAAGTTCCAACACTTGGCCCAAAAGAATCAACACCACGATGACTGCAGCTGCCTCAAAATATACCCCTACCGTACCTTGTGGGGAGCGCATAATCTCAGGAAAAATGCCAGGGAACAAGATCGCCACAACGCTATACGCATAGGCCACAGAGACGCCAAGCCCAATGAGCGTAAACATGTTTAGATGCATGTTTACAACCGACTGCACCCCACGCACGAAAAATGGCCAGCCTGCCCACAAAACCACGGGAGTGGCCAAGACAAACTCTATCCATTGAAATGTCTTCTCATCTGCAAGTTCATCAAGGAAACCTGCTCCCGGGATCATGGAACGCATGGCTATCAGAACCACTGGCACTGCAAAAATCGCCCCGATGACAAAACGTCTTAGCATATCCACGTATTCTGGACTCTCTTCTTCTCCATCCATGGATAATGCCTTTGGTTCCAAGGCCATACCACATTTGGGGCATGAGCCCGGCCCTATTTGCTCTATTTCAGGGTGCATGGGACAGGTATATATAGTGCCCTCAGCCACCTCCTTTTCCTCGGAGGGTTTGCCACTGATATAATCATGGGGATTTTTCTTGAATTTACTCAAACAGTGAGGAGAACAAAAATGATACTCCTTCCCTTCATAGTCGAAGGTCAGATATCTTGTAGGATCATTGGTTGACATTCCGCATACTGGATCCACGTATCTTTTCTTCTCTTCATGGCCGATATGAGCCTTATTATTCTTGTGACAATCCAAACAGGAGCCAGCCTGGTGTGCCTTCGTTTGCCTTGAATGCTTCATGAGTTCACCCCAAAATATTAATATGCTTAAAATGAATATGATAATTAAGATAATCACGATCCTAAAAAACACCAGGCGAAAAGAAACGATTTTTGAGAATCAGGGAAAACCAAAGACAAACGAGATGGGGTGTGGTAAAAAGGCTCTTGCGGTTTAGGGTGGCAGATATAAGACTGCCATGAACGTTTTGAGAGGTACTATTTTGCCATAACAAGACCTCCGAATTCAAGCCGTAAAAGCCTGTAGGGATTTTTTAGGAAAATTTCGGTTGACAATGTTGTTGAGCCAGCACGAGCTTATTCTTCTCGGAAGCTAACTGGTGGCTCACAATATACGTTTACGTGATATGTCCCATCGGGTTCAAAACCGAATCCCACAAGTTGATGAGTTTTGCATTCGTTCCTTGATGGTGGCCATGCGCCTATGGCGTCAAGCCATGATATGTAATGACTGTCATCTAACCTAGCATAGGTGAGCAAATCCTTTATGGCTTCCACAACCTTAAAATCGCTTCCCATCCATCTCGATATGGCAAGATCCGTCTTAAGCCCTACCAATTCATCGGGTAGGAATTCTAGGGACACGAAAAATGCCATCTCAGGATAAGGCCCTCCTTTAGCCCTGGGAAACACCTCCAACATTTTATTTACGTAAGGCACAAAGCTCCTTGCACCAATAGCACTGTACCAATTCTCCAGCCATTCGTGTTGGACCTCTGCTGATTCAAAATATGCCTTAACTCTGCCTGGCTTTCCGTCTGGCAAGATGTCTACAGCTAAACCTGATGGCCAGGAATCCTTTGAAACTGTTCCAGACAGCCTGCACAGTGTTTGTAAGGACGGCTCTCTACCAAGTGCCTTTAGCACCCACCCAATCCTTTTCCAGCGTTCAAATGCGTTGCCAGACTTTATATTCAGATACAACTTGAACAGGATGCCTTCCGGACTTGCCCCCACGGCGAACCATAATGCACTAAACCACTCACCTGGCCATTCTTCGTAACGGGGCATGGCATGGTGAACAAATGCCTTCAACCAATCCAGAATGGGTATATCCAGTAGATTGCATAATGTTTCTAGTTTTTCCAAAGACAATTCGTAACGTAGGCGGGAATGTGTTCCCGGTACACCTGATTCACACAAAAACCTGACTGAAGGCCTATTGTTGTCTATACATAAACTCCACTGAAAAGGAAGACCATCGGGGTTGATTTGGGCCAATCCTGAAAAGGGTGGATTAGGAGAACGCATTAATGCTTCAAACGTCAACATCTCGAATACTTTATTGAGATGCCATGAAATTTTCTCTGGCAGATTGGCCCATTGCTCTAGTGCATGGAGTTGTTTTTGAACGATCTCATATAAGCACAAGGCAGCCTTTCCCTATAGATACAGTTACTTACGTAAAAGATGCGTCTTTCAAGCGCTGGCTTCCTGCTTAAATCATCCCGGAGCCCGCTTGCCTTCTTAAGGACCTGTTTCCTGTATGGTAATGGTTCCATCCCTGCCTTTAGAACCACTGGCCCCAGTGCTTCCATTATGTCCAGGGCTTCCATTTGAACCAGATGGATATCCATTGCCTCCGGCACCGCCTGCACCTCCATGGCCTGCAGCACCACCAAGCCCTCCAGGGCCACCTTCCGCATTGCCATTGACTGTTCCAGTAGTTATCCTGCCTGCTATAACGTTGATGTTTCCACCATCGCCACCGTTGCCGCCACGTCCACCGTTGCCACCGTTGCCGCCACGTCCACCGTTGCCACCTCTACCTGCGTGATCACAATCTTTTTTGTCTCCTCCGTCACCACCAGGACCACCTGGGCCACCCGCACCTCCAGCACCGCCGTTGCCACCACTGCCACCACGTGTATCTATATCCACACCCACAACGAAATCAGATATCCTTAGTATTACATCACTTCCGTTGCGCCCATCCTGCCCGTTGGTGCCGCTGGAGCCATTTGTGCCGGGACCGCCATCCTCACCCCTGGTTGGGTTGGTATTTGATGAGTGCCAGGGACAATCCCCAGGTGTGCCCTTTGCTCCGTGAGCCCCCTGGGAGCCGTCGGTTCCATTTACGCCATTTATTCCATCCGTTCCTCGTGCAATTATATTTGGCATGTCTTTTCTCCTTCTTAGTCGCCTATCAGGATCACCTGTTTTTCCCTCAGTCCTGGAAGCTCATTAAAGAAAACCCTCAAACGAATCACAGTCGAATGTAGTTGGTCCTTCGCATAGAACTCTGCCGTTTCCGTATAATTTTATCCTGCGCGCATAAACAGCATGTGTGTCAGCTGCTATTCTGAGCGTAGCATTCCTGTGAACAATGATATCTGAGAAATATGGCACGAAAATGACAGCGTTTTTCAATCGCAAATATTCGTTGATGGTTGCAACCCACTGAGATACCTGACTGGAATCTCCATAAATGTATGCTTCAGTAGCCATGCGTGCCATATCCATCATGTGGGCCCTGTCCTCTTCACCAACATCAGAAGAAGATAGGAGTCGAGGGGGAATTATCCTGGAACGCAGCCTTGAAATATCCACTCTTGGAGGCATGGAGACCTGAAATGAAAAATTCCGTTCCAGGGCCGTTTTTCTTATATTCTCCTTTTGGTCACTATCAGCGCCCCCACACAGCCCGATTACATTGGGCACCCCAAGCATGTCCTTAATATCGTCCACGGACTTTGGCCGAATCTCTTTGTAAAATGCCTGAAGCTCTTCTATCCTGTATGATAGGATCCTTGTTTCTCCCTCCTGTACAATGAAATTTTGAAGCTCTCCGGCATGTGTGAGTTCTGCGCCAAGCTTGGCCAGTATGCGACTTCTATGCCCAGGCTCTCCTAGTTCATACCTTCTTGCTGTCTTTTCTTCATTCATGAAATTTTCCTCCTTTACTACGCGATTACCTTTTGATCAGTACTTACAAACAGCAATCACATGGGTCATGAACCCGGTATCGTGTTTCGCTTCTACTTCCTGGAACCTTTTGGAAAGCGTTTCCCTAAACAGCTCTAAAGGAGGGCTTGTCATGTTATGGATTCCACCTGGGTCTTTGTAGGACCACTCACTAAAATCAGCCTCTTGTGGAATGACATGAAAACCCATTTCCCGTGCGTACTGAGAACGATTGAAAGACTTCAGATCTTCGGGTAGGAGTACCTCAAAATAAATAGCACCACCTTCTTTGGTCCACTCTATTGCCTTTCCTACGAGTGTTTTTATTTTTGATACGCTATTGAGATAGCAGTATGCGGCCCAGAAATTTGTAACGAGGTCAAATGAGCCTCTTCTAAAGCTGACATCCAAGACGTCCGCCTGGATAAAAATGGAATCAGGATTTTTGGTTCTTGCAAGCTCCAACTGGGGCCTGCTTAAATCCACCCCTATCTTTTCAAGGTTTGATGGGAACTGGGAAAAATGCCACCCTTGGCCACAGCATAAGTCGAGCCACCTTTTCTCGGCAGATGGAAGATTTTCAATTATGCGTTTTATATTTTGCACATTAAGCTCATGCTTTTTGATCCAGGGAGCCAGGTAATAAGTGTTATAGCTGGCAGCATATGCATCATCATAGATAGAAATAACTTCTTCTCTATAAAACATGATTAAGGACCTTACTCAAAAGTTACAGGATGAAATGGACAGCCCACAAACATGTAAGATTGAGGAAGACCTGCCTGTTTTGATCTTCCATGGCCCTCGGTTTCTACTAACGAGAAACTGGTGATCGCTATGACTATCTTTTACTTACTAGAGTGCTCTCCAGGAGGTGGCTGTATAGCCGGCAAGGACAAAGTGCATGGTAACGGTTAGTTAGTTAGTTATGGAGAGAGATCATCTTCCGAAGACAGGAGGTAAAAGAATAAATAATCAAATATTTTTTACCCCACGGATTCAACTAAAAATATTAGCTGATTAATTTTTATTATATCATATTTATCAAAATAAGCAATGAAAAAATGAGAAAAAAGGTGCAAAAGCTGGTAACACTTGTCCCAAAAATCGAGGTACTACCCCCGTTTTGGCTAGGTATTGTTCGCTTTAACTGTTTGATGTAATTGAAAAAACAGTGAAAGGAGATGGCCCTTTCCAAACATGGCACGCGTGAGATATCCTATGCGGGATCAATGAAGCCGATATACCGATATAGATTTCATCAAAGCCTCACCCACCGGCCCTGATGAAATCTAGGAGCCTGCTCTGCTCTGGCACCTTGAAGAAAAGAGTGAAGACGAACAAGAAATGCCAGATCGACTGTTCAAAAATCGAGGATCACTTTCATCTCGGATTAAAGGCAGCAAGCCCGAAGCAGAGCCCCGAACTTGCTGCCCCAAAACGGCTCAGCCTCCCTTCTTTGCCGAGGCCGCCCTCATTGTCTCAGCCATGTGTTTCATTTCCACCAAGGTCTTTTTCATCTCCGCAAGCCCGTACCAAGTGGTATAATCGGGCATTATATGAAATGCCGCCTGATAGGTCTTCATCCTGTAATCCATGAACATCATGTAAAGCTTCTGTTCAATAGGAGTATTGACCTCATAAAAAGTCAACAGATCTGGATATGGAAATGTTGCTGCATTGGTAGTCTTTTTGATCACGCCATCTTTATAGAGGTCTTTGACAATATCTATCGCCTCTGCAAATATCTTGTCGGATGCCTTGATCATGAGATCGGCGTTTTTGAGGTTTTCCCTGGCAAACTCGGCCGAATGGCACTGCTGGCAGGTTGCCTGCATCTTCGCTCTCTGGTCATCCCATGCCTTTTTGGTGAGCCGAGCCAGGTTTGCCGCCTTGACTACGTCAAGCCTCTTGGTTGGTTTACCTGCTGCATCCAACACGCCCAGGGCCTTGAGTATTGTGGCCCTGTAACCCATCCATTCGTTGTCAGCCTCTGGGAGTCTGAGAGCCAGAAAGCCCCAAGCTGTCATAACAGCGTGGTCACCGCCAGGCATGTGACAGTCCTGGCAAGTAGGCCCCCTGTGGGCCTTGCGGTCCGTGACATAGGCTGCACCGTGCTTTGAATGGAACCACATCTCCCATTGGGCATGGTCAAAACCTGTATGGCAACTGTTACAGGCCTCTGGCTCCAGGGCCTCCTTCTTGGAAAAGGCGTGGCGGGTATGGCAGTTCTGGCAATCCATCCCATATTTATAATATTTTCTTAGTTCATTGTGCCTGACCTTCTGATCCGTGATGCCTAAGTTATGGCATCCGTTACATCCCTTCTGCCCTGCAATAAAGGCCTTGGGCTGCTTGTGGGTAAAACCCGGAAATGCCATAACAGGAAGAAGCCCCAATGAATGCTTTCCCGACATGTATTGCTTCACCTGTTTTTCATGACATTTTTCGCACGTGCTTATTGTTGGCAGCTTCACCTTTGATACGTCACTGGCACTTTTATGGTCACTGCCGTGGCAGCTGCTGCATGTAAGCGTCTTGGACATCTTCCCCCTATTGAAATCCTTGACAATGCCAGGCGAGATCTTTGCATGGCAGTTCTCGCATTCTGATGGCTTTGCAAAGGCAGAAAAGGCCCCTGCCAAAACCCAGAACAGCGAACCAGCTAGGATTAGTGCCAAAGTCTTTTTTTTCATGACCCTTACCTCCTTTCACCTGTTTGTTGAATATGGGTGCGATATGCACCTTCCGAAACCCGGGCTACTTCAACCAATATTATTTTATTTGTGCAATAAACACAAATAATCTTTATCCCAGAGATACGAAAACCCTTCACCTTGCTAAAGGGCCCAACAAAGCAGGGCACGAACTTTCCTGGCTGCTATCCTGATCCGCACTGGCGCCTTCCTGCATGGAAAGAAGAAGTGTTTTATGAATGGTGGACTGCCTTCTCATATCTTTTAAGCTTTTGAATCAAACTTCTGTTGACTAACCATACATTTTGAAGTTAGTTTTTTTATTGCCTTTCAGGTCCTCTATCTTGGAGGATAAAAGGGAACCCGGTGAGAATCCGGGACGGGCCCGCCGCTGTAACCGGGGACGAACGCCGCAAGCAGTGCCACTTTTCGCTCTCTAGCGAATGGGAAGGCGCGGTAAGTAGGGTGATCCGGAAGTCAGAAGACCTGCCTGAAAGGGAAAAGGGCCAGACCCCGTGGCAGGGTCAGGGCCTTTTGTTATGGTCACCGGGAAAAACGGGACTTCCGGGCCGAGAAATTTGGCATTGGCCCGGAGAACCGGGCCGTAACGAAAAGAGGAGGTTTTATCATGTTCAAACGGCTTTTTTCCCTTTTTGTGACTGCATTCGTACTTGCATCCATCCTTGTGACTCCGCCCCAACCTGCCTTTGCAATGGGGCATGGGCCAAAACACAAGACTGCACTTGTGCTTGCCATGTTTGGAACAACAGTGGAGCCGGCTCTTAAGGGCCTTTTAAACATAAAAGGTAAGCTCGAGCAGCAATTTCCCAACACCCCAGTCAAGATCGCCTTTACATCAAACATCATAAGAAAGATATGGCAAAAGCGGGCGCAAGACCCTACGTATGCCAAAAAACACCCTGAAATCCCAGCCGAGATACTCCATGTCAAAGGTCCCTTGGCCACAGTGGCTGACCTCCAGGACGAAGGCTTTGACACCATAGTCGTCCAGCCCACCCATATTGCCCCTGCAGAGGAATACCTGGATCTTTGCTCCTATATCCACGCCTTGGCCTCCATAAAGACCATCAAGAAGAAATTCAAGCCCTTTAACAAGCTCGTCGTTGGCAGGCCAGCCCTTGGAACCTTTGGCATAGAACATCCATACCATGAAGATATAGAAAGGGCTGTAAAGGCAGTAAAATCAGACGTTGATAAAGCCAGAAGGGAAAAGGCTGCTCTAGTCTACATGGGGCATGGCAATGAATTCTTCCCGTCTGGCGGTTCTTACCTGGAGTTTGAAACCATGATGAAAAAGGCCTACCCGGATGTCCTTACCATAGTAGGCACAGTGGAAGGCTTCCCGGGCTTTGAAAGGGTTGTCAATATTCTCAGACAGACAGGTACCAAGAAGGTGGTTTTAAAACCATTCATGATAGTTGCAGGAGACCATGCAAGAAATGACATGGCTGGCCCAGGGCCAGATTCCTGGAAATCTGTCCTTGAAAAGGCAGGGATCAAGGTTCTCCCAGATATCCACGGGCTTGGAGAGCTGGACCCATTTGCAGAAATCTATGTTTCTCACGCTATTGATGCTGCCAAGGATGCAGGTATAGAGCTCGAGTGATCTTAGGCAGCCTAGGGTTAGAGCTTGTACCAAAGCGCGTTTAAACAAGAGGCGGCATGCTCTATCCCGTGCCGCCTTGAGCCACGTTGTTCATTTTGAGGGCTCCCCTGGAACTATGGAGTAAAATTTAGGGTAAAGTCTTTTGAAACAGCTCACATTGGCCATCATCTTCTATATGCTCCTTGGTTCTGCCATTGTCCTTTCTGCCCAGCTGGGCTATGTGCATATCCCATTTCACGAAATGTGGCGCATACTGTTTCCTGGGCTTTCTGGCCCAGGAACTACCTTTCACAGTGCTAATGCTGCCATTTTACTCGATGTGCGCATTCCGAGAATCGTTGCGGCAGCCCTGGTAGGTGGAGCCCTTGGGGTGAGCGGTACGGTCTTTCAGGCCCTCCTCCTCAACCCCCTGGCCGACCCTTACACCCTTGGCATCTCCTCTGGTGCAGCCTTCGGCGCATCCTTGGCCATAGTGCTAGCTGTGCTTGGACTTGCAATGCCAAAAGTATTTTCAATACCAGTGTTTGCATTTTGCGGGGCAATAGGAAGCCTCTTTACAGTTATGGCCCTGGCCTCTGGCAGCCAGCGCCTTTCTTCCACAAATCTCATCCTGTCAGGCGTGATCGTATCTGCCATCCTTTCTGCAGCCATAGGCTTTATGAAGTTCCTGGCAGACGAACAGGTGGGAGCCATCATCTTCTGGCTCATGGGAAGCCTTTCTTGCATCTCCTGGGACCAGGTCGCACTTCTTGGCGTGGCCACGGTGCCTTGCATGATAACGGTCCAACTTTACAGCAGGGAGCTCAACGTGGTCGCCACAGGTGAACGGACAGCCAGGAGCCTTGGGATCAATACGGCAAGGCTTAGGCTCATGCTCCTTACAGTCTGCTCCTTTTGGACAGCAATAGCAGTATCGGTATCTGGAATCATAGGCTTTGTAGGGCTCATAGTCCCTCATCTACTGCGCCACTGGATAGGGCCGGACAACCGCTGGCTGGTCATCCTTTCCTTTCCTGCAGGAGCTTTGCTCCTTCTCGCCGCAGACACCATCACAAGGGCCGTTCTGCCCTCTGAAGTGCCCATTGGGGTGCTTACCGCCCTTATAGGAGGCCCGTTTTTCTGCTTCATCTTCAAAAGGCGGCAGGATCGACCCCAGGGAGGATTCTAGCCATGTGGAGGATAGGAAACCTGAACTTTCGCTACGGCGAAGACCTGCCTTGGGTCATCCAGAAATTTCATCTCTCCATAAAAAGGGGCTCTTTTACCGGCATCCTTGGGCCAAACGGGTGCGGAAAGACCACTCTTCTGGATCTCCTTTCTGGCATCCTGAAACCAGCAACTGGGACAATCGGCTTTAATGGCAAACCCATTGAAAAGTGGGAAACCAGAGAGCTTTCAAAAAGGATAGCCATGGTGCCCCAGGATTTTTCCATACGGTTTGCCTTCACGGTGCGCCAGGTGGTTGAGATGGGGCGGTTTCCTTTCGTATCGCGCCTTGGCGGCATGAACCAGAAAGATCATGAAATCGTCACCAAGGTGATGGAGGAGCTTGACATAGGGCAAATGGCCCAAAAGCCAGTGACCATGCTTTCAGGAGGAGAGCTTCAAAGGGTGGCTGTGGCCCGCGCCCTTGCCCAGTCTCCAAGAGCGCTTCTTCTCGATGAAGCCACTTCAAACCTTGACGTCTTCCATAGCCTTTCCATCATGTCGGTCATAAAAAGAAGGGTGGAAGAAGAAGGGCTCACTGTGGTAGCTGCCATACACGATATAAACCTTGCGGCAGCATTTTGCGACTACACCGTCTTTATGGACAAGGGAAGGCTAAAGGCGGCAGGGCCAAAGGAGAAACTTCTTGAAGGAAAGCTCATATCAGAGCTTTACGGTGTAGAGGCTGCCGTTTGCAAAGACGCTTTCAGCCAAGGGGTCCAGATCTCCTTCAGGCTTCCATAAAAGGCGATTTCTTTTTAGATGACAAGAGGTACGGCCACATGAAATATCCATGCAAATCAATAACATCGTTTATCGTCTCTTTCCTGCTTGTCTCCCTTACTTGCGTCAACCTGTGCAAGGCAAGCCGGTATCCTGTGGCCATGACAGACAGCGATGGCCACAATTTGGTGGTAAAGGCCCCTTTCTCAAGGATCGTTTCCCTTTATCCAGCTCATACAGAAAATCTCGTTAACCTTGGCGCAGGTAACAGACTTGTTGGCGTATCTAAAAGCTCAAAGCCGATAAAGGGTGTTCCCAAAGGCTGCAAGACAGTCAGCTACCGGGACGACCTTGAAAGGCTTCTCGTTTTGAAGCCAGACCTTGTGATCATAAGGCCAATGATAAGCCGGGCCCACCCAAACCTGGTAAAGGGCCTTGAAAGAAGCGGCATAACCGTGATCTCCCTCCAGCCCATAACGCCAAACGACCTCTACGATTACTGGAAAAAGCTCGGCATACTGGTGGGAAAGAGCAAAGAGGCAGCTGATATGACCAAAAGGTTCAAAGAGGGCCTTATGGAGATGGCAAAAAGGGTAGAGCTCATCCCCGAAGACAAGCGCCAGAAGGTCTATTTCGAGGCAATCCACAGGCGCATGAAGACCTTTGCCCCAGGCTCGCTCCAGATATTCTGCCTCGAGACAGCAGGAGGGATGAACATAGCCTCTGATGCAGTGCGCCTAAGAAACACGAACATTGCGGAATACGGTAAGGAAAGAATCCTCTCAAAGGCCAACGAGATAGATGTCTTCCTTGCCCAAAGAGGCAGGATGAACCCGGTTACAAAAGAAGAGATAATAAATGAGCCAGGATTCCAGGTGATAAAGGCCATAAAAGACGGACGGGTCTACCTCGTGGATGAAACGATTGTTAGCAGGCCCACAATAAGGCTCCTTAAGGGCATGGACACCATATTCAGGCTCCTCTATCCCAAAATGGAAGGGGGAACGTAGCACTTGGCCAGACAAACTCCCTCAATCCTGATAGCTGGAGTCTCAAGCGGGTGCGGAAAAACCACCCTTACCTTGGGGCTAATGGCAGCCATGAAAGACCTGGGCCTGAAGGTGCAGCCCTTTAAATGCGGCCCAGACTTCATTGACCCCACTCTTCACAGGATGGTTACCGGGCGCATCTCCTGGAACCTCGACCTTCGCATGTGCGGCAAGGATTATGTAAAGGGCCTCTTCAGGCAGCAGGCAGTAAGCGATGGAATAAACGTAATAGAAGGGGTCATGGGGTTTTTCGATGGCGCCAAGGCAAGTACTGCACAACTTGCCAGGCACCTTTCAGTACCCGTTGTGCTGGTGGTGGATGCTTCCTCGGCGGCAGAAAGCGTCGCCGCTGTTGTGAGGGGTTTTGAGGAGCTTATGCCTGATCTTCAGCCTTCAGGGGTGATACTCAACAAGGTGGCAAGCAACAGACATCTTGAGCTAATCGGTAATGCCATCTCCCGCTATTGCAACTCGAGGCTTCTTGGGGCACTTCCAAGGGATAAAGGCATAAAGATCCCCTCGAGGCATCTAGGGCTATTCATGGGTGAAGAATCCCCCCTTGGAAGGGACATCTCAAAGCTATCACGGCTCACCCTGAAACATGTGGACGTAGATGCCATTATCCATATCAGCAAAGACTGTAAAGGGCCTGAAGAGACAAATCCTGCCTTTTCCCCTCCAGAGGGAGAAACAGCCCAAAGGCCCAAGGCAAGGATTGGTGTTGCCAGGGACAAATCCTTCTGCTTTTACTACCAGGACAACCTCGAGATACTGAAACAAGCTGGCGCAACCCTGATCCCCTTTAGCCCTATGGCTGATGAAAGACTGCCTGAAGGCATCTGCGGCCTCTATCTTGGAGGCGGTTATCCAGAGCTTTTTCCAGAGATCTTGTCTGAAAACGGCTCCATGAGACGGGAAATCAGGGAATTTTCCAGGAAAAACATGCCTGTCTTTGCCGAATGCGGAGGTTTTATGTATCTTTGCAGATCCATCACCACCCTTGACGGCAAAACACATGAGATGGCAGGTATCTATCCTGCAGAAGCAGTAATGCAAAAAAGGCTTTCCTCCCTTGGATACAGGGAACTCACCCTGAAGAGAGATTGCCCGTTAGGCAGGGCTGGGAAGAAACTTTTTGGTCACGAATTTCATTATTCCACGGTGCGGTTTTCAAGCCCTATGGAAAAGGCATTTCTTCTTGAAGGCGGAAGGAAAGAAGGATACCTCACTGAAAATACCTTGGCAGGGTATATCCACATCCATTTTGGACGCAGCCAAGAGGCTGCTTCCCACTTTGTTGGAGCATGCCAAAGGGCCAAGGCCTTTAGGAGCAAAAAATGCCAGTAAAGATCAAGGACATAGCGCCTGGAGATATAGAAAGGGAAAGCTTCAGGATCATAGAAGAGGAGCTTGGGCCTACGACGTTTCCGCCTGAAGAATTTGCTGTGGTACGCCGCATGATACACGCAAGCGGGGATTTCGAGTTTGCCAAGACAGTCCGTTTCTATCCAGGGGCAGTAGAGGCGGGCATAAGGGCCATCCTGTCTGGAAAGGACATCCTGGTGGATGTGAACATGGCCTTTCAGGGTGTTTCAGCAAGGATACTTCAAAAATTTGGTGGAAGGCTCCGGTGCCACATAAGGGATAAAGAGGCACAAGAGCTTGCCGGCAAGGAGGGGATTACCAGGGCAGAAGCAGGAATCGAGCTTGCAGCACATGAGCCCATTGGGATAGTTGCCATCGGCAATGCGCCCACTGCCCTAATCCGCACAATAAGGATGGTAAGAGAGGGTAGATTCAGGCCGGATCTCATAGTTGGAGTTCCTGTAGGCTTTGTAAATGCAAGGGAATCAAAGGAGCTACTCATTGAGCTTGATCATCCCTGGATAACTACCCTTGGCAGAAAGGGTGGAACCGCCATAGCAGTGGCTGCGGTAAACGCCATACTCAGGCTTTGCGAGGAAAGAAAGGGCTTATGAAGAAAAGACATTCAGGCACGCATCTAAGATCGGGTTTTACAACAGGTGCCTGTGCGGCCGCTGCGTCCAAGGCAGCCCTTTTGCAGCTCCTTATGCCTGAAGCCATGGAAAGAAGCGTCTCAGTCCCGTTTCCAGATGGCTCACGGCATGAGTTCGAGCTTTTGGCCATCTCGTCAAACAGCTCCTCCTCTTCTGCCTCAGTATTAAAGGACGCGGGAGACGACCCTGACGTGACCAATGGCGCGGAAGTTGGCGCAAGGGTGAAGATCATCCCTCTGGATGGGGAAAACACAGAAAAAGCCGCGCCTCCTGTCTGCTTCAAGGCAGGCCCAGGGGTTGGCACTGTAACGAAAAAGGGCCTTTCAGTGCCAAGGGGAGAGCCTGCCATCAACCCTGGGCCAAGAAGGATGATCAAGGCGGCCTTAATGGAAGCCCTGTCTGAGGCAGGAGTATCTATCCCTGAAGGTAAAGGGATAGAGGTCTCTATCTTTATAAAAGACGGACAAAGGCTTGCGCAAAACACCCTGAATCCACGCCTTGGCGTACGTGGCGGGCTTTCCGTACTTGGCACCACAGGCATTGTCCGCCCCATTTCTGCCAAGGCCTGGACCGATACCATAGATGTCTGCCTAAATGTGGCAAGAACGGCAGGGCTGGCAGAGGTCATACTCTCCACTGGCCGAACCTCTGAAAAGGCCGTGCAAACCCTTCTCGGCCTGCCAGATGAGGCCCTTGTGATGATGGGAGACTATCTGGAATATGCGATGAAGGCAGCTGGGAAGCAGGGCTTTCAAAGGATACACATGGCAGGGATGTGGGCGAAAATAATAAAGGCCGCCCTGGAAATCCCCCAAACCCACGTGCGTCACGGAGCCCTGGACATGAATATGGCAGAAGAACTCCTTTCAGGGCTTGGCCTGCCAAGTTCCATGAAGGAAGAAGTACGCTCAGCCAACACTGCAAAGCAAATACTCGACATGCTCCTTGCCGGCGGACAAAAGGAGCTAATAAAAGCGGTCTGCTTGAAGGCCAAGCAATATGCGGAACGGGTTTCAGGGACGTCTGTCTCGCTGTATCTCGTAAACGCAGACAAGGACGTTATCGTATCTGTGTGAATATGGAAAGAAAGGGCATAAAAGGGAAAAGACACGTGATAAGGGTAGTGGGGATCTCAGGCTGTAAGGCGCCAGATAGATTTGAGGAGCTTATTTCAGGTTCTGTGGCCATCTGTTCATCCAGAAGGCTCATACAAGCCCTTTCCACACATATAAACAGCCTATCCCCACAACCTGCCTTTATTCCCATAACCCCCCTTTCAGACATGGTTGAGAAACTCAGAGGCTTCTTAAGTACGGGTGACTGCGTCGTCCTTGCCAGCGGTGACCCGCTCTTTTTTGGCATAGGCAAAAGGCTCCTTTCAATATTTGGCAAGGAAAGGCTGCAGTTTTACCCTGCCCTATCGGCAGTGCAGATTGCCTGCGCAAGGCTCAAGATCCCCTGGGATGATGCCCAGATCATAAGCCTTCATGGCAGGAAAGGTGAATCAGCATGTGGACTCATTCTTTCAAGGCCAAGAAGCATCATCTTCACAGATGGCAGAAACAGCCCTGATGCAATCGCAAAAAACCTTTTGCAAGCCCTTGAGAGGATTGGAGATACCTCGATATCGAAGGATCTTGAGATACACGTGGCAGAAAGGCTTGAATGCCCTGAAGAAAGGCTGTTGACCATGCGTCTTGAAGAAGCTGCTCAAACCGACTTTTCACCCCTCAACATCATGGTTGTGGAGATCGGCCGACCTGCCCTTCCGCACACACGAGGCATCGGCCTCATGGAGGATGAGATCTCTCATCTAAGGGGCCTTATCACAAAGGATGAGATAAGGGCAGTCACACTTCACAAGCTAAGGCTTTCCCCAGGGATAGTATTCTGGGACGTTGGCGCAGGCTCAGGCTCCCTTAGCCTCGAGGCATCGAGGCTTTACCCCGATCTCACATCCTTTGCGGTGGAGATGGATGAAAAGCTGCAGAAGGTAATAAGGGAAAATATCAGAAGGCTCCGACTCTTTAACGTTGTCCCTGTAGATGGCAAGGCCCCTGAAATACTCGAAACGCTTCCCCTGCCCCACCGGGTATTTATTGGAGGCTCCAAGGGGCAGCTTGAACCCATTATCGCTCATTGTGCCAAGGCCTTGGCCCCTGGTGGCATACTAGTGGCAAATGCAGTACTGGAGAGGACTGCTCAGGATGCCCCGCGCCTGATGAAAGAGGCCGGCCTTATGGTGGATATGTCCAGGATCTCTGTAACGAGGCACCCTGGCTCGAAGGATAAGGAGACGAAACTAAATGAAATCACCATCATCAGAGGCATAAAAGGGGAATGAAAAATTGAACCAGGTCGTAAAAAGGGGAAGTGGCAAGTTGAGCCTTGTGGGTACGGGCCCAGGAAACCCCGATCTTTTGACACTCAGGGCAGTAAGGGCCATCGAGGATGCCCATGCCATAATAGCACCAATGGGCATGGTCAACGGTAGGAGCAGCGCCCTTGAAACAATCCGCGGGGCAGTCGATATCTCCAGAAAGGAAGTGGTTGAGATCCATTTTTCCATGAAAAAGGTGCGCCTTTCAAGGGAAAAGGACAAAGAGGTGGCCTTAAGCTGGGAAAAAGCTGCAAAAGCTGTGCTTGAGCGGACCGACAAGGGCGTAAATGTTGTCTTCCCGACCCTTGGGGACCCTTCCTTCTATTCCACTGCCTATTATCTGCTTGCCACAGTGCTAGAGAAGCAGCCTGGCCTTGCAACAGAGATCATCCCTGGCATCAATGCCATGAGCACTTGTTCAAGTGTCATTCAATCCCCTTTGGCGCTTGGAGACGACATATTTTGCGTAATACCTGCCACCTTTGACGATGACAGGATAGAGGCAGCGCTTGAAACCTTTGACTCGATTGCCCTCATGAAGGTACACCGATGCCTGCCAAGGATTGTCAAGATCCTCGATGGCTTGAAACTCGTGGAAAGGGCAGTCCTTGTAGAAAGATGCAGCCTTGAAGGGCAGAGAATATTTTATGACCTTAGAGATGCAATAGATAAGAAAATCCACTACTTTTCCACCGTACTGGTTCGCAAGCAAGGGATGCAAAACCTTTTTGACAAGGTGTGAAGCTGAAGCTCAACCTCATCCTGCCGCCTGCCTAACTTACTGTTTTCAAGCCTGTTTTGTTGTTGACACAAACCATGGAAGGGCCTAATAATGAGTTTATATAAAGAAAAAGATTCGTGGGTATCTCAAGAGTTGAATCCTTCCTTCGAGAGGTTGGGTGCATCGAGGAAACAGCTTTAAAAGATATTTATCGCTATTTTTGACCACTATTTATTTAATACAGTGAGGTTACGTCATGCCTAAAAAAGACAGCACCAAGAAAATCCCCCTTGATTATCTGCCCATCGGGCGCCACATGATAGGAGAGAAGCGGAATTACAACCTAGACGAATACGATCTTTACGCCGTGGGCACCATAGAGTATGAACAAGAAAAAAGCCGTTTTCAGGCGCGCATTGGTTTCCAGGACAGCCACGGCACTGAAACCATCTTTTTCAACTCTTATCATCAAAATTTCAACGATGCCCAAAGTGCCATCAATTTCGTCAAAGAGGGCAAGGAAAGCGGCAAGCTCTACAATATATTCGGTGAAACCACAGACGTGCATACGAGCCCCTCGTTTCCAGGCCCCATCATCGAGGTGCTGGCACTGATCTATAGTTTCAACCATTAAAAGATCATGGTTGGCCACGAAAAGCAGTCATCCTCCCCAAAATAACCGTTTGTGAAGCGGTTTATGCATGGCACAAAACTGCCAAATAAAAAATCGGCACCACCCTTCAACAACAGATGCGCGGTCTAGTTGTATCCATCTGTTAAACAAGAGATCAGAGGATGGCAGTGGAAAGATTTCCCATATATTTTGTAGGAGCAGGCCCTGGGGACCCGGAACTCATCACCATAAAGGGCAGAAGCCTTTTAGACAGGGCTGACGTAATAGTATTTGCAGGCAGCCTGGTAAACCCTGCGCTCCTTGAAGGCGTAAATGCCAAGATATACGATTCATCCAGAATGGACCTTGACGAAATAGTCGAAGTCCTCGAGCGGTCTTACAACCAGGGCAAAAGGGTTGTAAGGCTCCACACAGGGGACCCTGCTTTTTTTGGGGCCATTCGGGAGCAAATGAAACGGCTCGACAGGCTTGACATACCCTACGAGGTGATACCTGGGGTAACTTCGGCCTCTGCTGCCGCTGCCACACTCAAGAAGGAACTTACCTGCCCTGGAATCAGCCAGACAGTCATCTTCGCAAGGCGGGCAGGACGCACCCCTGTGCCAAAGGGGCAAGAGATAGAGGCCCTTGCCTGCCACAAGGCCACCATGTGCATATTCTTGAGTGTTTCCATGATCTCAGAGCTTGTGGATGAGCTTCTTTCTGGTGGTTACTGTGCATCTACACCTGTTTCCGTTGTGGAAAAGGCCTCCTGGCCAGGTGAAAAGATAGTTGAAGGCAGCCTAGAAGACATTGCATCAAAGGTTAAGGAGGCAGGCATAAAAAAGACCGCCATGATCGTTGTGGGAGATGTGCTAAAAGCCAATGGCGGAGAGGATTCAAAACTATACAACCCCTCGTTTCACCACGGATTCAGAAGAAAAGAACGTTGAAGACTGCAATTCTTGCAATAACAACTGAGGCAAGGGTTCTCGCTGAAAAATTGGCCTCAAAGCTTCCTGAATGTAATGTCATTCCTTGCAGGGGCAGTACTGCCGAGTCCATACGAAAGGCATGGAAAAGCTATGATGCCCTGATATGCATAATGGCAAGCGGAATAGTTGTCAGGGCCATTTCTCGCCTTGTTTCAGACAAGAAAAAGGACCCTCCCCTCATCATACTGGACCAGAAGGGCAGGTTTGTGATCCCGCTTCTTTCAGGCCACCTGGGAGGGGCAAACGAGCTTGCACGCAAAGTTGCCGGTATCACCGGGGGGCAGGCTGTAATCACCACGGCATCTGATGTATCAGGGCATACACCCCTTGATCTCTGGATAAAGGAGCTAGGCCTAGTTATCAAGAACCCGGAGTTGCTCCCAAGGGTCATGACACGACTCGTGGACGGAGGGTCCCTGAGTGTCTATTCCGACTGTGGACTCCCTCCCCTGCCCCATGATCTGTCAGAGGCATCTTCAATGGCAAGGGCAGATGCCATAATAACCATGAGGACGCCAGGCCCTAAAGATGTGTGTGAGGGGAAACTCGTCCTAAACCCACCTCTACTGGTTGCAGGCATCGGCTGTAACAGGGGGACACCTTGTGAAAAGATCTTTGCCGCTGTTGAAAAAACGTGTTCCTTGGCCAGCCTTGCCAGGGCATCCATCTGCAGGGTTGCATCAATAGACCTGAAAAAGGACGAAAAGGGGCTGAGAGAATTTGCCCGCATGGCAGGAGCCGAACTTTTCTTCTTTTCGGCAGAACAGCTAAATGAGGTAGACGACATAAAACAATCAGAAATAGTAAAAAGGGCTACTGGAGCAAAGGGGGTGTGTGAGCCTGCGGCAATCCTTGCCTCTGGCAACGGCCCTCTGCTGGTGGAGAAACATAAATGGAAAGACGTGACAACTGCAATCGCCCAGGTAAGCTGGCCGTGGTGGGAACAGGCCCAGGCCCCATAGATCTAATGAGCCAGAGGGCCATTGACGCCATTAAAAGTGCCCATGTGGTTGCAGGCTACAAGACATACCTGAAGTTGATATCACGACTCTTGCGCTCAGGGCAGCAAGTCATTGGCTCAAACATGATGCAGGAAGTGGAGCGGTGTAAGAAGGCCCTGAAACTAGCCCATGATGGAAAGTCTGTGGCCCTGGTCTGTGGGGGTGACCCGGGCATCTATGCCATGGCGGGCTTGGTCTTTGAGCTTGCCAGAGCTGCAAATTACCAGGTGCCAATAGAGATAATTCCAGGCATCTCGGCCCTAAATGCCTGCGCGGCACTTTTGGGCGCCCCGCTCATGCATGACTTTGCTGCAATAAGCCTTTCCGATCTTCTGACACCTTGGGAACTGATAGAAAAAAGGTTAAGATTTGCAGCAAAGGCCGACTTTGTGATCGCCCTTTACAACCCGGCTTCAAAAAGGAGGCGTGAGCACCTCAAAAGGGCCGGGGCCATCATCATGAAACACAGAAGGCCTGAAACCCCTGCAGGTGTCGTAACTGGAGCCTTTCGGGATGAGCAAGCCATAACCCTTACCACTCTTTTAAAACTCGTAAATGAAGATCAACCCGTCACCATGCAAAGCACGGTAATTATTGGAAACTCAAACACCTTTGCCTGGAATGGCCACATGATCACGCCCAGGGGCTATGAAAGCAAATACCTCTTTGATCATGATTAAGAAGGAAGACACCAAAATCAAACAAAACACCGTATTAGAGCATTATCAACAGAAGGGACGTATTTAGAATATGAAAGCAGCTATCATTCATTGTAGGAAGTTTTCCCGGGCTGCGTTTTCATAGGATTCGCTTATCCGTTTTTCAGCATAGGCCAGCACATCTTCATCCCACTTTTCAATATCAAAACAGCAGGCATCCTCTCCCAAAAGACCTCCTGGCACAAAATCACCCCTTTCCTCCGGATCCGTAATCAGTTCCATGTAAAAACGCACGGAGAGCCAGCGGTTGGCTGGAAGTGAAAACAGACACACTTTTAGACAACTGATATCCTCCACCCTATGGTTTAGGCCAAGGATTTAGGAGACATTGGTTTGCTTGATTTTAGAATGATTATAAGACTAACTATTTATATTTTTATGGAAACTGCCTAAAAAGGCTATTTCATCTTTAACCATTTCAACAAGAAAGCCGTTTTAGACAACAGGGACGCATCGAGAAACATCTGACACAAAGGAGGATGACATGTCTTTAAGGGCGAAAAATATTCTCGTGGCCTCATTTGTTGCCTTTTCATTCGTTTTTGTTGGCTGCTCTCACGCTCGCCCTCCCAAGCCTGGCCCAAACTTTGTGTGGATACCTGCCCGCACTGGCCCCAATGGTGGCGTTCTGCCAGGGTATTGGAAATATGCACGCCCACCACGTCCTCATCATAAACGTTGGACTCCTGGACATTTAAATAAAAGAGGAGTATGGATTCCTGGGCGCTGGACGCTGGGCACCTAATCAATCTCAATGGAATCGGCAGGAGCAACCTGTTCTATTATCTTTAGCTTCCCTGCCCCAAAAAGGGTGGTCATAAGCCAGTCGTACCCAAGCTGTAAAAGGGCGAGATCATCTGTCTTTATCTTGTCGAGACGATCTTGTGGTATTTCATATATATTCAGAAAGGGGCTATAGAGCACAAACCTACGAAAGGCGTCCAGATTATAGCTCGCCATGAAAAACATATCCAAGGTCTTTTCTGGGATGGTCACAAAAGGCCCCAGACTCTTTCTTCTCAGAATGAGTTCCACCCAGCCCTTATTATGTTCATCATAGGGAGGGATTCCCTGATTTTCACGCCACTCGGCTATTGTCATCTCTGTACCAAGATCATGACCAAGGCAATAGCCCTCTTTCACCAAGGCAAAAAACTGCTCATTGTCCGAAATGTCTGCATTATGGAAAAGACCAGCGGCTACGGGATAATATCTGCACGACACAGGCCTGTCTTCGTAGATGCTGCATCCGTCTTCACCTAGAAACGGGCAGGCATTCTCTCGGCTTTCGTCGTGCCTCACCATGGGAACAGGCAAATCGGACGCCTCTATCTTCCCAGGCACTGTAAAACGGAGCAGCAATTCATCTGAAGGCATGTTGAGACGCTTCTTTATCCTAATCACATCATATGGCGTGAGATAGGTACTATTGTTGTGGCAACACCTTGTAAAGCAGGCAAGTTCCTTGTCACACGAAAAACAGATGGTGCTATCAAGATTCAATCTTACTGGAATTATGGGCTTCTCTGTATCTTTTGGGGCAAACATGTTCTTTATTTCCTCATTGGTTTCGATTTGTATTTTAGTATAATCGCAAACCTGACTCATAACAATGAAGTTGAGGAAACAGACATGGAAAACCCCGTGGGAAAACCAGTAGCCCTTGTAACTGGAGCCATCAGAGGCATTGGTCTCGCCATTGCCGAAGCCCTGGCGCAAAAAGGAGTCAGGCTTGTCCTAACCTATTACGATTGGCTTGACGACCTGGACGGCATGCATAAAAAAATGGAGAAACTGGGTGCCAGCTACAAGGCAGTGGCTGCTGATCTCAGGAAGAAGAGCCACGTTGAACAGGTGGTGAATACCGCCATAGAACAATTTGGCCGCCTGGATATACTGATCAACAACATAGAACGGGGAGGCTGGCCAATCGTTCACGGCGCATACATTCCTGAACAGTGGAATCTGGAATTTGAAACCACTGTAACCAGCAAATGGCACCTGTTTAATTCAGCGCTTCCATTTTTGAAAGAGGCAGGAAATTCCGCCGTAATAAACATATCTTCCATTTCTGGCCTACTGGGACGCACAGGCCCGGCAGGTCTCGTCTTCAACGATTGCTACAGCCTTTCAAACCGTGCTGTGGGGCTCTTGACAGAACAATGGGCCAGGATTGGTGCACCTGAAGTCAGGGTGAATGAACTCATGCTTGGATTTTTCGAAACAAGACATGGCCCTAAAACAAGGGGATGGAGCCTCCTTACGAAAAAAGAACAGGATGACATCTTGCAACACACCCTGCTGCAACGTACTGGCAGCCTGAACGACATAAAAAAGGCCGTTGATTTTCTGGTCTTTGGTGCACCTTTCATGACTGGTGCCAGAATAGTGCTCGATGGAGGCTACAGACTAGGCTGCGAAAAGGTCCCCGATATGCCGGAAGGGGTGGTGAAACCTGGAGAACCTACCTTTGGAGGCAGTAAGAAGCCGGAATAACAGATTCCAGACGGTGGCATCTGACAAATTGCGCCTTCTTCTGGAGCATGATTTGTCCAACTAAACAACAATACTTATATTTATTCTAAAAAGGAGGAGCCAGGAACGAGATTGCCGTCCATATTCTTCAGAAAAGAAGGCATGGATAATGAAAACCTTAAACATAAATTATCCTTAGAGAGGCGGCTTGAATGAAAAAATACATCTTATTCTTTTTTTCGATCTTCTTTTTCAGCATGAATAGCCTGGGCTTCACATGAGGGCCGGCCAGCACTGATAATGCCAGTTCAGGCGTTAAAAAAACCATCCATGCGGTCAAAACCGAAAACGCAAAGGAAAAGGCCCACACCAGCCGGATTTACCAGCAGAGGTCTGAAAATCGCAGGATGGATAGCAAAGAAAAAGAATATGTAACTCCTGATACCCAAAAACCAGGACCAAAGTTGATCTCAGTCGAAACCTCGTCCTGTGATATGGATAAGGGCTTTTGCTACATAAAATTTTAAACCTGCATCAGGTACGGTCTTTAGCTTGAAAAATTGGTCCAATACAGGTAGAGAAGTATTTATATGGATGTAAGCAATTAGAATGCTTTCTTGTTCTGGTTAATAAGACCGAGCACAACTGGTTTGTCAACAAGCCGGTCTTCTGCTTACCTAATCTCAATAGAAGATACTCTGCGCTGTAGAAAGGACCATCTAATGTATTTCCCTGCTGCTCAAATAGAAACTGCCCCTTGGATTCCACCTCTTGTGGCATTTGGCATATCCTTTTTCACTTCTATGGGTGGTGTCTCTGGCGCCTTTCTCTTGTTGCCGTTTCAAATGTCCTTTCTGGGCTATACCGCACCTTCTGTTAGTGCCACTAATCAATTATTCAATATTGTCGCCATACCAAGTGGAGTCTACCGCTATTGCAAGGAGGGGCGGATGCTATGGCCCCTGACCTGGATAGTTATATTAGGTACTCTTCCAGGCGTGCTCCTTGGAGCCATAATTCGAGTCAAGTACCTCCCTGATCCTGTAAAGTTCAAACTGTTTGCCTCTGGAGTCCTCTTCTACATAGGATTCAAAATGATCAAGGACCTATTGCAAAAAAATAGATCAGGGCACGAAGATAAGACTCTTAAAAATAAAACCAACCTAGACGGAACAATTACTTATCCAGCCGTGGAAGTGACACATTTCAGCCTGGCAAGGCTCAAATACAACTTTCGCGGCCAATCTTTTTCTGTTTCCTGCATGGGCATCTTCATACTCAGCCTTATTGTCGGGGTTATAGGTGGGGTTTATGGCATTGGAGGCGGCTCAATAATTGCGCCCTTTTTTGTTACCGTATTTGCTTTGCCTGTTCATACAGTAGCAGGGGCAGCCCTTATGGGTACCTTTGTAACCTCGGTAGCCGGGGTCGCCTTTTACCAAATCATGGCCCTATTTTATCCGGCAATGTCTGTGGCACCCGACTGGCTTCTCGGCTTTCTCTTTGGTATTGGAGGAACCGCTGGCATGTACCTTGGAGCAAGATGCCAAAAACACATACCAGCAAAGGCCATAAAATGGCTCCTAGCAGCAATAATCATCTTTACTGCCCTCAAATACCTCCTGGCATTTTTTAAGTGA
>CAZOMT010000030.1:0-49040 GCA_964581255.1 uncultured Thermodesulfatator sp.
TGCCTTTGCCAAGGACTGTGTCTTTGCTGGAGTAATTGATGAAAGGACAGAAAAGATAGTCGTTCCCAGGGGCAGTGACAGACTCTATCCTGGGAACAAGGTCTTCATGGTAATAGGAAACCAAGGCATAAGGGCTATAGAAAGATATCTCGAAAAAATGGAGGGTATCTAAATGAGCACAGTGGCAACTATTGAGCCAAATTCAGACTCAGACAAACAGGCAAAAACCCACTGCCCTTATGAAAAGATATTGGCTACAAAGTGGATTAGACAACAGATAACATCGGTTCTTCCGGCAAAAGAGTACCCAAGGGAGATGTGGACATGAACATAGAAAGGTCATCAATGACCAATCGCATAACTGGGGGTCTGCCTGCCACGTCCACATCGTTTTTTTTGTGCCAAGCATTTGACCCTAGGGAGGTGGCGGCAGGGTTACAAGGTTTGAAGGTAGGTAGGCTGCCATTTCTTAGGTACTCATGTGCTGGAAGAGCTAATATATCACCAGGTGGATTTTTGGGACAATCTGTGATATTAAGATGAGTATTGGGTCATATGCTGCACAAATAAGCGTATTTTCAATATGATAGCATGAGCATCTTCTTCTTTGAACGCCTTGCAGAAAAGAGAATAAAGGAGGCTATTAGGCAAGGGCAGTTTGAAAACCTGCCGGGCAAAGGAAAGCCCATAGTCTTCGAGGATGATTCCATGGTCCCCGAGGACCTGCGGATGGCATACAAAATGCTCAAAAACGCCGGATTCATCCCTCCTGAGCTACAGACGGAAAAGGAGATAAAAAACGCCCTTGACCTCTTGGATGAACTGCAGGATGAAAGGGAGCGTTACCGCCAGGTCACCAAGCTCAATATACTGGTCACCAAGGCGAACATGCTGAGGTCAAGGCCTATAAATCTCGAGGTCAACCAGGTCTATTACCGCAAGGTGGTGGAAAAGATAAAAGTCAGAAAGAAATAGCAGATAACGTTTCGGGGGCACATAAGGATATGAGGCGTCAGGCAGATCCCACAAGCTTGTAATAATCTTGCCCTTGCGAATCGTTTATCACAATTGCCGGAAAGTCTCTCACCTCCAGCTCATAAAGGGCTTCGGGCCCCAAATCCTCAAAGGCCACAAGACGGCAGCCCTTTATACACTCAGAAAGGAACGCTCCCGCTCCTCCGATAGTTGCCATATATATTGCACCGTGGGCCTTTATGGCCTCAACTACCTGGGCCGATCTTTTCCCCTTGCCCATCAAACCCAAAACACCCTCTGAAAGGATGCGTGGAGTATAGGAATCCATCCTGTAACTCGTAGTGGGCCCTGCCGAACCGATCACACGCCCTGGCGGTGCTGGAGAAGGCCCTACGTAATAAATGAACTGGCCCTTGAGGTCAACTGGCAACTGTTTTCCTTCATCAAGTAGCTGGCAAAGCCGCCTGTGGGTCTGATCCCTGCCTGTCAGGAGTCGCCCAGAAAGCTTTACCCAGTCCCCTGCCTTTAGATTGGCGATCTGTTGTCTTGAAAGGGGAAGCTCAAGGGGGGTGGCTAGATTCAAAAGAGAGGTCAACGCCCCTGTCTTGCTTCCAGATGCTTCGTTAATCTCTTTAACGCCCTCCCATTTGCCATTTATGAAATGGGCCACCGCGCGCCTTGCCGCATGGCACTGAATGTTCACCGCAACCGGAAGGCTTGCTATGTGGCAAGGGAATGCCTCCACTGCCACAAATAGGGCTGTAGTATCACCTCCGAGCCCTTGGGGACCGATACCAAGGCTGTTTATCCTGGAAAGAAGCTCCCTTTCCAGATCTGCCAGATCGGATCGTTCGTGGTGGCTTCCCACAGGCCTCAAAAGGGCCCTCTTGGACAAGAGTGCAGCCTGCTCCATGGTGCCTCCAATACCCACTCCAATGATCCCTGGGGGACATGGATTGGGCCCTGCCGCCTTAACCTGTCCTGTCACAAATTCTGCCACCCCTTCAAGCCCTGCTGAAGGGGGAAGCATCTTCAGGGCGCTCATGTTTTCGCTACCGCAACCCTTGGGGAGAATAGTCAGCTTGAGGCCAGGATTTTTTGAACTGGATAGATGGATTACACCAGGGCTGTTATCCCCTGTATTTTTCCTGGTGATGGGATCGCATACCGAATTTCTCAAAAAACCCTTTTGGGTCCCAAGGGCAATGCCTTCATTTATGGCCGCCACCAAATTGCCTTCCACCAGGCACTCTGGGCCTGTCTCAACAAAGACAACGTCTATCCCTGTATCTTGGCATATGGGAAGAGCCGTCTTCCAGGACAGCGCCGCATTTTCCAGCACTATGTCGAGAATGAGCCTGGCCCCTGGATCCTTCTCCTCTCTTTGCGCCTTGTCCAAGGCCTCTAGCACATCGAGGGGAAGGAGTCTATTGGCCTGCTGGATGAGCCTGGCCACTTGTTCCTTTATGTCCTCATCCTTTATAACAGAATAAGCCATGATGGCCTGCCCTATTCCTCTAGGCTCTTGATGAGCTTGATCAAACGTTCAAGCTCATCCCTGTTTCTGCACTTGATCTCAAGCCGTCCCCCCCTTTTACCAGTCACTATATTCACCTTGGCCCCAACTATCCTACTAAGCTCGTCACAAAGGTATTCAAGGTCGGGATCCTTTCGTTTACGTTTATCTTCAGGTTTTGCCTCTTTCTTGAACCGTCTGGCAAGCTCTTCTGCCTGACGCACAGAAAGAGACCTTTTTACGATCTCATCCCTGAGCCTCCGCTGATGTTTCACTCCGTCGAGCATCAAAATTGCCTTTGCATGGCCAGTAGTGATCCTCCCCTTGACAATATCGTCCAGAATGTCCTTGGAAAGATGCAAAAGCCTCAACATGTTGGCGACTGTGGAACGGTCCTTTCCAACCTTTTCAGCGATCTGGGCCTGGCTTAGCCCCAACTCCTCTGAAAACCGTTTATAGGCCAAGGCCTCCTCCACGGGATTCAGGTCCTCTCGCTGGATATTTTCTATAAGAGCAAGTTCCAGCACCTCCCTGGAGTCTGCATCCCTTAACACCACTGGCACCTTCTTCAGCCCTGCCTTTTGGGCTGCCCTCCAACGCCGTTCTCCTGCAATTATCTGATAGAATCCATCTTCTTCTGTTACTACCAATGGCTGAAGGATACCCTTGGACTTGATGGATGCGGCAAGCCCCTCCAGGGAGTCATCCTGGATGTTTTGCCTTGGCTGCATGGGGTTGGGCCTGATCTTTTCGATTGGACAGAGGAAAAAACCAGGTGCCTCTGCGTCAAATATATCCTGGCTGGAAAGCAGGGAGCCAAGCCCCCTTCCAAGACCGGATTTCTGATTCATGACTGCCTCCGGTTTCTTGTAAGAAATTCCCGGCAAAGGGCTAGATAACTTTCTGCTCCCTTTGATCTTGGGTCATACAAAAAGATGGGCTTGCCGTGGCTTGGGCTTTCGCTAAGCCTTATGTTACGGGGCACTGTGGTCCTGTAGACAAGATCCCTGAAATGTACCCTAACCTCCCGTGCCACCTGATATCCAAGCCTTGTCCTGTGATCGTACATGGTAAGCAACAAGCCCTCTATATGAAGCCTGGGATTTAACCTGTTCTTAACGACCCTTATGGTGTGAACAAGCTGGCTAAGCCCTTCCAGGGCATAATATTCACACTGGAGGGGAATGAGCACAGAATCCGCAGCTGTCAGGGCATTTACGGTCATGAGGCCAAGCGATGGAGGACAATCCATGATCACATAATCAAACCCTTGGAGGGTCTTGAAGAGAGCCTTTAACACGATCTCCCTTTCATCCATTGCTGCAAGTTCTATATCTATGCCAACAAGGTCCTGATGGGCTGGGATGGCACGCAGATTGGGTTGCACAGTATTGAATATGGCCTCCTCAAGGGAAGCCTCCCCAATGAGTACGTGGTAAAGGTTGATATCCTCCTCTCCAAGGTTTATGCCTACGCCACTTGTGGCGTTTGCCTGGGGGTCACAGTCCACCAGCAAGACCTTTTGCTTGAGCATGGCAAGACCAGCTGCCAAATTCACGGCAGTAGTGGTCTTTCCTACCCCTCCCTTCTGATTGGCAACTGCTATAAAGCGAGCCTTCTTTTTTCCTTTTTCCTCCATCTGATCCCTGAAAAAACCTTGTCAAAAATACCTTCTGGTACAATAGTTATATATGTAAACAGATTGGCAGCGTGCTAAATCCAACACACCTGATCACTGCTGCAAATAAAAAAACCAGCGAGGTACGTAGACTATAGCAAAAATTTACGGAAACACAAAAGGACTTTCTCCCAGCCAAAAAAAGGCCCTAGAAAGGCTTTACAGAAGGCGCATCCCTGCCTCCCACATCATAACCCACGAAACTGCAAGGGCCTTGGCTGAAATCTCCCATATCATATCACGCCAAATAGCCTTGCTCGTAAACAGAAAAGGCCTGATCACTCATGTGATAGCAGGAGACAGGCATGGTATATTCATACCAGACCTTCAAGATTTTAGAAGGGGCGAATACAGGCTAAAGGGGCTTAGGTGTATACGCACGAGCCTTGGTGGCAACCGGGGAGTGACCAGCGAGGATCTCACAGACTTGGCACTTCTTCGCCTCGATGCAATGTTGGTCATAGAGGTGAACCAACGCCTTCCCAAAAGGCTTCACCTCGCCTACCTCCTGCCTCCTGGAAATGACGGCCGGAAATGGCAGATAGAAACCTTCCGCCAGGCCACGGAACTTCCACCCAGGTTTGACATGTTTGTTCGGGAGATAGAGCAGGAGATAGAACGCCGTTGCCGTTTGAGGGCACTAAAGGGTGCAGAAGAAAGGGCCATCCTTGTACATGCAGGTCCAAATGGCGAAGAATATGCCAAAAGGAGCTTGGACGAGCTCCAGAGGTTAGCTGAGACAGCGAACATCCAAGTAGTGGACAAGATCTATCAGAGGATCACCCGATACAACCCGGCGCATCTCATAGGCAAGGGCAAACTCAAGGAGATCCTGGTGACTGGCCTGTATATGGGGGTCTCAATGGTCATCTTCGATCAAAATTTGAGTCCCAGGCAGGCCAACAATATCGCAAAGATGATGGATCTCAAGATCATCGACCGCACACAACTGATACTGGATATCTTTGCCAGTCATGCCAAAACAAAGGGGGGCAAGATCCAGGTGGAGCTTGCACAGCTTCGCTATACCTTGCCGAGACTTGTGGGCAAAGGTATAGCCATGTCGCGGCTAATGGGTGGAATCGGCGGCAAGGGCCCTGGTGAGACCAAACTAGAGGTTGACAGGCGTAGGATAAAACAGAGGATCTCTTCACTTGAACGTGCGCTCAAGGGCCTTGAAAAACAGCGTTCCCAGATGAGAAAAAAAAGGGGCAGGGGCAAGGTTCCTGTATTTTCTATCATAGGCTATACCAATGCAGGCAAATCAACCCTGCTAAACAGACTCACAAAGAGCAATGTGTTGGTCCAGGACAAACTTTTCGCAACCCTGGACCCGTCTACGAAGGCCCTTTTTTTAAATGGAAGAAAGATTCTGCTTTCAGACACAGTGGGCTTTATCACCAACATGCCTCCAGACATAAAAACGGCATTTAAAGCCACCCTTGAAGAACTTCAAGACTCCACCGCATTCATTCACGTGGTAGACGCCTCTAGCCCGTTCATCCATGAAGAGATGAAGGCCACTGAAGAGATACTCAGGGAAATGGGGCTTTCAGATTTGCCAAGAATCCTGGTGCTGAACAAGGCAGACCTTGTGGATGAAACAATACAGAAAAAGATCTCGAGAATAGATGGAATCTTGGTATCGGCCCGGACAGGCCAAGGGATTCGAGGGCTCCTGAAACTCATGGAAGACTTTCTTTCAGAACAGGCAGATGGTGGTGGGCAGATGATCTTACCAAGGCTTAACTTTGCCTAAACCCTTAAATGGCAGAGATGCAAGAAAGGCTAACCATTTGTATATAGGCCTTATTAAAAACCTCTCAGATCCTGTCAACCCTTGAAAATGCAAGGAGCTCGGCAAGTTCTTCTGTCATTTCATTGGAATAGTCCCTGATGGGAAACGTGCTTCCGCAGCCCCGACACCTCAGGGCTACACTTCGTCATCTTCTGCAAAGCTCTAACTCTTCGCCACACTGCCTGCACTTTAAGCCTGTGGTCTTTTTGGGTCTTTTGAAAAAATACATGTCTTGTCCTTTCTCACGCCTTGCAGGTTCAGATCTCTCCTTTAAGTTTGGCGATATCATCCGGGGATTCCACGTTAAAAAACCTTGCATCTGCTGCGTCTATACAATTTTTGGCGAGATTGGTGAGAACCTTCTTGGGGCCGAGTTCCACAAAGTTTCGCACTCCGTCTGAATACATATTGTTTATTATTTCAAACCATCTGACAGGGGAACATATCTGCTTGCCCATCAGGCGTCTGAACATTTCAGGATCTGTTTCAGGGCTTGCAGTAACATTGCTATACAGTGGAATTTTTGGAGAACAGAACTCCACATCCGCCAACACCAAGGAAAAGGCATCTGCTGCATCTTTCATTAGAGGGCTGTGATATGCGCCAGAAACCTTCAGGGGTATTGCCCGCTTGCCTGCTTCCTTGACCAGCTTGCATAGCTCCTGTATGGCCTCTTTATCGCCTGTGACAACGATCTGCTGCCTGGAGTTGTGATTTGCCAGGGTAAGGATCTTGTCTGGAGTAATCACCTTGAGCAACAGACGCTCGAGCTCCTGTCTTTCGAGTCCAATGATTGCAGCCATGCCGCCTGGATTTTTGGCTGCGGCCTCATCCATTAACCTTCCCCTTTCCTTCACCAACCGAAAGCATGCCTCTGTCGACAACACTCCCGATGCCCAAAGGGCAGGGTATTCTCCAAGGCTGTGGCCAGCCACGGCATCTGCGTCAAGGCCTGACTCCCTGACTGCCATACAGCAAAGCATGTCCACAGCTGTAAGACATGGCTGCAGGTTACTGGTCTTTGTAAGTTCTGAAAGGGGACCATCCAAACACAATGCCGTAACAGCAACACCAGTAACAGACTCTGCAGTCTCAAAAAGCTTTCGGCCTCCAGGCGTCTGGTCAAGAAGCGCCTCGCCCATTCCCACGTACTGGGAACCCTGGCCAGGGAACAAAAAGGCAGTCTTACCCTTCATTACTCCATGACCTCCAAGGCATCGTCTTCGTCCTCCAGCTCTTCTTCCTCCTTGATCTTGAGCTCTTCCACGAATTTTTCATATTCATCCGGATTCATGAGATCGTCAAGCTCTTGCGGTTGAGCAACTGCCATGACCATGAGCCAACCATCATCGTAGGGATCGTCGTTTATCATGTCAGGTGAGTCGATGAGCTGATCGTTTGCTGATAGCACTCTGCCTGAAATGGGGCAGAAAAGTTCGGTTACTTCTCCAGTGGTATTCTCCACAGTGGCGAAACAATCAGTCTCCACAAACTCGTCTCCTGCCTCTGGAAGATCTATGGATGAGACTGCACCGATCTTCTCCTGGCCATAATCGGTAATGCCTATTACAGCCTTTTCCTGCCTGTCATCGGGCTTTACCCAGATATGCTCCTCTGTATAAAGAAGATCTTCAAGGATGATCATAATTCCTCCTGTCGTTTTTTTATTCAACCCCCTATGGATGACATCCTTCTGTCACAATGGGGTATTTCATGATCCTTTGCAAGGTACCTGGCAGGTTTTTTCTTTACCGCCTTTATGAAGAACTCTGCAAGGTCTTCCTCTTTTATCCCCTCCCTGAGCATATCTCTCAAAATGACCTCCCTGTCGGAGAAAAGACACAGCCTGAGCCTGCCGTCAGCCGTGATACGCAACCTGTTGCACTCGCTACAAAACCTGTGGCTGAGGGGGCTTATGAAGCCTATGGCCCCCTTGCCGCCCTGGAAGGTATATAGCTCCGCTGGCCCAGAAAATAAGGATCTTTTCTTTTCAGTAAGTTTTCCTGCCCTCTTCTCTATGGCCTCAATGGCCTTGTCAGACGGGAAAAAGCAATCCTTTCCCCAGTTGGAGCCTTTGCCAATGGGCATGAACTCTATAAAACGCACCTCAATGGGATACTTTGCCGCAAGTAGTGCAAAATCGGCTATTTCATCGTGGTTTTTGCCCTTGATCATAACAAAATTTATCTTTATTGGAGAAAACCCAAGTTTGATGCACTCTTGTATGCCAGCCCACACCTCATCAAAGCGGTCCCTTCCCGTTATCATATGAAAACGTTCCCTTTTGAGGGTATCGAGACTGATGTTTATATGTCTCAAACCAAGGGAAAAAAGCTTTTCGGCAAGGCCAGGAAGAGCCACTCCATTGGTAGTCAGGCAAAGTTCCTCAACACCTTCGAGATTTGATATATCCTCCATTAATCTCACCACATCCCTTCTCACGAGAGGCTCTCCACCTGTCAGGCGGATCTTCTTCACCCCCTGCATGGCAAGGACGCGCACCATTCTGATGATCTCTTCGAAACGGAGGATATTGTCATGGGGGAGCCAATTAAAATCTGCCTGGGGCATACAATAAAAACAACGCAGATTGCACCTGTCTGTGACTGAAAGACGCAAGTACGTGATCTTCCTTCCAAAACTATCCACTAATTCAGGATACTTCCCCATAATTAAACCGGCCTGCCAACTTCTATACGTCTTATTTTTGCACCAACCGCACAGAGCTTTTCATCCATTTTCTCATACCCTCTATTCAAATGGTGAAGACCAGCCACAGTTGTCTTGCCCTTTGCAGCAAGCCCTGCAAGCACGAGGCAGGCGCTGGCCCTGAGATCAGTAGCCATAACAGGTGCGCCGATCAGCGACTGCACCCCGCGCACTATGGCGCTTCGCCCCTCAATTCTTATATCGGCACCCAGACGCCTAAGCTCGGCCACGTGCATGAAACGATTCTCAAAAATGGTTTCAGTTATCACACTCAGCCCACCAGCTGTTGCCATCAGCACCATTATCTGGGCCTGAAGGTCTGTTGGAAATCCTGGATATGGAAGTGTCTTGACGTCGACACTCTTTAGCCTGCCTCGCTTTTTGACCCTCACAGCCGCCTCGTCCAGGATGTCAATCACAAGCCCTGCCTCGCGCAATTTTCCCATAATGGCCTCAAGATGGCCAGGCACGATATTTTCAAGCACCAGTTGCCCCCCTGCCGCACCTACTGCCATAAGGTATGTGCCTGCCTCTATCCTGTCTGGGATGATCTTCCAATCGACAGGGCTAAGCCCCTTTACACCTTCTATGATAATGGTCTCTGTCCCCAGGCCCTTTATGCGGGCGCCCATTTCCATCAACATGCGTCCAAGTGCAACAACTTCCGGTTCCCTCGCTGCATTTTCCAGAACAGTCTTGCCCTTGGCCAAACATGCTGCCATCATGAGGTTTTCAGTTGCAGTGACAGAGGGGATATCGAAATAGATCCTCGCACCTGAAAGGCGCTTTGCCTTGGCGTCCACATAGCCTTCCCTGAGTTTTAGCTTGGCACCCATGAGCTCCAGACCCTTGAGGTGGAAATCTATGGGCCTGGCTCCAATGGCACAGCCCCCTGGCAGGGCAACCCTTGCCTTACCCAGGCGTGCAACAAGAGGGCCAAGGACAAGTACAGAAGCCCGCATCATACGTACAAGCTCATAGGGGGCCTCATGGCTCGAAAGACCGGTAGAATCCACACGCAGGGAATAGGTGTCTCGCTCAAACTTGAATCCAAGCTCCTCGAGAAGCTTTATAAAGGTATTTACGTCCTCAAGGGCTGGCACATCCTGAAGCCTGAACACGCCCTGGGCGAGAAGTGTAGCTGCGAGCATGGGCAAGGCAGCATTCTTGGCTCCACTGATCCTGACGGTGCCCTTGAGGGCATGGCCACCCTTTATCTCAAGTTGTTTCATTTACGCCCTCTTTAAAAAGGCTGGCCTTGGAAGGAGTATGGCTTCTTCCTCCAGCTGGATCTTCTTATTTCGGGGCCTTGCCCTTGTGCCATATGTAGACGATGGGGCTTGCCACAAATACTGACGAGTATGTTCCAACTATTATCCCCAGTATGAGGGCAAGGGCAAAATCATGTATCACAACTCCTCCGAAGAAAAACAGGGAAAGCACCACGATGAGCGTAGTGAGGGAGGTGATAATGGTCCTGCTCAACATCTCATTGACACTTCTGTTGATGATCTCAGCAAAGGATAACTTTCTGTATCGTCTCAGGTTTTCCCTTATCCTGTCGAAGACAACCACAGTATCTGTCAGGGAGTAGCCAGCCAGAGTGAGAAGAGCTGTCACTATCAGCAGGGTGATCTCCTTGTCAAGGATATAAAAGACCCCAAGCACTGCCAGCACGTCATGAAAGGTTGCTATGGCTGCAGCCACACCAAAGCTGAAATTGAACCTGAAGGCCAGGTATCCAATGATGCCGGCTAGGGATATGAGGATTGCCGTAATGGCCTTCTTCCTTAGTTCCTTGCTGACAGTGGAGCCGATCTCTGTCTTGCTTTCAATGGTAAATTTGTAATCTGGCAAGCCGGTCTTGAGCGCCTTGGTGATATTTGCCTCTATATCTCCCACTGTGGCAACAGATTTCTTTACCCGTACTATCAAGATGTTTTCCTTGGGCACTTCCTGAAGGGCATAACCTGAGAGCTTGGCATTTTCCAGGGCTGTTCTCACCTTTTCCAGGCCAAAGGGCTTATCAGCCTTGTACTGAACCATTGTGCCGCCGGCAAAATCCACACCCAGGTTGGCAGCACCCCTGTTTATCTGCACGAAGGCAAAGATACCAAGTGCCACAAGCACTGTGGAAATGGCAAGAGAGATGTTTCTCTTGCCTATGAAATCTATATTGGTCTTCTTTACGATCTGCAAAAAGGACAGATCCTTGAGCGCCTTTTTGTACAGAAGGAGGTCATAAACCCACCTTGTTGCATAGATAGCTGTAAAGAGGTTGATAATGATACCTGCTGAGAGGGTGACGGCAAAACCCTTGATGGGGCCTGTCCCAAAGAGGAATAAGGCGAGTGCTGTAATCAGGGTGGTGACATGGGCATCCACAATGGTCCAAAATGCCTTGTCATAACCACCGTCTATAAACGCCTTGAGAGGCTTTCCAAGGGCCTTTTCCTCACGCATTCGTTCAAATATGAGGACATTCGAATCCACACCCATACCAATGGTCAGGATGATACCCGCTATGCCTGGAAGTGTTAAAGTGGCCTGAAACAGGGCTAGAATTGCCATGAGGAACACGAGGTTCAAAAGCATGGCAATATCTGCGATAAAACCAGACAGCCTGTAGTAGACCACCATGAAAAGGATGACAAAACAGGCACCTGCAATACCAGAAAGCAGGCCCTTTTGTATTGAATCACGGCCCAGGGATGGGCCAACTGTGACATTTTGTATGATCTTGACTGGAGCAGGCAAAGCGCCGGCCCTGAGAACTATTGCCAAATCTGCCGCTTCTTCATGGGTGAAGGAACCAGATATCTGGGCGTGGCCTCCACCGATCTTTTCCCTGATTACAGGTGCCGATCGCACAACTCCATCCAGCACGATTGCCAGACGCTTTCCCACATTCTCTCCGGTTATCTTCTCGAATATCCTGGCCCCCCTATCAGTGAGATCCAGGGCCACATAGGGTTCGTTGTAATTACCGCCTATACGTACGTGTGCCGTCTTGACAGCATCCCCTGTCATAAGGGTCTTGTCCTTGAGGAGGATCGGGATGTTGCTGACCCGGCCGGTCCTGCTGTCCACCTCTTTCATGAAATATATTTTGTCACCCCTGGGGATCTGGCCCTTCAAGACCGCATTGAGCTGGTTGACGTCGTAGTGTGCAGGCAGCCGTCCACTTTCCACTGCCTTTCTGATAAGGCTCCGAAGATCCACTGCCGCATCGTCGTCAACGAGCTTGAACTCGAGCTGTGCAGTCTGGCCAATGAGCTTTATGGCCCTTTCCGGGTCCTTCACGCCTGGAAGCTGCACCACTATTTCATCTTCTCCCTGACGCACAATGACAGGCTCTGTGACACCAAACTGGTCAATCCTGTTTCTGATAATCTCCAGAGACTGCTCAACAGCATGCTCCCTGATGAACTGCTCCTCTTTTGAAGAAAGGGTAAGGGTTATCGTGGGGAACCTGGCCTCTTCATTGATGTTCTTGATCTGGAGGTTGGGGAAATCATCATTGATGACCTCTTTTATCTTCTCGAGAGCGCTTTTGTTGGGGACTGCCAAAAGGATCTCATCGGGGTTTGGACTCTTTCTGCGAACCACAGTTATATTCTGCCGCTTGAGGGCATCCTTCAAATCCTGGCTGTAGAGCTCTGCAGCGTTCCGCACTGCCTGATCCACGTCCACCTTGAGGATGAGATGCATTCCTCCCTGGAGATCCAACCCCAGCTTGAGACCTTCCTGATAAACATATTTTTTGAACCATTGTGGCGTGTTGGGATAAAATGACGGGATTACTAGGACTACTGAAGCCACAACAAGAAACGCTAATAGGGCAAATTTCCACCTTAAGGCCTTGGGCATCTTAGAAAAACTCCTGTTTGAATTTAGATTTCAAGTGCAAAAACACATCTCCCTAAAATTCCGCTTGGGTAAAGGAGGCAAGGAAACCACCTGAAATCCATGTTGCCGGCATGAAAAACGTGCGCCAGCACACTCCCTGCATTGCTGTCGTCAGGGAACTGTTCTCCGGTCTGATTTTTTAGTAAAAGCCAGTGGGATTTGCAAGAAAATTGTCTTGATATTTGGCCTCAAAACAAAAGAGTAACAAAAAACAGGCATCAGAAGCAGAAAGGTTCTGTCTTCCAAGTTCAAGATGAAGCATCTTTGGACAACAGTTCCTGGAGCTGCTCCATGAACTCCTTAAGATCCTTGAATTGCTTATACACAGAGGCAAAACGGACATAGGCCACGTCGTCCCAATCCCTGAGTTGCGCCATCACCTTTTCCCCTATCACCTTGCTGTCTATTTCCGCAGCGCCCATTTCCTGGATGTATTTTTCAAGATCGTCCACAAAGGCCTCGACCTTGTTTACGCTAATGGGCCGTTTCTCACAGGCCTTTAAAATGCCCTCAATAACCTTTCTTCTTTCAAAGGCTTCGCGGCGGCCATCCTTCTTCACCACCATGGGCTGAAATTCTTCCAACTGCTCATATGTGGTAAACCGTTCGCCACAGCCGAGGCATTCACGCCTCCTCCTTATGGCCCTGCCGTTTCTGGCAGGCCTGGAATCCACCACCTTGGAGCCTTCATGATTGCAAAAGGGACACCTCATGAGATCTTATTAACATTAAACAGTGGCACCTGACAACCTTACATTGCCCAAGCTTCATGGCTGCATCTGCCACTGCAAGGCAATGAAGACAACCGCAGATTTGTTCCGTTGACATTTCCGGGATTATCTTTCGGGCAAAAGCCAGCTATTGGTCATAAGGACATCTTTGTCGTGCTGGCCCCAGGAAAGGATGGACCCTTTCTGCCTCTTCATGGAGCAGAAACGGTTTGATCTCATTATGGAACTTCTTATGAAAATTCGTACCGTACGGGATATTTCTTAGGATCGAGAACCGCCTGGCAGGCTCGTCTGTTCTCAACATTTATGACAAGAGGGCCCAAAAGATTGGCAGTAAGGCTCAGGGGCTTGTCCCCGTTACCCTGCCTGATTGTCACAAGCACCAGGACCTCGGCCTGGGAAGGATCTTTTAGATCCAGTTCCTTTTCCATCTCTGAAGGTATTTCAAAACTATAGTCCTTGACTATAAGAGCTGGATTTATCACTACAAAGGCAAGCTCTGGACTATCAAGGCTCTGGAGCCAAAAGAAGGGGGAATCGTCCTTGTGGGGCAATAGGGCGTAACGCTTGTCTTCTGGGAAACCCAATATCCCCTTCTTGAAGGACAATATCTTGTTCTCGTCTATTTCAATAGGACCAAATCTACTGGTTTCAGCTTTCATTTATTTCTTCACTCTCATGCCAGCCTCAAAGGCCTTTCTTCCTGAACTGCCCAAAACAGTGCCTTTAAGATTCTCTTTGGAGTTGATCAAGCCCCAACTCTTCCATGGCGCTCGTGGCTGCAAGCCTGTTTTCTTCAAGTATTCTCTGGTAGACCTCTTCCCGGTGGATGGTGAGCCCCTTTGGGGCGTTTATCCCTATCCTCACCTGTCCCTTTTTCATCTCGAGCACCACGATCTCGATATCATCCCCCACCCTAATCTTTTCACCTATCTTTCTGGAAAATATAAGCAAATTGCCCTCCCTGGCATCCAAATGCTAATAAAAAAGAATAATTCAACCCCCTATCTAGAGGTAATCTGCCAGCGTGACCTGCATCACCTTCGAGGCTGCGCCCAGGGCTGCCTGATAGGCGGTCTGGGTGGCATTCAGGGAATTTATGGCCTCAATCATGTCTGTATCCTCTACATCGGAAAGAACCTGTCTGCTTACAAGCCCCATGGAATCGGCCATCTCCTCCTTGACATCGAGGGCATTGGCCATGGCCCCAAGCTCTGCGGTCTTGTTGCTTATATGATTTATGCTCTCATCCAATTTACCTATGGCATTTTCTATGTCTGGTTGGCTGCCTGCCACCAAGCTGTCGTAAAGGTCCTTAAGTGCCTGGAAAGATCCACTTTCCACTAGGGTACTCCTGCCATCCAGGTTTACCTTTTGCTTCCTTCCAGATGAAACATCAAGGGTTATGTCTTCCTGGTTGCCATGATATTCCACATTCTGGTCGTTATCCATTACAAAGGGCCTGTCATTGTGGGCATAGCCGGTAGTCCTGCTGCCTGCCAGTATGTACCTGTCACCCAGCCTTGTATTGCCTAGGCTTACAACCTCTTCCAGTATGGCCTTCACCTCCTTGGCGATCGCCCTCCTTGTGCTTTGGTTCTGAGAGTCATTGGCCCCTTCCACTGCAAGTTCCTTGGCCCTGGTGAGCCTGTCGGTCACATGGGTGAGAACATTTTCCGTGGCTGTCACCCAACCCCTGCCATAAGATATGTTCCTCTTGTACTGTTCGGTCTCTGACAGAGAATCCCTTAATCCCAGCGCATGGGTCAACTTCACAGGTGCGTCTGAAGGGACTTGGTACTGTTTGCCAGAAGAGATGTTGTCCGTAAAGCCTGCTAGCCTCTCTGTAAGCCTAGAAAGGTCTAGATTTATCTGACTGTACATGGTGTTCATGGTGACTCTCATATTGTAATCCCCTGATTCTTTTATTTATTTATAATAAGCAAGACGCACACTCAGGCGCATTTTGTCCAGTTGACTACTGTTTGGCGTTCAGCAGAGACAGAAACATCTCATCTGCCGCCTTTATAAGCTTTGCCGCAGCGGTATAGGCATGCTGAAACCTCAGCAGATCTGAAAGCTCCTCGTCAATGGACACGCCAGAAACGTCCTCCCTTTTGGCCTGAAGATCGCTTACAGCCCCCTTTGCAAAGTCCAGATCCAAATTGAACGTCCTGGTGTGTATGCCAACTGTCCCGACGAGGCCCTGATAGGCCTGGCTCAAGGTGGCGTCATCCAGGTCTGCTATGGGTCTTCTGTTGAGATCCCTCATGGAAAGGGCATTTACATTGCTCGCCGGAGAAAGAAGCCCCCCGTTTGGCACCGACATATCGAGAAAGGAAAAAAGGCCTGTGGCATCGTCCCTCACATAGAACTTGTCTCCCTGGCCTTGCACACTGATGGCAAGTTTGCCGTTAACTATCTGAGCAGAGATGTTATCGTTAGCGTCAATGGCGCTGGCTATGTCTGCAAGGGAATCCCCAGCGTTGATATTGACTGTAAAGGTAGGGGCTGGAGAGTTTAGTATATTGCCATTCTCATCAAGTATGTCTATGGAAAAACTGTTTCCTGCAGTAACACCTGTATCATAACTGCTGAGGACGTCAAAGGTCCTTTCCACCTTGAGATTTCCGTCTATGCGGGAAGCAGGGCCTCCACCCATGCCGAAAAACTCGAGGAAGCCCGTATCCACTCCAGAGGCGCTGTCGTCTATGGAGACGGTATAGCCGCTTTTTTCCGTCTCCACATGCACGAGGTCATCCTCCACGTAGGCGCGGATGCCATCGATTTCATTCATCTCATCCAATATGTCGGCCAAGGAATCGTTGTCCCTATCAATATTTATATCCACGGAATCGGCCACGTTGCCATCCACATCGAACAGTTGGACACGAACTGTCCCATTGCCAATGGTGGCATCGAGGGCACGATTTTCATCCATGACAGCCTTGTGGCTCAAGGCAGAGGAGGCCCCATATCCTTCTACCTGTCCAGCTGCTATAAGCCTTGGGTCTTCTCTGAGTTTTTCATTTATGCCTATACTTGAAGCATCCTCGCCAGTGAAGAATGCGTTCATGCCAAGGGCAGTAAGAGCCCCTGAGGTATCCTTTCCAAAGGCAAAGCCAGCGGCAGTGGCCGGCGGGCCGTCCACACCTATTACAAGCCTGTTGTCAACGATACGGGCGTTTAAGTCAGGTATGTTGTTGTTGATGTCGTCCCTTATGTCCTCCAGCGTGGTATTGCCTTCTGTAATATTGATCCTGTAAGGCTCATTTATGATCGTGGTATTGTCGGCATCAATGGGATTACCCTGACTATCATAAAGATATATCTCGAAGAAACCTGTTTGCACCACGTCTGAAAACTCAAGACCAGAGGCACGGCTGCTAATGGCCGTGGTCTCGGATGTAACACGGTTTGCAGCCGATGTTTCCTGCAATGGAATAAGGCCTACCCCTTGACTGTGCTGACCATTGACATATTTGATGAGTTGTTTTCCTATCTGGTTGAGCTTTTCGATATAACTCAGGGGATAGGAGCCATCGAACTTCCCAAGATTGAGTCCTGTGATTCCTCCTGAGATCCCCTCTATCTGAAAAGAAATAGGTTCGCTTCCTGGGTTCATGTCCTCTATCTTGATACGTCCATCTTCAGTAATGCTTGCTTCCACGTTGGAATAAGCAGATTCTATGGCTGACAGGAAATCTCCCACAGTGGCATTGGATTCCGCTGGAGGGCTGGTATATTGAAAGGTGACAGGTCCAACCGGGTTGCCTTCCTGGTCTGTGCCAGAAAATTCTATTGTAAAGTCTCCAGTTACACTCACCCCGTCGATGGCATCCCACCTCGTGGATTCCCGTATGGGGCTGCCACCTGATGTATTTGCCATGGAGCCCACCAGTTGTGTCGGATCTCTGGGTTCAAGCCTCTTTTTGATATCAAGCCAACCGCCAAGCTCTCCTCCGCTAATGTCCCTTGTGGTGAGTTCAAATTTCTGGCCATTGCTCCCGAGCCAGTTGACCTTCCCATTCTGCATCTCAAGCTTCCACGACTGGTTGTCCTCAACGAGCGGACTCCCCTGCCCTATCAGCACCGTGTAAGAACCCCTTTCCGTCTCGAAATAGTGGATGTTTGCCAGTTGTGATAACCTGTTGACCAGCTGGTCCCTTTGATCCCTCAAATCATTGGCTGAGTGATGGCCAGCCTCTGCTGCCACTATCTGTACATTGAGTTCTGCTATCTGACTTGTAATCTGATTAATGTCCTTAATGGAAGAATCTATGTTCAGATTTATGTCCTTTGAAAGTTTCAAGAGTGTGTCGTGCTTGTCCCTGAGCGCATCGGCAAGTGCAGTGGCCCTCTCGATAAGAGTGGTGCGTTCTGCCATCCCTTCGGCATTGTTGGCCAAATCGTCCCAACCGTTCCAAAAGTCTTCGAGCATCCCGTTTATTCCATTTTCTTCCACCTCATTGAGGGCGCCCTCTACTATCTCCATGCCAGAAACACGGGCCTCAAGCCCACTCTTGTCGGACATCTTGCTGAATAGAGTCTGGGTGATGAACCTGTCGTAGGCCCTGACTATGTCCGTGGCCTCGACTCCGTTTCCTATGGGGCCTATGAAGGTTGGAGTTGGATCATTTGCAGAGAGCTCCACGTCCTGCCTGGAATAACCAGGTGTATTGACATTTGAGATGTTGTGTCCAATGGTCTGGAGACTTGTCTGCTGGGCGAGGAGCCCTACCTTGCCGATATTTAAGAGGTTTGTCAGGCCAGCCACGTCTCTACCCCCTTCTATCTTCTTGCCTGTATGCCAGAATAGGCGTTCATGCCCCTGGTATGCGAGCTGATGTTGTCGTCTTCGTTATGGTCCTGGAGTTCAGAAGCCTTGTTGAGGATTGCAAAACCTGGACTTCGGCGATAGACAATGGACCTTCCAGGAGGGCAATAAGTAGCGGATCTCTTGAGCTTGATCCCCGTCAGTATGTCCACGAGTTCGTTGGTGAAGTCCATCCGTTCCCGTACCCACATCATGGTCCGCCTATTGGTAAAGGCAACCTTCAACTTGTGATTCGCCCTCTTCACATGGAAATCCATCAGCCGCTTTCTTTGCCTAAAATCGAGCTGGTTCAATACAAGAGCAGTAACATTGCCTGTGGATTCTTTTCTGTGATCCAGGGACAGCATGTGAAAGAATATATCTCTGAGCCTTTTTTCATATCCTTCTATATGTTCAGAGAGGATTTCCTTTCCCCTTGCAAACCGGTAAAGCTTGGAAAAGTCTCCCCTTATTACAGCCTTCCATTCTGCCTGAACAAGTTCATCCAACTGCCTCCACGACTCAAGGATGTTATCCATGAGGGTCAACGCCTCCTGAGAAAGCGTGGTGGCACCAATCCTGATTTCCTTGTCTAAAGCCTCTTTTTCCCTGTTTTTCATTTTGCCGTCCTTAAAAAACGATATCTTTTATTTCAATCTCTCAGACAGATTTTCATAGAGCATGTCAGAAATACCCATGCCCTTTCCTTTAGAAATCTCCTTGGCAATCTGTTGATCAAAGAGACTCGTATAAATATCCTTTTGGAGACTGTCTGGAAAAAGGCCTGCCTTGGGAATGCCCTTTCTCATCTCCTTTAGCATCATGTTAACAAATATCTCCTCAAAGCCCTGACACGCCTCCTTGAGCTTTCCTTCTTCAACCTCTCTTTTGAGGCCATTACCATCCGCACTGATATCTTCGAACCCCAAATGGGCCAAAACGCTTTCTTTAGGCATCTGTATGTTCATGTCCCTACCACCTGTCAGATCACTTGAAGGTCAGCCTGAAGTGCCCCTGATGCCTTTATGGACTGCATTATGGCAATGAGATCCCTTGGGGTAACCCCCACTGCATTCAGGGCAGAAACCAGTTGCCCTATGGTAGCCCCGTGATCCAGCAAAACGAGTTTTCCTCCACCCTCGTTGACCCTAACCTCTGTGCCAGGAGTCACAACGGTCTGGCCCCGCCTTGCAAATGGGGCAGGCTGCGAGACCTGGGGGTTTTCCTTTATCTGGATGCTCAAATTTCCGTGGGCCACGGCCACGGTGGAAATCCTGACCTGATTGCCCATAACCACAGTGCCTGTCCGCTCATCAAGAATGACCTTTGCCGTGGTATCTGGCGCTACTTCCACGTTTTCTATGGCTGCCATGAGTGCCACAGGAGAGCCTTCATACTCTGGGGGGATCTTCAGACTCACAGTCTCAGCATCCACTGGTTTGGCAAACTCGGCCCCAAGTGTATCATTAATGGCGTCAACCAGGCGGGACACAGTAGTGAAATCCGGCTGATAGAGATTGATCTTGAGTTCCTGCTTTGCAAGAAGATCAACAGGGATCTCTCTTTCCACTGTGGCGCCGTTTGGTATCCGTCCGGCTGTTGGATGATTCTTCTGCACACTGCCACCTGCTCCGCCTGCAGAATAACCACCCACGCTCAAAGGCCCTTGGGCAACTGCATATATCTCTCCGTTGATGCCCTTGAGAGGAGTGAGGAGAAGCGTTCCTCCCAGTAGGCTCTTGGCGTCTCCTATGGAAGAGACTACTACGTCAATTTTTTGACCAATCTTTGCAAGAGGCGGCATTTTTGCCGTCACCATGACGCCCGCCACATTCTTGACCTTTACCTGCTTGGGATCCACATTGATGATGCCCATGCGCTCCATGAGATTGGCTATGGACTGGATGGTGAATTTTGCCTGGGTGCCGTCTCCAGTTCCATTAAGGCCAACCACTATCCCATAGCCCACGAGTTGATTCTCCCTGAGTCCCTGGACATATGCTATATCCTTGAGCCTTGCGGCAGTTGCGGTGAAACCGTGAAGGACCAGGAACAAGGCGGCAAATACAACCGCTATGCGGCTTATTCTGCCCACTGTGGAAATAGGCTTGGGATCTGTTATTCCAGGTATATTCTTCATGATATCAGATAGTTTCAATATTCTCCTGCTATTTACACATAAAAGTTGCAAGGAACGGGCCAGCACTCATGAGCGGCCCTTTCACCCACTGCAACCCCATAGGGAAATAGAGTCTATCCGTATCGAGGGGACAGTTACGTGGAAGTTTTCAGGGAAGACGTGATATCAGAAGGGGGAAATTATGCCCATAAGCCTCCCTAGCCATCCTGGACGCTGAACTTCACTCAAGGTGCCTCCACCAGTATAGCTTATGCGCGCGTCAGCTATCCTTGTAGATGACACCACGTTACCAGGCTCAATATCTGCTGGGCGAACCACCCCTGTAAGTATCATGTACTGGGTTTCAGTATTGATGCTTATCTCCCTGCTTCCCCGGATGAGCAGGTTTCCACCAGGTAACTGTTTCACCACCCTCACGGAGATAGTGCCTGAAAGGCTCGTATCCCTGGATGTCTGGCCTTGGCCGTCAAACTTGTTGCTTCCACTGCCCCCTATCGCGTTTGCAGCACTCACCTTCTCGTCCGGGTACCTTGGAGAGACACGTTTGTTGAACTCCCAGCCCAAGATGCCTGTTAGTCCTATATTGACTTCAGACTTCCTGTCTGTCTTTGTCTTAACGTCCTTTGAGCCCTTGAGATTTTCTTCTATGCGCACTGTAAGCACATCCCCGACCCGCTTGGCCCTGAAATCTGCCACCAGGCTCGTCTCGGCATCTGGATCGAAAAGAGAACCTTCATGGGGCCTTGCTGGCACAACTGGAAGGGGTGCAAAAGAGGCACCATCGGTTTGATTAATGGGAGGCGGGGCATTTATGGCGCACCCTGAAACCATCAACAAGCCAGTAAAAAATACGAGACAATAGAATACCCTCTTCATCTCTTCTCTCCAGCTAAAAATTTACCCTTACGGTATTGCTATCTTCCACACGGGCCACGACCACCCTGTGACTGCCAAGATTCATCACCCTGACAAAGTCTCCGATTGCGCCCTTTTCTTCCACCTGGCCTGGAACCTTTACGGTAATGGTTGGGGATTCCGCCACAATCATTACTCGGCTGCCCCTTTTGACCACAGCCGGTTTTGTGAGGGCATCAGCTGTTATTACATGCCCAGGACGTAATGACCGCTTGGCAGCCAGGCCAACTATGTCCTCTGGCCTTTCAAAGTAGCGTGTCTTGAGCTTGCTGAGTGGCATGGTGGCCCTTGTGAGGTCACCACGGGCTATGACCTGGCCCCTCCTGAGCCCCCGGGCAGCACAAAGTACAGGCTTGTAGACCTCTATTGTGGCGCATGCGCGGACTCGCCGTACTGGCTTGCCATCCACCATTATGGTCACCATGGACGAAACCCGGCCAAGAAGCGCTCCTCCGGCAAAATCCTCTATGGAAAAGGAGACCTTTCCCTTGGGGAGCCATATCTTTCTTGGATTTATCCTCACGTTTTGAATCTCCATCTCTCCAGGCCCCCAAGAAGAATGGTCTTGCAGGTATTTGACGTACTTGGAAGCCAATGCCTGTGCATCCATAAGTTGCATGGCCTGACCCTGGGCCATCACCCCAGAAATGGCCCCAATGGAGACGAAGAAGCCTGTAAAGATACAAATCTTCAGAAAATGCACCAATCGGTTGGCATGTGGCCTGTCTGTTCTCTTCATTGCTATATTTCCCCAATTGTTGGATTACCGTTTCAGATTGTTGGCTATACCCATCATTTCATCAGCGGTCTGGACCGCCTTCGAATTCAGCTCATAGGCCCTCTGGGTCACTATCATGTCCACCATCTCAAGCACAACGTCCACATTCGACTGTTCCAGAAAACCTTGTGCTATGGTGCCGAAACTGTCTGTGCCAGGATTTCCCTCTATGGGATCTCCAGAGGCCTCACTCTGGCGGAACAGATTCCTGCCAATACTTATGAGGCCCGCAGGGTTTGGAAAATCTGTGATGGTCAACTGTTGGCTTGCAAGGGGGTTTCCCGCCTGGTCAGAGGCAGTCACCATTCCGTATGAGTCGATGGTTATCTTCACTGTGCCCTGGGGCACTGCGAACTCGGGCTGGAGCCTGTCTCCGTTGGAATTCACAATATACCCGTCTCTATCCAGCTTGAATGAGCCATCCCTGGTGTAAAAATCCTCGCCATTACTCAATATCTTGAAAAAGCCCCTTCCCTCAATGGCCCAATCCAGCTCGTTACCTGTTGTCTGATAGTCTCCCTGGGTGAATATCTTCTGCACGGAAGAAGGCCTGGAGCCCAATCCTATCTGCATTCCAGTAGGCACCTCTGTGCCGTCTCCATTTTCTGCACCTGGCATCCTGAGTGTCTGATAGATCAGGTCCTCGAAATCTGCCCTGCCCCTCTTGAATGCCGTGGTCTTGCTGTTTGCAAGGTTGTTGGAAATCACATCCAGGTTGAACTGCATGCTGTTCATGCCAGATGCGCCTGTCCAAAGTGCTCTCATATCTCAACGCCTCCTTCTATCATCCGCCTGTCTTGCCAAGCTCGTTGGCCGCCTTGTTATCCAGCTGATCCTCGGCCTGAAGCGCCTTTTGTTGCACCTCATAACCCCGGTAGAGATCTATCAAATGGACCATCTCTGTCATTGCGTTGACATTGGATTCCTCTATGTAACCTTGTTTTACAGGTGTTTCCGCAGGCAACGCCCTGCCGGAACCCTTTGTCTCCTGAAAGAGATTCCCCCCAAGCCGCTTGAGCTTGCCCTGATCCGCAAACTGGACCACGTCCAATTTTGAAGTCATGGTCTCATCCACAAAAAAATTCCTGTCTTCGCTCAACCAGACGCCGGTTCCAGTGGTATCTTCAAGGGTAATTGGCACTCCGTCACCGAGCACTGGATATCCCTGCTGGGTAACCAGCCTATACTGACTGTCAAGGTGGAAATTGCCCCCCCTGGTATACATCCTGCCATTTGGGGTCTGAACCACGAAAAATCCATCTCCATCAATGGCAAAATCATAGGGGTTTCCTGTAAAATGTACCGGAGCCTGGGAAAAATCTGCCCATGTGACCTCACCCTTTGCAGTCCGGTTCGTACCGTCCTGCTCTTTCAAAAGATATTCCTCAAAGGTGATACCCTGGGCCTTAAAACCGTTCGTTTCAAGATTCGCCATGTTGCTGGAACACACTTGTAGCTTGCGCTCCAGGATGATGGCGCCCTCAAGGGCCTCCATGTGCCCTAACCTTGAATAGGGATGAATTGCTCTCGATAGATTCATCTCACATATGTCCTCCTGCCCCATAGACTGCAAGGGACATGCCCATTGCGAAAAGGACCTTCAGTCACCTCTCAAAGGATGTGTGAAAACTATATGTTAAGGGGGGATGAATTCACCCTGGGCCAAGATTTTCTTGAAGGAAGAGGCCTACCTGGCACACCGGGCCTAGAGAGCTGCACCCTTTTGGCATTAGTGCCTCTTGTTCAGCTTGTAGACCCAGCTCAGGATCTCGGCCACGATCACATATGTCTCAGGAGGGATTTCCGCATTGATGTCCAGGCGGGAAAGCACCTCCACAAGATCGTGATGCTCTTTAAGAGGTACTCCGGCATCCCTTGCTATCTGGATGATCTTTTCGGCTATCGCGCCCTGGCCCTTGGCAGTAACCTTAGGTGCCCCGTCTTTGCCTGCCTCATAGCGCAGGGCTACGGCCTTTTTCATCTTTTTTCTTTTTTTCAGGGCCATTTACGTTATCAGGTGAAACCTGGAAGCTTCACCTTGATCCAAGGGCATGGAAGACACAGCCTGTATCTGCTCCTCTTCCAGGCAATAACAGTTGATGGTTTCAAACCTGTATCCAAGGGCCTTGATACGCCCTATTACGTCTGAAAGGCCTTCACGGACCACGGGAAGTCTTTCCTTTTCAGCGCCTATATAAAGGCTCAACCTTTCCTCTTTTTGCAAGATGTGGATATTGAGCTGCCCCAGGCTTTTCATATACAGGTCAAAGGTTATATGGTACGTATCCTGGCCTCCCATATCACTATGCCCTTCTTCCTGTTCCTTCCAAAAGCTCCACTGGCCTGCTCCTTCCAACCCTGTAAAGAGCAGGGGGAAGATGAAGAGCTGCTGGCCCGTCTCCTTGAATACATGGTGCTGGATCTGGTTGGCCACGTCCACGTGGTTAGAAAACTCTCTTATCAGAACCCCATCCATATCCTTTGCAGACGAAGAATGCCTTGTAAGGGCTGCCTGTCCATGTTGTTCCACTGGGCCTTGCTTACTACCTTCGTGCTTTTCTGTTCCCAAGTGAAAGGGTGATGGCTCTTGGCCAATTTTTGCGTGTTGAATATTGTGTTGTGGCCTGGAATCGAGTGGGGCCCTTTGAGTTGCATCCGCGTCTTTGACCAGGCTTTGGGCCGCCAAGGCTTTTTCGTCGTCTTGTGCTGGCTGAAAGGATTGGTCTCTTGCTCCTTGCTTTTGGATTTTGAGAAAGACCTGCTGCGTGTCGTCAATTGGCTCGCTTTTTGGCAAATAGGTCTTAAGGGGCCCGTTTGAGTCAGGTGCTAAGGCCTTCTCCTGGGCCTTGGCCGTCTGGTTCGCGTCATCCAGTCTGGGGCCTTTGCTATCTGGCGTTTTTGTGGAAGCCTCCTGCAAAATGGCTCCATCCCCTTTGGCCCGGCCAGTTGAGCCATGCTTGGGCGCTTGTGTTCCCACTTCCTTTTTAGAAAAGGCTGAAGGTGACGCATCAGCCTTGGAATCCTTTTCAAAGACAAGGCCTTCCTCCTCAGCTATACCTTGCATTTGGGCTTGCAAGGCCTTATCAGGCCCGACCGCTTTGGCATCCTTTACGCCTTGGTCCAAAAAAGACTCTCCAATCTCTGCTCCTCCACTATCCTGACCTTGCTCCACAGATCCAGACATCCTCCTTGCTCTGAGGATAGCCGGTGGCCCTTCTGCCTTTTTCGCCTCGGCTCGAACCTTTTCGGAGGTTGCGTTGCCATGAGCTTCCGTGATCCCTCTTCGACTTGCCTTGGCTGAAAACATCCCTCCAGAAAGGCCCACACCATCCTTCTCCTGGATCTCAGAGCCCACATCTATGCCTGCGCTGTCCGCAACAGACCTTAAAAGCCGGCCCATGCCCTTTTGCTGCAAAAGCGCAAGTGCCTTTATATCATCCGAATCGGTGGTGCCAGAAATGCCAAGCGCCTTCAAGACACTGTCGATTCCCCTATTGGAGTTGGCATTTGAGGATAGCTCCTCACCCTCAGGGCCCATTGCTGGAAACCGGCCAACAAGGCCTTTGATGCGGGAAAAGCTTGCCTCAAGCCTTGCCATCTCCTTTTCAGACTGTTGCAGCCTCTCTTTGCCTCCATCCTCCACCAGGGCCTCAAGCTTCACCTCTACAGGCGTTGACGGGTTGCTGACCCTAAGCCTCACCTTTGCACCAATTGGCAGCTCCACCTGGCTCCTGACCTTGAGCCTCTCACCGTTACAATCCAGGAAGTTTATCCCTGCCTTGTGGCCAACTATCCTGCCCTCGATAATATCTCCCTGTTTAACGTCAGAAAGCCCCTTACCAGGCACAGAGGATGTAGCTTTTCCGTCAAGAAATACATCTTGCAGTTGCCCCTTTAAAATGGATAGAAGAAAGGGAGGAATCATCTAGGTATCCCTGACAGCAAGGATAAAAGGTTATCAATGAAATTTGCCCTCATAATAAGCCCTCTTGCCAACCAAAAAAATATGGAAGGAAAATCGTTACTGGCGCACAGACGAGTTGCCTCTTTGACTTATCGGAACAATAGGAGTACGGATCAAGCAAGCAAATACTTAGCCTGGCTGTTTCTCCCATCTTATTATTTCTGGGAATGCTTCAAGGCCCAAGAGTGCATTTTTCAACTATTCTTGCAAAGATACCGAAAATATTCATAGGATTATTTTACTTATCTCTTTGACTGTTCCTTCGCCGGAAATGGGCTTTGGCAGCTTTGAGGGGAAACAAACGGGCAAATCATCCCCTTTCGGGAAACTGGATTCTTGGGCATTATCATCTTGAAAAATAGGACATGATCTCTATTCAATCACCTATACAAATAGGATCTTTTCATACAGCCATACACCAACCAACTAGCCCAGCAGGCAAAGGCCCTGGATCAAACCAGGAGCAAGAGGCAGCGGCTTCCTTCAGAAATGGACCCTCCAAGGATGTGGCACCTGGAAAAAGAGACCAGTCCCGACGTGGCCCTTATCCAGGAGGCAAAAACACCCAGGATCCTGCCCAGCCACCTGGTGATGCCAATGGACAGCTCACCAGCCAAGAACTTCAGCTCATTCGCCAGCTCGAAAGGCGGGACAAAGAGGTCCGCGCGCATGAACAGGCCCACATCGCGGCTGGCGGACAGTATGTCAGAAGCGGGGCCTCCTATCAATACGAGACAGGCCCGGATGGAAAACGATATGCAGTGGGTGGAGAGGTATCCATAGACACATCGGAAGAAAGGGACCCAAGGGCCACCATCCGCAAGATGGAAACTGTCAGGAGGGCAGCCCTTGCCCCTGCCCATCCTTCGTCAAAGGACAGGGCGGTAGCCGCTGAAGCCCAGATCAAGGCTGCAAAAGCTGCCGCTGAAATCGCTGCCATGAAAAAGGGGCAAGGTGGAAAAGACCGTGCCCAAACTGCCGGTGAAACGACCAAAGCCTCAAAGGCCTACCAACCATATAGCGATATTGCCCAAGAATCTGCCGCAAGTACACAAACAAGTCCTGTTATAAACGCCTATGCCTGACGGGCCTCGCTGCCCTACTATTTTGTGATCCTTATCCTTCGTCCGCCTTTGGCCGTTCCAGTGGATCCGACGTTCGCCTTGAGCCCATATGAAACCCTTCTTTTTTGTCTTCGCGGTTTGAAAGAGCGCACGGTCTTCACTGGCGCAGCAAGTGGGCTAGTTGGCTCAAGCCCTGGAATCACTTTTCTCTTGAGCTTCTTGCCTATGAAACGTTCGATGCGTTGAAGCTGAACGGCATCGTCTCCCCCACTTGCAAAAGAGATGGCGATACCATCGGCGCCGGCTCTGCCAGTACGTCCTATTCTGTGAACATAATCCTGTGCTCCTTGCGGCAGATCAAAGTTTATCACATGGCTTATGCCAGCCACGTCAAGTCCACGTGCTGCCACATCAGTGGCAACCAGCAACCTGAGACGGCCATTTCTCATCTCTTTCATGGTGCGGTTTCTCGCAGCCTGGCTCATATCCCCATGCAATGCGGCTGCTTTGTGTCCGAGACGCTTGAGCTCCTTAGCCAGCCTTTCTGCCCCCCTCTTGGTTGCTGAAAACACTATAGCCCGAGTGAGCATACGCTTGGAAGCCAGGTGCTTCAAAAGCCTTTTCTTGTGGGAAAGGTCGTCGGTAACATAGAGATACTGGGACACACTGTCCAAGGTGAGATTGTTGCCTGCCACATCTATGCGCACAGGATCCACAAGGAGCCTTGAGGCTAGACTTGCCATGGACCTATCGAGAGTCGCGGTAAAAAGCAGTGTCTGTCTCTGCCTTGGAGCCGCAGAGGTGATCCTTTCGACATCGTGCTTGAAGCCCATGTCAAGCATTCTGTCAGCCTCGTCCAGCACCAGGACCTCAAGCCTCGACAAATCGAGACTTCCCCTCTTTAGATGATCAATGAGACGTCCAGGTGTTCCCACTACCAGATCTATAGGCTGCGACAGGGCCTTGAACTGGGGTTTGTACGACATGCCTCCAAGTATCACAGCGCTTTTCAACCTCATGAATCTGCCATAGCTCCTCGTTGCCTCGATGACCTGGTCAGCAAGTTCCCGTGTAGGACTCAAGACCAGCACCCTTGGTGCTCCCCTTTTACCCTTGATGGAGGATGCGAGTCTGTCGAGCACTGGCAACATGAATGCAGCGGTTTTGCCTGTCCCAGTCTGGGCAGAGGCCATCAGATCCCGGCCAGCAAGCACTACGGGTATGGCCTTTTGCTGTATAGGCGTTGGTTTGGTATATCCACACTGTCTGACGCCTTTCAAAATAGAAGAATCCAAGTCGAAATCTTTGAAGTTCATAAAAATCCCTTTCCCTTCCCGTGAACACAGGAGGTCATTTGAAGTTGTGTACGGACTGCTGAGATACCGCTCTTTGTATCCCTATACTTGTCAGCCTGTACGGCCAGTTGGCGTAGGTGCATCGTCGTCGCCAACCAGTTCCATTATGAATTCTTTTTGGGAAATCAAAGAAAGGGGGGTCAGGAGTACGATGAGGCAGGCAAGGTCAAACGATTTTTGAACCTCAAAAAAACCTGCCGACTCTTACAGCCAGATGAAGGATACATGTGTTTAAAAAAAAGACAACACATATCTTGGCCATGTCAAAAAAAATCTGGTCTGACTGAATATTGGCACCTGAGGGCAGATATTGCAGGTGGCATCTATTTGGCCCGAGGGAGACGAGATACAAGGCTGCTGTCACCGTTTTTGGAGGTAACCTCTGGATGAAGGGCAAGGAGAGCCTGAGCGCAGCCCATAGAAATCCAGTTCAGCCAGGCGAAGCGAGGGAATTTAGGGATTTCGGCGAAGCCAACCCCTTGAAAGCTCGTGGGCCTTCTTTCTTACATCCAGGCCATTTTTACCAAGGAGGACTAACTTGCCTGACTTTTTGAACAGGGTATTTGGAATCGGCCTTAAGCACTCAAATGGCGAAAGAATCAGAATTCCCTTACTTTTCTTGGTGGATTTTGTGAAAAAGGCTCGATTGGCCCTTGGGATTTCCCGGATCGATGGATACGTGAGTGCTGCCAGCTCAAGTATTCCTTTTCAATGTCCGATGAATTCATTGGAATCTGCAAATATGGTTGATGACCATCTCGTGCATGTATAGCAGGCCTATAACTTCTTTTGATGCTAAAGGATATCTTCTGGCATAAGGGCTAAGGAGTCTTCTATGGATCAAGAACATAAGACCAGGATCATTGTTGCAGAAGATGACCCTGTTACATCCCTGCTTCTTGTATCCATATTGAAAAAATGGGGCTACGAGCCCCAGAATGTGAACAATGGACAAACGGCCCTGTCCCTCCTCCAAGAAATCGACAAGCCCAAGGTGGTGTTGCTGGACTGGCTCATGCCTGGCATGGATGGGATAGATGTAGTCAAAGAGCTCAGGAAAAACAGTGCTGAATCAAGCCATTATATTATAATGCTCACCTCAAGGAGTGAGAAGGGAGACATAGTTTCCGCCCTCGAGGCAGGGGCAGACGATTTCATACCAAAACCTTTTCACCCGGAAGAACTCAAGGCAAGAATTGACGTGGGTCACAGGCTCTTGACCCTGAACCAGAAACTTATTAAGGCCACGGAAAACGCCAACCGTTTGGCTGAATTCATTGCCCACTATGATCAGACTACAGGCCTTCCCAACCGGGTTACCTTTGCTGAAAGGATAGAGAAGATCATTGCCGAAAAAGGCTCAGGGGCCTTGATGCTGGTGAACATAGACAGGTTCAAACTCATCAACCAGGCCAAGGGCCTGGATCTGGGAGATCTTCTCCTCAATTACTTTGGGGCCAGGCTCAAAAACCTCTTTGATGACGATGCGGTGGTCGCCCGCATAACCGCAGACGAATTTGGTGTGTTCCTTACACATGATACTACACCTTCCCATGACCTCACCAGCTATCTCATGGATCAAACCAATAAGATACACGTGGCAATGGCAAATCCATTTCCCATAGATGACGGCATTCATCTGACTGTAAGCATAGGAGCAAGCCCCGTAACGCCTGAAATCCAGGGTCAGGCAGAGGAATTCATGCGCCGTGCTGATACTGCCCTCGCAAAGGCCAAGGCCTCTGGGGGCAACAGGACTGTCATACACGATGCCGCCATGGAACAGGAGATCAGGGAAAGATACACCATTGAAAGGGAGCTGTCCGTGGGGATAGAAAGGCAGGAGCTCAGGCTGTTCCTACAGGCCCAGGTGAACAAGGAGGGCAGATTCATAGGAACCGAAGCCCTTGTCCGATGGCAACATCCCACAAGGGGCCTTTTACCCCCTGGGGTATTCATTGCGATTGCAGAAGAAAGTAACCTTATTGTGGAAATAGGCAGCTGGATGCTCGAAAAGGTATGCCAATTGCTAAGTGACTACGAGGAAGAAGATTTTTCGATTTCCCTCAACATCAGCCCCAAACAGTTTTACAGGCGCGAGTTCGTGCCGGAGATAATAGAGTGTATTGAACGTTATGCCATCCCTGCCCAAAGACTAATACTGGAGGTGACAGAAGGACTGCTCATAGAAGACATGAATGACGTGGCCGCCAAAATGCAAACCCTTGCAGCTACAGGGATAAGATTTTCCATCGACGATTTCGGTACCGGTTATTCCTCCCTGTCGTATCTCACCCAGTTACCCATATCAGAGATAAAGATCGACAGGGCCTTTATAAAGGACCTTCCTCAAGACAAACACAGCGGAGCCATCGTGGACGCCATTGTTGCCATGGCCGGTACCCTGGGACTGAAGCTTGTTGCCGAAGGTGTTGAGACCCAAGAGCAAGTCGCCTTCTTGAGCAAGAAGGGAGAGATGCTCTTTCAGGGCTTTTTCTTTTCCAAGCCGGCACCAGCGGCGGAGATTTTAAACCACTGGCTCTAAACCTATGACAAGGTCCTTCTCTTCAACCTTAACCGTCTTTTTGATCGCTGTCTTGCTGTTTCTGACGGGGGCAGTCATAAGCTACAAGAACTACCACAATTTCGGTGAGCTGAAAAAGGACGAGATATCCAAAAAGGTCTGGGAAAAGAAAAAGGAGATCCAGGAAAGGCTTGCGGCCTATCGTTACAATCTCGACCTTTTGGGCCTAAACCCTTATGTCATAGAGGCGCTGGACCCCAATAAGCCCTTGGACGCCTTGGGAAAGATAAGGGACTACCTGAAAAAGATCGGCGGAAAGGCTGACCTGCTGGCGATCTTTCTTCTTGATTCCAAGGGCACTTGTCTTTTATCTACGGACGAACGCTTCGAAGGAAAGGACTATGGATTCAGGCCCTACTTCAAACAGGCCATGGAAAAGGGGCGGGGGGCGTATGTGGCCCTTGGGGTCACCTCTAAAAAACTCGGGCTTTATCTGTCGAGAAGCATATCAGACGACCACGGTAACAAGGGCGTTCTGGTTCTCAAGGTGAATCCTTCATGCCTTTTGAAACGCCTTTCCATTATCAACTCTCCAGACTTTGCAATCTTTGGCTCAACCAAGTCGGGGCTGCTCTTTTCAGCCGATTCCGAACACTTCTTCCTGCTCGAAGCCAATGATTCCAAAAGGCTTCAAACACTCAATAGATCCAGGCAGTTTGAAGGCATCAAATTCAAATACCTGAACTTTCCACCAGGCACTTGGGAAAGGCTCATGACACGGGGCAAGATCCAGGCCAGGGCAAGAGGCCGTCTCTACTGCCTGGAATATATGGAGCTCATTCCAGGTGTGCTCTACATAATGACCATTGTCTCTGACCAATTCGTATCTCCGTCTCTCCAGGCCCTGGGAAAGGCCCTTGGATTCATGAATGGGGCCTTCATACTGGCACTGGTTCCCCTCATCGCCATGATCTTCTTCCTTAAAAGGCAGTCGGAAAACCTCCAAAAAGAGACTCGTGACAGAATAAGGAATGAAAAACGGTACCGGGCCATACTCAACAGCAACAAGGATGGCTTCGTGGTCATGGACATCGACACGCTCATCATACTGGAGACCAACCATAGATTCTTGGAAATCCTCAAGTTGGACTCCCTGGACCGGCTTGTGGGCAAGTCATCCCTTCTGGACCTTATTGCCGAAAAGGACAGGGCCTGGTTTGAAAGTGACGTCATGGACAGCCCCGAGGCGGTGAACAAGGTGCTCCAGTTGGACCTTGTGGACAGTGAAGGCAATCTTGTTCCTGTGGTCCTGGACTTCACCAGGCTGGAACAGGACAATGAAACAGGACACGACTTCTGTTACGCATTTGTCAGGGACCTGAGACAAGGGCTGAAGGATGCGGAAAGGATAAGGCTCCTTGAGACCGCTGTGGAACAAAGTGGCAGCAGCATCGTAATCACCGACAAGGATGGACGTATCCTCTACGTCAACCCAGCATTTACCAGGATCACTGGTTATTCCAAAGAGGAAGCAATAGGCAACAATCCCAGGGTGCTCAAGACAGATCTCCACGACGAGAAATTCTATCAGGATCTGTGGAAGACCATTTCATCTGGACGCGTATGGCACGGCAGATTCTGTAACAGAGCCAAGGATGGCAGTTATTACTGGGAAGATGCCACCATTGCCCCTGTCCAGGACAAAAAGGGCCAGATTACCCATTATATTGCCATAAAGAACGACGTCACAAAGCTGATGGACCTCGAGAAGAAGCTCAACCAGAAGGTCAAGGAACTCGAGAGCATAATGGAATACGCTGGGGTAGGAATAGCACTAATAAGGAACAGGCGTTTTCTGATGGCAAACGAAACCCTTTCCCAGATCATAAAGATTCCCAAGGAGGATATCGTAGGGAAAGAGACCAAAATACTCTTCAATTCCCAAAAGGAATACGAAGAATTTGGAAATATATTCTATCCAAAACTCGTCCGAGGAGAGGCCGTGTCCATAGAGCTCGAAAGACAGGGGCCAGATGGCGTGAAGAGATGGTTCCAGATCACGGCTACTGCCATAAATCCAGGCAAACTGGAAAATATGGATACCGTATGGGTGGGAAACGATATCACTGAGCTTAAAAAACTCCAGAAAAAACTCCAGGAGGCAAAAGAGAGGGCTGAAGAGGCCAGCAGGGCCAAGAGCGCATTTCTTGCCAACATGAGCCATGAGATCCGTACGCCTCTAAACGGTGTCATAGGCATGTTGAGCCTTCTGAACAGTACCAGGCTCGAAAAGGAACAGAAACATTATGTGAAGGTAGCGCATTCCAGTGCTGAGGCGCTCCTTTTTCTCATCAACGACATCCTCGACATCTCCAAGATCGAAGCGGGCAAACTGGAATTTGATCAGGTGGACTTCAATATCAGACAGGTGCTGGAAAACTTTGCCCAGAGTTTCTTGATCGCTGCCAAACGTAAAGGCCTGGAATTCGATATGGAAATTTCCGATCAAATACCGGCTTGTCTGAACGGCGATCCAGGCAGGCTTCGCCAGATACTCCTCAACCTCACAGGGAATGCCCTCAAGTTCACAGAAAATGGATGGATCCGGCTCCAGGCTGAACTGGTGCAGGAAGAGGATGAAGAGGTTGTTGTCAAATTTTCCGTCTCCGATACTGGAGTCGGGATACCAAGTGATAAGATCCATAGCCTATTCCAGAAATTCAGCCAAGTCGATGCCTCTATTTCCAGAAAATTTGGCGGTACAGGGCTTGGCCTTGCCATATCCAAGAAACTTGCCGAAATGATGGGAGGAAATATTGGAGTGGAGAGTGAAGAAGGCAGAGGCTCCACATTCTGGTTTACAGTGAGGCTCAGGAAAGGGGACCCGGAATCGCAAGGCTGCATGGAAGATAATCCCCAAGCTTTGGGTGAGTTCGATGAGATCGCAAGCCCCCTGAACGAGATCCACCTCCAGGGCAGGATCCTGGTCGTTGAGGACAATCCAGTTAATCAGCAGGTCATTCTTGGCATGCTCAGGAAACTTGGCCTCCAGGCCGAAGCCGTAAACAATGGCCAGGAGGCTGTAGAGGTCCTTGGCCTCATTCCTTACGACCTCGTGCTAATGGATATCCAGATGCCTGTCTTGGACGGAATGAGTGCCACTCGCCTGATACGTAAGGCCGAATCCGATGTGCTCAACCCAGAAATTCCGATCATAGCCCTTACTGCCCATGCGTTCAGGGATGAAATCACCCGCTGTATCGAATCGGGCATGAATGATTACCTGACAAAGCCTGTGGACAGTCAAAAGCTGATTTCCGTACTGAAGAAATGGCTGATCACTGTCCAAATGGTTAAAGACCAAGATACTTCACCAGTCTTCCCTGATGGCCCCGACCACGACGAAAATGAAGATCTTCCAGTATTCGATACCGATGACTTCCTGTCCAGGACAATGGGAGACAGGGAACTTATCAAGATAAGCCTCAAGGCCTTTTTCGAATTCACCCCCTCACTTCTTGACAATCTGGAAAAAGCCGTCTCGTCCCAAAACTTGGACGAGGTCGCAAGATGTGCCCATAGCCTCAAGGGTTCAGCAGCAAACATTGGCGCCAAGAAGCTTTCGGATCTGGCCCAACAGATGGAATCGGTCTCTGACAATCACGACGTCGAAGGCCTTAAACAAAAACTCAAAAAGGTCAAGGACGCCTACGAAGAACTCCAAAATGACCCAGAGTTGAAAGGTTTTATGGAATAGTCCAAGCTGATCGAGTCAACCCCAATAGACAAGGGATACACAAGAGACAAGATAGGTCAAAATTTTGGCATAATCGGCCCCTTTATTCGACACCAGGACAGACATGCACCTTTCCCGCAGAAAGTTTCTCAAACAGGCAGCAGTTGAAACCCTGCTCCTTTTGCCTTTTTGTTCCCATACTCACCAGGTGATGGCCAAGCAGCCTCCTGGATTCATGTACGGGATAAACGCCTATTATCTTTTCATCGAGGCCTATCGTCATGTACGAAGAAACAAGGGCAAAAACAGGCACAGGATGGTCTACGAATACCTGGTTGACAAACTCCGCCTCCCGGCCCTCAGGGAAAGTTGCGGCGTAAACAGTATCAGGTACTGGGCGTTCAACGACTATCCCCCCATAAAGAATGCATTGCCTGGAGCACTCGATGGCCGGCTATGGCAGGACAAAGACCATGTGGATTTGGAAGCCTTGGAAGTCCTTGGCCTGGTCGTGGAAATCCTTGACGGTCTCGGCTATGTACAGGTGCCTGTCTTGTCAAACTACTGGCCAGCCTATGGCGGGATCCTTCAATACCTGGTCTGGGCCGGAAAACTCGCACCAAGAGACTATCTCCGTGCCCTTTGTAATCACATGGAGCAAGAGCTTTATCTCGAAAATACCCTTACCTTCTTCACCTCAAGAAGGGTGGAAGAGATATTTAGAAGCCATGTGGCTCGTATCCTCTCTGTGCTTTCCCACTGCAACAATATAGCCATAATAGAGATCATGAATGAACCAAGGGGTAAAAATCCCCTGAGTCTTGAAAACAGGCCGGTAGGCAAGAAAATGACCTCTGACATCGTTTCCACCTGGCTCAACCGGCAGGGAAGGTGGATTAGGGCCTTCTTTCAAAACAAAGGACACAAGGTGCCCCTTATATCTTCGGGAGAAGAGGGATGGCTTGAATCTCCTGTAAAAACAGATAGTTTTCAGGCCCTTAACCCAGGAGGACAATATTTTGAAGGTATTGATCTCCTAAAAGACATATCATCTGACATTAATGGAATCACAATTGCATCGGTTCATCTTTATCTGCACCCGGCAGTCAGCCTGAATACCACTGGAGTCTGTGGAAACACATTCGTAGACAGGCGCGGATGGCCTCATCTCGCAAGGGCTGAGGGCAAACACGACAAGAATTTTTTCATCCGGCTCAATGATGAATGGATCATCAGCAGGGCTGACAGCCTCGGGGGTTATCCCTGGTATATCGGAGAGATAGGCTGGTGCTGGCCAGGCCAGGAGAGGAGCACCTCACCTTCTGACCGAAAGGCGGTAATCGAGGAACGCCGCCGCCTCTACCAGCACTGGATCGGCCTTGCAAGACGACACCATGCCAGGGGGGTCTTTATATGGATGCTAAATGGCCTTGAACACAAGGACAGATTTTACGGCTTGGAGGAAAAAGAACTTCAGGCGGTAATGGCAAGATAGCAGATCTCAAAAGCCCCATGCCCCCAAGGATTCCTCTTTGAAATTGATCTCAGACCGGAGTAATGAGATGGGAAAACATCTTCTATTTTTTACGACTGCAATCATCATCTGCCTCACGCCATGTGTGCAGGCGTCAGATCTCTATTCCGTTCAGCTTGGCTCTTTTGAGTCGAGGGCCAAGGCTGTCGAAAACGTCTCTTCCACAAAAGGGCTAAACGACCTATGGATAGATGAATTCCAAGGCGCAACCCGTTTATGCGCAGGTATCTTCCCCTCATCCCAATATGCCAAACTGCTCCTTGAGCAGATCAAAGACAGATTCCCTGAGGCAAAGGTGGTTACAACAGCCATGCCAGGGCCACATACTTGGCTGCCCATAAGACACACAACCCTTCTGAAGGATCTGGGTTATGAAAGGCCCCTTCTCCTTTCAGGAGTGGACCCTTACCTGGCATTCAGCTTCCCCTGGAGTAGCGCCATGGCCACAAAAGGCGCTGTCCTCACCCTGATGATGAACACCTCTGGGTTTATAAAGCCTGTCTCTTCAGTAACGGTAACAGTGGAAGGCATACCCTTAAAGTCCCTATCGGTTCCAGAGATCCAAGGCAGCAGGAAAATCCGGATACCTCTCGATGCATTAAATGGAATGGACATAGGAGAAAGTCTGGACATCCAAATAAGTGGCACTTTGTCGGCCACAGACAACAGATGTGTGGACATATTGAGTAAGAATCTCTGGATAATGGTCCAAAACAACAGCAGCCTTCAAACGCATGTCATACAGCCACCCCAGTCGGTTAGACAATTCTTCATGGCGCCAACTTCCACCTATAACATCTCTTTCAACGGAGAGGACAAGCACTCCAAAGAAGCACTTCTAAAGATCTCAGGCCTCATAGGCAGCACCTCACGCTGCGCCAAATCGCGCATCCGCTTTTCCACCTATTTGCCAGGTGCAAGAAATGTCTTTATTGGCGACTTCCCCAAAGACATACAGGTTTGTGGCAGTAATCTGTTTATTACACCAAAGGGTGCAAACCTAATCGCAAGCCGCTGGCTTGGTGCCCTTGTCTTTCCTTCCATGAACGGACAGTTGAAGGATGGCAGGCCAAGCCAACAGGGGAAAGATATAAGTTTTGAACAGTTAGGCTATAACCATCGGACTGCGAGGGGAGAGACGGATCTGTCTTTTTTCATCGATTTTTCTCCCATTCAACTGGGAGGGTGGCCGCAAAGGCTCATTTGCACCGTGCTCTTTGCCCATACTCCCATTGGAGAACAGGAACGCTGCTTCCTGAGAATCAGGCTGAACGGCGTCTTGCTCGAAGCCCACGAGATACAGGGAGAAGGTGGACAGAAATCCCTTGTGTTCGAGATCCCTACAAGATATCTCCACGAAAGGAATTATCTGGAATTCGCCTTTTCCCATTATCTGAACACAGGCAACTGTATAGGTAGCTACCCAGATTTTGAAGTATCAATATTCAAGGATTCTTTTCTTTCTGTCACGTCCTTTGACCCACAGCCTCCCCTCACCATAGGCACCTGTCCAGGTATCTTTCAGGGAAAGGGGGCAATTGTCGTAGGCGAGATGGAGCCGGGCTTCTTAAAAACAGCCTCTAGGCTCCTGGAACTTCTGGGCTTTCTCCAGAAAAAGGCGCCTGACATCTCATTGACACGACTGTCAGAGCTAAAAAAGGGCGGCTTTGAATACGCCTTGGTGGTAACTGGCCAACAGGATGCAACAATGCCTTCTCCTCCTGTAGAGATAGGGCCAAGATTTGTGATAAAAAATCCCCTGACCGGGGAAGAGATAGTGCGAATAGACACGTCTGACCCTGTAAGTATAATCGAGACCTTCTATTCCAAGGAAAACAGTCTGCCCATATTGTTGTTTGGCCAGCGAAACACACGGGTTTTCCCTGAAAAACCCCTTACAAGCCTCTTTGTGGGCCACACCAGGGCTAATGTAGGTATCATGAGCCAAGACGAATGGTATGCCCTGGAAGTGGGCAAAAAATTCCGTGTGGTCTATCCAGACAAACATGGCCTGGACTACTACTGGGTCCGGTACAGGATAATCCTTTTCATCATATTTGGAGCCGTGGCCCTTGTATTCTTCTTTTACGTGTATCACAGGCTGGCCAAGGAAAAATAGAGCCATGAAGCACCCCTTCTGTATCATCCTCCTTTCAATCATGGCATGTCTGGCAGCTTATGGGCAAGAAGTCGTGGCTGGCGCTTGGGGTCAGGAAAAAGGCCACCTGTTTCTTTCCGCACAGGCCTATTATTACACTACGGACAGATACTATGACAGCCAGGGAGACTCCCACGACCGGGGCGGCAGGTTTTACAAATATGAGATCAATCCATATCTGGAATATGGGGTCACACAAAGGGATACCCTCATAGCCAATGTCTTCTTCGACACACTAACAGATGATGCCAGCGGCAGTGAAAGAACCACAACAGGGCTGGCCGATCTGGAAATTGGCCTGCAGCACAGGTTCTACAAAGGGCAACAGGGCATAGCCGCCATTCAAGGACTTCTTGTGATTCCTACGGGTTACGACATAGACGACGATCCGAGGCTTGGTTATGGCCGCTTTGGTGCTGAAATAGGCATTCTTTACGGCCGTTCCTACAAGTTCATGAACCAATACGGATTCTTGGATCTCCGCCTAGGGGTCCGTGACTATTTCGGCTATCCGGCAACACAGATACGCCCAATGATCACTGCAGGCTATGATCTGTCTTCCAAATGGCAGGTGATGGCAAGCGGAGAGATGCACTACGGGCTTGACAACGGCTCAGAGAAGAAGTTGGGCCCAAACCTTCTGGTTCAACCCAACTACAGGTTGCTGAAACTCACCTTGTCGGCCCGATACAGGATCAGCAGCAACTATTCGATAGTCGCCTCAGGTTATGCACACGCGTGGGGAGAAGACACAGGTGGAGGTGGAGGAGCCTATGTCAGTCTCTGGTACTCCCACTAAAAAATCGCAGAGGACGCAGCTTGGCAAGATCCTCCTGGAACAGGGCAAGATAACCCCAGAACAACTTCAAACTGCCCTTGATATCCAGAAGGAAAAGGGGGGACGCCTTGGCTGGCTTCTTCTGAGCCTGGGATATATCTCGCGCCTGGACCTTTTCTCGGCCCTTGCAACCCACTTCTCCCTGGAGTTCGTTCTCTATTCACAAGAGCTTATACGATCGGTCGACAGGGATCTGGCCTCAAAGATGGATTTTGCAGAGATCAACACCCATCACATCATCCCCATCTCCTTGGAAAACGGGGTCCTCAAGGCTGCAACCGATTACCCGGAACATCCTGGAACCACGGAGTTTTGCCGCAAAAGGTTCCACGTGGATAAGGTAGAATATGTCCTGGTGACAGATCTCGATTTTATGAAGATGGTCCAGAAGATCTATGGGCGTCAGCTCATAGATCAGTCAATAAATGGGCTCTTCTACCGCAATTCCCAGGAATCGGCATACTCGGTATTCACCAAGAAGCAGGTGTTGTTCCTGGGCCTTATCTTCTATATTTGCCTGGCATGGTTCTATGCGGATGCCACTTCGTTTCTTATTAGCCTCTTTTCCTTTTGCCAGTTCGTCTTCTTCATCACAGTATGCTACAAACTGGCCCTGAGCCTTGCAGGGGCAGAGCAGGAGCAGCGCCACCTGATCTCAGACCAGGAAATAAAATCATTGGACGACAAGTCCCTGCCTGTATACACGGTCCTGGTACCTGTATACAAAGAGCCAGAAGTAATACACATCCTGGTGAAATCTCTGAAAAAGATGGACTATCCCCAGGGCAAACTAGACATACTGCTCCTTTTGGAAGAGGACGATTCCATCACCCTTGAGGCAGCCAAAAAGGCGTCACCTCCAGGAAACTGGAGATTCATCATCATTCCAGACGCACTTCCCAAAACCAAACCCAAGGCCTGCAACTATGGGGTCTTTTTCAGCCGAGGCAAATTTCTGACCATCTACGACGCAGAAGACATCCCAGAACCAGACCAGTTGAAAAAGGCTGTAGTGGGATTTCACAAGCACGGAGACTCGTGTGCGTGCCTGCAGGCTGCCCTGAACTACTTCAACGCCAATGAAAACATCATAACCAGGCTGTTCACCCTGGAATACTCCTACTGGTTTGATTACCTCCTGCCTGGCCTGGACCGTTTCGGGTTGCCCATCCCCCTTGGGGGCACCAGCAACCACTTCAGGGTCAAGATCCTGAAGGAACTCGGTGCATGGGACCCCTATAACGTGACAGAAGACGCTGATCTTGGCATACGCGCCTGTGCCAACGGCTATAAGGTGGGGATCATAAATTCCACCACTTACGAAGAGGCCAACAGCAGATACGGCAACTGGCTGCGTCAGCGATCCAGATGGATCAAGGGTTACATGCAGACCTTTCTGGTCTACAACCGCCATCCCATAAAGATGCTCAGGACCATAGGCGTGGTAAACTGGCTCTCCTTTCAACTCTTCATAGGTGGCGCGCCACTGCTGTTTCTCGTAACCCCTGTGGCATGGGCCGTATTCGTCTACTGGCTCCTGACCCATTCAACATCCCTGGACCCCTTCTTCCCGCCTCTCGTGCTCTACGTAGGGTTGTTCAACCTTCTCATAGGAAATTTCATGGGGATATATCTGAACATGCTAGCTGTTTACAGGAGGGGCATGTTCCAACTACTGCCTGCTGCCTTGCTAAATCCTGTCTACTGGCTTCTTGGCCATTCGGTGTCGGCCTATAAGGCGTTGTGGCAACTTTTCAGCAAGCCCTTTTACTGGGAAAAAACAGAACATGGACTCAGCAAGATCAAAGGCTGAAAGGCCTGCAGCCTCGAATTTCAAAAAATATGCGTCCATTGCCATAATGGTGCTCCTGACTGGCCTTGGGCTCAGCCTCCTGGATCTTTACCTTTACCAGCACGATTTTGCATCGAATTGCCTGCTATATCTTGGAGAAAAGGCGCTGCTCGTCCACGACGGCAAACCCCCGCGTCTTGAAAACATGGGATTCACCTCACCTCCCTTTCCCCATTTCTTCGTACTTTTGGTGAAAAACCCGTTTATTGCTTCAGCATTTGTAAGTGGAGTGATAATAACAGTCTGCCTCATGGCGCTTCACAAGAGCATGAAAAGGGGCAAAATCAGCTTTACCCTCTTTGCCATTCTTTTCTGCTACATGACAACCTCTCCCCTGTGCCTCTACCTGTTCTCACAGCAGCTTCCAGATACCATTCTCATAGGCCTCTTGCTCCTCACCTACCACCACCTCTTCAAATACAGCCAATATGAAATCTCCTACGACCTTTTTATCTTTGGCCTGCTGACAGCCGTCATCTTTCTGACGAGATTCCAAGCCGTTGCCGTGGTACCGTTCTTAGGACTCGTACTTGCCACAAGATACAGGAGGGAAGACCCCTTAAAAAGTCTGGCAGTGCTCCTGACCAGCGTCTTCCCTGTGTTTTTCATCTCTTTTTCCTGGTGTTACCTCAACTGGGTCTTCCTGAACGATCCTTTCTATTTCATGGCCCACTGGGATACGTCTTTAGACCCTGGACTTTCCATGTCCGCCATGGCTTCTCAATCACGAGAACTGCTTTCTGGCGCAAAGGCCGCTGCTGCTTTCTTCAACAACAATGTGCCCGTTGTCCTGCCATATGTCCTCACTGGTATTTGGATCGTCTTTCTACCCAGAGGCCAACTCAGACGCGGCATAATCGTGGCAATATTCCTGACTCCACTGATCTTTTTGTTCGCCCATTACATGACGAGTTTTTCAGACGTAAATCAGGACTTCCTGCTCTTGTTTGTCGCCACAGCAGTTGCCTTACGGATCTATTGCCACGAACAGATGAGACGTTCCTCCTTTCGTCATCTGTTCACTGTCTCGATCCTGGTTTCCATGTTCATGAGCTTTTGGTTGCCATGTCACCATCAAGGGTCTGAAGAACAGCTTTTTTGCCAGATAATTAGTGGCCAGAAAGGTTATGGCCAGCTCAAACCCCTAAGGCAGCTTCTTTCCCAGGTAAGCCCCAACGGAAAGATCCTCATGGATGACACAGCCAACTTTCCTCTGGTATACATGACGCAGGAGCCCAAACACTTCATCCTTCCCTATGAATATGAATTTGAAATGATACTTGCGGCCCCTCGGCATTTTGTGCGTTACATAATTGTGTCTGGCAACTCTTCTAGGGATCGAATACTGGGCAGATACCCCCTGGCAACCGCAGGCATTGTTCCTGGTTTCACCCTGGTGGGGAGATTTGGCAACGTCTATTTGTATGAAACGCTCAAAAGGCACCGATTGCTCGTCTCGAATGGAGGGAAAGGCAGGTCCAAACCACACCAGGACACCCACCTATAGACCAGATCAGAAGGTTATTATTTGAAAGCCCCTGTCCACATAGCTTGAAAGTGCTGGATGGCCAGACATATCCCCAAGGAGGGTGAGCCCTGCCTCTTCTGCAGCCTTCAGGGCCCCCATCTTGTTGGAGCATGCCTTGCATACTCCCTCAACCAGGCCCATCTGCCTGGCCTTTTTCCAAAATCCGTTTAGAAAATGGCCCTTGCTTTCTAACTCTGGGATCAACCTTGTGGAGGCACCCTCTAAAATGATGCCCGTGTCAAAAGATTTCCCTGCCATATCTATGGCATTCAAAAGGACATGGACAAAACACATCTCATCGCCATCAAAGGCGACAAGCATGACCCTTTTCATGGAAGCCTCCTGTCTGATGTTGAAAAGTGTATTTTTTACCCAGTCCGTGCAACGTCCTTACAGGAACAGGTCGTGGAGCTGGCTGAAGGCCTGGCCTGCTGCGGAAAGGGCAGCTCCAGCCTCACCTGGCCCCAGGGGCTCTGCCTGGCAAGCCTGCCTGGCCTTGGACAGAAGTTCGACTATCTCTTTGGCACACTCCTCCTCTTGGGCAAGATCTGAAATATGGCCAAGGAGTTGCCTGTCCGTCATGTTGAAGAAATCGGCCTTCACTGTGGGAAGGGCAGCGGCCACAGCCTTTATCAATGCGGTATAGACATCAGACACCTTTGAGGCGCAACGTTCTGCCTGGCCTTCGGCCAGGGCTGCCTCAGCCTCCTGGAGATTGATACGGGCATATTTGAGAAATGTGTGGGTCCTGATAAGGCTCATGACTGAGAACCATTGGGTATGACAGACGAACTGTGCTGGCCTTCAGCCCCTTCTCCCCGCATATTCTTATAGAGCTTTTTGGTCAATATCTCGTCAGCTGTTTCACAAAGCTCGAAAAGGGCTTCGAGCATATCCAGCATTTCTGCTTGACCATCGGGTGTCCGGTATTCGAAGTCCTCTTCCCATTGGCCACTTGCCAGATACTGTTTGAATTCTTCTATGCCATCCGAGGTTATCATATTCATTTGTTCAATGGTCTGGCAGGCCAGCTAACGATTCAAACTCTGACAGAGCGCTCAATCCACGAATTTATAGAGCACCTCGTTTTTCTTCACCCAGCCAAGCCGCTGCCTTACTATTTGCTCTTGAAGATTCTTGTCTTTCTGAAACGCTTCCAGCCTTTTTCGCAAGATGGTATTTTCCTTGTCGGCCTGGACCACCTGGGCATACAGCGCCTTTCTCTGGTCTCTGATCTTATGGAGTTTCCACACGCCGTATGGCCCTGCGACATCCCAAAGAATCAACAAAAAAAGGCAAACTAGGAAAAAGATTGTGAATAGCTTGTTATTGCTTCTCCTGTTACGGCTCGACCTATACCCTGCTCTGTAGCTCTGCAACCATACCTCCTGATGAGTCGACAAAAAGGGCTGAACAGCCCTTGGGAAAATTGGGCACACAAATCACGCCTTCAACCTGATCTAACAAATTACCAATGGTTCTATAAAGATAGACTCTTCCGAACATCTTAGTCAAGGGCTTTATACCCATTTATGACAAATATACATCGACTTTTTAATCACAAGCAAATTCCAGCTCCTTTTTGTCGATTATCATCAAGCATGTCCTTACCCTTGTGGTAACGCTCACCAACCCCTTTTGGTCAGACAGCGACTCCACCTTTGCCCGAACCTTTTTCTTCTCTTCATCACTCAGCTCCCTGTAAAGCTCCAGGCGCCATATCAGGTTCTCCACCTGCGCCTCAACTGGCCTTACGCGTTGCCAACACCCGTTGAAAAAGGTCAGATGGGGTGCGTATCCCAAGGAGTACAAGTAATTGAAAGGAAATATCATGTCGTGCCCTTTCTGCACCAGTTCCTTGCCCATTATATCCTGATACAACTCCTTCAATAACTGATTTTCGCGAATGCCCGCCCAGGTCACTATCGCCACGAACCTTCGGGAAAGCTCAAGAAACCTCTTGATGTTGTCTGCCGATCTGAGAAGCGGAGTCATGGAGACAAAGACAGTGTCAAACCTTTCCGACGTATCATAGGCGTGCCAGTCTGCCTGAATGGTTTCTATATTTGAAAGCTGGAGTTTTCTTGCCTTTTCGTGCAGCTTTTTGAGCATACCGCTGGAAATATCGAGGCACACCACCTTTTTACATTTAGTGGCCATTTTCACAGCATAGGTACCTGTTCCGCAGGCAATGTCGATTACAACATTTTCCTTGTCTAAGGCTCCTTTTTGTTGCAAGATATCCAAGACAGTGGCGACCTGCCTGCGATAGTCAGGACATTTGTCCAGATCATCATACGTGGCCGCAGCCCTGTCCCATGTGTCAGGTTTCATGCACTTTCTGTTAACAGGGCCTTTCTGCAGGCCTTTGGCATATTCTTCCCAGAAGGCAGGATCTTTAGGATTGCAGTCTTTTGTCTTCATACTTTAATACCTCGTTTTCTTATGGACAGGATAAACCAGTAAGGATCTTTTCACCATGACTAATAAAACATTTGAACAACTGCTGGAAGAGTCTGTAAAGATACACGGCCATCTATGCCCAGGTCAGGTGTTAGGGGTTCGCCTTGCCATGCTGGGCCTTGAGCTTTCTGGCATCAAAGACCCGAAGGGCGCAGACAGGAAAAAGCTCATCGTCTATGTAGAAATAGACAGGTGCGCCACAGATGCGATACAATCGGTTACTGGATGCAGCCTGGGTAAAAGGTCCCTGAAGTGGATGGACTACGGTGTCATGGCCGCAACCTTTGTGAACCTTGAAACTGGCAAGGCCCTTCGCATCGTTGCCAGGGAGGAATCAAGGGCCCTTGCGGAAAAGTACCTTCCAGAAATCGACAACAAATACAAACGCCAGATAGAGGCCTACAAGGTCATGACCAATGAGGAACTCTTCGATGTGAAGGAGGTAAAAGTGACTATCCCGCCAGAGGACATGCCAGGAAGACCATCGAGGCGCGTCCAGTGCCAACGGTGTGGAGATTGGGTACAGGACTACAGGGATGTGGAAAAGGATGGCCAGATCCTATGCAGGGCTTGCGCCTTTGGTGGATATTACGAGGTGTTGTCATGACTGATCAAATAGATGAAGTCTTCACTACGCCTGGAGGCAGGCTGGTAGCCGTAGAGGAGGCGGTGGGCCTTGTAATCCCCCATGACATCACGGAAATAGTCAAGGGAAAGAAGAAGGGCCCTGCCTTCAAGAAGGGCCATGTCATAAGTGAAGAAGACATTGAAAAGCTAAAGGATCTCGGAAAGTTTCACATCTACTGCCTGGACTTTGGCCCAGATTATGTCCACGAGAACGAGGCAGGCCGCATGATAGCAAGGTCTGCCTGTGGCCCTGGAGTCGAGTGCGACATGAATGTCTCTGAAGGAAAGGTTGCCTTCAGGGCGGCAATAGATGGGCTGTTTCGCGTGGACAAGGAAAGACTACTCGAGTTCAACCTCCTTGGAGAGGTGATGCTTTCCACAAGGCACACCAACTCCATTGTCACAAAGGGCGACCAGGTTGCAGCAGGAAGGGCCATTCCCCTTGTGGTTTCAAGAAAACTCATGGAACAGGCAGAAGGGATACTAAAGGAAGCCAATGGAATCTTGAGGGTGAGCCCCTGGCAGATCCAAAATGGCTCTATCGTGGTTACTGGCAGGGAGGTATTTGAAGGCCGGATCAAGGATGCCTTTGGCCCTGCCATGAAGAAAAAGCTACAGAGCCTTGGCCTCGACATATTATCCCTTGAAAGGGTTACAGATGACGCCGTGCTGATTGCAGAGGCAATAAAGAGGGCTATATCAAATGGCGCGCAACTTGTGCTTTGCACCGGAGGCATGTCTGTTGACCCGGATGACGTTACTAGAAAAGGCATAAGGCTTGCAGGCGCCACTGAAATAACCTATGGCAGCCCGGTTCTTCCAGGTGCCATGTTTCTGGTAAGTTACATTGAAGACGTTCCAGTACTTGGAATTCCTGCCTGTGGCATGTATTTTAAAACCACGGTACTGGATCTTGTTCTTCCAAGGATACTTACCAACGAACGGATAGGCAGGCCAGAGATTGCAGCCTTGGGGCATGGAGGGCTATGCCTTTCTTGCAAGAAATGCAACTATCCCACTTGTCCCTTTGGCAAATAGATAAGAAAAGGATGGATCAGTATGTTCATATTGAGTAATTTCATCAAATCCATAGCGACAATTCTCCATATCCTCTTGAACCTCTATATGTGGATTTTCATCATAAGGGCGCTCATCTCGTGGGTCAGCCCCGATCCGTACAATCCTATAGTGAGATTCCTTTACAACATCACTGACCCTGTTATGGACAGGGTGAGGAGATATCTGCCACTCCATTTTGGCGGAATCGACCTTACGCCCATGGTCATAATCCTTGCACTCATATTCCTTGACAGCTTTCTGGTACCAAGCCTTTACGAATTGGCGGTAAGGCTTGCATAGGAGAATCAACCATGTCTATCACCCCAAACGAGCTTCTGGAACAGGAATTTTCAGTACGATTAAGGGGATATGACAGACAGGAAGTAAACAGCTTCCTTGAAGAGGTGGCCAATTTCCTGGCAGACGTCATCCAGGAAAGAAACGAGCTTAGAGACAAGATCCTCCGCTACAAAAAACAGATCACCCTGCTAAAACAGCAGGAATCGGAATTTCGAAAGGCCTTGACTACCGCCCATCAAATGGCTGAGGAGATGAAGATCAGCGCGCAAAAAGACGCTGATCTCATAATTGAAAGGGCCAAGCTCGAGGCGGACCGGATAGTGGCAGATGCCCATCAGGAGGCAATCCAGCTCGAAGACCGTATCAGGAAACTAAGGATGCTGCAAAGGGAATCCGTGCACAAGATGCGCTCCTCTTTTGAAGGCTTCCTGCGCATTCTCGACGACGAGATGATGCTGCCGCCTGAAGAGATCGACGAAGCATTGAGGCTTACTGCAACACAAGTCAGGGCCATTCAAGACGATGAGGGACCAGCCACTTACAGGCCTGCTTCAGAGCCTGAAAACGCCAAGCCCTCTGTAAAAACATCAACGGCATCGGATGAGCCTGGCATGACGCCCGAGAAACTGGCAAACGAGTTTACCTCTGAAGTGGATTCAGACAACTTTGGCTTTGAGCCAGGAAAACTTTGGCCAGAGGATGAAAAATGATCCTTTTTGGCAGATGAAAAAGCTTTCAGCGTCAAAATTTCTTTCAAGCATGACTCCTTGAGGGCCACACCACCTCTCAAGCCCCTTAGTCATTGCATCGTTCATGTGTTGCTGACAAAACTCTGGAACGGGGTCTTTTCAACACCTTCAGGACAAGGGGCAAAGAAGGCCTAGAAAGGGCCTTGGAAACAGAGACCTGCCTGGGTAGGCCAAACATTCCATTGTGCCGAGCCTTGCGCCCTGCCAGCCACTCCACCACAACAACAATATTTTCTCTATCAAAACTTCCTGAGCTGTGAAATAAACATAATCTCATTACAAGAAACTTAATTAAGGCAGAAAATTATATTTCATAACGTTTTTTTTATTATTTTCTTGCGCATTAAAGAACTTTTATTTATTTTCATATTAAATTTTTCATTTGGGATGTTGGCCATATGTAAAGTGAAGTGTTTGTGTTGTTATCTGCCACCTTTTCATAATTCAAATGCAATTAGAAAATGTTGGGGGCGTTGCCAAGTATCAGTTTACGTTCAAGGCGCTTGAAGACATACCAGTGCCTGCCTACAAGGGCTCGCTCTTTCACGGAAGCTTTGGCCGTGCCCTATTGGAGATGGCACCGTCGTGGTACCACTTCTTCTGCCCTCCCGACAGCAAGGGCATCCCAAAACCCTATGTCCTCCTGCCGCCCCTGGACAATCTCACCCTCTACCCTAAGGGCCACACTTTTTCATGCGAACTCACCCTCATGGGCGAGGCGACCACGCACCACGCCCTCTGCCAGGCAGCCCTGGAGTATCTGGGAAGCCGCATGGGACTTGGAAGGAAGCGAGGCAGATTCGCCCTGGAGTCTGTTTCCGCCGCTTCGCTATCACCTGACCGAAGCCAGCCCGAAAGGTGCTTCAGCTCAGGACATGCCATCCATCCAGAAGAGATAGTCGAATTCAGAAGACCCCTTCAGGACAACGGCAATGTCACCATACAACTCGTAACAAGACTCAGGCTGAAACATAAAAACCAGCTATGCCGCCAGGAACCTCCCTTTGCACTTCTCTTTTCACGGATTGCAGGCAGGCTAAACTCCCTGGCCCACTTTTATGGTGGTGGAGACATCCTTTCGAGGCCAGAAAGGAAGCACCTGGCCCATATGGCCTCGAATGTCAGCCAGGTGGCCACAGATGTCTTTTGGGACGAATGGAGACGTTTTTCAGGCAGGCAGAGGAGTTGGATGAAGTTTGGAGGGCTTCTTGGTCACGTTACCTACAAAGGAGACCTCGGCCCCTTCGTTCCCTTTCTCGCCCTTGGGGAATGGGTGCATGTGGGAGGAAAGACAAGCTTCGGCCTGGGAAAATATGTGATGGAG
>CAZOMT010000031.1:0-4743 GCA_964581255.1 uncultured Thermodesulfatator sp.
GGGTTATCACCAGCCTTGCAGACCCACTACAATGAATTACGCAGGGAAATCTATGGGGGTTACCTGGCCACTCGCAACTACAGAAACCTAAGATTCTACATCGCTGCCTGCCTGCACGACCTTTCCAGTCTGAAATGGAGGACCTGTGACGCTTTTGAGAGAAGGTACGGTTACGACTGCAATGCCAGGGTCACAACGGAGCTGTACAAACTGGCCCGTTATCTCGTGTCACAGCCAGGTAGGGGAAGCGGTATTAAGAAGATATACGACTATGTGAACCGTACCATCCGCTACGAGCCAGAAGAGGGAAATGTCCCCCGCTTTCCATACGAAACCCTGCACAGCCGCCGGGGTGACTGCGAAGACCAGGCCATCCTGTTGGCCACTTTACTGCGAGTGGTGGGTTATGAGAGCGCTTTGGTGCGCTTCAGCTATGATCGCCGGAACTTCCATCATGTGATTTGTGTCGTGAAGACCACCAGGCGTGAGGCCAGAACCCCTCTGTTTCGCTTCAGCAAATACGCAAGCGAAGGATACTGCTGGAAAATCCTCGATCCTGCATACAACCATTCCTATTATGAGCTTCCCGAATGGATGAGATACTACCGCACAGAAAGAGGCTACAGGTTCCCGCCAGGAACTGTGCAAATACTTAAGATCAACCGAAACGAATATTACAATCTTTGCAATCAAGCTGACAGAAGCTGAAATGAAGGGGATGAGGGGTAAGGTCTTGCATTATAATATTTTGTCCTTTCCATCCGTGTATAATCCGGCGGAAGAAGCGATACTAGAGGAAGTACTTCTGGGCAAACAGGTAGGTGAAAAGGGCTTTTGTCTTTGCCGACTTAATCGCTTAAAAAGCAATTTCTCATCACCTCACCCACCTTACATGCTGACTGTAGTGTTAATGATATTTCTTTTTCTCCCATTTTGTTGTCTTGCTCAAGAAGGGGCTGTCTCCAATTCTTCTTACTTTAGGGATTTCTCCGAGCACTTTTATGTAGAGTATCAAGAGGGCAAGGGATTTGTGGCCCTGGACAAAAAAAATCGCGTATTGTTCGTAATATATCCCTTTGACAACGGACCTGATTATCCTTCAGAAGGGCTGTTTCGCATAATAAACCAGGGCAAAATAGGTTTTGCCAATCTGAAGGGAGAAGTTGTGATAGAACCTTACTTTTCCGCTGTGCTCCCTTTTCATGGAGGGCTAGCAGCCTTTTGTGAAGGCTGTTCCATGGAAAAGGAAGGGGAGTATATGCGATGGACCAAAGGACAATGGGGGTTCATAAATCAAAAGGGAGAAATTGTAATTCCAGCGCAATTCAATAGAGTTATTAGGGATTTTAGAAATGGCCTGGCTTTGGTAAAAATAGACGGAAGAAGGATGATGATCAATTCACTTGGACATACTGTTTCAGAGGAAGAAAAATATCTTTACAGATTGACTAACTTGTTAGGTAAACTTTTGGTTTATTTGGCAAAGGAGGCTTTTCCCTCCCTGAAAACCCAAATTTCGTGGCTTACTTCACCAGCTCCTTTTTACTTTTTCAATCCTCTACCAGCTCTTGAGTTCAGAGTCTTGTCACCAACTAGCCAAGATACTTTGAAAACGTATCTGATCATTCCCTGGCAAGACTTGAGAGTAGAGGAAGAGTTGCCTCCTAGAGAGATTTTGCTTGGAGTTACGGATTACGCCATTGTGTACGAAATTCTTCTTTCTTCTTCCTTGCTCAATTCAGAAGAAGAAAAAATAGCTCAGGAATTCCATGAATTATTTTTAAAGATGATTGATCTCGGGAAAACCCAAATTGTATCCTTGGATACGAAAAAAAGAATATCCTCAGATCTAAGAATCATTTCTTTTAAGGAATTCCCTCATTATTGCGAAATAGAGATAGCCTTAACTTCCTCAAAATTGCCCTCACGATTAAAGGAAAAATTATCCTGTGGAGACAAAATGGTGCTCGTACATCTCGTTCCTGATCAAGGGCCAATCCAAAGTATTTGGTTTAGGCCCCCATGATCCCCCTCCTTCTTCTCAACCTATTGGGCAAGAGCTGCCCATTCTGCTGAATCCGGCCAGTGAATCCGAAGGATTCCGGCCACCCATTTTGTTATGGCGGCACTGGCTGTTCATATTTTCCTCAGTGGCCGGATTGAGTCAAGATTTTCTGTCTTTTTCGTTTTGATTCTCCTTTCAATTCTAGCCTGTAAGCGTTGTGTACTACCCTGTCCATTATGGCATCTGCCAGGGTAGGGTCTTCAAATCGGGGATGCCACTCAGACACAGGAAGTTGAGTGGCAAAGATAATGGATCCCTTGTTATATCTATCATCTATTATCTCAAGAAGATCCCTGGTCTGAACGAGGCTCAAATCATCCAACAGCCAATCATCCAGAATGAGAAGCTTGGTTTTTGATAACCTGGCCAGGAGCTTTTCATAGGTTCCATCTGCGTGCGCTGCGTGGAGTTCTCTTAGCATCTTTGCCATCTGGTAGTATCGTACCGTGAAACCATTCTTGCAGGCAGCATTTCCAAGGGCGCAGGCAAGGTAGGTCTTCCCTGTGCCTGTGGCTCCTATTATGATTGTGTTCAGGTTATTATTTATCCAATCCGGCTGGGCCAGGTAGAGGACTTGGCGTCTATCAAGCCCTCTTTCAGGGCTTAGATCCAGGTCCTCCATCAAGGCCCTTTCCCTGAACCGTGCCTTTTTTATACGGCTTGATAGTCTCTTTTCCTGTCTGTCAGACCACTCTCTGTCCACCAAGAACCCCAGCCTTTCCTCAAAGGAGAGCCTCTGGTACTCGGGGTTCTCTGACTGTTCCTCAAGGCCTGCAAGCATGCCGTAAAGACGCATGTCTCTTAGTTTGTCTGCTGTTGGTTGCATCAGCATAAGGCTGCACCTCCCTCAGTGATAGTATTGCTGGCCCCGAACATGTTCGTGAGAAGTGGTTGCCCTGGGCTCCTTTATATTAGGATCTGTTACGTCCATGTTGTTTTTAAGGATATTGTGGATATGTCTGTATGCGTAAAGGGCAAACTGTGCAGCTCTTTTGCAGGCCGCCTCAAGCCTGGCTTCTCCATATCTGTCCGAAAGCTTCAGCACCCCTAAGCATGACCTGTAGGCCTGCTCTGGATGACGCTTTGAACCCAAAAGGGTCTTCACAACATGACAGGTCCATGGCCCTATCTTCTGAGCCCATCTTATAAAACGCTCTGGAGACCACTCCTGCTTCCTACGTCTGTGCTTAGAGGGCATGTGGCTGGTGCATGTGCTATATCCGCCAGGAGTGTCATCCCTCAAATGGGATGCTACCCGGCCCCCCTTGTAAAAAACCTCTATTGTCCTATCCGTGGCCCTTATCTCCACCGTCTCCTTTACAAGGCTGTAGGGCACACTGTAATAGTGCTTATTGAATGTGACGTGATAATTGATCCCAACCCTGGCTGACTTCCTCTCTGCATACTCAAAGGAATGGGCAGGAAGGGCTTTTAGCCTTGGTCGGTCAATGGATTCAAAAAGCTCCCTCCTGCTCTTTTCAAGATGCTTCATCACCTTGCTGTTGAGCCTCTCCAAAAGAGGCCCAATGGCCTCATTTATCTCCTCTATGCTAAAAAAGGTCCTGTCTCTCAAAGGTGCCAGAATCCATCGCTCTACTACCTGGACTGCAGTCTCAACCTTGGCCTTGTCCCTGGGCCTCCTAACCCTGGCAGGAATCACTGCAAAACCATAATGAAGTGACAGCTCATCATAGGTGGGATTGATGTCAGGCTCGTAATAGCACGGACTCTTTACCCCTGACTTTAAATTGTCAGGTACTACTATCTCTGGAACACCTCCAAAATACCCAAAGGCATTCACATGACCAGATATCCATGAAACAAGATCCTGACCGGCCTCTACGTACGTAAAACTGCTAGCTCCAAGGGAGGCTACGAAAATCTGTGCCCGCTTCTCTTCTCCACTTACCCGGTCTATATATGGAACAGTCTGGCCAGCATAGTCCACAAAAAGATACTCTCCACCCTTATAAACCTGGACCATGACCGAAGGCAGCTTCTTGGACCAAATCCTGTAAAGATGGCAAAATTGACTGTAACTATATGCCGTCTCTGGCTCTATACTGTAGTACTCCTCCCACAGAAGACGAAGCGTCACACCCTTATGCCTACCAAGCTCCTCACGAACCATTGACCAGTCTGGAACCCGCTTGCCAGAACCCCGTCCCTTGGTGTCAGATGCCGGAAACAGCTTCTCCTCAATAGCACCTTCATCCATTTGCTGCACCTGTTCCCACGTAAGTCCTGCCTCCTTAGCACGATGGAGATACTCACGAACCGTCTCCCTGCCTACCTTTAATGCCCTGGATATGGCCCGGTTGCTTAAACCTGCCTCCCACTTCAAACGCAATACCTGCTTGGCCTTTCGCATGGATAACCTCCTTCTCGCCATCATCCCCTCCTTAATCTCTTTGAAGAAGATGATGACCTCTTGAACTCAGATTATCCAGTGCCGCTATGTACCAAATCCCGTGATTCTGGCTACACCCTAAAAATGGCCAGATAAAACCAGATCCAGTGGCCGGTTTGCTCCAGAACAGGTGACCGGATAAAACCAGATCCAGTGGCCGGATTCCGCCGGATTATGCATTTCTCTTTAAACTGACATTCAACACCCTTATTCAAGTGTTTTCATTATTTTTTGTTCTTAGTCAGTTTGGGGTGAAGATATCTGGATT
>CAZOMT010000032.1:0-116781 GCA_964581255.1 uncultured Thermodesulfatator sp.
AACACGGTATATGTCAGGGTTCGGATGTTGTGGTACCCCGCATTCAGTTGCAGACTGACCGGACTTTGGAACGGGGTGAAAACATATTGCGTCTATCGGATCTGATATATCAATATCCTCCTCTGTTGCAGACTGACCGGACTTTGGAACGGGGTGAAAACTTGGTTAAAAGCACTTTTAATTGTTTAATCCTATTTCGTTGCAGACTGACCGGACTTTGGAACGGGGTCTTTCAGCGCCTTTAGGACAAGGGGCAAGGAAGGCCCTTTTTAAGCCTTCCTTGCTAACAGCAGGTTGGGAGCGAATTTGTTCCGAATGGATTTCCTGAGATGTTTTCACACCACGGGACAGAAAGCAGACTTCCCCGTGATTTCACAATATTTTGTTTCTATTTTTAACAATATTTTGTATAATAAATAAAATTGCTAAAAATTAGCCCTTCAAAGACCCTTCTTCGTTGACGTCCCACGATACAGGGTACTGTTCGTCCAATGAAGGCCTGAAGTTCTCTAATCTTTTCGACGACAGATAACTGGCGCTATCAAGGCTATAGACCAATAGCGACAGTGAACTAACACCAATACGATCCCATGAAGCTTCTGGCTAAAAATCGAAAGCCATTAGCGCAACCATGAGCCGGGACTTCCTGGATCAGAGTATTTCCAGATAGGAAATTTTCAATCCAGTAAGACGGTATAGAAAAGACAAAGGAGGGCTCAAAATGATGAAAAATCGCTTCATTATCTTATGTTGTGTTTTTTTTATAGGATCTTTGGGTTCCAAAGCCTTATCTGCCACATGGTTGCAGCCACCGTCGGGATGGGGAGGCTTTCTTTCCAGTGCCAACTTTCACGCTTGGCCAGCAGATGACTTTAGATTCGATTCTGCCACTTCCATTGAAAGGGTAGACTGGTGGAGCGTAGGAAACATTACCGACATGCCTGAAGCTGATGGATTCTTTATTCGGTTTTATTCAAATTATTACAATGCAGACCTAGGAAAAAGTATGGCTGGAACCATGCTCTATGAAGTATTCATCCCAGGAAGCGCTCATCAGAGTCAGGAAGGAGACTATTGTCACTATTATGTTGAACTTCCAAGCCCCTTTCTTGCCAGTGAAAATAGGCCATACTGGGTGAGCGTCCAAGGGGATTTCACTAACGACCCCAACGGAAATTATTGGTGGGGCTGGGCGCACTCCAACACCCACAATCGCAATCCAGCCGAGTACAACAGCCTTCATTACAATCACCACCCAATCAACGAGCCCCCCTTTTATCAGGGCAACTATGATCTAGCCTTCGAGCTACAGGGCTCGTCCGTGCCAATACCAGGTGCAGTTTGGCTATTAGGTTCTGGAGTTTGCACCCTTATAACCATGCGTAAGCTAAGAAAAGGGTAAGTTCTCTTAATAATTAAAAAATTACAAAAAAGGAAGAAAAAAAATGAAGAGTCGATTTCTTTCATTTGTAACTGCCTTTTTTATTCTTTTTCCAGGTGCCACATCAGCCACCACTATCAAGACAGAGACACCTGTATTGAACCCGCAGACCACAGAGGGGCTTTGGGCTTACTATTATGATGAAAATGTAAACTACATTTCAATGGGCCAATATGTAGAGGAAGGGGATCCATATTCAGATGCTGAATTCCAAGGCTATGTCTCCAGTGACAATGGCCCTTGGCGCAAATATGACACAGACAGTTGGGGAAGTAGTTTTTATTCGGACGACGACGCACCGACGGTCCATATTTTTCAAACCTACATCATCCCGTCGGAAGACAGAACAGTCTATTTCCGAGCAAGCGGAGATGATGGGGTTTCAATCTTTATTGATGACTCCTTGGTACTTGGAGGCACTTACTGGACAGGTCCAGTGACTTCTTCCAATTTTGATCTTGAGACCGGCACCCCATATAAGCTCGCCTATATAGGTTCTAATTGTGGCAGCGACCAATTCGCTTGGAATTTCAAGATGTATTATGAAGATGGCACATGGGCAGGCCGGATTAGTGAAGCACCAGGGATAACCATGAATGCTGCACCAGTGCCGATACCAGGGACAGTTTGGCTGTTAGGTTCTAGCCTGCTTGGCCTGGTAGCAATAAGGAGCCGATATCAGAAAAAAATAAGCTATTAAAAAAATATTAGCGCAAAAACAGGGTATCTCTAAAAAATGCAAGTAAGAGATACCCTTAAAAGAATAAAATGCCGGAATCACTATTAAAAAAATTTATATTTGAAATTTTTAGAGTACTATGATTTAATTAAAAAAACAAAGGGCTATAAGGCTATGAAGAGACTTTTTGTCATAGTGGCTGTGATAATCTCTTTTTCTGGCACGTTAAGTAACGCTGATGCTGGCTTGATAGAGCTTAAATTACCTGAATATTCGTCTCCATATCATGATCCAGGCACGTACAATGATAAATATTTGGTTGGACATTTCGATTTTGATTTGAATGGCGAGAAGATCGTTGCAGCCAAAATATATGGCACATGGGGAAACACTGAGTATCCCAACACCGCCCATAATAAACTCTTTTTGGACGACCTGTTAATTGCCAATACGCATGATTATACCCCTGACCCCTATTGGGATTACTATGTACCATGGGCATATACGTTTACAGATTTCACTGTATTAGAAGATGGTTCCGCAGATCTTTTTACAGTTCAAACCTCTGAGTATCACGTCAGATTAGACGAAACCACTCTCCTTATAGAAACAGCCCCTGTTCCTATACCTGCTTCTATAATAATCTTTGGTTCAGGGTTATTGGCTCTTGCTGCCTTAGCAGCCAAAAAGGCTTCCTCCAAGAAGACGCGCGCCTGAACCAGACTCCCCAATAGTGGGATAAAAGCGTCTTACACCTCTTTATTCCAGAGGATTTCAGAAAAAGACCGTCCTTGTGGCAATAAATCCAACCATACGGAACTTTTTATTTGAAAAAATTTGATTGCAGCCTTAATGGAATCGGATTAATAGTATCGTAGAATTACAAATAGATTGCTTTTTAATTAGCAAGTTCCGTATCATGTGCAACCTAAGTACCGTTGGAACTCTATGCCAACCCTATTTTGAATCGAGCTGTTTGGTCCCTGCCAGTTGCCGAGATAATCGAGGTCCGACACGGAGAAGACAATGAAGCGATTATTGATGATCTTTAGTATGGCAATCATAGGCCTTAGCGTACTTAACAATGCCAATGCCGGCACCGTAGATATAACACTGTATGATTATTCGTCTCCCTTCCTGTGCCCTGGCAAATGTGAGGATCCGTCCCTGATTGGCACGTTCGACTTCGAATTGAATGGCGAAAGAATCGAATCGGCCGAGATATACGGCACTTGGCACAATTCCGCCATTCCCACCAGCGAACACAACCTTTTTTTTATTGACGATATCCAAGTGGCTGATACAGACGACTTTTCTCCAGCTTCTCCCTGCCAGAAATCCACCTCCTGGTCCTACACTTTCAGTGATTTTACAGTGTTAGAAGATGGGACAGCGCACTTCAGGATTGAAGCCCCAAGATACCATGTCCCCTTGGGTGAGATACACCTTCATATAGAGACAGCACCTGTTTCTCCTGTTCCCATTCCAGGCACTATTGTGCTATTTGGCTCAGGGCTCCTGGGGATTATGGCCTTAAAACTCAAGAAGAAGGCCTCATAAGACCCATTTGTTCTTCTTCTCCATAGACCGCCTCGAAAAACTGTCATGGTTGGCTTATATCAGCCGGCTTCGGTTTACTCCACGCCCCTATCCTTGGCCAACTCCTCAAAGAATTCGTCCTTAAGGCTTTTCAGGTCTTTCACTCCCTTCGTCTTGAAGATCCTGTCCCTGAAAGCTGCCGAATACCTAAGCCCCTTGGTGTACCAGGCAAGATGTATCCTTGCGGCAATGGTGCTGGCTGGCTCAGGGTAATGATCTTCAATGAGCCTAAGGTGCAGATCCACAACCTGGGAAATCTCTGAAAGGGTTGGTGTCGAAACATGCGTTGAGCCTGATAGATGGTCTGCGACCTGTCTGAGAAACCAGGGCCTTCCAAGGGCTGCTCTTCCAATCATGACCCCGTGTGCACGGGATTCCTCAAGGCATCTGGCAGCATCTTCCACTGTTTTTATATCACCATTGGCTATTACAGGAATATCCACCGCTTCTGCTACTGCCCTGATTGCCTTCCAGTCTGCCTTGCCTCCAAACATCTGGCTCCTTGTCCTGGCATGAACTGCAATGAGGCTCGCACCGGCGTCTTGCAACATTTTTGAAAATTCAGGGGCATTGACTGAATCCTTATCCCAGCCGAGCCTGATCTTGGCTGTCACAGGCAGGTCTACCTCTGAAGCTATTTCACGGATGATGGCGGCTGCCAGTTGGGGTTCCTTCATGAGGGCTGCGCCTGAACCGGACCTAATCACCTTTTTTTGGGGACAACCCATGTTCACGTCTATGATCGAGGCCCCAAGGTCCTGGCATATGATGGCGGCCTCTTTCATAACCATTGGGTCTGAGCCAAAAAGCTGCACTGAAAGGGGCCTTTCACCCGGGCCAGGGCGGGCCATCTTGAGGGTCTTTTTGTTGGCCATGCAAATGGCCCTTGCAGATACCATCTCCGTGACAGTAAGCCCAGGGCCAAAACCCCTTGCCACTGCCCTGAAGGGATAATCGGTTAGCCCTGCAAGGGGGGCCAGAAAGACATTGTTGGCAACTACGAGCTGTCCAATTCTGACGGGTTTTAAAAAGGCGGCTTGTGCCCAAGGGGCCAAACTGTTCTGCTCCATTCCAAGATCAGATGAAGATCTGAAAAAGATGATGGCGCACAGGGAGATTCAGTTGCCTTGCCCTGCCCTGCCACGGACAGGAGAAGGGTTTTGACAACGCTTCTCCACAATCATGTGGACATAGCCTGGATGGACATCCTCCTGGACAACTCTTCCCCCTACTATGCCAAGAAGCTTATGCATCTTTGAAACTGTCTCAGGCCTTATGAAGACCTCTATCCTGTCTCCTTCCGGGGTATTTGGGTCTTTGAAGCGCAGACCTACGCCAGAAATGGCCCTTCAGCAATCCTTTCTACTGTCAATGACCAGGGAAATACCCTTTCCTGGTGCCATCTTGTCCTCCTTGGTACAGCAAAACAGGCCTGGCAGCAGAAAAACGACGACAACGAAGGCTGGCCAAGGCCCTAATCTTTTGGAAGCGATTCTCACAAGGTTATCCGCCCTCTTTTATAAATCCTCTGGCTATGGAGACGAGGCCAACAAGTCTGTAAACAAGACGGGCTATAGTATATTCAGGATAGTGCAGGCCAGGAACCGGCGCAAGCTCTACCACGTCAAATCCTATCACCTGGCTCCTTTCCACAACAGCACTCAAAACAGTCAAAAGATGGTGCCACAAAAGCCCGCCAGGCTCGGGTGTGCCAGTGGCAGGCATCATGGAAGGGTCAAGGCAGTCCACATCAATAGTTATATAAAGGGGTCTGCCAGACAGACGGCTCAAGGTGGCATCCGTAGCCTTGTCTATATCTGCAATGACATCCTTTGCCAAAAGGGGAATCTTGTCTTGGGCCTTGATAAACTCCCACTCCTTTTTGGAGAAAGACCTTATGCCCACCTGGATTACATTGCCAAGCCCCCAAACACGGCGCATTACACAGGCATGGCTGTATCTTGTCCCCTGATACTCTTCCCTGAGGTCTGCATGGGCGTCAAATTGCAGGATGTCAAGAGGCCCAAAACATTCGTGGGCTGCCTTTATGGCCCCTATGGTCACAGAATGGTCTCCGCCAAGAAGGACCGGGATCTTGCCACTGTGGAAGGCGCTGCCTGCCGCAGAGGCTATCATGTCCACGGCCTTTTCAGCCACTACAGGCAGATCGACTCTACTGGCCGTACAAATACCAGCCTTCCACGGCTCTATCAGAAGTTCTTCGTCGAAAAGCTCGAGCTGCTTGGACGCCTCAATGATCCTTTCAGGGCCAAACCGTGCGCCAGTGCCATAGCTGGCAGTAGCGTCAAAGGGTGCTGGAATCATAAGAAAACGGCTCTCCTCCAGGGTGACGGAATGGGGAGAGCCGAGAAATTGCATGCCCATGACCCATGCAGCTATATGGTCATTTGAGCCCGCTCATCCTTAATGAATTGCTGCACGCTGCGGATCACCTTTGGAAATTCATGCCCGCGGTTCAGGAGCTTTATCTCCATCTTCTCTATGGAAAAGATATCCTTGATATGCTTTATGGCCAGATCGGCGTCAAAGGCCTTGCATGAGAAGATATCCAGGCTCAAATAAAGCTTTTCCGGAAAGGTATGAATGCTAATGTGGCTTTCGGCAATGAGCACAAAACCGGAAATTCCCCAGTCCTCCGGGACCTTGCCTGAATACTTGAATACATAAGGGGGCATTATCTTTGTCATATGAATTTCATCGGGATATCGGCTCAAGAAGTCGTAAATCCCGTCGAGATCCTTCAACTTTTCGCGATCACATCCGTAGCCGTCAAGCATAAGGTGCTGCCCAAATCCATATTCGACACGTTCCATCTCGTTGCCCTCCTTTCAGACGCCACCAAGATCAGCTGGTGTATTTCCCCCGATAAATGGTTCGGGATCGGGTCTGAAAAATGTCGGCCTCATCTGCAGGAGAATCGGCAGACAGGAAAATGTAGTTTGTGTTTTTCTGATAATAAGGTAAAATCCACACCTGTTTAATTAAAGCCAGCGTGGTGAATGCATGCAAGACAGCAAATATACATGAGCCAAAAAAAAACTGCCACTACTTTTTAATAAAATCACCACACTTCACAATCTTTTATGGATAAGAAGCGCATACTTATAGCAAACAGGGGCGAGATCGCCATAAGAATAATGAATGCCTGTGATGAGCTGGACCTGGACTATGTGGTGGTATATACGTCTGAGGACAGCGCCTCACTCCATGTCCGGAAGGCCATTGAGAAGAAGGGGCCAGAGGCTGCATACCGGATATGCAACTACAAAGACCCAAATGAGATCTTTTCCGTGGCAGACCATTCTGATGCCGACGCAATCCATCCAGGGTATGGCTTCTTCTCGGAAAACTTTCGTTTTGCCAGAAGGGCAGCGCTCAGGAACAGGCCCATAACCTTTATTGGGCCAAGATGGGAAGTCATAAGGGATCTTGGAAGCAAGATCAACACCAAGAGGATTGCAAAACAACTCGGAATCCCAGTGATACCTGGCTCTGACGAACCCCTGTATAGTGAGATAGAGGCAGAGGTACTGGCGGAAAAACTCTTCTATCAACAAAAGGAACAAGGCATTGAAAAACCCTCCATCCTGGTAAAGGCCTCGGCAGGCGGAGGAGGAATGGGGATAGAAGAGGTGAACCACCTTGACACCTTTCGCCAGATCTACAGACGGATCCAAAATTACGCAAAGCGCCAATTCGGCGACGAAGGCGTACTCATAGAACAGTGCATGAGGGATTATCATCATCTTGAGGTACAGCTTCTTTGCAGCCAACACGATGAGATAGTCCATTTCAGTACGAGAAACTGCACTATTCAGAGCACTGGCCGCCAAAAAAGGGTGGAAGCAGCCCCGGGCTTTGACCCAAAGACCATAAAATACCCCTTTGACGCGGCTGGCGTCCTGGAACACATTGTGGAGTATTCCATCCAGCTGGCCAAAGAAGTGAAATATGACAATGTGGGCACCTGGGAATGGATTGTCACAAGGGACGGAAACCCTTATCTTCTCGAGGTGAACACCAGGATACAGGTGGAAAATGAGATCTCGGCCAGGATCTCAAGGATATCCAAGCACGATGCGCCGGTAAATCTCATCAGGGAGCAGATAAGGTCTGCCTTTGGCGAAAAGCTTGGATACGGCCAAAAACACATTAGCTTTGCAGGCACGAGCATAGAGCTTAGGATTGTTGCAGAGGACGTGAAAAGGGGGTTTGCCCCTTGGTGTGGCAAGATAACCACCTTCTCCTTCCCTGAGAAACCGTGGGTAAGGGTATACAGCCATGTTCCCCAGGATGAACCCTATGAAATACCCACGGAGTACGATCCGAACCTGGCCCTTGCCATCATCTGGGGCATGGATACAGAACAGGCCAAAGACAGGGCCAGGGAGTTTATCTCCAAAACCGTTATAGACGGCAAGGATTCCAGGGGTGGGCCCATTGTCACCAACCTCGAATATCTCATGGAAAGGTTGGACGACCTATTGAAATTCTGACCTCGGCCCCGGAACAGAAAAGACAGGAAATCGACCAACGAAATAGATGGACCAGAAGTACATATTAGATAGCGGAAAATATCTCGCAGGCCTTCAAGACCGCATAACATATCTTGGAGACATCAAGGGAAGCCTCGAATGGGGCCGCCTGGACCAGCTTCTGGCAAAGGTTCAGGAAATCCGCAACAACATCTTCGAATTCACAGGGAAGGAGCTCCTCACCCATATCAGGGATCTTGAAGACAGGATCACATTTTTTGAGGAGCGGGTGGCCAAGACCCTAACGCCCATAGAGATCGTGAACATCGCCAGGAGCGTCCAGCGTTTCACCCTCCAGGACATACTCGAAAACGTCTACGACTCCTTTACAGAGCTCGGTGGAGAAGGAGATTGCAACATCGATCCAGCTATCCTCGTTGCAAGGGCAACCCTGACCCGCAGGGTTAAAAACCGCCTGTACTACCATCAGGTCATGGTGATAGGGCATGAGAAGGGAAAGGGAGAGGAATACAGAAACGGCGGCAGCGCAAAGCCCTGGGGAAACGAAAAGGCGCTGAGATACATGAAGGTGGCCGAGACAGAGGGCATACCCATTCACACCTATATCTTCACGCCAGGCGCATATCCTACCGAGGACTATCCAGGAGCTGCCCAGCAAATCGCCAGGAATCTGTTTCAGATGTCAAGGCTCAGGGTACCTGTCATCTCCTTCATTTCAGAAGGAGGGTCAGGTGGGGCAGAGGCCATTGGCCTTGCTGACATCAGGCTCATGGGTTCCCGGGGTTACTATTCTGTTATCTCTCCAGAAGGCGCTGCTGCCATAGAAGGGCGTATAAAGGAGGGAGAAAAGGTGCCGCCTGAGCTGGTGGAGCATTGCGCAGCCCAACTAAGGATCACTGCCCAGGACAACCTGGCCCTAAAAACCATAGACAGGATCATTGAAGAGCCGCCCCTTGGCGCAAGGAGAGAGGATTTCTCCTTTTTCAGAAGGCTCCGCTATGAAATGGTAAGGGCCACTGACGAGGTGGTCCTACAGACAAAGAGCTTCAGGGCATTCAGGGCATATGCGCTTAAACGGCAAGCCCAGGAAATAGGCAACGGCACTGGAGATGAGTTTGACATCCACATAAAATGGTCCCTTTCAGACTCTGAAAAGGCCAAGCTCTTGGCGTTCAGGTCGGAGAAATACCGTAAGATGGGCAAGGGCTTCAAGGAGGGAAGAAGGGGTATTGTCAGAAAACTCGAAAAGGCCAGAAACAGTGTGCGCCAAAGCTATTATGAACTGCGTTACGGCCTCTTGAGGCACCACTCGAGAAGTGTACAAAAGATCCTTGAGGAGGTCTCGAGCGAAGGCTCCATCTTTTTGAAGACCGTAACCGAACCCATGCGGGCCGCATATGACTTTGTCTTTCCAAAGCCCGACTATCCAGCAGCCACAGAGGTTTTCGACCCATTCAGGAAGAGTATATTCGTCCAAGAGTGGGAGCACTACATAAGCCCCTTGGCCAATGAAGACCGCACTGTCACTTGTCCAAATGCTGAAAAATATGGCTGTCGCGACCTCTGGGTGCCAGACCTCTATGGGGAGTTTTGTGGAGTTTGCCCAAGCTGTGGACACCATTTCCCACTGGAATACCAGTGGTATCTCGAAAACCTCTTCGACAAGGGCTCGGTCCGCGAATTCAACAGCCATATCGCCTCGGCCAATCCCCTGAAGTTTGAAGGCTTTGACGTAAAGCTGAAAAAGGCTGTTGAAAGGACCAGACGCCGCTCGGCCATCATCACCTTTGATGCGGCAGTACACGGCATAAAACTGGTGGTGGCCATGCTCTATAGTGACTTCAGAAGCGGCACAGTTGGGACGGCAGAAGGGGAAAAATTCATTCGCGCCTGCGACAAGGCAAAGACCACCAGAAGACCTTTTCTCGCATACATACACACCACTGGCGGCATCAGGATACACGAAGGGACCCTCGGCGTGGTTCAGATGCCTCGCTGCACCCTTGCTGTCAGGGAATACATCGATAGCGGCGGCCTGTACATGGTGGTCTACGACAACAATTCCTATGCAGGCCCTGTGGCAAGCTTTCTGGGTTGCTCTCCGTATCAGGTGGGCATCCGCTCTTCCCGCATAGGCTTTGCTGGCCCGCGGGTAATCAGGGAAACCACTGGCGCAGATGTGCCTCCCGACTATCACAGTGCCAAAAACGCCCTGAGGCGCGGCCACATACAGGGCATATGGGACAGAAGGGACTTTAGGAAAAATCTCTTTGAGGCAATGATGACAATGGGAAGCCCCCATCTCTACTACAAATAAGGGCAACAGGCCATGGACATAAACCTTAATGACCTCTTGAGGCAGTTCAAATCACATCCCTATGAGGATCATCACATAGATGCCCCGCACACAGGAGTGGTGTCATTCAAGGTCAAGGAAGGGCAGGAGGTTAAAGGGCCTTCTGGACAGTGGCTTCACAAGCCTGGGACCTTATTGTACATTCTGGAAAGGGAAAAGAACCCCAAAAGGATCACCTCGAGCTTCTCTGGGAAGGTTGCGCATCTCAGGACAGAACTCGAAGGCACCTTTGTTCAGGCTGGGGAAAGGCTCCTCACTGTACAGCACAAGCTCAACAGGGATGAGATCATCGACAGGATATTGAGAAAGGTCCTTTATATATTCAGGGCCCCCCAAAGGGCCAGATACTTTTTCACCCCTGAGACAGTATCCTTTTTGGAAAAGAAGACGGAAAAGGGGCTGTCAGTGGCGTATGGAGACGAGATAATAATCATGTCCCTCATGAAACGGGATACCTTTCTCCCCTATGAAGGCCCTCCAGGCATCATTTACAAGGTCTATTTCCAGCAGGGAGATCTTGTGGAGCAGGATGCGCCCCTTTTTGGCATATGCCTCCCTGAAAAACTGCCCTTCGTACAGAAGGTGATCCAGAGGATAAGAACAGAATGGGATGATTGAACCGATACAGGAGGCGCAGCCATAAAGAGTTTCCTTCTGGCCCTTCAATTTCTTACTGTCATCACCGTAGTTCCGCACCTGTCGGTGGATAAGAAAGAACTTTCCGCATCCCTTTCCTATTTTCCCCTTGTGGGCCTGATACTTGGAGCCATGATAGCCGGGCTCAGCTGGGCTGTATCGGACTTCTGGAGCCCAGGTCTGACTGGAGCGTCAGTAGTAGTGCTTCTGGCCTTTCTCACAAGGGGCCTTCACCTCGATGGCCTGGCCGATACGGCAGACGCCATTGGAAGCGGCGCTGAAAGGCAAAAGGCACTTATCATAATGAAGGACAGTTGCAGCGGCGCCCTTGGCGTATTGGCCCTTGTCTCTGTGCTCCTTTTGAAGACCGGTTCTTCCGCCACACTTTCAGAAAGGGGTGCCTGGCAACTGTTCATACTCATCCCATGTCTTTCCAGGTGGTCTCTTAACTGTCTTTCTGCCTCTTCTCAATACGCTAGGCCTGGAGGAGGCCTTGGATCTGCATTTTGCGGAAAGGCAGCCAGGCGACACCTCGTGATATCTGGCCTTACTGCTATCTCTGCGTCCTGGTTCCTCATGGATACAAAGGGGCTTGCCTTTTTCGCAGCTTCCACTGTGGCAGGCCCCCTTTCGGCACTGTGGTTTAAAAAGAGATTTGGCGGCATAACCGGCGACATGCTGGGAGCCCATGTGGAAGTAGTGGAAACCATCCTTTTCATGGCTGGGGCAGGTATTTGCAAATGGATTCAGTGAAGATATATCTTGTACGACACGGACAGGTGGATTTCCCCAAGGGCGTGTTTTATGGGCAGATGGACGTGCCCCTTTCCGACCTGGGCAAGAGACAAAGCCTTCTTGCTGCAAGATATATCGTCCGCCTGGCTCCGGATTTCGTAATGGCAAGCGATCTTCAAAGATGCATGTACCTTGCTGGCCTCATCCAGGATGAAGGCGGGCCGGGTCCGGTCTTTTCCAAGGCCATGAGGGAGGTGGATTTTGGCAAGTGGGCTGGCCTCAGCTGGGACGACATAGAGAGAAAATACCCTGGAGAAATGTCCCGGCGCATGAAAGACCTGGAAAATTACAGGCCCCCTGAAGGAGAAAGCCTTGGAGACGTGCTGAAACGGACAGGCCAGGTCTTTTCCCAATGCGCAGAGGGAGCCTATGGGAAACGCGTGGCCATAATCGCCCACGGGGGTGTGAACAGGGTGCTAATTGCCAACTTTTTGGGCATGAGGCTCCAAAATATCTTCAATCTTCATCAAGACTATACCTGCATAAACTGTATAGAATTCTTTCCTGACGGTAATGGAGTCTTGAGATTCCTGAACATGACAAACCACCTTGATGAAGGCCTCAAGGCCTGAGACCAACCCTTGCAAGTTGTGTCATGAAAAACAAGGGCGCTGGCGAATATGTAGAGGCATTCAAAAGGGCCAAACATCTTGGCAGACAGATTGTTTTCACCCATGTCCAGCGTGAAAAGGCGCCTGAAGCCGGACGGCTCACCAGGCCCTTGATGCCAGAAATCCAAACCGCCCTGAAAAGACTTGGCGTGTCTCAACTCTACAGCCATCAGACAAATGCGATAGAACACGTTAGGGCAAGAAGAAACATCGTGGTGGCCACACCCACGGCCAGCGGAAAGACCCTGATCTACAATATCCCCTTCATTGAAAGATTCCTGGAGGAGCCAGCCTCAAGGGCCCTGTACCTCTTTCCCCTGAAGGCCCTGGCTCAGGATCAACTCATAGCCTTCAACAAAATGACCGATGCCCTCCCCTCTTCCATCAGGCCCAGTGCCGCCATCTACGATGGTGACACCAGCCAATGGCAGCGCACCAAGATAAGGAAACGCCCGCCAAACTGCCTCTTGACCAATCCTGAAATGCTGCATCTTTCCCTTTTGCCCTACCACAGCTCCTGGGCCACTTTCTGGCGCAACCTGTCCCATGTGGTCATAGACGAAGTGCACACCTACAGGGGCATCATGGGTAGCAGCATGGGATGGGTGTTTCGAAGGCTGAGACGCATCTGCCAAAGATATGGCGCAAATCCCACTTTCATCCTATGTTCCGCAACTGTGGGAAATCCGGAAGAACTCGCTACCAACCTCACTGGCCTGGCATTTACTCCTATTACAAAAAGTGGCGCACCCCAGGGCAAAAGGCATCTGATCCTTGTGGACCCTGAAGGGGCAGGAGCGGCCCAGACGGCGGTGCAACTTCTACTCGCCGCCATCAAAAGGGGGCTTAGGACCATCGTCTACACCCAGTCGAGAAAACTTACAGAGCTAGTGAGCATCTGGGCCATGCAGCGGGCAGGAGACCTCGCTGAAAAGATCTCTTCGTACCGTGCTGGTTTTCTGCCAGAAGAAAGACGCATGATAGAGGCAAAACTTTCTTCTGGAAGGCTTCTTTCTGTAATATCCACAAGTGCCCTGGAACTTGGAATAGATATTGGTTTTCTCGATATATGCATCCTCGTGGGCTATCCAGGAACACTCATGTCCCTCAGGCAGAGGGGCGGAAGGGTGGGAAGAAGCTCCAGGGAATCTGCCGTCATCCTGATCTCTGGCGAAGATGCCCTGGACAAATATTTCATGCACCATCCAAAACAGCTCATAGAACGGCCTTCTGAAGATGCTGTTGTAAACATCTTCAACCAAAAGGTCATGGAACGCCACCTGGTGTGCGCGGCATCTGAAGAGCCCATCTCTACCAGGGATTTCTTGCTCAAGGAACCATCCCTGCAAAGATGCATATACGATCTCACAGAAAAAGGACTGCTATACCAGACCGACGATGGAAGCCGCTTCGTGAGCTTAAGACGCTACCCCCACAGGGACGTGGACCTTCGCGGTGCTGGGAAAAGCTTCCAGATCCTTTCCAAAGATGGCGCCACTGTAGGCACCCTCGATGGATACCGGGTATTCAGGGAGGCGCACCCAGGTGCAGTCTATTTGCACAGGGGTGAAACCTTCCTGGTGGAAGAACTCGACATAGAAGGCAAGAAGGTCCTGGTGAGGCCCAAAAAGGTGGACTATTTCACCAGGGTCAGGGCTAGCAAGGAGACACAAATCCTGAAGACAAGCGAAAGCTCGCGGCTTTTTGGCACCACTGTCCACTGGGGGCGACTACTAATCACCGACAGGGTAACGGGTTATGACGTCAGGCACGTCAGGGGCCAAAGGCTTATCAGCAGAGTGGATCTCGACCTTCCTCCCCAAAGATTCGAGACAGAGGGCCTTTGGATAACAATCCCTGAAACAGTAAAAAGGAAGACAGAAGACAGGCAGCTACACTTTATGGGTGGCATCCATGCCTTTGAACACGCAGCCATCGGGATCATGCCGCTTTTAGTCCTATGCGATAGAAACGACCTTGGAGGCATTTCCACAACCTTTCACCACCAGACCTCGTCTGCTGCAGTATTCGTATACGATGGAGTGCCAGGAGGTGCAGGGCTTACTCGAAAGGCATACCAGGAGGCCAAGGATCTACTGACCACAACCTTTGATACCATAAAGAGTTGCCCTTGCAAGACAGGGTGCCCGTCCTGTGTCCACTCGCCAAAATGCGGCTCAGGAAACCGTCCCATAGACAAGGACGCTGCCTTGTTCGTGCTGAAAGAGTTAATAGATGGCCCAGCTGTCCGTATTGACGGCAAAAAATCCTTCTCCAAGATCCAGGCAGGAGGCGCCAGGCCCTCCAAGCCATCGGCCCGAAGAAGGACTTTTCCCCCTGGCACTGGTGTCAGATTCGGCGTCATGGACATAGAGACCCAGCTTTCCGCCCAGGAGGTGGGAGGGTGGCAAAATGCCCACAAAATGCGGGTCAGCTGTGCTGTGCTATATGATTCTCTAACCTGCACCTATGCTACTTTCCTGGAAGAGCAGCTTCCTGCCCTTTTTAACATCATGGGCAAAATGGATCTGGTAGTTGGTTTCAACATCAAAAAATTCGACTACAAGGTGTTGTCAGGATATACGAGGCAAGACCTGTGGACACTTCCCACCCTGGACATCCTGGAACATGTACACAACCGCCTGGGCTACAGGCTCTCCCTAGATAGCCTGGCCTCAGCCACCCTTGGCACAGGAAAGAGTGCCAACGGCCTCCTTGCCCTCAAGTGGTGGAAACAGGGAAAAATTAGAAAGATCGTCGAGTACTGCAAAAAGGACGTGGCCATCACCAGGGACCTCTATCTCTTTGGACTGAAAAAGGGCTATCTCCTCTTCAAGAACAAGGACAAACACCTGGTAAGGCTGCCTGTATCCTGGAAGGTATAGGGCCCCTCGTTTCATCCTGCCGCATCAGCCCAGAGGATACGTCTGGTCTTTCCGTGCAAATTTTGATACCATTTTGACAAGGTCGTTGATAATGAAACCCTGGAGGGTCGAACATCCCGGTACAGACTCAGGAGCGAGCCATGAAAAAGATATTCAAGATATGTGTCTTCTTTGTTTTATTGACGGTGATCATAATAGCGGGGCTATCTATCTTCATACGGGCCTATCTTACCGAAGATCGACTGAAGGCCCTGATCGTACCAGAGGTGGAAAAGAGCCTGGGCAGAAAGGTTGAAATCGGGGCTATAAATGTCAGCTTGCTAAAGGGCATTGTTGTAAAGGACTTTTCAATAAAGGAGCAGGATCAAAAGACAGACTTCGTGAAGGCAGGAGAATTTGTCCTTCGTTACCACCTGATGCCCCTTCTTCACAAACAGATTGTCATCAGTGAGATCAGGCTCGTGGACCCGTCTATTGAAGTCATCAGGGACAAGGCAGGACAGTACAATTACGAAAGCCTGTATGTCTTACAGGCAGGCAAAACGAAACAGGCCAGGCCCAAAAAAGGGGCTGGGACAAAGGCTGCTGCAGCCTCTCTGGCCCTCACAGTGGATTCCGTTGTCATAAGGGATGGGCACGTCAAATTCAGGGACGAAAGGGGTGAACTTCCTTCAGTAGACACCAGAACTGATTGTTCTTTGTCTCTCAAAATGGGAAAAGACATCAAATCCACCATCTTTTCCGGCAGTATGGAATTTGATGCCAATCTGAAATATCAGAAAGTGGCATCCAAGATCAAGGGCTCTATTAAATTCGACAACAAAAGGGCGCAACTTGGCATAGTTACCTTGCTGGATGGGCAGAAGATCCGGTTTGATGGAGACGTAAGAAATTATCTCTCCACACCAGATGCCACACTTGATATATCGAGTGAAAAACTTGATCTCGACAAGCTTTTGGCCTTGGCTGCAACTGTACGAACGCCCACTGAAAAGGTCCGTACCAGGGCAAAGGCTCAACACAGGACAAGTAAAGACAAGACCAAAGCGCCCCCACTAAAGCTCAAGGGCAAGATTGACGTCAAAAGCCTTCTCTATGAACCTTACGCTGTGCAAGGGCTAAAACTCAACTACGTGCTAAAAGGCAATACGTTAATGCTCCAGGGCATTTCAGCCAGCTTTCAGGGCAAAGGGTTCAAGGGTGATTTGACTGCCAAAGGGAACATGGACCTTTTGAAAAAGGCAGGCACGGTTTCCATCCAGCCGTTGAATCTTCGTGCCAATGGAATCAAGGCCGTGGTATCTGGCTCCACGGCCTTTGACAAAAAGAGGCTGGAACTCGACTTCAATCTTGCCATCGACGGGCAACAGGCCCGTATCTTTGGAGCGGTGAGGGATTATGCTTCTGCGCCAGACGTGACTGTCAATCTCGACAGCAACGAACTTGACGCCAACAAGCTTCTGGCCCTGCTGAACGTGGCCCCTGAAACCAAGGGTGGAGCCATTGAAGAAAAGGCCTCAAGCCCAGGGGGCAAAAATAAAGGCACCCCTGTCCAGTTGCCGCCTAAGCTCAAGGCTCATGGGCTAATACAGGTTGCCAAACTCCTATACAAAGATCTCGTTTTCAATGATCTGCGCCTGAAATACAGGCTTGTGAACGGGATCTTTTTCATTGACCAACTCTCTGCAAAGACTGCCGATGGATACATAAACAGCAAGGCCCAGGCAGACATAACCAAGGCGCAAATTCCCTTCAAAGGCTACCTACTGATTCAGGGGATAGACCTGCCCAAGATGTTGCAATCCCTGAAAAGCCCCATGTCGGGAAAGCTGTCGGGCATCTTCAATGGCCGCTTTGACTTTTCTGGTACAGGGTCCCAATGGGACTATCTCCAAAAGAGTCTCGATGTCGAGGGTAACTACCTATTAAAAGACGGGGAAATCAAAGGCATAAAGGTCCTTTCTGTTATCGCCGATCTTATTGGCCTGCCCTCTTTACGAAACGTGGATTTTAAAAACCTTGACGGCACCATCCATGTGGAAAAGGGGTTGGTAAGGATAAAATCTGTCATGACAGGCAGAAAAATATCTGCAAGGGCCAAGGGCACCGTTGGCCTCGACGGGGCATTGAATCTACCTCTCACCCTTGTCCTGTCTCAAGACCTGTCGAAAAAACTGGAAAAGAAAAGCTCTATTGCAAAATATTTGACCAATAAGGCAGGCAAGACAGAACTCAGCCTCAAGCTCACTGGCACCATAAACAGGCCACGGCCTGCCATTGATACTTCCATGGTAAAGGAAAGGGTCAAACAAAAAATAACCAACAAGGTTGAAAAGGAACTGGGCAAATTGCTTGGAGACACCAGTAAGGAAAAGAAGCCAAACAGCAACCAGGAAGAAAAAATCACGCCGGAAGGTCTTTTGAAGGGCCTTTTTGGAAAATAAGCTATGACGGCAGAGGCATCTTCAGATGCCTCTAAAAATGTTTCTTCCCGTCAACGAACAGGTGTCACTTGGAAATCCTTTTGGGGTTATGGGGGCTCAGCTTATGATCTTCCTGTCTGGCCACAAACGATACCTTGAATGGATGATGGGGCTTCAAGCCTGCGCTTTGCCTGATGTTACGTTCGCCTCGTTCCTGCTCGTCGCTTGACATCTTTTCTGGAACAGTAACTCCTATATGGAGCTTGTTGGCAGACTTTCTCTCTCCACGCGCCAGTTCATCCAGCAGGTAAACCTCTGCACCTTTGAAATGGGTTTCAACCGCCTTTAAAATGGGCTCGAGATACCTTTCGAAATTGTCCAGAAACTCTTCCTTTTCCCTAAGTTTCCAGTCTATAAATGCGGCAAGCCTCTTCTTTGTGACTATTCTGTATATCACCTCAAAGACTAAGGTGGCCAGTATTACTATCAAGGAGGACTTCAAGGAATCAGGGGCTGTTTCAACATTATGAGCGACAAGAACCACGGCAGACACAAGGCAGGCCACTGCTCCAAGGCCTGAAAGGAACTTGCTGGATTTGGTGTGTTCGGAAAGTTTGAGATTGGCAAGATTCACGGCGCCAAAGACCAAAAGGAATCCCAGGCTCCCAGCCACTGAAATATTTTCAAGGTTGAAGGTGAGTGCAGCCATGACAGTAAGTATGGCGAGTATGACAAGGCCCTCATAGGCGCCTTTCCATATCCTTTTGGCAAATATCTGTGGTAGTTCGCCAAATTTTGCCACCATGTAACTGATGCGTGCAGTCCCATAAAGGGTGGCATTTATGGCTGAGGCCGTTGATAGCAAAGCGGCAATCGAGATCAATATAAAGCCAGCCTTGCCGAGAAAGGGCCTTGCCGCCTCTGCAAGGACATAGTCCTTGGCCTTTACAACTTCCTGATAATCGAGATTGCCTACAGCTACCAGGGCGACCAGCATATAAATGAATATCACGAACAACACCGCACTGTAGAAGGCCCTTGGAAGGGTAACATCTGGATCTTTCACGTCTGCTGCAGTATTCGCAATCAGTTCGAAGCCCTCGTATGCCAAAAAGATTATGAGCCCGCCTGCAAAGACGTGAAGAAAGTGGGGATAATGGCTAGGCGACAATCTGGTATAATCGACGGTCAGAAAGCCCAATACTGAAAAGAAAAGGAGAATCACTACCTTGAAGGCCACCATGTAGTCCTCTGCCTTGCCTACGATGTAGGCCCCCAGGAGATTTAGCAGAGTAAAGACCACTATCACCAGTGCAGTAAGTAGCTTTTTTGCAAAAAGATCCTCCACTCCCATGAAAAGCACCGCGCCATAACTGCCAAAGGCATAGGAATATAGGGAAAGCATTATGATGTAGCTGGCTAGCAAAAGGGTATTGAGCCATGCAGGAATCACCCCTGGTCCAAAGGCCTGGACTATGAACTCTATGGTTCCACCTTCGCTGGGAAAGCGCACCGAGAGCTTTGCGTAGGAGTAGGCTGTTACAAGTGCAATGAGGCCGGCCACAAGGAATGCAAGTGGCGCTGCTCCGTGTGCCAGCATTACGGTGAGGCCAAGGACCGCAAAGATTCCGCCGCCTATCATTCCGCCAATGCCGATGGATACAGCTTCCAAATAGCCTATCTTTTTGCCAGCCATCAAATCGCCTCCTTTGGAAATAGCATCTTTTCATAAGAATAAGCCTATGAGAATTAATGGCAAGTTGTCGTTTCCCAAAAAGGCCAGGCCTGCAAGCTTTAAAAAGAGGGGCCAAAACCTGGAAATCATGGAGTCTCGAATGTCTCCTTAGCCCTGACACCTTTAAGTACTCTGCAGCCGGGATGAAAGCGCAACCAAGGTTCCAACCCTTCCTGTAACGCCTTCGCGCCTGTAAGAAAAATAGTTGTGGTTGCACTTGGTGCAGACCTCAACGCAAAATATCTTTGCATCAGAAAGCCCGGCGTTCATAAGCTGGTATCTTGAAATGGCCCAAAAGTCGAAATGGTCTGGCCTGACCTGAAAAGGATGCATCCAAGGGGGCAACGTAGACTTCCACTCCTTGAACTCGGCACAGCATGGCCCAAGAGACGGACTTATGCCAGCCCAAATATCTTGTGGCACCGATCCATACACTGTTGAAAGTTCATGCACGGCCTTGGGCAGGATCTGCCTCACACTGCCCTTCCAGCCACAATGGATGTTGGCAATCGCCCTTCTCACAGGATCAAAAAGCACCACTGCTTGGCAGTCGGCATGTTTTATCATGAGCCCTATGTCCGTCATGTCGGAAAACAGCCCATCTGCCTTTGGGTTCAAGCGTGTCTCTTCTCCATCAAAGGGCCCAGATCTTACGTGAAAAAACTTGGTGCCATGCACCTGTCTGGGGGAGAAAATCTCCTCAACCTGGCAAAATTCCTTTATAAGCCTGAGATTTGCCTTGACGTTTTCTCGCATGTCCCCCACCCCAACAGCCACATTCAATTCATGGAATGGCTTGGGGCTTGTCCCGCCCCAGCGGCTAAAACTAAAACACCTGACACCACGCCTCAGCTCAGGCGGCACATGGGACAAAAGATCATGATATTTCATTGGCTACAACTCAGAAGGCAAAGGGGATGTGTTCTATAGAAGGTGTATCCTTACCACTTGAAAAGGTGATTGCCAGGACGTCGAACCTGACCGGGGTCGCTGTCTTTTTCTTCTTCTGCATGTAACCTTCGGCCACTCTCCTTATGGTTTGCTGTTTTGCCAGGGTCACGGCCTCTTGGGGAAGGCCATACTTGAGGCTCCTTCTGGCTTTTACTTCCACAAATATGAGATAACCCTCCTTTTCCAAAATAAGATCTATTTCTCCTGGCCCAGACCTGAAATTCCTTTCCAATATCTTGTAACCCCTGGTGAGAAAATAATCCTGCGCCAGCTCCTCAGCTATAGAGCCTAGCTCCTTGCTGCTGGCATGGCTGGACTTGTCCATGAGAGCTTACAAAACCCCTTTAAAGGATTTCCTATGAATAGGACAAGGGCCATGAAGCTCGAGGGCGCGCCTATGCTCCTTGGTGGCATAACCCTTGTGTTGCTTGAAATTGTATAGGGGAAATTCCTCTGAAAGCCTTTCCATGAGCCTGTCCCTGTAGACCTTTGCCACAATGGAAGCAGCGGCAATGGAACAGGAGATGGAATCGCCATGAATGAGCGTCTTTTGGGGAATAGTGTGGGGTATTGGCTGGTTGCCGTCAACCAAGATGGAGCGGGGCCTGACCTCCAGGCCTTCAACGGCAAGCTTCATGGCCTTAAGGCTTGCCTGGAGAATATTGATGGAATCTATCTCTGGTGCATCCACCTGGGCAACTGAAATGGATAACGCCTTCTCCCTTATGAAATTGTCAAGCCTGTCGCGCTCATGAGGAGAAAGGGCTTTGGAATCTGTTATCCCGTATGATTCAAGATTGTATGGCAGGATAACCGCAGCAGCCACCACAGGCCCTGCCAGACAGCCGCGTCCTACTTCATCAACTCCTGCCACTGGCTCAAGCCCTTGATCAGCCATGAGGCCTTCATGTAGCCACATGTTTGGCTTGACCTCTTTGGTGGGAAAGAGCATAGACAAGGCATCAATAACTACTGTTTCCGGTGCATGAGCTGTTTTTGTCTAACCACTTTTGCCTCTGCCGGCAGGGTGTGCAGATGCAAGGCAAACGGCATGAAGGCGTACCCTCGTAGTACCTTGAGCGCCAGACGCCCCAGCAGATCGGATACCCTGCCAGCAAGATGCCATTTTAGTAGAGGGCCCTCTTGTTGCGAATCTTGTGCCTCATTGCCTTGCCCCTGAGGCCTCTCAGATAGTAAAGCTTGGACCTATTGTGCCTGCCTGTCTGGACTATCTCTATCTTTTCGATTCTGGGTGAATTCACCGGAAAGATGCGCTCTACTCCTACACCATAGGATATCTTTCTGACAGTGAATGTCTCTGAAATACCACTGCCCTTACGGCTGATCACCACGCCTTCAAAGACCTGAATCCTTTCCTTTTCAGCTGATTCCCTTATCTTCACATGAACCTTGACTGTATCTCCAGGCCTGAAGGGAGGAATATCAGTCCTCATCTCCTCATAGGCCAATCTTCTTATCACATCCATCTCATTGCCTCCTGAACTGTGATATCCTGTCCAAAATTATTGCAACGGCACTCCTGACAGAAAGATGATTGTAACCAGTACCTGCCGTTATAGGGCAGATTACACCATCGCAGTAGTCAAGGCACTCCTGATGGAGTCCAGATGCCGTACCAAAGAGCAATAATATACATTCAAACTCGTTTTTGTACACTCTTTTTTCAAAAATTTCCCATGAAATGCAGCCAGGGATATCCCTGGCAGAAGTGGCAAGACGCACTGGCGTCCTGCCTGAGATCCTTCTCACACTATTTTCGGCTGTCGCCAGATCCGGAACAATCTGCACTATGTCAAAGGCCCTTTTACGGTCTGGATTGAACTGGCCTCCAATGCCCTCTATCCAATGAGAGCTGACCCTCTTGGCAAGCTCCTGCTGTTCCTCAACCGGTGTGATTATAAAAAAGCCTTTAGCGCCGTAGGTGGTGGCGGTCCGGGCGATATCATGAATATCCAGGTTGGTTATGGCTGAGCAAATCTTTTCGCCACGCCTGTTGACCACAGGGAAATGCACAAGACCTATGAAGATATCCACGGTTCAAGATCCTTTATTTTCTCCATTGGCCTGTTGTTTCAAGAGGCAGTCAAGATATCTTCTGTCTCCATCGTCCAACTCCGCCTTGGCAAGCAGATCTGGCCTCCTTTCCAAGGTAAGCCTCAGGGACTGTTGTCTCCGCCACTCGGCAATCCTTTTATGATCCCCGGAGAGCAGGACTTCAGGCACGGAAAGGCCCATGAAATCCCTGGGCCTGGTATAGTGGGGATACTCCAAGAGGCCGTCTGCAAAGGAATCCGAGGAGGCAGACTCTCCACATCCAAGGACACCAGGAACCAAGCGGCTTACCGAGTCCACCACCACCAGGGCTGCTGGCTCACCGCCAGAAAGCACGTAGTCACCGATGGAAAGCTCCTGATCCACCATCTTTTCCACAATGCGTTCATCAATTCCTTCGTAGCGCCCGCATATCAGGATGACGTGGTTGAGCTGGGAAAGTTGCCTTGCCATATCATGGGAAAAGACCTTGCCCCTGGGACTCAACAGGATAACCCTGTCCACTTTGTCGCGCGCTTTCAAGTGCGAGATGGCCCTTGCCAGAGGCTCAGGCGTCATTACCATGCCTGCGCCACCACCGTATGGCCTGTCGTCTGTGGTCTTGTGCCTGTCTTTGGTGAAATCCCTCAAATTGATTGGCCGCACACTGATGATCCCTTTGGCAATGGCCTTTCCCACAACGCCTTCTTTCAGGGGAGAGGAAAAATATTCTGGAAATATCGTTATTATATCGAATGTCATGGGGCCTGTTGGTCATTTCTTGGAAGAATCGCCAGAAGGCAAAGGGCTACAGGTTGCCTCCTGAAGACCAGGTGGAAGCTCAACCTCGCACTCTCCTTTGGCGATGTCTATCCTGGTGACTACATCCTCAACCATGGGTACTAGGATCTCTCTTTCTTCGTTCCTCACCACCAACACGTCGCCGGCGCCAGTTTCTATTATGGAATAAACCCTTCCGAGATACTGTCCTTGGCTGGTAGTGACCTTCAATCCCTTGAGCTGGAACCAGTAGAATTCATCATCCCCTTCTGGCAGACGTGAAACCATCTGAAAGATCTCTTTCTTGGCGATCCTTTCAGCCTTCAGCCTGCTATCCACCCACTTAAGGGTACAAATAGCCTCTTTTTTACCCTTTTTCCTGCAGCTTGATATGAAAAATTCCTCGTAGCGGGATGGACCCTTTAGGAAAAAAGAGCCAGGAACGAGGATGCTCTCCAACTGGGAATAGGCCCTTACGAGCACCTGGCCCTTCAATCCTTTGGGCCCCAATATCTTGCCCACCTTTATAAGTTGTTCCATACAAGGGAAACCAAAAACTGTATCTCAATCACGCCTGGAACAAATGAGACCAGCGTTGATGATGTAAAAGCCCCTGAGCCCTTTATTCCAGGCGGCTTGCGCAATAGATCCGCAATAGTCTTCCTGGTTGGGATGAGAAACAAAAAGCCTGCCACTTACCCTACAGGCTAAGGAAACAGGCTTTAAAAACTGCCAGAAAATTTTAAAAGAAGTTCGATTACTCCAGGATTTCCAGAACTGAGCGCTTTCTCAACTTGGTTGATGCTGCACTCAAAATGGTCCTCATGGCTCGGGCTGTTCTGCCCTGTTTTCCAATGATCTTTCCAAGATCCTCCTTGGCAACCTTGAGCTCTATGACCGAGGTCTGCTGCCCCTCGACCTCGTTTACCTCAACCTGATCGGGGAAATCTACCAGCGCTTTAGCGATATGTTCTACCAGTTCCTTCATCTCTTACCTCCACCTTTACAGCGCTCTTTTGGGTACCCAGGCAGATGGATCACTGGAAATTATAGCCCTACTAACAACCTGCCTTTGCAATAAGAGATCTGACAGTATCCGTGGGCTTTGCTCCCCTGTCCAGCCACTTCTTTACCCTTTTTGCATCGAGCTTTATCTCGGCTGGATCCTTGAGGGGATCATAGGTGCCAAGAATTTCCAGGAACCTGCCATCCCTTCTTGCCTCTGAATTTGCGGCAACAATCCTATAAAATGGCCTTTTCTTTCTGCCGCCTCTTGTCAAACGTAATCTTATTGCCATCTATTCCTCCGTCAAAATTTATGCCCGGTTCCTATTGTCGAACAGGGTTATTTTTTATTTTTTCTTGATTTAGTGTTACCCGTTTAGATCAAAAAGGCAATAGCCCCCTTGGTAATTTTTTAAAATTCGACTTGCCGAGCTTCTTGAGCATCTTGTTCATCTCGGCATAATTCTTGAGAAGCTGATTGACATCTTGGACAGTGGTACCGCTACCCTTGGCTATACGACGACGCCTGCTGGCATTTATAATCGTGTATTTCTTGCGCTCCTGTGGGGTCATGGAATTGATAATGGCTTCTATCTTTATCAACTCCCGGTCATCGGGCATCATGCCCTTCTTGAACTGCTTCATCTTGTTCATGCCTGGTATCATGGAAATTATCTGTTCCAGGCTCCCCAGTTTGCGCACCTGTCTCAGCTGATCCCTGAAATCCTCCAGGGTAAAGGTGTTCTTTTTCAGCTTTTGCTGAAGCTCTAGGGCCTTGTCCTTGTCAAAGGTATCCTGGGCCTTCTCGATGAGGGTGAGCATATCACCCATGCCGAGAATCCTGTCGGCTATCCTTTTGGGATGAAAGGCCTCAAGGGCATTCAGTTTCTCCCCAACGCCAACGAATTTTATGGGCTTGCCAGTCACGGCCTGGATGGACAGGGCAGCACCGCCCCTGGCATCGCCTTCCATCTTGGTTAGCACAACCCCTGTGATGGAAAGATCCTTGTCAAAACTCTTCGCTATGTTCACTGCATCCTGCCCTGTCATGGCATCAGCGACTAGAAGGATCTCCTGGGGCTCCACCAACCCTTTTATGTCTTCAAGCTCCTCCATGAGGGTTTCATCCACATGAAGCCGCCCAGCTGTATCTATAATTACTGTATCGAGGCCTTCCATACCTGCCTTCGCCACACCTTGCCTTGCAATTTCCGGTGGCGGAACGTCTTTGTCGGTTGGGAAGACCGGAATATCTAGCTGTTTTCCAAGGGTTTTTAACTGGTCTATGGCTGCTGGCCTGTAAACGTCTGTTGAAACAAGATAGGGCTTTCTGCCCTTTTTCCTCAGCCACCGGGCGATCTTGGCAGCCGTGGTGGTCTTACCACTACCCTGTAGACCAACCAGAAGGATAACGGCAGGCTGTCTGCCAGCAAGGTTCAGCCCCTCATTGTCACTTCCAAGCAATCCAACCAGCTCTTCATGAACGATCTTCACCACCTGCTGGCCTGGAGTCAGGCTCTCCATAACCTCTTGGCCAACCGCCCGTTCTTTAACCTTCTTGATGAAGTCCTTGACCACTTTGTAATTGACATCGGCTTCCAGCAGGGCAAGGCGTACCTCTCTAAGGCCTTCCTGAATATCCTCTTCAGAAAGACGGCCGCGCCCCTTTAGCTTTTTGAAGACCTTGTTGAGCCGTTCATTGAGATTGTCAAACATAGATTATCGGATACCTGCTTGTCTTGGATAAAGGATCAAATGCAAAAAGTCATTCCGGTTAAACCTTTCCAAATTACTTAAAATTGCCCTTTATGTCAACTATTCCCTGGGCCACACCTTTTCACTATCGTTGATTATCCATCAGAGAGGCACACGAATGAATACCAGCCATTACCATTTTTGGCTCGCAGCACAGGACGTTCTCGTCCTAAGATCCCATCGAGGGCATCATATACTTGACTCTTTCTATTACAATTAATTATGTTGACTTGAATAGGCTCTGTTTGATTTTTGCCTTGAGACTATCCAGGGAAAGGGAGAAAAAGGACATGGAAATCACCAAAATCCGAAATTTTGCAATCATATCCCAGAGCGGAAGCGGAAAGACATCTCTTGCTGAAGCAATGCTTTTCACTGCCAAGGCTACCAAAAAGCTGGGCAGAGTCGATGACGGGACGTCCGTACTGGATTTCGAACCTGAAGAGGTTAAGAGAAAAATCAGTATAAGTGCCGCATTTCATACACTGAAGTGGAAAAAGTGCTCGCTCTTCCTTATGGATACCCCAGGTGAAGACAACTTCCTCCATGAAACCATGATGGCGCTTCGGGTAGCCGACAACTGCCTCTTTGTGGCAGATGCTGTAGACCCGGTAAAACCCCAGACAAGAAAGATATGGGCCATGGTAGCTGAAACTTCAGCCCCAACCATAATGTTCCTCAACAAGATGGACAGGGAAAGGGCTGACTTCAACAAGGCCCTGGATGCGCTAAGAGACGCCCTTCATCTCAGGCTTGTGCCAGTCACACTGCCCATAGGTAGCCAGGAAGATTTCAAAGGTATCGTTGACCTCATCCAGATGAAGGCATTCGAATTCTCGGAAGATGGAAAGAAGACGGCTGTTGACATTCCGGAATCCATGGCTGACGAAGTGGAGGAACAAAGGAGCAATCTGATAGAATATGCTGCCGAATCCGATGAGGAGCTTCTTGAAAAATTTCTGGAGGGGGAAGAGCTGTCCCCAGAAGAGATCATTTCTGGCCTGAGACAGGGAATAATCGACGGGGGCTTTATTCCTGTGGTATGCGGTTCAGCACTAAAAAATATTGGCGCCTCGACAGTCCTTGACCACATAGTCCAGTTTCTGCCCTCCCCAGCCGAGAAGGAACCTGCCACTGGCACCAACCCTGAAACAGGGGATGAGGTGGAAAGGGAACCAGCAGCCGATGCGCCTCTGTCGGGCCTGGTCTTCAAGACCCTTACAGACCCCTATGCAGGAAGGCTGTCCATAATGCGCATATATTCAGGAACCCTTGCGCCTGATGGCTTCCTCTTGAACGCCAATAAAAAGGAAAAGGAAAAATATGGACAGGTCTTCTTCCTGAATGGGAAGGAACAGGAACCTGCCCAGGAAGCACTCCCTGGGACCATTGTTGCCATTGCGAAACTCAAGGTGACCCAAACAGGAGATACCCTTTGTGATCCTGCAAATCCAGTGGTCTTTCCCTTTGTGGAATTCCCAACTCCAGTCATTACATATACTTTAAAGCCAAAGAGCCGCGGTGATGAAGAAAAGATCACAAACGCCCTGGCGCGTCTAAGGGAAGAGGACCCAACCATCACTGTTTCCAGAAATTCCGAGACCAACGAGCTTCTCATCTCTGGCCTCGGACAGATCCATATAGATGCCACCATAGAAAAGATGAAGCGCAAATTTGGCGTCAGTGTGGATCTCACAACCCCTAAGATCGCATACAGGGAAACCATAAAGGCCCCTAAAAAGGGCGTCATCTACCGCCACAAGAAGCAGACCGGAGGTGCTGGACAATTTGCAGAAGTCCACTTCGACATCACCCCGCTTCCACGAGGCGAAGGATATGAGTTCGAAGAGGCCCTGGTGGGCATGAACGTCCCAAGAAACTTTGTCCCAGCGGTAGAAAAAGGCATACAGGAGGCCATGCAGTCAGGCCCTCTCGCAGGCTATCCTGTTACAGACATCAAGGTCCGATTCTACGATGGCAAGTCCCATGAGGTGGACTCAAGCGAAATGGCATTCAAGATAGCAGCAATCCAGTGCTTCAAAAAAGGTGTTCTCGAGGCAAAGCCCACCCTTCTTGAGCCCATAGTGAAGATAACCGTGACAGTGCCCGAGGAATCAGTGGGAGACATCATAGGGGATCTCAACAGCCGCCGGGGCAAGGTCATGGGAATGGAGCCTGGAGACGGCGTCCAAACAGTCACGGCAATGGTCCCATTATCGGAAGTGCAAAAATATGTGCTTGACCTCAATGCCATGACTGCGGGCCAGGGAACGTTCACGGTAGAGCCATCCCATTACGAAGAGGTGCCGCCCAATCTGGCAGAAAAGATAGTTGCCGAAGCCAAGCAAGGAGAGGAAAAATAATTGTTCAGGGCCAGAATCCTGACCATCAGCGACAGCACCTTTGAAGGTAAGAGAACGGATACGGCAGGCCCTGTCATAGAGGAACTCCTCAAACATACAGGACAATTTCAGGTGGAGCAGGGCGCTGTGGTACCGGATGAAAAGGAAGCCATTGCCAAAACCCTCGCAGAATGGGCCGATTCTGAAACTTGTGACCTCATAGTGACTACGGGAGGCACAGGGCTTTCTCCCAGGGATGTGACGCCTGAAGCCACCCTGAAGGTCATTGGGCGTGAAATTCCAGGCATGGCAGAAGCCATGAGGCTTGAAGGCCTTAAAAATACTCCAAGGGCGATGCTTTCAAGGGCAGTGTGCGGGGTCAGAGGAAACACGCTCATCGTAAATCTTCCAGGAAGCCCTGGAGGCGTCAGGGACGGACTTTCGGCAATAATGGATGTGCTGAGCCATGCCATAAAGAAGATCCAGGGAGATACTTCCAGGTGCAGTGGATAAAGAACGAGGTTTTTATTTGAGATGGAAATTGGAATAGTAGGGCTGCCAGGCAGCGGCAAGACAACCATTTTCAATGCCCTCACTGGCAGTGAGGCAGAGACATCAGCCTATTCAGGAGGTAAGAAGGCGCCAAATATCTCCCAGGTAAAGGTGCCTGACGAGAGGCTCGAAGTCCTGAGCAGGATGTACAAGCCCAAAAAGACCACACCAGCCATAATCCAATATGTCGATATAGGTGGTGGCATCGGGGGCTCGGAGAAAAAGGACTCAATGGATGAGATCCTCAGACTTCTGAGGCCCTGTGACGCCCTGGTCCACGTGGTGCGCTGCTTTGAACTCGCAGGCCAGCCGCCTTCTCCCCAGGAGGACCTCAACGAATTCGAGTCAGAACTTGTTTTCACTGACCTCATGATAGTTGAAAGGCGGCTTGAACGGCTCGAGAAAGAAGTGAAAAAGGGGAAGAAGGGAGATCCTAGGGAACTGGATCTCCTCCAAAAGGCCCATAAGATACTCGATGCAGGCAAGGCCTTGAGGACCAATGAAGAGATCGTCACTGCTCCAGAACTAAAAGGCTATGCCTTTTTGTCCGCCAAACCATGTATTGTGGTCCTCAATATTGCCGAAGACCATGAACCTGGCATGGTAAAAATAGAATTACCCAAGAATGTACCCTCCATCGAATTAAAGGGGGGCCTCGAAATGGAGCTTGCTCAACTCGATGAGGAAGAGGCCAAGGCCTTCAGACAAGACATGGACCTTCCAGAACCAGCAACATTTCGTCTCATACAGGAATCATACAGGCTCCTGGGGCTGATTTCCTTCTTCACAGTGGGGGAAGACGAAGTGAAGGCATGGACCATAAAAAAGGGTACCCAAGCTCAAAAGGCTGCAGGAGCAATACATTCAGACATACAAAAAGGCTTTATAAGGGCAGAGGTTGTGGCCTTTTCAGATCTTGCTTCAGCAGGAGACTATCATGCTGCCCAGAAGGCCGGCAAGGTCCGCCTCGAAGGCAAGGACTACCTTGTACAGGATGGAGATGTCATAAATTTCAGATTTAACGTCTGAAAACACGCCCTTTTCCCTTTCATTTCTTGCCTGTTTTTATTATATTCCTGAGAAAGATCAGGGGGCTGATTTTCCCAAAATTTTCATATTGCACCCGTCAGGGTCAAACTATTATCAGGGTCACATGTCTGACAAAAAGGGCACTAAAGGCGTAACGAGATTTGGGGTTTCTATTCCAGAGGAGCTTATCGAGGCCTTCGACCAGTATATCAAAACCCGGTCGTACAAGAACCGTTCAGAGGCCATCAGGGATCTAATCAGGGAAAAACTGATTGAACAGGAATGGGAACTTGAAGGTGAAGAAAAGGAAGTTGTGGGAACCATTACTTACGTATTCGATCATCACAAACGTGAACTCCTGGATTCCATAATCCAGATCCAACACGCTTTTTCCCACTCAGTAATTGCCTCTCAGCATGTACACCTTGACCACGACAACTGCCTGGAAGTGGCCATAGTAAAGGGTAAGCCCAGCACCCTGAGAGGTGTGGCATACAAGTTGAAGGCCCTTAAGGGCATCAAGCATTGCCGCTTTACTATGACAACTACTGGCTCTTCACTGAAATAAAGCAAAACTAAATTCATTTTTTGATGGAATCTTCTGGAAAATGCTCATTTATTGCACGACAATTCATGGGGTTTTGAAAAAGCGCACTAGCCCTAGAGATGCCGCATCGTTAACCGACCACCAAGGGCAAGCATTTCCCAGGAGTGTGTAAGATAAGGAGTTTATCACAAGATGCCGGAACAGCAGGAACTTTTTGGAGAAAAGGTCGACGTCTGCGACATATCAGTCGAGCTTAAACGCTCATATCTCGATTATGCCATGAGTGTAATCATAGGCCGTGCCCTTCCAGATGTGAGGGACGGCCTGAAGCCTGTGCATAGACGCATACTCTATGCCATGCATGAGCTCAGGAACGATTACAACAAACCCTACAAGAAGTCGGCACGTATAGTGGGTGATGTAATAGGTAAATACCATCCCCACGGTGATACAGCAGTCTATGACGCCATTGTCAGAATGGCCCAGGATTTTTCCATGGGTTATCCCCTCATAGATGGCCAGGGAAATTTCGGCTCCATAGATGGCGATGCCCCTGCGGCCATGCGTTACACGGAAATCAGGCTCACCAAGCTGGCCCATGAACTCCTTCAAGATCTCGACAAGGAAACAGTGGACTTTGTCCCCAATTATGACAACTCCCTGATGGAACCGTCTGTTTTTCCATCAAAGATACCAAACCTTCTGATAAATGGCTCCTCAGGTATTGCAGTCGGCATGGCAACCAATATCCCTCCACACAATCTTGGAGAGGTAATAGACGCATTAATCGCCCTGATAAAAAATCCCAATATAACAGTTGCCGAATTGATGGAGTATGTCCAAGGCCCTGATTTTCCCACTGCTGGTTACATATGCGGAAGAAGAGGCATAAAGGAGGCATACGAAACAGGGCGCGGCATCGTGAAGATGAGGGCTCGCGCCACTGTGGAACAGATAGCAAGGGGCAACAAGGAGCAAATCATCATTACTGAGATTCCCTACCAGGTCAACAAGGCAAAACTTGTGGAGCGCATAGCCACCCTTGTCAAAGACAAGAAGGTCGAGGGGATACATTCTGTCAGGGACGAATCCGACAGGCGGGGCATGAGAATAGTGGTGGAACTCAAGAAGGATGGCATTGCCCAGGTGATCCTTAACCACCTTTACAAACACACGGCAATGGAAAGCAGCTTTGGGATCATCCTTCTCGCCATAGTTAATGGAAAGCCAGAACTCCTCAATCTCAAGGAGCTTTTGTCCCATTTTCTGCAACACAGAAAGACAGTTATCATCAGAAGGACCACTTATTTGCTCAGAAAGGCCCAGGAACGTGCACACATCCTGGAAGGCCTGAAGATCGCCATAGACAACCTCGATGAAGTGGTGGCATTGATACGTGCGTCCAAGACCCCGGCAGAGGCCAGAGAAGGTCTGATGGAGCGCTTTGAACTTTCTAAGATCCAGGCCCAGGCCATCTTGGACATGAAACTCCAGAGACTCACGGGCCTTGAGCTGGAAAAGATCATAGAGGAATACAAAAAGGTCCTGCAGGAGATAAAGGAATATAAAGAGATTCTTGCTAGCGAGCAGAAGGTCTTGGACATTGTGGAAGGAGAGCTTCAGGACATCAGGGATGAATACGCCATTGAAAGACGCACAGAACTCATAGCAGAGCCCAAGGAGATCAATATAGAGGATCTCATTGCTGAGGAAGACATGGTGGTAACCCTTTCTCACAGAGGCTACATCAAGAGAAACCCATTGAGCCTTTACAGGAGCCAGAAGCGGGGCGGAAAGGGAGTGACTGGCCTTTCCAGAAAACAGGAGGACTTTGTGGAAAAGCTCTTTGTGGCTTCCACCCATGACTATTTCCTCTGTTTCAGCAACACGGGACGCCTCTACTGGCTCAAGGTACACGAGATCCCAGAAGCAGCACGTACGTCCCGGGGAAAGGCGCTCATTAACCTTCTTCCCATAGACAGGAAGGCAAACGAATACATTGCTGCAGTTGTGCCTGTACGGGAATTCGACCCTGATAAGTTTGTCGTCATGGCTACCAGGAAGGGAATCATCAAAAAGACTCGTCTAAAAGACTTTTCCCATCCCAGGCCCAAGGGCATAATCGCTGCAACCATCAAGGAAGACGACGAACTGGTAACAGCATCCATTACAGATGGTCACGCGGATATATTCCTTGCCACCAGAAATGGCAAAAGCATCAGGTTCCACGAAACAGACGTGCGTCCCATGGGGAGAACTGCAGCTGGAGTACGAGGGATAAGGCTTTCGGAGGATGACCGCATGGTGGCTATGGTGGTCATAACCGAGCAGGACGGCACTCTTCTTACAGTAACAGAAAATGGATACGGAAAACGCACAACCATCTCTGAATACCGTATCCAGGCCCGTGGAGGAAAGGGAATAATCAATATCAAGGTCACCGAAAAGGTTGGTAGGGTTGTTGGAGTGGAGCTCGTCTACGAAAACGACGAAATCATGCTTGTGGCTGCAAGTGGAAATATCATACGCATGAGCGTCAAAGACATACGTATAATAGGGCGCTCTACCCAGGGAGTAAAACTCATTCGCATCAAGGAGGGAGACCATCTGGCAGCCATAGCAAAGCTCGCCTCAAGTGAACAGCAATGAAAAATGTGGCAGTACTCGGCGCAGGTAGCTGGGGCACGGCATTGGCCCGGCTCCTTGCAGAAAAAGGCATAAAAACGTGCTTATGGGCCAGAAAAAGGGAAACAGCCCTTGAAATAACAAAAGCCAGGGAAAATCGCCTCTACCTTCCAGGTTTTCCCTTGCCATCTTCCCTTGAGGTAACCCATGATCTTGAATATGCACTCACAGGGAAAGAGGTTGTTCTCCTTGCGGTGCCTTCACACGGCATGAGGCAAACAGGACAGCTTATAGCAGATACCGTAGGAGCAGGCATAAAGAATTTTCCGCACATCTTTGTCTCTGCCGCCAAGGGTATAGAAAACGAAACCCTCATGACCATGACAGAAGTCCTGGGCCAGGTGCTTCCAAAGGAATGGGCCATAGAGCTAGCCGTTCTTTCAGGGCCAAGTTTTGCAAAGGAAGTAGCAGACAGGATGCCTACCGCTGTCACTATTGCTGCCTTTAACGAGGAGACGGCTACCTTTCTTACAGATATTTTCAGCACCGAGTTTTTCAGGGTCTACAGCACACTTGATGTTACAGGGGTACAACTAGGAGGTGCTGTGAAAAACGTCATGGCAGTTGCCGCAGGCATCTCGGACGGCCTGGGTTTTGGGACTAATACCAGGGCTGCCCTTATAACCAGAGGGCTTGCAGAGATGTCCAGGCTTGGCCTAAAACTAGGGGCAAACCCTTTGACATTTGCTGGGCTTGCAGGGCTTGGTGACTTGGTGCTTACATGCACAGGGGATCTCAGCAGAAACAGGCAGGTTGGGCTCAAACTGGGCCAAGGACTAAGCATGGAGGATATATTGTCATCCATGAATCAAGTGGCAGAAGGGGTGCGCACCTCGAAATCCCTCTACAGACTGGCCACAAGGCACGGGGTAGAAATGCCCATAACCACCGAGGTCTATAAGGTTATACACGAAGGCCTAGAGCCTAAAAAGGCGGTAAGATCCCTCCTTGACAGGCCGCCAAAGCCAGAACTGCATGGCGTTATTTAAAAGGCATCGATCATCTTGCTGGATATTCCACTAATGCGTGTCTTGGGAATTTGTTCCTATGGAGCCTTCAATGAACCAGCTGCATATTTATATCCACCCATGAGACAGCAGTGGGAAAATATTGGTCAAAAAAGGGCCTCTATAACCACTCTTTAAAGCAACCATGGCAGAAAAACGCGTCTATCAGGCATTGATGAAAAGACCTGGACTTTTCACCTTCAGGGTAAGGCATATGGAGACAGATCTTTTCATACAGGCCCAAGAAGATATTTCAAACATGGTCTCCAGTTGGATACTCGAAGCCAGAACTGCCATTGAGGCATATGCCAAAACCCATGAGGGATTTCTGGAATCTTACATTCCCTTACCTGAAGACCCCCTTGCCCCTCCTCCTGTAAGACAGATGCTTCGAGCGGCAGCCATTGCAGGCACAGGCCCAATGGCTGCAGTAGCAGGGGCCATTGCCCAATTCGTGTGCCACAAGGCGGCAACGGTTCTTTCTGGCGAGATCATTGTGGAAAATGGAGGAGATACCTGCTCCAGAATCTTTGGGCCGGTCACAGCCGCCATTTGGGCAGGCAGCTCACCCTTTACTGGAAAGGTGGGTATCAGGTGTGATACAGATGAAGAATTTCTTGCCCTATGCACATCCTCTGGCACTGTGGGCCATTCGAAGAGTTTTGGAACAGCCGATGCCGTCACTGTGATATCAGAAGATGCAGCCTTGGCCGACGCCGTGGCCACTGCTATAGGGAATATGGTGAAAACCAGAAAAGACGTGGCCATAGCCACCCAGAAACTCGAGGCTTTTCCAGGCATCAAAGGAGGAGTAATTATCAAAGGGGATAATATAGGCGCATGGGGGAAGGATATAGAGCTTGTGCCCTTGTAAAGGAGACGAATAGCATGAACGATGAATACCTTGAAGTGATAATATTGGGCTCTGGAACATGTGTTCCATCTATACGGCGGGCAGGTCCGGCTCAATGTTTGATTGCAGGTGGTGTCACCATTCTCATCGACTCTTCCGCAGGTACCCTGAGACAACTCCTCAAGGCTGGGATCAAGCAGGATCAAGTGGATTTGGTGCTTTACACCCATTTTCATCCAGATCACACAGGTGAACTCGTGCCCTTTATTTTCGCATCAAAATATGGCCCTGGCTTTAAGCGAAAAGCCCCTGTTTTCGTCTGGGGAGCAGAAGGCCTCAAAGATCTCCTCCAGGGCCTTGAGGCCGCATATGGCGAATGGGCGAGGCCTGCCAATGACACCATAATTTTTGAAGAAATCCCGGTGGGCCTGAAGACCGTTCAGCAATTTCCACCCCTTACCATAAGCACAATCCACACTAATCATACGCCTCAAAGCCTAGCCTACAGAATAGAAGGCCCTTCTGGAAAAAGCGTGGTATTTTCAGGAGACACGGACTTTTGTGATGAAATCGTTGAACTTTCAGATGGCGCAGACCTACTGGTACTTGAATGCGCTGCTCCTGAACACAAAAAGGTAAAGGGGCACATGACGCCTTCTGAGGCAGGAATCATAGCCCAAAAAGCGAGGGTCAAAAGGCTATTGCTTACACACTTCTATCCAGAATGTGACAACAGCGATATCCTTACACCATGCAAGGCCAAATACCATGGCCCTGTAATACTCGCAGAAGACCTTATGAGGATGGTGATCTAAAAGGCAGCTTGACCTTGACAATCAAGATATGCTAATAACTCACGTTAATCAAAAGCCGGCATAGCTCAGTTGGTAGAGCAGCTGATTCGTAATCAGCAGGTCAGCGGTTCGAGTCCGCTTGCCGGCTCCATAGATTCAAAACAAAAGGCCTGGAAGTTTAAAGCGGCTTCCAGGCCTTTTTTGTGAAGCTCTCTATCTTTATAAGATGCTTACAAAGCTCCCTTTTTGACCTTTCTGCGCATTGTACCGGCAAGACCTATCAATCCAGCGCCAAAAAGAAGAATGGTGGCAGGTTCTGGGACAGGGGCAACATTGACATTATCTAGACCTATCCACGTATCCGTTTTGTCTGGCAAACCTGCACTTTCAAATAAACCAAATTCAATGAAGCCATTCACATTGTTATCCACAAGCGCTGACACATCGTAAATAGCGTTATAGTGAACAACTGTTTCCATGGTATCCTCACTGGAAGCTAAATAAATATCAATATCCCAATTTAGAGGCTCCCATGAATAATTATTACTTGTCTTAAAAGCAAAGGTAGAATTAAAAAAATCAGAATAATAATCACTATTGTCATATCCAGCAAAATAATAGTCAAAGCTTACAGACAACAGTGTGAAACCAGAAGATATGTGGAATGCTTGGTATATGCCAGCAAACCCATCTGAATCTGAATCTTCGATGTGCGCATAATTATTAGTCAAAACATCTGGATCATCTGTCACATAGGCTTCTCCTAGTTGAGTATACGGCATCAAGTTCCAACCTGTAAGATCACCAGTTTCGAAATCTCCATTGATTATCAAATTCGCATGCGCAGTACCAACAAGTACCGCCCCTCCCAATAACAAGCATCCAATTAATGATACTAACAACTTACTGAAAATCGTTTTTCTCATAACACCTCCATCAATTGTTTTAATGTTAATAAATGATAATATTTGTAACATACTAAAAATGAACCTCCTGTTTTTTTTAAAAATAGAATCTTTTTAATCTTATTTATATTAATTGCAAGAGGGATGCCGCAAATTAAAGTTGTTTTGTCTCTTAGAGAGCGTGAAGATGGGGGTTTATAATCCAGTATTTCATTTTAATGGAAAAATTTTTCCTCAAATGGAAAAACTGTTCCATGAAAAGAATTTCTCAGAGGCAAATGGCGCGGTTTAAAATCCATAATGATGGGATATTCTTAAGGGTGCCTCTTAAATTGGGAACCTTGATCAAAAAACAAGGGGCATGAGAAAATATCCCACAGTTTCTTATAGATATTACGAGGATTATTTTTTTCGATCCAAGGAAGTTGGCAAGAGAAAAAACTTTTTAAGACGCTATGGATCTGTCTGCTTTGAAATAACTAACGGTTGTTTATTTTCTATAGATTATCGCCTTGCAAAGGCTACTTCATGTTTCATGGGATTGCCACATAATCTTCCCGGTATCCCTGGTACTATAGCCTCCAAGGGCTTCTACATTCCTTTTGAATCCTTCTTTTCCAATACAATCGAGGACCTTTTCAACTACTGAGTAATCAAGGCATGCCTTGGGAATCAACAGATCGTATCTTTCTTCACAAATAGGGATGAATTCGAGCCCCAAGGCCCTGGCGGCTGAAAGTATGCCAAGGCCCGCGTCAGCCTTGCCGCTCAACACACTGACGGCCACAGCCATGTGAGTATATTCTTCGTTGTCATAGCCGGCTATCTCGCTAGCGCTCAGGCCAGCCTTTTCGAGCTCATAGTCAAAAAGCACCCTGGTGCCAGAGCCTGCCTGCCGGTTTACGAATATCACATCATTTCGGGAAAGATCGGCTATCCCAGATATCCCTTTGGGATTACCAGGTGCCACCATGAAACCCTGCTGGCGGTAAACAAGATTAATGAGCAACACCTGTTTACCTTTAACAAATCTTTTCACATAGGAGATGTTGTAGCTTCCATCTTCAGGGTCAAGAAGATGGGTGCCTGCCATGTGGGCTAGCCCTTTTGAAATGGCAACGAGGCCCCCAAGGCTTCCAACATGGGTTGAGGCCATCTGAAATGCAGGAGACAATCTCTTTAAGCAATCTGAAATCATGTCGAGTGTCAGGTCATGACTACCTATACAAACTAGAGTCTTTTTGAGCTCCTGCCAGGGCCGTAGCAGTTCCAGCTCAACCGTTCTGCCCTCTTCAAAACCTTCGGACTCAAGGGGTATTCTCATAATTGCATTGGCCTTTGTGATGGTTGATATTGAACCAGCTCCCTTCTTTACAGGGCTTGCGACAATACCGTCCCCTACCCTTCCGGCTATTACCCTCCTGAATTCCTCCATCCCCGCCCTTGAAGGCATACTGGTGGCTAGCCTGGCCTGGACCTTCTGGGGAACTGGCTCAGGCCTGGCCTGGAGCCTGCAGAGCAAGGGAATCACCAGTTGTTCCATCGCCATTATTGCGGACACGGGATAGCCGGGAATACCTATCACTGGTTTTTCTGAAACCACTCCTACGATTACTGGCTTGCCAGGCATCATGGTGACGCCATGTATCAGAACTTGTCCTAGTTCCTCAATGATTTGGACCGTGTAATCAGCACTTCCAGCAGAGGATCCGGCATTCACAAGGATCAGATCTCCATCCGACTCCACGGCCTGGAGTATCTTTTGTCTGATGGATGAATAGTCGTCTGCCACTATTTCATGAACAATCGGAACCGCTCCCGCATTCTCCACCATTGCAGAAAGGACAGCCGAATTGGATTCAGGAGTAACGCCTTGAGGCATGTCTTTTATGTCAATGAGATCCAAATCAACAAGTTCAGATCCTGTGGGAATTATATGCACAAGGGGCCTCTTCCACACCCATACCCTGTTGTTTCCGCTAGCTATGAGCGCACCAAGATCAAAGGAGGCCAGGAGATGGTTGGAGGGGAATACCTGTTCGGTTGCCACAATGTCCTCGCCTACTTTCCTGACATTCTGCCATGGAAATAGAGGCGCCCTCAAAAAGATCCTGTCTCCCTCTTCTGCAATAACCACATGTTCCACCATGACAACAGCATTTTTCCCTTCAGGAAGAGGCATGCCCGTATTTATTGGAACCGCCTCCTCACCAAGCCTAAGGGCCACGGGCTCTTCATCCCTGGCAGAAAAGGTATCCTGGGCACTCACGGCATATCCATCCATCGCAGCCGAATGAAACATCGGAGCGGACAACCTTGCTATTACAGGCCTTGAGGTGACCCTGCCAGCCGCGCTCTTGCTGGATATTTCTTCGTCACCTGCCAGTTGCCCTGGCTCAAAAAGGGCTAGCACAATCCGTCGAGCCTCCTCCAGGGTCTTCATCTTGAGATATATCTTTCTTTTCATGGAAAAATTAACACCTCTGCATCTTCTCCTTGATGAAAGCCCTCCACGTCTCTGGGTACAACCAACAAGCCGTCTGCCTTTACAAGGGTTGAAATCAACCCGGACTTGCCATGAACAGGATAGGCAACAATTCCTCCCTGACCATTCACGCTTTGATCTGCCCTGTCGAGGATGACGCGCACATAGTCCTCCCTGCCCATAACCGAGGGAAAAGGCTCTCCACATTTAACTGGCAGACGTATATAGTCCTTTTCTGGGTCAGCACCAAGAAGGACATTTATGGCAAAACGCACAAAAAGCCAGTAGACAACCATGGCAGAGCCAACATGCCCAGGAAGGCCAAAAAGCATCGTATTGCCCTTTCTTGCAAGCATGGTGGGTTTACCTGGACGGATGGCTACGCCATGAGCCAACACCCTAGAGCCTTCCAAATCCTGAAAGACCTTCAAGGTGAAATCCCTGTTTCCGACAGAACTTCCCCCTGAGATGAGTACCAGATCTGCGCCCATATTCAATGCATGTTGGCAAGCCTTTGACATTGCCTCATAGGAGTCTTTCACGATACCCATCCTGACAGTTTGACACCCATTGGATGTGGCCAGTGCAGAAAGGGTAGTTGAATTGATGTCGCGTATCTTACCTGGAGAAGGTGTTTCATTCTCTGGTACGAGTTCATCACCAGTACTAATTATTACAGCAAGAGGGCGTTTCCTCACCTGTAACCTCAATATGCCTAGTCCTGCCAGGACCCCCAGTTCCTGGGCCCTTAACTTTGTCCCGGCTTGGATGACCACCTCTTCCTTATGGTAATCCTGACCTTGTTCTATAACATTTTCATAGGGAGCAACTGCCCTAAATACCTCTATCAATCCTGAGCCCACCTCTCTGGCATATTCCAGCATGACTACTGCATCTGCACCCTCTGGCAGCCTGCCTCCAGTCCAGATCTTTGCACATTGGCCAGGCCTTAGAACCAAATCAGTGGCATCATCCCCCATCTTGATTTCGCCCACTACAGACAATAGGGCCGGCTCTGATTCAGCCGCACCGAAGCAGTCCCTGGCCCGCACGGCAAAACCATCCATTGTGGACCGGGGAAAGGGAGGCAGATCCTCACCTGCCAATATATCTTGGGCAGTGACCCTGCCCATGCCCTCCTCAAGGCTTATCTCTTCAGGGGCAACGGGTTCAAAATCCAGGAGCAAATTTCTGAACTCACCGGTGGTCAAGAGATGGAAGAAGGCCTTCATGCACCCCTCTTACACAAGCTTTCAAGTTTGCCAGAACCCTTCCAACCTGCCTGACGAACCCTTTCCACCAGCTTCAAAGGCACCTCCCACTTGTTAAGGGGACTGATAAGATATAGGCCATCTACAAATGGCGCCACCTCTTCGATGAGCCTTTCCGTAATCTCGATACCAGCCCTCTTCTGATCTTCAATATTTTCAAACTGCCAAAGCCTTTTTCTTATGTGCTCCGGAATAGTTATGCCAGGAAGCTCGTTATGAAGAAATTCGGCATTTCTTGCCGAAATAAGGGGAAAGAGCCCTGGCAGTATCAAGAGGTCAAGATGGCTAGTCAGTTCCATCATGGCCTCTATTGAAGAAGCATCGAACACAGGCTGGGTCATGACAAAATGGGCACCAAGCCCTGCCTTTTTCTCCAACCGGCGAAGCTGAAGCTGGGGATTCTGGGGTCTGAAGCTAAAGGCAACACCAATTGAAAAATTGGTCTGGTCCTTCATGTCCCTTCCTGCCATATTCACTCCCTGGTTGAAGCCAGAAATCATCCTCACAAGACCAAAGGAATTGATATCAAAGACGCCACTCACCCCAGGCTGATCACTGGACGAGGCCGGATCGCCGGTGATTGCAAGGATACCCCTAATACCCAGAAAATGAGCGCCCATGACTTGGGCCTGAAGGCCAAGGATATTCCTGTCTCTGCAGGTCAGATGAAGCACCGTGTCTATGCCAAAGCGCTCTTTGATGATGTGTGCCAGGGAAAGATTATCGGCTCTGAGGACAGCAAGTGGATTTTCTGCAAGGGTGATACAGCTTGCACCAGAGCGAGCCAGCTCCCTTGCGCCTTCAAGGACATTTTCTATCTTAAGGTGGGGCGGAGGGTCCAGCTCTACAAAAAGGGGCAGTTGATCCTGGTCAAGGGCCTCCAGGAGGCCGCCTGCTCCCTTGGTGGACTTGGGAATGTCCTTCTCCCTTCCAGATGAAACCGGTGTCGAAACAGGCACCGAAGCCGCCCTTTTCAGGTGAAGACGCTTTTGAAATTCCTGAATGTGCGCAGGAGTGGTGCCACAACAGCCCCCTATAAGGCGCACACCAAGCTTTACCATCTCCTCCACCTTTTCTGCCATATAAGATGGTGGAGTGGAATAGACAGTACGGCAATCTATCACCTCTGGAATACCTGCATTTGGAAATGCGGAAAGGGGGATCTTGTCCCTGACCTCGGAAAGCCGCTCTATGGCCTGAAGCATGGCCTTTACTCCACGGCCACAGTTGGTGCCAAATACGTCACATCCCTTCTGCCTTGCAGCAATGGCACATTCCACAGCATCCCTGCCGAGAGCTGTTCGGCCCCGTGCAGGGAAAAGCATCTGGGCAACAATTGGCACCTTTTCATCGAGCTCAGTAGCGGTTTCAATGGCAAGCAACAGCTCTTCCAAATGGGTAAAGGTCTCAAGTATGAAAAGATCTGCTCCACCCTCAAGGAGTGATCCCATCTGTTGCCTGAAGGCCTCCTTTATGAGTTCTGGAGAAAACTCTTCGTTGTCCAAAGGGAAATCAATACCTGTAGGGCCTATAGAACCTGCGACAAAGATCTCTCTCCCTGCAGCCTTTGAAGCTAAACGAGCACCTTCAAAGTTTATCTGTTCCACTGAGAAATTGGTCCCAAGCCCAGAAAGCCGAAACCTGTTGGCCCCAAAGGTGTTTGTCTCTATCAACTGGCTTCCAGCCCTGATATATTCCTCGTGAACCGAATAGACCAGATCTGGATCTGTTATGTTTAAAAGATCTGTCTTTGTGCCAAGGCTTATGCCCTTCTCATAAAAAAAGGTGCCAAGGGCACCATCTGCCAGCAATACCTTTTCCGACATGGATTCCAGAAAACCAGATTTCATATAAATCTACCTTGAAAATTGAAGACCCTGCATACAGTAGCAAATAGATGCAGAAGTCGGTTCTTAATACACAGATAAAATTTACACGGAGACATTCATATTACAAATAGTTCTTTGGCATTTACTAGCCTTTTCGCCTCAACCGTTACGACTAATCAAAAGCTCCTGCAAAACGGCTTCATTCAAGGGGACGGCAGTGCACAATCCAGGCATATCTACCTGTCTGTCACTGCCACAGGACACATGAAAGGCTCAAGAGACAAGTGGCCACTTATGTCCCTGATGGTATAATCCATATCTAGTTTCGGCAGTCTCTCTGTTGTAAATAGGAGTTGGTTGAACTCTGCCTTTATGGTGCCTGCTTTTTCCTTTTTCAGAAGCGACGTATCCCACGTTTCTCCAAGGGGTGGGCCGGTGAATTGCCAAGCGTCGAATGTGGTTGCAGTGGCATTTCCCGTAGCCGTATACCATATGGGATTGCCTTCAGTGTCATAGACATACCATACCAGGCCAGTCAGGTCCTCTCCCTCAGCTCCTGCAAAGTGAAAATGGGCCACGCCCTGCCCTTGTTTCTCAACATCCCACCACAAAGAACCTGCACACTCTTGCGAAGAAAAACGTGTCAGATTCAAGGTTCCAGATTCCCTTTCTATCTCGTAGGTCATCACGAGCTTGTCTGGATTTGAGAAATCAATGGTTACATTGCCAGTCCTTTCTCCCCTCACTGCGGAATTATCCCACATGCCTCCCATAGGAGGGCCTGTAAACTTGTAAAGGCCAGTTGTAAAAACCTTGCCGCTTAGGGTGCCAAGAAATGTTACCCAGAGAGGATTTCCTCTCTGGTCATATAGATACCAGGAACCGCATAAATTGTTTGGCCCTTCGGTATAATCAATATAAACACCTGTCCCTGGCTTCTCCGCATCCCACCACATACCAGTATAATCTGCTCCAAGACAAGGGAGGACAAACATGGTGGAAAACAATACAGCACAAGAAAAAATAGTCTTTTTCATTTCTTCATCCCCTTTAAAGACAGAATAAAAAAACGGGGTCACTAATGACCCCGTTACCCAACATTATACTATACGATATCCTCAAAAATCAAACCGTACCAGATTAAGGGTGCTGGTACCCACTGTCAATGTAGCATGGTTGGCGTCAGAGAAGTTGATGACTATGCCTCCACCTTCCCCGGGGCTCTTGGTTGGGGTCTTGTAGGAACAACCAGGACATTTGCCTCCTTGCCACCCATCAAGCATGTCATTGTAGACATTAGACCCGTCGGGGAAAGAACCATCTGAGGTCCACCACCTGGGGCTGTTGTCAGCTCGGTAGTTGTACCATACCATGGCCATCTTACCCCCTCTGGCATCAAAGAAGAACCCTGTGCCATCCAGTGTAGGATCCCACCACCAGCCATTCAGGTCTCTCGAATCCTTGTCACCTGGAGAAAAATCTGCCATGAAACTGGTGAGGGTCGCAGCTTCGGTCTTGCCGTTCACGCTGGCGTTGAAAAACACCATATCGTTGGAACCTTTTTGGAAAACCACAGTGACAGTACCAACTGTGGAACGGACAGGGTGTTGATATTCCTGGCCCCAAGGCCACCCTGTAAACTTCCAGAGCTCGCCTGTATAAGTAGTATCATTTACGAGACTTCCTCCTGAAGTATACCATGTCGAGGTTCCATTCTCGTCATAGGTGAACCATGCCAAGTATACATGTCCATTTTTTACCTCCATGGCGACTCCAGTTCCAGGCTCATTCTTATTGTACCACCAACCTGTAAACCGTTTCGCAGTATCCTCCTCGGGATTCTCGACAACTTCAGTGGTAAAGGTCTTGTCGTCTCCAGCAGTCGTACCGGCAGAATTCTTGGCAACCAACCTGTAGTGATAAGTGGTGCCGGGGTTGAGGTTTCCAATATCTACTGCAACACCTATTTCAGAAGAACCATTTCCAGCGCTGATCCAGCCAGTGTGAGAGCCATAACTTGTGCTGTTGGTTCCATATTCAAACCGGTATTCTGTGCTGGCACCAGAGGGATTGACTGTTCCTGTGAGCCTCGCGCTGGTGGCTGTCACATTATCTGCATCCCCTGAAGAAACCACTGGAACGGCCACGGCTATAGGCTCTGTTGTAAACGTCTTGTCCTGACCCTGGGCAGTACCAGATGGATTAACGGCTACCAACCTGTAATGATAGGTTGTTCCAGGCGTAAGGCCAGTGAGGCCTTCATAGACATTTACATCATTAGAACCAGAACCTGCGGACTTGTCTCCTGTTTGTCTGTCATACGAGGTAGAAGTACCCCACTCGAAATGATATGTTGTCGCCTGTCCATTGGGATTTACAGAGCCATTGATAATGGCTGTAGTCTGGGTTACAGAGCTTGCGGCAAGAGTCGAAACCGTGGGTACCTCGGGAACGTCAACCTCTGCATATTGTATCTCCCAGTCATGGCCGTCGTAGTGTCGCCAGATTATGGCACCATTGTATAGGCACGGATGCTCGTCGTCCTCTGAATTATTTGTTATCTGCTTTATGGAGGTACCGTCCCAATAGAATATCTCCCATCCGTTGGCCGTTTTCCTCTGCCAAGCAATCTTTCCATCATAAAGTGAGGGATACTCATCCATTGTGCCATCATTGTCATTTGTGATTTGGGTAATGGTGGTCCCGTTCCAATAATATATTTCCGAATCATCGCCGTCGTAACCAAACCAGGCTATGGTGCCATCGTACAAGGAAGGACCCTCATTAGGCTGATTGTTGTTTGTTATCTGAATCTTGTGCTGTCCATCCCAATACCAGATTTGAGGGGCGTTCAGAACGTCACTTTCCCAGGCGACCGTTCCGTTATATAGAGATGGATAGGCGTCCCAGACACCATCGTTTGTAATCTGCTGCCTGGTAAGACCGTTTTGTATTATAATCTCGAAATCACTTCCATCTGCCTCAGAAAAGGCTATGGAACCATCGTAAAGAGAAACCTGAGGCAAGGTATTATGAGCCACCGTGCCAACTGAGGAGCCATCCCAATATTTCGCAACAAAAAATGTAGTAAAAGCGACTTTGTCTTCATAGGAAGAGATACCACCACATAGGGACGTATCAACCACCTTGGATGCCGTTGACACATCTTCACTTGTCTTCCACCTATAAATACCTTCGCCCTCGCGATACCAAAACGCATAGCCGTTATTTAAGGAGGGGCACATGTCATCTACGTCATTATCCGTTACGTTTTCAATGGGCTGTACTACAAACATTTCCCATGGGTAACTTATCTTTTCTATCGCCGGGACAACGCTATTCTGACTAACAGTCGGATCTATAATTATAGAGGGAGCTGCCTGAATTACCCCATTACCACCCCACAATAAGACAAAAAAGAAAGAGATCAAAAAACTCCAATGGTTTCCCTTGCTTGAAAAGCTCATATATTCTCCTCCTGAAAAATAACAATTGAAGATTAATTAGACGTAAAAAGATCCGATGGAACAACTTCCCGTTAAAGACATTTTCTCATTGTATTATTTTATGTTATTTTTTTTAAATGTCAAATAATTGGCTCACATAAAAATCGGCAATTCCCTCTTAATGGGCGAAAAGGCTTTACACTTTATAATATATTGATTTTATGTATAATTTATCATGCTGATACCATTTACATGAACCATGATCTCATTTGGCATGGAAAATTTGTCGATAAACATATGGATATAGATATCAAAGATTTCAAATTGTCTCTTTTGCCAACAGCAATTAAGTTAATATGGGCTGTCTCTAAAATGGTCATGGCAATCTTTTTTCTGCCACCTTCGGGAATGAAAAATGTGTTTTTTTCATTCACTAAATTGGGGATCTTGTTCAAGGACCAGGTGCGCGAAAAAACAGGTGCAGACATTGTTCTGATATCAGGAGGATTGTTGTCTTCAAAGACCGCGGCCGCCTATAGACAAGATGGCAATTTCTTTGAGATGGCCCTATGTTGGAGAAAACCGTAAAAGATTAGCCTGTCCAATACCCCCTGACACACAAAAGGAGGATTCACTCATGGCAGTAGATTCAGTAGCAGTAGTAGGTTTAGGTTACGTTGGACTTCCATTGGCCGTTGCCTTTGGGAAAAAGATCCCTTGTATTGGCTTTGACATCTCCAAGGAAAAGATAGAAAACTTCAAGAAACAACTTGACCCTACAGGAGAAGTAATGGAGGAGGATTTTAAACGTGCCACCAAGCTCACCTTCACCACGAATCCAGACGAGTTGAAGGGAGCAGAAATGGTCATTGTAGCCGTACCTACTCCCATCAATCAGAGCCACCTGCCTGATCTAAAACACATTGAATCGGCGACCCGCCTTGTGGGAAAATCCTTAACACCCGGCACCATAGTGGTTTATGAGTCCACAGTTTACCCAGGAGTGACTGAAGACGTTTGCGTGCCCATACTAGAAGAGACATCTGGTCTTAAGTGTGGAAGGGACTTCAAGATAGGATATTCACCTGAACGCATAAACCCTGGAGACAAGGAACACACACTCAGGAAGATAGTAAAGGTGGTGGCAGGGCAAGACGAACAGACCCTGGAGCAGATAGCATCCACTTATGAAATCGTGGTGGATGTGGGTGTTTACAAGGCCAAGAGCATACGGGTGGCAGAAGCTGCAAAGGTCATAGAAAATACCCAAAGAGATCTAAACATCGCCCTAATGAATGAACTTGCCATAATATTCAATAGGCTCGGCATAGACACAAAGGCAGTGCTTGATGCGGCATGCACCAAGTGGAACTTTCTTCCGTTTAGGCCAGGACTTGTGGGTGGGCACTGTATAGGAGTAGACCCATATTATCTCACCTATTGCGCCCAACAAACTGGATACAGGCCAGAGGTCATCCTGGCTGGCCGAAGGATAAATGACTTCATGGGCGCCTATATCGCCCAGAGGACAGTGAAGGAATTGATCCATGCCGGCATCCGGGTCCAAGGAGCTAGAGTCCTAATTATGGGGCTGACATTTAAGGAAAACTGCCCAGACATCAGAAACACAAAGGTCTTGGACATCATAGAGGAACTCAAGGAATATGGCATAGACCCCCTTGTCCACGATCCCATTGCTGAATCCAAAGAGGCGGAAGCGGTTTACGGTTTGAAACTCCTCCAAGAGTTACCGTCAAATTCAGACGCAGTGATTTTGGCAGTTGCCCACAGTGATTATATTAAAAACGGACCTGAAAGGATCAAAAAGATCCTGACACCCGACAAGGCAGTTGTAGTGGATGTAAAAAGTATGTTCAGCAAGAAGGATTTTCCTGAAAAAAACATCCGTTATTGGAGGTTATAGGAGGTCAGGCATGGCTCTCACAAGGGAAGAACGGGTAACGCTACTCAAGATAGCAAGGGCTGCCATAGAGGCGGAGCTAAAGGGTGAAGCGCTAAGGCTGCCCACAATCTCAAGCCCTGGACTCATGGAGAAAAGGGGGGCCTTTGTCACCCTTCACAAGCATGGACAGCTTCGTGGCTGCATAGGGAACTTTGTATCACAAAAACCCCTCTATGAAACCGTTGCAGACATGGCCATTTCTGCTGCCTTCAATGATCCGCGCTTCAAACCCCTGGAGGCCAGAGAGTTGTCTGAAATAGATATAGAAATATCTGCACTAACGCCCCTTGAACCTGTTTCGAGCGTGGAAGATATCCAGGTAGGCAAACACGGCATTTACATAATAAATGGCCCTTACCGTGGAGTTCTGCTCCCTCAAGTGGCAACAGAGTATGGCTGGGACAGATATACCTTCCTCGACCAGACATGCCTAAAGGCAGGCATGATGCCTGGATGTTGGAAGATGCCAGATACCCAGATACTGGTATTCAGCGCTGAGGTCTTTGGAGAAAGATCAGAAGGGCTTTTGTAGATCCTATAACCTTACAAACACTCCTTTGAAGAGGCCAGCTCCTTGTACCTATTCTTCAATGCCTCTTCTACATGTGGAGGCACCAGGCCATCGAGACAGCCTCCAAACTGTGCCGCTTCCTTTACTATAGTTGAGCTGATATATATCCATCTGAAACCCGTCATCAAAAAGACTGTCTCGATATCCCTGTCTAGCTTCCTGTTCATCAAAGCCCTTTGAAGCTCGAACTCAAAATCAGAAACGGCCCGAAGGCCCCTCAGGATAGCGCATGCCCCATGAGTACGGGCGAACTCCACAAGGAGACAATCAAAGCTTTCAAGTTCCACAGGCTTTCCAGGAGGAATGGCATCCCTTATCATCTGAAGCCTTTCTTCCGTGGAAAATAGAGGTGCCTTGGTAGGATTCCGGCCCACTGCGACTATAACCTTATCGAATATCCTGAGAGCCCTGTTGATAAGATCTATATGACCATATGTAACTGGATCGAAGGTGCCTGGATAAACTATTATTCTGGACATAAACCGTTATCTTCCCCTTGGGCAGTGGCGCTGTAGAAGAAAAATGCTGTATCTCCAAATGACCTTTTCTCGAGCAGCTCCAATTTCATGTGACTGCCTGGCACTGCAACCAGTAGATCTGCCCTCTTGTCTTCCTCAACCACGATGATTCCTCCATTCGCCACTAAGCCGTTGGTCCTGGCGATGAGATCAAGAAGCCTTTTTGAATATCCCTTACCATAAGGTGGATCTGCAAGGACCAAAGACACTGGTTTAATAGGCGGCTTGAAGGCCTTTCGCCTCAAAAAACTGAAGACATCTTGCCTAATAAGCGTTGCTTTGTTGCCAAGCCTACAACTTTCCAGATTCTTTTCAATAACATATAGGGCCTGCCGGTCTCTTTCCACAAAAAATGCACGCCTTGCCCTCCTTGAAAGGGCCTCGATCCCTAGTGCTCCAGAGCCGGCAAAAAGATCCATCACCTGAACCTTGGGCCAATCGAATCCATGTCTTGCTTCAAGGATCTGAAAAAGGGCCTCCTTGGCCCTGTCTGTGGTGGGGCGAACCTTTTGCCCCTTGGGACATAAAAGTCTTTGTCCTTTCAGGACTCCGCCAATAATCCTCATTCAAAGCCTGGGACAAGCCCCTTCATATGGCTTTAATCGTCAAAATCACCAGCTGGCCCCTTGGGTTTCTGAAAGGCGGCTGCCTTTTGGTGAATCTTTTCCTCGGTCCATTCAGCAGGGTCTTCTATCCTGCTACCCTTGGGGCCGATATCATATGATCCAGCCTCTAAAATGGTTTCAATGGCCAGAGGTGCGGTATCGGATGCATTGAACACGTTGGTCAGGAGTTCATGGACAAAATCCTCCACAGCCTTAGCCATGCGCTCACGGATCTCCTTAGGCTGCCCCATGATCTTGTTCTCAAAGGGGAGATTGAGTTTCTTGTAGTTGCCGCCCTTCCAGCCCTGCTTTTCCGCATAGGCCTTCATTTCAGCCCATAGTTCTTCTGTTACTCCCTGGCCCTCCAATTTAATAAATTCTCCATTGTCATCTGTTACCGCATTGCCATATTCATCAACCTTAACCCCCCAAGAGATCATCTGGAGAGCTGTGGCCACATTCGCCTTGGTTGTCCTTGTCCTTTGAGCTATCTGCCTGAGCCTTTCTGAGTTGTTGCCAGAAGTTCCATGCTGGGCCCCAGATACCTTGTACGGAGTGAGGGCCTCATGGATTTCGGCAGTAAGGTCTACCTGAATTCCCTGGTCACTAGCCTGTATTCCATGGGTGGTACCGTTATTCAAGGCTATCCAGTCAGGAAAGATGTCATGGGCATTCAGGCCTTGGATCAGAAAGAGTGCCTCCTCTACTGTAGAAAGCCCTTCCTTGCCTTTGATTTCCCCGACCTCTGTCTCAAGACCAGCCCATTTGGGAACAAAAGGATTCAATTCTATATTGGCCAGGAGATTTTCATCATCTGGTAGATGTGAAGCATCTATGGCAATGGATGTCATGCCCGCCTCAAAGATTGTGGGGATCTCTATCTTCGCAGGCGGTATATCTTCCTTCTTCTTTATGCCATAGTGATCCGCATGAATTGCTATGGGCACTGTAATGCCAAGCTCATTGCATACCTGGTCCACTTGACGAGCAAGATTCCAATAATTTGTGGCGCAATAGGCGTTTGCGCCTCCTTCAGATCTTGCAATTTCTATTATGATTGCTGCATTGGCCCTTTGGGCAGCGGCAACAACGCCCCTGATGATGATATGATTCCTGGCATTTGCAGCAATAGTCATGGCCTTGCCTTTCTTGAGAAGGGCCCTGTCAATCACCTTGCCACTTACGATAAGGGCCTTGGAGTTGGGAAACAGCCTAGTGATGTTGGGGGGACGTCCAATCGCCAACGCCTTTTCAAAATCCTTGTTGTATTCTCCACTCATGATGCTTCACCTCCTGAAATTTTTAAAGTAATAATTCACATCGTAGAGTAGACCACCTACCAGAATAGTTGCTTGACGAATCAAGCACCAACCCCTGGCATCTCCACCTCATGCAAAAGATTACAACCTGTTTGAGAAACAAATTTGTTCAGACAATGGCCACAGAAACAGCAACAAAGCCACACACTTCTGCTGCCTGAAAAACCGTCTGGACAAAACGTTAAGCATCGGCTGCTCCTTGCGCAAACCTTAGTGAATTACAGGTCATTGGAATCTTCAAAAAAATATCTATCAATGGCCCTTGCCAGCATGGAAAAAAGCAGGCCCCAAGCCGCACCCACCAGTAACCCTCCCAGGCAGTCCAAAGGATAATGTACACCGAGATATACTCTGGAATAGCTGACCAAGAAGGCAAAAATGGCCACAACGATGCCCAGCCGAGGCATAAAACTCAACAGGTAAGAAGCAGCCGTCCACATATTGGTTGCATGACATGAAGGCCACGACAGGCTCGGCCCAAATCTGGCCCTTATCTCAGGATCGGTAAGAATCCATCTGGAGCCCTTCAACACATACAGGCCATCAATACTCAAAAAGGGCCTATGGCGCCCTACAAGGGGTTTCAATATCCTGGCGCACAAGGTATCACTCGATATTACCGCTGCAATTCCCACTATCCACATTACCCTTTCTGTGGATTTACCCCGGATGAGCCGGTATAGGATAAAAAGTGCAATAAAGGGGAAAAAGAGGCCAAAATCCGACACATTTTTCATCACATGGTCAAGTAGTGGATTCCTGGCATGATTGATCAAAATAAGAAGCTTGATATCCAGGTAATGAAGTTCTTGCAAAAGAGATGTCATTATTCTGCCCAATGTTTCATTTCTATTCCCCTATAGGCCATAAAAGACCTTTTAGTTCCGTGGCCAAGGGGTATATCTATCTGCTTTATAAACTGTACCTGCTCGAAACAGGCAACGAGATCCTTCATGAGGAATTTGTCCTTCCCGATTATTATTAATGCATCCCAACCCTTTTTATCAACTGGCCCTGGCCAGAGTTCATATTGGGTTGTTACACGTCTTTCCATGCCATTCCATCTGTAAACTTCAGGCTGTTTTGGCAGATAAAAGGCCAGTTCGCTGACTGTCTGGCGTCTTCTCGCCACGACAAAGGTCTTATCTGGTTCTGGAAATCCACGAATGAGTTCAGCAGCCTCTGCTCCAAGCTCATGCCAACCCCTGAGTCTCACAGTAGGATCGAACTTGGAGCCATTGAGGCCCAAAAGGCCCATGAAACAGGGCAATAGATAGAAGAGAACGACCAAAAAAAGACCCAAGTAGATCCCTGGGGGAAAGAAGCCCTTTAGTCTGTCTGCCCATCCGTTGCATCGTGTCTTGCCCATAGCCCATGCAGATAATAGCACCCCTAAAGAGAGGTAGAAAGGCGCAGGCCAATTTGCATTTATCCTCTGTCTAAGACTTAGCAGAAATATGGCAGCAAGGGGTAAAAGCCCTATAAAAAGCAAAAAGGTCTCCCTTTCTCGCATCCCCTTCCATCTTCTCTGTTTCAAAAGGAGCCCCTTGATGAACTTCCAGAAAAAACATGTGGATACCAAAATGGCCAAGACGAATATTATTGGAGTCACCACACCAGCTTGGGTGGCCAAGAGCTCAAAAAACGTCTTGAAATTAGGAATCATACCCCTTGACGATGTCTCGAAGTGGTGTGCCGTATGCTGTAATGTCACCCAGCCGTGTTGCTGATTCCAGGCCAGGACAGGGAAGATGAGAGAAATCTGGACTGCAAGAAAAAGATACGGCTCTAGGCTGCCTAGAAGTCTTCTTGTCCGCGCATTGACAACCAGAAAGAGTATTGTCCCAAGGGTGAAGGCCACCATGGTCTGCTTGCTCAAAAGCCCAAGGCCAGCCACAGCACCGGCAATGGTCCACCACAAAAGCGCAGGCCCTCCAGGTTCTGCCGTGGCGGAAGATTGCCATGCTTGCCACACCAAGACCATTGACATGGCCCAGAAACAAAGAAGGGGGGCATCTATGGTCATAATCATGGATGAGACAGCAGAACCAATGGTGACAAAAAAGACCAAGGCTGCAAAAAAACCTGTCCTGGCATCAAACATCCTGAAGCCAACGACATACAAGCCCATGAGTGTACAGGTACCGAGAATGGTTGCAGGAAGCCTCACGCCAAATTCAGTTGCCCCAAAAAGCGACGTTGAAAGGGCTATCAACCAGGCAACCATTGGAGGCTTGCTGTAATATCCCCATGAAAGATGTCTGGACCAATCCCAATAGTATGCCTCATCTGGAGACAGATCATAGGGGAAAAGATATAGAAAAAGGATCCGCAGGCCTGTAACTCCAATGAGGCATAGAAAAAAGACCCTGTGCCAACGGAGCTCGTCCCTTACAGTATAAAATGCTTCCCTGTCCGCACCTGTTTTATGCATCTTCGTCCCTATTTGTGCTATTTATGACAGTAACCTTGTGAGCCCCTGCAAGATACCCAACTCCTCCAATAAGGGCAGTAGCGGCCTGGACGGCAAAAAAGCTGAGGCTCACGGCAATGGCCTTTTCAGGTGGAATATGTTTAAGGCCCAAGAAATATACAAACCCTCCTTCTCTAATGCCAAGTCCACTAAGGCTTATGGGCAAAATAGTAAGTATTGCCACCATGGGAAAGACTGCAAAATAGAATGTTGCAGGACACGCCAGCCCAAGGCCCTGGGATAGGAGATACACAGCGTACATACCACAAAACTGGAGCATGAGGGAAAGCAAAAAGGCGGAGATCAGGCTTGATGGCCTTTTTAGAGTCAGAAAAACACAGGCAAAACGTCCTGAGAAGACAGGAAATAAAAGCCGTACCAGTTTCTGAAAAAATGGCATGAAGGCCACAAAAAGCGTCATGGCCAAGGCACTTGCCAAAAGAATTATGCGGAACCTATAGGGAAGGACCTCTGGAGAAAATATTGCAGCAAATGCACCTAGCACGAACATCGCCCAGAGGCCAAAGAGTCGGTCCAAGAGAATGCTATAGGTAGCCCTGAGCTTGCTATTGCCCCCCCTGGATAGGAAAAAAGCCTTGAGCACGTCTCCTCCAATGGCCGAGGGCAAGAAAAGATTGAAAAACATACCCACAAAATAGTACTTGAGATAGGTGAGGAAACGACCACCAAAATCAAGGGCCCTGGCCAACATGAACCACCGTATACTGCTTAGAACTTGAGATGTTAGATACAAAACCATGGCTGATAGCCACACAGAAGCCGCAATGGTTGAAAAAGAGGATAGGACCTCCTCTATATTCACCCGCTGAAAGAGCCAAAACAATAGCCCTAGGCTTACTGCTGCCCTGAAAAAGATCTTGAAAAGGCCTTTGCCCTTGGCCTTCACAGTGTCTCCATGCCAGCTTTACAACTGGCAAAAATTTGTAATCGACTATAAAACACCTGCCACCTCGTCTAGGTGATGGGAGAGGCCTTGCCGAGCCCTGATAGAAACCCCATGAACAGCAACACACCTATCATTCGATAATTTCTCTGATGGAATAGATGTGTTTGCCACTTGCCTCATAATAGGTGCGTATTATGAGTTCGGCCAAAAGACCGATTCCCACCAGGATGAGCCCTGATATGACAAGTAGCACACCCAGGATGAGCAGAGGCCTGTTGCCGATATCCCTTCCCATGAAAAGTTTTATAAAGGTTAAATAAAGCTCGATTATCACCCCGGATGTCAACATTAGGCCTCCGGTTAGACCAAAAAACTGTAGAGGTCTCGTGGCGAACTTTTGAAAGAACAACATCAAGAGCAAATCCAACATGACCCTGTAGGTCCGGCCTATGCCATACTTGCTCTTTCCCCTGCTCCGAGGATGATGCTTCACCACAACCTCTGCATATCTGGCACCCTGAAGGCTGGCAAGCACGGGGATGAACCTGTGAAGCTCGCCATAGAGAAGAAGATTCTTTGCTATTTCTCTCTTGTAAGCCTTGAGTGAACAGCCATAATCATGGAGCTTAATTCCTGTGGTCCTACCGATGAGCCAATTTGCAATCCTTGATGGAAGGGTCCTGGAAATGAACGTATCCTTTCTGTCTTTCCTCCAGCCACTTACGATATCATAACCCTGCTGGAGTTTTTCAAGAAGCAGAGGTATGTCAGAAGGGTCGTTCTGCAGATCTCCATCCATGGAAACCACTACCTCTCCTTTTGCAAGGTCGAACCCTGCTGTCATGGCGGCACTCTGCCCAAAATTCCTTCTGAATATCACTATCTTCAGTCGGGGATATCTCTCCTTCAATTCCTTCAGAATCTTTGCGCTTTCATCTGTACTTCCATCATCTATTATTATCACCTCGAAGGGCTTTCCCATCTGCTCCAGGCTCGCATGTACACTTTCAAGAAGTTTAGGCAGATTTTCAGCCTCGTTGAACACCGGTATTACTACAGATATTAAGGGTGTGACCCTTTGGGAATCAGAAGCTATGTTATCCATATTTTTTAGTTGACGAAGACAGGGTTGAAAAAGGCAAAATCAGACAGGGTCTTGCCTGCACCTTCAACCACAGTGGTAAGAGGAGACATGGGCTGGCTGACCTGCACACCAGTCCTTTGGGTCAAAAGGGCGGAAAGCCCTCTAAGCATGCTTCCCCCACCAGTCAGGAGAAGGCCTGTCTGTTCGATTTCCCGCCTCAGTTCCTCAGACAACATGAAAAGACAGTCTTGGATGGCACTGATCACGTGATCTACCGTATCCGAAAGGGCCTTCTGGATCTCAAGCCCTCCCACGGTCACGGAAGTGGGAGACAATCGTCTCAAATCCTGGCCTGCAACCTCTATGGCCAATTTGTTTGCCCCGTCAAAACCTGTTGCTGAGCCGATTTCCCATTTTACCTTTTCCGCAGTGTTCGGGCCTATCCTCAAGCCATACTCCTTTAACATATAGCCCATTATGGCCTGATCCATTTCGTCTCCAGCCACTCTTCTTGAATGGCAAAAAAGATATGCCATCTCTGAAATCACTGCAACTTCCGTGGTACCTCCTCCTATGTCAGCGACCATACATGGCCTTTTTGCAGAAACATCCACACCCGCCCCTATAGCCGCCGCCATGACCTCTTCGATTAGAAATATCTTTTTGAATCCTGCTGATCTTGCCGCTTCTAAGAGCAAGCGCTTCTCCACCTGGGTCAGTTGAGATGGGACACATATGACTATTTTTGAGGAAAACACGGGTTTTATTCTCCTTGCAGCCTCCACTATTGCGCGCATGAAAAGTCCAACTGCTTCAAAATCGTTGATGACTCCATCTCTCATGGGACGCACCACCTTGATATCAGGAGGATTCTTCCCTAAAATCCTTTTGGCTTCTTCACCAAAAGACAAAAGCCTTCCATCCCTGTCCATGGCAACGGTGGTGGGCTGATTGAGAACTACACCCTCATCTTGAAGAAAGATCAAACTATTAGCAGTACCAAGGTCTAGCGCAACATCTTGCCTTATCAACCTTTTTAGTGCACCTAATGCCACGGCAACAAACCTTTCAGCAAAAATTCCATGACCTGCAAAAAATCGGTTGGCCACTTGGATACATCGGCACTCCCAGAGAATACAAAACAGTAATTCATGCCAAGCCCCTCACCTTCATTTGGGCAAAATATGGCTGCCACCACTGGTCCAGATTTGAATGGTTCTCCCGACCTCAACAGGTAACCTCTTTCAGAATCCCTTCTGCGCCTTTCCAGGAGGATGCTGGATTCGTGCTTTGCAATCCATCCAGCAATGCCTTGGCTCAAGGGAATTTTTTCACCAATGAGGGACTGGCCAGCCCTTCCTTCTCCTTTAAGGATATCCTCTACCACAATAAATGACGTATCCACAAGGTGACGAGCAACTATCGCCACTTCAAAATCGAGGGCATTTAACAAATCGACCAAGGCCTCTTCATGGGTCTCGTACGAAGCCATCTGCCATTTCATGACTCTGGCGTAAAAATCGAGAAGGCCTCTATTCCTTTCAGCCTTGAGCAACTGACAAGCTGTTTCAGCAAGGGCATGGAGTATACGCTCATGTTTTACTGAAAAGGCGTATCTGGACCTGCTGTCCACACAAAGCACCCCTGCCTCATCAGGAAGTGGCACGGCCAAAAAGGATTTAAGCCCGACATCCTTATTGTAAAAACCAAGGCTTACGCTGTCCCTGTTGAATCGAGGCACATGCACTGGCCTTTGGTGCTTCATGACCCAGCTCAAAAACCCCTTGCCCTCCTCTATTACAGCCTCAGGGACAATCGCATCGGACAAGCTGTGAAAGGCCTCAAGCTTGAGCCTCTTCTTGTCTGGCTCAAAGATGAAAAGTGCTGCTGTAAAGGCATCGAGACAATCTACCACACTGCCAATAAATTTATGCAGATAAGGCCTTGGCAATGGACGACTCATAAGGAGGTCTCAGGACCCCCTTTTCTGTTATGATTGCAGTAATATACTCCCATGGTGTAATATCAAAAACAGGATTTACAACCACTGTGTGTTCTGGTGCTGTCTGGATTCCAGAAAAGGTGGTGATCTCTTCCGAAGCCCGCTCTTCAATGGGTATGTCATCGCCAGTATGTGTCAAGGGATCCAAGGTGGACACAGGAGCAGCCACATAGAAGGGAATGCCGTTATCCCTGGCAAGGACGGCCACGTTGTATGTGCCGATTTTATTGGCCACATCTCCATTTGCCGCAATTCTGTCTGCGCCTACCACCACCGCACTTATTCGTCCAGTCCGCATAAGGAAACCAGAGGCATTGTCCACATTGAGAACAACAGGAATCCCATCCTCCATCAGCTCCCAGACGGTAAGCCTTGCCCCCTGGAGCCAGGGCCTTGTCTCGTCTGCAAAGACCGTAAGATCCTTGCCCAACTTGATCCCCCCCCTGGCAACACCAAGAGCTGTCCCATACCCTCCTGTGGCAAGAGCGCCTGCATTACAGTGTGTAAGAAGGCCTCCGCTATCAGGCAGCAGCTCACCTCCAAGCCGGCCCATTTCTATATTTGCACGAACATCTTCCTCCCAAATGGAGAGGGCTTCATCTTCTGCAGCCTTGACCAGGTCCCCCTTTGCATCTGATAAGGCATTGAGCATCCTGTCCACCGCCCACCTGAGATTGACTGCGGTGGGGCGGGCCTCTTTAAGTTCTTTACCTTTAGAATGCACGTAAGCGAAGATGTCCTTTTTATCCTTTTTCAACCCTTCCCTCAGAGAGAGCACCATTCCAAAGGCGGCTGTTATCCCTATTGCTGGCGCTCCCCTGACCACCATGTCACCAATGGCATTGAAAACGTCCACCATGCTGCGACAGGGCAACCATGTCTCTTCGAAGGGTAGCCTCCTCTGATCCAGGAGATAGAATTCACCGTCTTCCCATCTCATGGGGCAAACCTTGCTGCCAGCCTCATTCAAAACCCGTATGATCTTTTTCATTGCTGTTTTAATCCAGGAGCTTTCTTAAGAGCTCGTTTACGGTCTTCGGGTTTGCCTTGCCTCTGGTTTCCCTCATCACCTGCCCCACAAAGAATCCGAATACCTTTTTCTTTCCTGACCGGTACTTTTCCACCTCAGCCGGATTTTGCTCAAGCACCTTTTCTACGATCTTCTGAAGTTCTCCTGCATCGCTGACTTGGGCCAGCCCTTGCTCCGCTACGATCTGAGAAGGAGAGCCACCTTTCTCAAATACCTGTTCCAGGACCTTCTTGCCAATCTTGTCGCTGATCTCACCCTTTTCCACGAGGCTCAAAAGTTCTGCCAGTGCCTCAGGGGTGACTGGACATGATCCTATGTCTGACTCCTCGTGTTTGAGGAGCTTTAAAAGTTCCACCATTATCCAATTGCTGACCTTTTTGGCCTTGGGGAAAAGGGCCACACATTTTTCGAAATATTCTGCAAGATCCGCGTTAGCGGTGAGCACACCAGAATCGTATTCTGGTAGTCCGTATTCCTTGATGAATCGTTCCTTTTTCCTGTCGGGTAGCTCTGGCATCGTTTCGGATACATGTTTCAGCCACTGGTCGTCTATGCTTATGGGAACAAGGTCTGGATCAGGAAAATAGCGATAGTCGTGGGCCTCTTCCTTGCCACGCATCGAATGGGTCACTGCCTTGGCTGCATCGAAAAGCCTCGTCTCCTGAATTATCTCTTTTCCATCGAGGAGTAATGCCGTCTGCCTCCTGATCTCGTATTCCAAGGCCTTTTGAACATGTTTAAAGGAATTCATGTTCTTGAGCTCGCTCTTGGTTCCAAGGCCCTTCTCGCCTCTGGGCCTTAAACTTATATTGGCATCGCACCTTAAGCTTCCCTCTTCCATGTTTCCGTCGCTAATCTTCAGATACCTCACGAGCTGACGAATCTTTCTCAGATAAGCTGAAGCCTCTTCTGGAAACCTGATATCAGGCTCACTGACAATCTCTATGAGTGGAGTTCCTGTCCGGTTGAGATCCACAAAGCTGACTGGCCTGCTCTCATCATGAATGAGTTTGCCGGCATCGTCTTCCATGTGGATACGGTTTATTCTTATATGGCGCTGGCCCTTGTCTGTCTCGATGTCTATCCAGCCATGCTCAGCCAAGGGAAGTTCATATTGGGATATCTGGTAACCCTTTGGTAGATCGGGATAAAAATAGTGTTTTCTGGCAAAGATATTGGTTCTGTTTATCTTGCAATTGGTGGCAATAGCCATTCTCAACGCATATTCCACAGCCTTCCTGTTCAGTACTGGGAGGACCCCAGGCATGCCAAGGCAAACTGGACATGTGTGTGTATTGGGAGGTGCCCCAAATTCCGTGGAACAGGAACAAAATATCTTGCTACTGGTCTTCAACTGGACATGGACTTCCAGACCTATTACTGCCTCAAATTCCATTTTGAAACTCCTGAAAAATTATGCCGTTGCAGGCTAAAAGGACAATTGGGAGGCTAACATGTTTACCATTGTCAATCAATACAGACCAACACTAAGCCTTTGGAGAACACTTCCTGACCATCAAAGGAGCCCTCGATTCCAAGATATCCTGAAGACCCATCACAAAAGACCCTGCAACTGCACATTCAAGGCCAAATGGCAGATATCCTGCGTAGCCCAGTAGTGGCATCTCAAATATCTTCAGTTGGCTCACAAAGGGGATGGAGTAAATCCACTTTGCATAACTGAAATAATTCCACATCTCCCAAAAGATGCCACAAATAAGGCCGCTTGCAGCCAGTCGGCACACTGGAGTCCAAGAACCCTTGCCCAGTGGCTCAAAAACGGTTGGAATACCCAAAAAGAAATTTATAGCTGTAACTATTATAAGGGGAGCGGTCCACAAGAGGGGGAAAAGTATGTCCGGCAATATCCCGATAGCTATGAGCCCGCTGGACGATAACAAGAGGGCACAGGCGGCAACTATGCCTGGCGTCCTGAGATTCAAAGGGGCAAAATCTTCAAAGGCATTTTCAAATCTGCCAAAACCCTTTAAAAACTCGTTCACCGACAGCACAGCAGGAAGAACTGTGGAAAAAGAAACAGAAGCGGTAACCACGTACTGGATAGTGCTAAAATCGTCTATGCCAACGTAATACCAATTTTGGACAAAACGGTTGAGGTATTCGAAATACCACCAGAATATACTGCTGGCTGGAAAAAGGAGGACAAAGCCCACTGGAGCCCTTTCCAAAAGGCTTGAACCAGTACGCCAGTGGCTGAGACCATTAACCAAAAATACAAAACTGAACCACAAAGGTATAAACGTATAAGGCTGAAATGGCCTAAACCATGAAAAGCGGGTCCATGCCAGTACCCACGAGATGACACATATGAACAGGGCACCTTTCCCCCACCATGGAAACGACCTTTGATCTTGCCCCAGTGATCCATGGCCTGGAGAGGCTTCCAGAAATCTCTTGAGGAATGGATATAAAAAGGCGGATATAGAGACAAACAGCACAGCAAACACCAACCAGGATGGGCCAGCATGTCTCACGTATCTCGTAAGAGGTGGGAATTCCATGTATTGCTCAACTGGCTGCCCACTCAAAAATATGCCTGCCGCAGGAAGTCCCAGGAGCAATATGGATGAAAAGATAAATGAAAGTAAAATTCTCATCTTGAAAGGTAAAGGAACAACAGAGTAGATTGTGCTTAATAGTCGGTCCAAAGAACAGACCGACTAAACATCATTCTACCATATTAATACCCTGGTCTGATTCTGGGTTGGCCAATACGGTCCAAACTTTGCCAAACAGGATCAGGTCCTGGGGAAAACAAGAAGATGAGCAGAGGAAACCAATTGGCCATGAACCACATCCTTTCTAACAAATTCTTTCAGAAGGCAAAAGAGGTGATTCCAGGCGGTGTAAACAGTCCAGTCAGGGCCTGTAATTCAGTAGGGTGCGACCCCCTCTTTATAGAAAAGGGAGAAGAGTGCTACCTCTATGATGCTGACGGGAACTCCTATATAGATTTCGTCTGTTCATGGGGGCCCATGATTTTAGGCCACAGCCATCCCCATGTGGTCTCGGCCATAACCGAGGCCCTTGGCGAAGGCACCAGTTTTGGGGCTCCCACGTGGCGGGAAGTAGTGCTGGCCCAAAAAATCGTTGACCTGGTTCCTTCTGTAGAACAGGTCAGACTGGTCAATTCTGGGACCGAGGCCACCATGAGCGCCATAAGGCTGGCCCGCGGATTTACAGACAGAAAGAAGATACTAAAGTTTGACGGATGCTACCACGGACATGCCGATTCTTTCCTGGTAAAGGCTGGTTCAGGCGTAGCAACACTTGGCATACCAGGAAGCCCAGGAGTACCCCAAGAGATAGTGGCCAACACCATCTCCATTCCATTCAACGACAGGACTGCATTTGAAGAAGTGATGAAGAAGGAAGGCAAGCAGATCGCTGCTGTCATCATGGAACCTGTACCGGCGAACATGGGAGTGATACTCCCAGACGAAGGCTATCTCCAATTCATCAGGGAAAAGACCAGGGAGCACGATATCCTCCTCATATTTGATGAAGTCATCACTGGGTTCCGCTTGGCCCTTGGCGGCGCCCAGGAATACTTTGGGGTCAACCCTGATCTTACCTGTCTTGGCAAGATAATAGGAGGAGGGCTTCCTGTAGGTGCATATGGAGGTAGAAAAGAAATCATGGAGCAGATAGCTCCATCTGGTCCGGTCTACCAAGCAGGAACTCTTTCAGGCAATCCACTGGCCACTGCTGCAGGTATCGCTACCTTGGAGGTACTGGAGAGACCAGGCACTTATGAAACCTTGAAGGAAAAAACCGATTATCTCGCTGAGGCCTTGGTGGAACTGGCCAAAAAACATGGCATTCCATGTGTCAATCAGCGTATTGCATCCATGATGACTACTTTTTTTGGCCTGCAGGCACCTGTAAAGAACTTCCAGGATGCCATGAAGTCGGATACCGAGATGTATGGCAAATTTTTCAGGCACATGGTGTCAGAAGGCATATGGCTGGCTCCTTCTCAATTTGAAGCAGCTTTCGTCTCACTAGCCCTCAATTGGGACGCCATAGAATTCACAGTAAGTGCTGCTGAATCAGCATTCACCCAATTGAAGAACAGCTGACTATTTGCTATTGACACCTTACAAGCCTTATGATAAAAACTGGAACGCAAGTAATGGTCCTCAGCGTGGTGTGTTTTTACAATAAAATGAGGATTGATTCAGTCAGTAACTGGCTGAAATTCCAGTTAGTACTGGGAAAAATGGAATAAATTTTTGAACAGGGATAGGGAAACCAGGGAGAATATGCTCTCAACCGGCGCCAATAATCGGCCGTCAGGTGTCTCAAAAGACCCGGCCGATTGTATTTGTGGGGAAAAGGAGAGGCCTCAATCAACGATTCCCATAAATTACAGACAGTCTGCAGCGGTGTGAGCCGAATATCCGTAGAGTTTATAATCAATTAATGGAGGAGGCATCATAGCCATGGAACATCCGTTACTCTTTTTACCTATCATACTAAATGCTCTGGGGCTTCCAGCCTATGGTACGCCTGGGCAGGGAGGGCCGCTGGATCAGATCCTGGCGCCTCACATGCAGTACAGTTATCTTGCCATGATCATCTGTATCCTGATTGCAAAGGCAGCCACAAGCAAGCTTGAGATGGTGCCCAAAGGTATGCAGAACGTCATGGAGATGTATGTGGAAGGCCTGGAAGATTTTGTTACCGAACAGGTGGGCAGCAGAGAAAGAATGCTGATCATCTATCCTATGGTCGCTACCTTCGGATTTCTCATTTTCATCTCCAATTACATGGGACTTATTCCAGGCTTTATGTCTCCCACAGCCAATCTGAATGTCACCTTAGGCTGCACCTTGATAGCAATTGTGACATACCACGCACTTGGAATAAGGTTTCACGGGGTAAAATACATAAAGCATTTCATGGGCCCCATCAAAGTGATGGCTCCATTCTTTCTGGTAGTTGAGACCTTCAGCCATGCAGGACGTATAGCATCACTGTCTATTCGTCTTTTTGGCAACATGATGTCAAAGGAAATGCTCCTGGGACTTTTGTTTACAATGGCAGGACCATATCTGGCACCGCTGCCAATTATGCTCCTGGGTGTCTTGGTTTGTTTGCTGCAGGCTTTTATTTTCGTGGTACTGCCTGTAACATATTGTGCAGAGGCAATGGCAGAAGCACATTAAAATTTTTATAGGATAAATTATACAAAGGAGGAGTTTGATGAAAAGGAAAAGCTTAATCATTTCAGGACTTAGTCTGCTGTTTGTTTTGGCAATGAGCGCAGTTGCTCTTGCTGCTGGAGAGGGTGGAGCGAGTGCCAATACACCATTGATCATGGCTGCTTCCCTCGTAGCGGCTGGTCTTGCAGTTGGCGGCGCTGGTGGCGGATGTGGCGCTGGCATGGGACAGTGTGCACGCGGTCTTCTTGAAAGTACTGCCAGGAACCCTGAACTTGCTGGTAAACTGACAGTTTCCATGTTCATTACCTTTGCTCTTATCGAAACATTCACCATTTACGCTCTCGTTATCGGTCTGATTGCTCTGTACGCAAATCCATTCCTTGGATAACAACAAAAGGCAAATACAGCTGCCCAATTCATTTTGTTGGGCAGCTGTTATACAAATCTTTATATTCAGCGGTGGATAGAAACACCGCTTTTTTTATTGGCAAATGGAACCAGAAACCAAACAACATCTTCATAACCTTCTCAGACAACTAAGCCGTGTCTCATACATGGCTTCTGCCATGGTATTCTCCACCTTTGCAGGAGTGTGGTTTGGCTACTGGCTCGACAAGGACGTATTCCACGGCAAGACGCATCCGTGGATGACAATAATCTTCTTCTTTTTTGGACTTGCTGGAGGCATCAGAAATCTCTACGTATTAGGCGGCAGAATGAAAAGGGATGAGGAGCGCCGGGAACGTCAGCAAAAAGAAAAAGAGTCAAAATAAATAATGTTGATCTGGCAGGGAAATATAGACAAGGGCCTGGGTAAACGTTTCATCATAACGTGCTGGGCAATGTTGCTCCTGGAAGTGGCTGCCGCCAATATCTGGTGGACTCCCCAAGGGGTTAAGGGCATACTGCTAGGCGGAATCATTGCGAATCTGAACATAATCGGCACATTCAGAGACACCAACAGGATCGTAAAATTCAAAACTGCCCTAGTATATTATATCGGTGTATTGACAAGACTCATTCTTGCTGGGGTTATAATAGTCACATTTCTGAAAAAGTTCCCTGGCGCCTTCTCTATTCTTGGGATATTCATCGGCCTATCAGTTGTGCCAATAGCATTCTTTCTCCTGGTATTTCAAGTCGTCCTCACCAGGAAAAGACTCGAGGAGCAAGGATCCAACAGCGAAGAGTCCTGACCCTTGTCAGGCCCTTTCTGGTCTGAAACGGCCCTGATAGGTAATCATGCCGCCTTCTGGACCCATTCCAGGCCCCATTTCCATGGTCCATCCAGAGCATTCCAGAAAAGGTTTCTTATTCTCCACAACCAGTACTGTATGACCTTGTTCTGTCAATTCCAGTAGTAGCCTTATAAGGTTTAGGATATCCCTTGAACTCAATCCCCGGCTCACGTTGTCCAGGATAAAAAAGCCCCTTATGGCACTTCTCTTTTTAGCCAACACAGAAGCAAGCTTTAGGCGCTGCCTTTCGCCACCTGAAAGAGTGGTTATGGGCTGGCCCAACGAAAGGTATCCCAGCCCCGTTCTTTCCAGAACCTCGAGTGGTTGTCTTATGGCCTTAATATTACGGAAAAAAGTAACCGCTTGACTTACAGTCATCTTTAACATCTGACCGGGATCGACTCCCTTGTATTCAATGGACAGTACGTCCTGATTGAAACAAAGCCCACCACAGCTGTCACACACAAATCGGATGGGAGGCAGAAATTCAGGCTCTATCAAGAGCATGCCTGTGCCTTTGCACTTTTCACAGCGTCCTCCCTTTTTGGAAAGGCTAAAATAGGAGGCATTAAACCCTCTGGCTCTGGCCATTGGGGTTCTTGCAAACAGGGTAGCTATATGCCTATAAACGCCTATGGATGTGGCCACAACCGAAGTGCGTGAGCCCTTGGGCAACGTTTCGTCCATGTACCATACCTGGCCTATCAATGGCTTAGAAGAAAAAGTGCCAGTGGCCTTTGAAATCTTTTTGGCCCCCTGGTCCCCAGAATCTAACTGGGCCCTCAGGGCCTGAAAAAGGGCCTGAGCCAAGGCCGATTTTCCAGATCCAGACGGGCCGTAAAGGGTTATCAGCCTCCCTAAGGGCAATTTGACTCTTTTAAGTTTCAAAAAGGCACCTGGCTCTATATCCAGAGTAATGGTTTCTGCTTGGTCTAAGCTATCTCCCGCCACTTGTGTTTGAGCCAACCCTTTAGTATTCTCGACTTCAGGCCCTTTGGATGCCAACCAATCACTGGCATTGAGCCGGATGTATTCCTCAGCAGGCCCTTCATAAACCACCTCGCCTCCCTTTTCTCCCGCCTGGGGGCCTAGCTCTATTACATAATCAGCATAGGACTTGATGAAGGCCCGGTCATGTTCCACTACAACTACCGTATTCCCGGCTTCCTTCAATCTGAGTATCTGCTTGGACACCACCTTCTTTTCGCCTGCACTGAGCCCTGACATAGGCTCATCCAAAATGTATAGAATACCAGATAGGCGCCTGCCCAATGCATTCCCAATCCTTACCTTCAACCTTTCGCCAGAGGAAAGACTACGTATAGGTGTATCGAGCCTCAGGTAGCCAAGCCCCAAGGCCACAAAGGTTTCAAGGAGGCTACTGACTTCCACAACCGTTTGTGCAGCCGTCTTAAATTCCGGCCGGTGATCCCTCTTCCAGGTACGAATCCACTTTGACATAAGCTGTTTCAAGTCGTTTATAGTCATGGATAAAAGATCTTCTAATCCAAGACCATCTATCTTTTTACAAACGGCATTGCTGTTCTTGATAGAAGATGGATTACTCCCTTTTCCACTGGAGCGTGATCCATTGACCACACCGCATTCAAAGCAATAAGGCACCTCACTGAACCTTATGGTATATTGCGTTGTTAAAGGCCTAACAGATTCTTTTTCCACCACCTCTATCTCTGATATCCCCTTGCTAAAATCCACCGCCTGCCTCACAGAATCTGCTATCCTCTGGCTACTACCAGCCTTTATCACTATTCTGTCGATGATCATTTGAACCGTGCCTTGAGGCACCTTATCCCTGGAAATAAGATCTTCTAGATAGTAGACCTGATCCCCTATTTGACATCTCAAAAAGCCTTGAGCAGCGCACTTTTCAAGAACATTGGTCACGGACTCCTTGTCCTCGGTCAACACAGGTGCCTTGATGGTAAGACGGGTTCCTCTATTGAGCGTGGCAAGTTGCCTCAACACGTTTTCCCTGGTTCTGAGCTCTATAGGGCGCCCGCATTCACTGCAGTGAAATCGGCCTGCAAGGGAGAGTATCCCCTTTAGCACCTGTTTAAGTCCAGTATAGGTTGCTACAGTGGATCTTGGATTTCTGTTGAGCGAGAATTGGTTCACGGCTACAGCTGCAAGAACAGGCTCGAGGAGGTCAACTTCTGGTGCAACGATTTCTTCTACCTCACCTGTAAGTGCGGCCAGATATCTCCTGCGAGACTCCTGATATAACACGTCCTGGGCCAGTGTTGATTTACCCGACCCGGAATCCCCTGTGATTACAGTCAACATACCAATGGGAAAAGCGACTGAGATGTCCTTAAGATTGTGTTGGCGTGCACCACTTACTCTGATAAAACGCCCCATAGATGCACCTTTTAGAGCTTAAAACAGGTTTATTGGATAATAAATCTCCTAAGGCCGAAAAGAATTATAAGAACCTATAACAAAGGCCCATAGGATCATGAAAAGTTACACAAAAAATAGACATGGAACCATAAAAAATCTACTGGCACACTACACTAACCCCCTTCATCTGCTTGGAGGCGTGATTTCTCTAGCCTACTCCACACCGAACAGACGATGCAGAACCCTTCTTTTGAGTATGGTGAAGACCTATGATACGGTTTACAGGCAGATTCTCAGATAGGAAAAATCAAATAAAAAAAGGCACCAGTCTTTGATGCCTTTTTTATTCATATTTGGGTAGTTCAGGTTAAAAGATCATAGACAAACTCTGTTGAGCAATGTCAGCAATCGTTGCAAGCTTTTCGGGCAATATTCCTAAATAAAGTACGCCTAATGCAGTAATGACAAGGGCTATAACAGTAGGAGCAGCCACGGGCCCCCGCACCACTTCGCGTACTTCCTCTTTCATGTACATCATGTAAATGACCCTGAGATAGTAATAAGCCCCTATGACACTGGTAAGTACACCAAGGGCTGCCAGCAGAAAGTAACCCTCCTTAATGGCAGCCGAAAACACATAGAATTTTGCTATAAAACCAGCTGTAGGCGGCAACCCGGCCATAGCCACCAGAAATAGCCCCATGAGAAATCCCAGGGCTGGATATTTGTAGCCTAAACCACGGTAGTCGTCCAAGGTTTGGGCGTTTCTTTCCTTGCCATCAATTACATAAACCACACCGAATGCACCTATATTCATCAATGTGTAGGCAAACAGGTAGAACAGTATGCCCATTCTGCCTTCACCATTTGCTGCAAGGATGCCCAGGGCCATATAGCCTGCATGTGCTATGGAGGAATATGCCAGCATCCTTTTCACGTTCTGCTGTGAAACCGCAATGAGGTTGCCAAAGAACATGGTAAGAAGCGCAGTCCACCAAACCACAGGCTTCCAATATGCTCCAAGGGCTGCCAGATTGACAGTGTTACTAAAGTCTGGCTGACCACTTTGACTCAATATTGGTGAAAAGGATACAAAGAGCAATTTGACGAAAACACCGAACGCAGCTGCCTTCACTGCTGTAGCCATGAACCCTGTCACCACCGAGGGGCTGCCTTCATACACGTCTGGCGTCCACATATGGAACGGCACCATTGCCATCTTGAAAAATAAGCCGGCCATGAGCATAACGAAGGCAAGAAGAATAGCAGGATTTTGGTATAACCCACCAGCCAAAACCTGAGCGATCTTAGTGAGATTGATGGTGCCAGTCACGCCGTAAATCAAGGCCACTCCAAAAAGGAATATCGCAGAACCAAAACTTCCCAGAAGGAAATATTTCAAAGCGCCTTCCTGGGAATACTGATCGCCCTTCAAAAAGGCAGCCAATGCGTATATGGCCAGGGACATAACCTCCAAGGTGATGAACATCATAAGGAGATCCACCGACTGAACCAAGCCCACTGCCCCTGCAACAGCATAGACCAGCAAGATATAATACTCACCCTTCATCACTTGGTTATTCTCCAGGTAGCCTATGCTCATTAGGGCTGCCAACAGGCCGGAAATCACCATCACGATGGATACGAATATACTGAACTTGTCCGCAGAAAAGATGCCCATGAAGACCGTGTTGTGAAGATCCCATTCACGAGACATCATGTGCGAGGCGGTGAGAGCAAATATTATCACTGTCAACCACCCAAGCCTTTTGCTTCGCACCGCTTCGTCCTGTTTCATCATAGCCATGTCGGCGCAAATCAATACAAGACCGGCCAGGATCAAGATTAGCTGACCTCCAGTCACCTGCCACAGGTGAAACAAGTCAAATGAGAAAGTAAGATCGTTCATACCTATTTACTCCTTGGCCAATGCAACTGTAACGCCAGGCAGCTCAATATTGCTGGCCTCCTGGACATGAGACGTTGGTTCTGCTGACTCGATTTTTACCTGACTGATAAAATGGTCTACCGAGCGGTGCATCTTATTCAGGAAGAAATTGGGATAAAGCCCTATCCAGAATATCAACACTATTAGTGGAGCAAGATAGGCGATTTCCCTTATATTCAGGTCTGGAAGGTGAAAGTTTTTCGGATTGGTAACCTCACCGAAAAAGACCCTCTGAACCATCCATAACATATATACCGCTCCGAGGATGACACCAGATGCCGCAAGCACTGCTGCGAGCTTGTTTACCTTGAAGGTGCCCAACAGTATCAAAAACTCACCTATGAAACCATTGGTGGTTGGCAATCCTATAGATGACAAGGTTACTATCATGAAGATGGTAGAATAGATGGGCATGACCCTTGCGATTCCACCATACTCTTTTATCAACCTCGTATGGCGTCTTTCATATACCACGCCCACCAAGAGGAATAAGGCGCCGGTAGAAATACCATGGTTGATCATCTGGAGCACAGATCCCTCAACACCTTGCCTGGTAAGGACATACAAACCCAACATGCAATATCCCAAGTGAGAAACAGACGAATACGCCACGAGCTTCTTTATATCTGGCTGTACCATGGCCACCAAGGCGCCGTATATGATGCCTATCACAGACAATGTGATTATAAGCGGCGTGAAATATGCCGAGCCTTCCGGGAAAAGCGGCATAGCAAACCTGAAGAAGCCGTATGTTCCCATCTTGAGCAATATACCCGCAAGGATCACGGAACCAGCGGTTGGTGCTTCCACGTGCGCGTCTGGCAACCATGTGTGCAATGGAAACATGGGCACCTTGATGGCAAAGGCCAAAGCAAAGGCTGCGAAAAACAGTATCTCGTAAATCCGAGGTATGCTCGTTCCGTAAAGGGAGAGCAGGTTGAAGGTCATCTCACCTGTCTGCTGATGATGGAAGTAGACCAGACCGATGATACACACCAACATCAACAGTGAGCCGACTGCTGTATAAAGAAAGAACTTGATGGCTGCGTAAATCCTTCTTTCACCGCCCCAGACACCTATTATGAGATACATGGGAATAAGCATGATTTCCCAGAACACATAGAACAGGAACATATCCAGGGCCACAAAGGTCCCGAGCATTGCCGTCTCAAGGACCAGCATCGAGATCTGAAATTCCTTCACACGATTGTCTATGGCCTTCCACGTGGACAGGATTGTCAATGGTGTCAAAAAGGTGGTCAGAAGGACCAGCCAAAATGAGAGGCCATCCATGCCCATATGATAGTGAATGCCGTAACTCGTGATCCAGGGATGGTCCTCGATGAACTGAAAACCAACTATGGACGGATCAAAGGCGAAATAGATTCTCAGTGAGGCAATAAAGGTAATAATACTTATTGCCAGAGCGATACCCCGGATGATGTTTTTACCCGTATCACTCTTCTGAGACATAGCCAGTATGAAGGGCACCCCGAAAAGGGGTAAAAAGGTTACGTATGTCAAAATGGGTGCATTCATGGAATCCCCTATCTCCTCTTCTTATTCATGATCTCATGCCCAAGGAAACCGCTGCCCTCGCCTTCCAGGTCATACAAATGTCTACCATATCCTATCGGTACAGATAGAAGCAGATCATGCCGACGAGGCCTATGAGCATAAATGCCCCGTAGGTTTGCACGTAGCCATTCTGTACCAGCCTGGAACCTGCAGACAGCCGTTTTACCAGCCATCCGGGTCCGTTAACCCCAATACCATCAATCATAAAGGCATCCACCACCTTCCATAGCAATACCGACAGGTAGTAAATGGGCCATACTATCATCAATTCATATATTTCATCCACATAGTACTTGTTATATATGAGCTGGTAATGGGAGGCGTATTCCTTTGCCAGCTTTTCGGGAAGCTCCTTGCCTCTGACCATGTAGATGTAGTACGCCAGACATATACCTATGATGGCCACAATTACTGACATTGTCATGAGACTCCATTCAAGGGGTTCTGCTACATGGTGTGGATGTGCAACAGTAGCCACTATGTGATTGGAATGCTCAAAAACCGGTTCGAGAAAATGTTCCAGTAGATTTGGCACACCTCCGAGCTTTTCACCAATAAGTTCTGGTATACCAAACCAACCGCCTATAAGGGAGAACGTGGCCAGGATCATAAGGGGCAAGGTCATATTCAGAGGAGATTCGTGCACGTGATGAGCCTGCTCCTCTGTTCCCCTGAACTCTCCGTGGAAGGTCATGAAGATAAGCCTGAACATATAAAAGGCTGTGACGCCCGCACCTACTGTGCCTAAGAACCAGATCACCTTTCCTGCCATGGGATAATACGGAAATGCGAATGCCTTGCCTAAGATCTCATCCTTACTGAAGAACCCGGCAAAAGGCGGCAATCCTGCAATGGCAATAGTTGCAAACAGCATGGTGATATAGGTGACAGGCATCTTTTTAGCAAGCCCGCCCATATGTCTCATATCCTGATCTCCACTCATGGCATGAATCACCGAGCCGGAACAGAGAAAGAGACAGGCCTTGAAGAATGCGTGGGTCATGAGGTGGAATATACCAGCCCAATAGGCGGTTACCCCGACACCTATGAACATGTAGCCGAGCTGGCTCACTGTTGAGTAGGCCAGTACCTTTTTGATATCATTTTGAAGAATACCCATAGTGGCTGCGAAAAGCGCCGTGGCGGCTGCAATGAGCGAGACCACCAAGAGCGCCGTGGGAGCCAGGGTGTAGAGTACATTTGTCCTCGCCACCATATATACACCTGCTGTCACCATGGTGGCTGCATGGATCAGTGCGGAAACAGGCGTGGGACCAGCCATGGCATCTGGCAACCATACATACAATGGAATCTGCGCCGACTTACCCGTGGCGCCGATGAAAAGTAGTATACAAATGGCTACCATCACCGGGGAGTTGATGGCCATTGCCCCATGTTCATACAATTCCAGCGCCTTTGGAAACACATCCTGATAGGACAGTGAGCCAAAGGTCCAAAACATGAGAAACATACCGAGCACGAAGCCGAAATCACCTATCCTGTTGACCACAAAGGCCTTTTTACCGGCAATCGCGTTGTCGTAGCCTTGATACCAAAATCCAATAAGCAGGTAGGACGCCAGCCCAACGCCTTCCCATCCGACGAACATGACCACGTAGTTGGCCCCAAGGATCAACATGCACATGAAGAAGACGAACATGTTGAGATACGCCATGTAGCGCCAGTACGACTCGTCATCCCACATATAGCCGGTACTATATATATGAATGAGAAAGCTGATGCCTGTGACAATCAGGCACATGATCATGGACAGGGGATCTATCATGAATGCCAAGTCGACATTGAAACTTCCCACAGCCATCCATTTCCACAGGCTCTGCGTCATGATCCTGTGTTCTGGAGCCATGCTCAGAAGGTCCTTCCAAATGAACAAGGCCACCAGGAAAGAAAAACCAATGGTCGTGCAGGCTATGAAGGAGATTAGCCCCTTGCCGAATCTTTTCCCAAAAAGGCCATTAATCAAAAATCCTAACAAGGGGAACAATGGTATTAAAAAGATATATTTCTCCATGACGATTCCCTTTTATTCTCCTTTATATCTCCTGTCCCAAATCCTCAATTGCAACTCACCATTTGAGCACATTGAACTTGTTTATATCAACTGAGCGTGCATGCTTGAAAAGGCATATAAGTATTGCCAGGCCCACGGCCACCTCAGCCGCTGCCACGGCGAAGATAAACAGGACCATGACCTGGCCGCCCATGTCTGCCCTGTTGGCCGAAAAGGCTACCAGCATGAGATTGATGGAGTTGAGCATAAGCTCCACAGACATGAACAGTATTAGCGCATTCCTGCGTGTGAGAAACCCAATGGTACCCAGGCCGAAAAGGATACATGACAAAATTACATATTCGTTGATACCGGCCATTATCTTATTCCCCTCAAATATTCTTCTTTGCCAGATATATCGCCGCCACCAGTGCCACAAGGAGAAGGACTGAGGCCACTTCAAAATGCAACAAATATTCCTTGAAAAACAAAGACCCGATCAGTGCAGGATGTCCAAACCCGTCTGGCAGAGCCTGCTGGTGGATCAGGTCTTTTACGCCTTTTGTACCTATAGCCAGCAATGCGATAAGATATGCTCCAAGAAATGCCCCCAGCATACGGTAGGACATATTCTTTTGAAGGTTCTCAAGCTCTTCGTCTGGGGTAATGAGTAGCATTATCACAAACACAACCAGTACCAGGATTGCCCCTGCGTATATGGAGACTTGAAAGATGGCAATCAGTGGAGCGTGGAGATGCAGATATAAAGCCGAAAGCGCAATAAAAACTGTCAAAAGCCCAAGGGCACTTGGCAGGGCATCCTTCGCCGTGATGGTAAATAACCCTGCTCCCACGGCCATAATTGCAAATACAATGAAATATAGGTCCATTATATCACCTGCTCTTCTCCTGATTCTTGAATGACACAGACCATCAGGCCTGCCCTCTCCCCTCCGACCATGGTGTTATTTGGCCGGTTTCTCTTTCTCAATCTTTTCTTCCTTTTTCCCCTTGGCCGCTTCCTTCTTTGCCGCAGCCTTGGGGACAGCCTTCTCCTTACCGCCAGCAGCCTTCTTTGCCGCCGGTTTCTTTGGAGGTGGAGCGTCTACTGGCACAGGCTTGCGAGGAGGCTTCAGTTTACCTTCTGCCTTGGCTGCATGATAGTTGGCAAGTAGCTTTTTCTTGTCGTATATACACGACTCCATATCGTATTCTGCAAGCTCGTAACCTGGCCCCAACACCAGCGCTCCCTTAGGGCATGCGTTTTCGCAATTGCCACAAAAGATGCATCTGAGCATATCTATCTCAAAGGTGGCGCAATATGTCTTGCCCGCGTACTTGCCTTCTTCTCCCTCTTCCCTTTTGCCCCTCTTCACTGTGATGCACTTGGCAGGGCACGCCTTGGCACACATACCACAGCCCACACACAGCTCCTGACCTTTATCGTTCAGCATAAGCATGTGTGCGCCTCGGAAGATGGGAGCTATTTCCCGCCTGTCCTCTGGATATTGCCAACAAGTGGGAACAGTATGAGGTCCCTTTCTGAAGGAGGCCTTGATATTGAAAACGAAATGCTTCCAGGTTAGACCGAGCCCCTTGGTTATCTCAACCAGGTAGACTCTCTCCCCTAAGGTATATTCCTTTTTTACAACAGGTCGTCTGGGCATATTCTTCAGCTCCGACTAAATAGTTAACTGTACCAGCAGTGCTGTTACGAATAGATTTATCAGACCAAGTGGAATCAGCGCCTTCCAGCCCAGGCCCATAAGCTGGTCATATCTGAAGCGTGGCACAGTCCAGCGAACCCAGACAAACAGGAAGAGGAAGAATGCCTGCTTCAGAAAGAAGACCAAAAACGACGCAATACCATAGGAAACCGGGCCAAGGAATTTGCTCATATCAACGTATGGAAGCGCCCAGCCACCGAAAAACAGGCTCACTGTGATGGCTGCCAGGGTCCCAAGGTTGACATATTCCCCAAAGAGGTAGAGGCCTAGCCTCATGGAGCCGTATTCTGTGTGATATCCTGTAACTAGCTCACTCTCACACTCAGGGAGGTCAAAGGGCACCCTGTTGGCCTCAGCATAGGCGGCCACCAGAAATATGATAAAACCCAGGGGTTGCTTGAATATTCCCCAGTTTGGCAAAAACCCCAGAAACGTGCCCTGCTGAAGTAAGACCATCTCCCGCAGGCTAAACGTTCCATACAATAGCACTACGGTAAGGAGCGCCAGCCCCATGGGCACTTCATAGGATATCAACTGGGCCGTGGCCCTCAAGCCGCCGAGAATAGAATATTTGCTGTTGGAGGCCCATCCACCAATAACCATACCGTAGACGCCTATGGCCCCAAGAGCCAACACATAAAGGAACCCAATATTGACGTCTGAAACCTGGAGGATTATCTCCTTACCGCCTAACACTATCTTGTCCCCAAAGGGAACCACCGCATAAGCAGAAAAGGCCGGCAGTGCAAACAGAGGTGGTCCCAAGACAAAGAGAATCTTCCGGGCCTTCTCTGGTATAATGTCTTCCTTGGTAAAGAGCTTGATACCGTCCGCCAAGGGCTGAAGGAGGCCGAAAGGGCCGGCCCTGTTAGGACCCAGCCTGTCTTGCATCATGGCCGATGCCCTCCGCTCAACCCAGGTCATGACAACTGCAATAAGTAGCGCCCAAACCCAGATGAAAATGACCTTAATTAAATCAATCTGCCAGTCTACCATTGAAATAGTCCCCCCTACCTGTCGAGTTCACCAGCAATAACGTTGATGCTGCTGAGACAGGCTATGAGATCCGAAATCATTTCGCCCTGCACCAGTTCTCCGAAGGCCTGATATACCATGTAGCATGGCGGCCGAATCTTTATCCTGTATGGTTTGTCAGTCCCGTCACTCTTGATGAAGAAGCCCAGCTCACCGTTGGGGGATTCTATGGCATGATAGATCTGCCCTTCAGGCGGCTTGATGATCTTGGGCACCTTTTTCATGAGGGGTGCGTCCTCAGGCATTTCCTGATACATGGCATATGCCTGGTCTATGATCTTTATGGACTCCTCCATTTCCAGCATACGAATCATATACCGATCAAACACATCCCCATGTTTTCCAGTGGGCACTTCAAAATCAAACTGGTCATACAACAGGTATGGCTCATCCTTTCGCAGATCCCTTTTAACCCCGCACGCCCTAAGCATGGGACCAGTGAAGCCCCAGTTCAAGGCATCGTCTGCACAAAAGGCATTGACACCGATGGTACGATCCATCCAGATGCGGTTGTGGGTCAACAGCCTGTCTGTCTCATCATTGGCCTTCCTAATGGTGTCTCGCATCTTGGGCCATTTTTCATGAAATCTGTCGGGCAGATCTGCTTCAACGCCACCTATAGCACCCATCGAATTGGTTAGACGGGCACCGTGATGCCATTCAAAAATTTCATATATTTCTTCACGCTGGATGATGAGATAGAAGAAGGGGGTCAATGCGCCAAGGTCCACACCAAGGATACCCACAAGGACCTCATGATCGGCAATACGTGCCAGTTCCATCATTATGGTGCGGATCAGCTGGGCCTTTTTCGGCACCTCAATGCCAAGGGCCTTTTCCACCGCCATCTCGTATGCCACATTGTTGCATATCGCAGAGCAGTAATTGAGCCTGTCTGTCAGTGGCAGGAACTGCTTATAGGTGAGATTTTCACCTAACTTTTCCACTCCCCGGTGGAGATAGCCAATCTCTGGTTCTGCGCTGATTATGGTTTCGCCATCGGTCCTGGTGATTACTCTAAGGGTACCGTGCATGGCCGGATGAATTGGGCCGATATTGAGGGTGACATAATCACCTACTTCGGCCGGGCCGGTAGTGATGCATACAGTTTCGATTTCCCTTGCCACTCTAATCCTCCCCTACAATCACAGTGCCAAACACCTTGGGTAAATACGGCATTAACCGCCCATAGAGTGCCAGCCTGCAAAAACTCTGATCGGGCTAAACAGTATCGTAATTAAGGTGCCTTTCCTCACCCTTACCCTCAAGTGGGTAATCCTTACGCAAAGGATGATCCTCGAACTCATCCCACATGAGCAACCGGCGAAGATTTGGATGCCCCTTGAACTTAAAGCCGTACATATCGAAGGCTTCCCGTTCAGGCCAAGTCGCTGACCTCCAAATACCTGTTACACTAGGTACATCCATGTCATCTTCTGGTACCCGGACCCTAACCTGAAGCCTTTCGTTTGTAGACAGGGAAAGAAGCAAATAGATGACCTCAAACCTGGGCGGTGGAGGCCCTTGCTTTTTGGGCTCTTCCTCTTCTTCCTCTCCCTTTTTCTTTTTCTTGGCCTTTTTTGCCTTTGCGGCATACAGGTCCAGATTGTCTACGCCAAAGACATCACTCAAAAAGTCGAAGCCTTCTTCTTGTTTGAGCTTGGTCATGACTTCAACCACACGATCCTTAGGGATCTCGACGCAGACATCACCTCTGAATTCAGAAAGCTCTATCAGGTCTGTACCAAGACATTCTGTAACACGATCCTTGAGGCTCATTTTGTGGCCTCCAATGCTTCTACTACTTGTTGGCGCTTTTTATATAGCGGATGATCTGCTTCGATCTTGTCAATCAGCTTCAAAAGCGCATAGAGGATTCCTTCCGGCCTGGGTGGACACCCCGGTATATAGATGTCAACAGGGATGACTGAACCGATCCCCTGTTGAGTGGAGTATGTCCTGAAAACCCCACCGGTGCAGGCACAAGCCCCTACGGCAATAACCCATTTGGGCTCTGCCATCTGTGCGTAGATTCTCTTCAATACAGGAACCATCTTCTTTGTAATGGTGCCTGCTTCTATCAGCACGTCGCATTGCCTAGGCGTAAAGGCCACACGCTCTGCTCCGAATCGGGCCATGTCATACCCTGAAGCAAGGGCACACATGAGTTCGATTCCACAGCATGCCGTGCCATACGGAAATGGCCAGGGTGACCTGCTCCTGCCCCAATTGATCAACTGTTCGGCCTTTGTTAGCAGCCAGCCCTCTCCCTGAATAGCCTGAAAATTCATACTCCCGTCTCCACCATCACCATTCTATAGCGCCCTTTTTAATGGCATAAATCAGACCGATCAATAAAATGAAAACAAAGATAAACACCTCAAAGAAGATACCCCAGCCCAACTGGGCAAGCGCCCTGTATTTTACGGCAAGGGGATAAAGAAGGACTGTTTCCAGATCGAAAACCAGGAAAAGAACGGCAACCAGGTAATACTTAACGGAGTACCGTTTATGCCCTGGCTCGAGCAATGGTACACCGCATTCAAAGGTGGTCGCCTTTTCAGGCCGTGGTCGATATGGACCAAGTAGCGCCGATGCTCCCAGCATTGCCAGTACTACCAGCAATGACATCCCAAGATACATGACGATGGTTTCAAAACCGCTCATCATGTCAGGCCTCCTCTCTTAGCCAGTGGGCTAAAATGAATGATGATTCAAAACTACCACAATCCCACGACCTTAGCAAGCCCCAAATTATAACTGAGGTACGGGGTTATTTTGATTGAGAAAACTATCACCACATAGCCAATAAGTCAAGTATAATGAATATTTATTCACTAATGTGCGTTCGCAGATAACGTTATATTTATCACTATGTCCCATGGTAAAAGGGGTCTTGTGAAAATAGGAATTTTATAAGAAACACAGACCATTAAGACCGAAATGATCCCTTTAACAACGATTTTTTCGTAAACTTTTTACATGGGAAGCAAGTTTCAAATCGGCCCTTGAGATTGGGATTTTTCAGGCCAAGAAGAAGTGAAGATCTTGATTAGATTTGGTAAACTAACTATCTATTTGAATATTTACAGTTAGAATGCTTAATATTTTTATTATACTTTGTGACAAGCAACCCTTCTTGTGCCATTCACAGGTTTAAGCTCGGGTTGTCTTTGGGCACAGATTCTTCCAGCAAGGGAACAACGTTCCCTAAAGGCACATCCGGAAGGAATTCTATTAAGGGGAGGCACAGTGCCTGGTATGGACAGAAGCCTTTTGCCCTTGACCTTGTCTCCATAAGGCACTGATTCAAGCAGGCCTTTTGTATAAGGATGAAAAGGGGTCAGAAACAACTCATCAACAGGGCCTTCTTCAACGATCTGCCCAGCATACATCACTAACACTGTCTCTGCTACACGAGCAACGACTCCCAAATTGTGGGTGATCAACAAAAGCCCCAGAGACATCTTGGAAGCCAATTCGTCCAGCAAGTCAAGAATCTGGGCCTGAATGGTGACATCGAGAGCCGTGGTTGGTTCGTCTGCAACAAGGAGCTCTGGATGGCACGAAAGGGCCATAGCAATCATTACCCTCTGTCTCAGGCCTCCAGAGAGTTGATGGGGGTATTGATGATAGGTGAGTTCAGGCTCGGGTATACCGACACTTTGCATGAGTTGGAGGACTTCATCCATCACCTCTGACTCAGCAACGTTTCTGTGGGTGCAAATTGCTTCTGCAATCTGAAACCCAACATTCAAGACAGGATTGAGAGCTGTCATGGGCTCCTGAAAGACCATACCTATTTTGTTGCCCCTGATCCTCCTGATCTGCTCTTCAGTATAGCCAAGCAGGTCCTGTCCATTGAATCGGATCCTGCCCCTGGCAATTGTGAACTTTTCTTTGGGTAAAAGCCTTAGAATGCTGAATGCTGTAATGCTCTTGCCGCAGCCAGACTCTCCCACAAGGCATACGCGTTCAGAAGCTCTGACAGAAAGAGAAACGCCCCTTACAGGTTCCAAGGGGCGCGGTTTGTTCTTTATCAGGACATTCAAGTCCTCTATGGATAGAAGGATTTTTTCAGCGGTCATTCCCGGTTTTTTATAAGAAGGGTTGCCGGGTCTAGAAACATGGGCGGGGCCTCCTCGTCCACATCTCCCTTTATGACCGTAATATTGATCTCTTTCTTGGAGGGTTTGAGACCTATTAGAAACTGAAAGAGATCCGACACGTCTTCAACAGTCTCTGGAAGACTGCCAGGCTCAAGATCCTCCTCTGGCCTTACCTTGATGGCCAGCCACACAGGAAACCCCTGTTCCCTGGCCACTATCTTCAATTCGGCAAGGGCTTCCCTGACGCCTTCGCCAAATTGCAGGCCATCTATTATCACTAGTTGAGGGAAAAATATTCCCTGCTCTGTGAGGTCGTTCAGCCGCTCCTCCAGCTTTGAAACCGAGAAATCATCTGCCCTGAAGGTCATGATGAACCTGTGGGGCAAAATGGTCTCCCAAAGCTCAGACGTATTCGTCAAATGGTATTCGTCGGCAATGTTATGAAACACCTCTTCATACCAGAGACAAACCTTTCTCACTGGCTGCGTCAAGCTGATGTGAAGCACGTTTCTGCCCTTGAGAAGATTATCCAGGGCCAATTGTACGAGAAAAGCTGTCTTCCCCACCCCAGCCTTGGCCAAAACGGCTCCAAAGGCGCCTTCCTTCAAAGGCTCGGCCTCCTGATTGCCAAGTATCCTCAGTGGATTTCTAAGAATCAAATCCTGTTTTAACATTGCAATAGACCTTTCTCTCAAATAGATGATTTGGCTGCTTCCTGGACATAACTCGGCATTTCTCTTAATGGGTCTTACCTTATTGTGCACCATTATAAAGTCATCATGCAGCCTTCTTTTTTTCCTGGGCCTTTTTCACAAGTTCTTCAGCCAAGGACTTGGGCACCTGGCGATAGGTGGAAAATTCCATGGTAAACTGCGCCTTACCCTGGGTGGAGGACCGCAGATCCGTGGAATAACCAAACATCTCAGACAACGGCACCTCTGCCTCAATGACACACATTTCCCCTTCATCCTGGGTGCCGAGAATCATGCCCCTACGCTGGTTCAACGAACCCATCACTGCGCCTTGGAATTCAGAAGGTGTTTCCACTGCAACCTTCATAATGGGCTCAAGTATGATTGGCTTGGCCTTTTTAAAACCCTCCTTGAATGCCCCTCGTGCTGCTGCCTGAAAAGCGGTGTCAGAAGAATCTACCGAATGGGCTGCGCCGTCGTTTATGACCACCCTGATACCTGTAACAGGAAATCCAAGGAGGAGCCCCTTGTCAAGAGCACTCTTAAAGCCCTTCTCCACAGAAGATATGAATTCTGTTGGTATTGCCCCACCAACGATCTTATTCACAAACTCGAATTCCTCGTCGCATGGCTCCATGTAACCTGCAACGCGACCGTATTGGCCAGCTCCACCTGTCTGCTTCTTGTGGGTGTAATTGAATTCTGCCCTCTGGGAGATGGTCTCACGATACGCCACTTGTGGTGCACCGGTATGCACTACGGCATTGTATTCCCTTTTCATCCTTTCTATATAGACTTCAAGGTGCAATTCACCCATGCCAGAGATGATGGTATCACCTGTTTCATGGTCCACCCTGACTGTAAAGGTTGGGTCTTCCTTGGTAAAACGTGAAAGAGCCTTGGACATATTCTGCTGGCTCTTATTGTCTTCAGGCACGATGGCCAAAGATATCACTGGCTCTGGCACATGCATGGAAGTCATGCTGTAGCGTATGCCAGGTGAGGTAAAAGTATCTCCTGAGGCACAGTCTATGCCAAAAAGCGCTCCTATATATCCTGCTGGTATCTCTTGGATATCTTCCATCTGGTCTGCATGCATCCGAACGACCCTTCCCACCTTGACCTTCCTGCCAGTGCGGGAATTTACTATGAAATCTCCCTTTCTAAGGGTGCCCTGATATACCCGGACATAGGTAAGCTGCCCATACCTTCCCTCCTCAAGCTTGAATGCCAAGGCCACAAGAGGTGCTTCAGGATCAGGGCTCAGAACCACTTCCTTCTCATCGGCTTCAAGGTCGAGTGCCCTGTTTTCCACCTGGCCAGGATCTGGTAGATAGCGGGTCACAGCATCTAAAAGAGGCTGAACGCCCTTGTTCTTATAGGCAGAACCTACGAAAACTGGTGTGATTTCTCTCTTGAGGGTACCCTGCCTGATGGCATCTATAAGAAGTTCTTCAGGAACCTCGCCTTCAAGGGCCGCTTCCATCAGCTCTTCTGAAAACATAGAGGCGGCATCTATCAGGGCCTCACGCCTTTCTTCCACCTCGGCCATGAGTTCAGCAGGAATCTCATCCTCGCGAACCTGTTCCCCTTGCTGGCCGTCAAAGTATATGGCCTTCATCTTTACCAAATCCACTACACCCTGAAAGTTATTTTCAAGACCAATCGGGACCTGAAGAGCCACTGCGTTATGATGGAGCTTTTCCCTGAGTTGATCTATGACCCTGTAGGGATTGGCCCCACTCCTGTCGCACTTGTTGATAAAGGCCACGCAGGGCACCTTGTATCTGGCCATCTGCCTGTCCACTGTGATGGATTGCGACTGCACCCCTCCCACTGAGCACAGGACCAAAACACCGCCGTCCAGTACCCTAAGGGCCCTTTCTACTTCTATTGTAAAATCCACGTGGCCAGGGGTATCGATTATATTGATTTCGTGCCCATCCCACTCACAGTAAGTGGCGGCTGAAGTTATGGTTATGCCCCTTTCCTTTTCAAGTTCCATGAAATCCATGGTGGCACCAACTCCATCCTTGCCCTTAACATCGTGAATGGCATGGATCCTATTGGTATAATAGAGTATCCTTTCCGTAAGGGTTGTCTTGCCAGCGTCGATATGGGCGCTGATACCGATGTTTCTGACCTTTGTGGGATCTTTCTTCATTTTTCTTTCTACCTCTGAACAAACAATACTTGTTGCAAAAAAGTCTCCATCAGGAGACCCATTCCTCTAACGCTATGTAAAAACAGGTGATTTTAGTACGGAAACAACCGACCTAAAGAGTTCTTGCGTATTTGAAGCACTTAGAGGTTTGCCTATCTAACTGCTAAGGCCCCCTTTGTCAAGCACAAAAATCACGGTCACTCTGCTTTAGACAAATTTTTGAAACAGAAAAATCTCTTAAGAGGAGCCTATACTCAATGCCTTCACAGACAAATAGTTATTCTTCTGCATAAAGTCAACCACCCCTTCAAGGACCTTGACCGGCGCTCCAGGGTCTACAAGGGTGGCTGTGCCAATCTGGATGGCAGCAGCGCCTGCCATGAAAAATTCAAGGGCATCAGAAGCAGTAGATATGCCTCCAATCCCAATGACAGGGATATTTACACATCTAGCCACCTGCCAAACCATGCGAAGCGCCACAGGCTTTATGGCTGGCCCTGACAAGCCTCCAAACACGTTTCCCAAGACTGGCCTTTTTTTGTGTATATCTATAGCCATGCCGAGAAGGGTGTTTATCAGGGAGACAGCCGAAGCACCTGCCTCTTCGACTGCAGTAGCTATGGTGCATATATCGGTAACATTAGGAGAAAGCTTTACAATCACCGGAAGATCGGTTGCACTTACAACCCTCTTGGTAACCTCTGCAGCCTGCTTGGGATCTGTGCCGAATGCCACCCCACCCGCCTTCACGTTGGGGCATGATATATTTATCTCCAAGCCGTGAACCCCCTCACAGCCACTCAGCCTTTTTGCAAGGGCCTCGTATTCGTCTCCACTGCTACCCAAGATATTTACGATGGTAGTGACACCTCGATCCCTAAGCCAAGGAAGCTTTTGAGAGATGAATGCCTCAACTCCCACATTTTCCAGTCCTATGGCATTTAGTAGCCCACAAGGGGTTTCAGCCAGACGCGGTGGCCTATTACCTCGTCTTGGCTCAAGGGATATCCCTTTTACCACAATGGCTCCCATGCCCCCTGGATCTAAAAGGTCTGCCAACTCCGATCCATAACCACAGGTTCCAGATGCCAGCATAACGGGATTGTCAAGCTCTAGTGAACCGATTCGTATCTGGAGATCTGGTGTGGTGTTCAAGCTAGTTTCTGGCCCATTCATGATCTAAACCTGGCTCCAGTCTATACGGCTTGCAGAAAAGACTGGCCCGTCCTTGCACACATGGACATAGCCTTCTGAAGAGGCCTTTATTGCACAGCCAAGGCAGAGGCCGATGCCACATGCCATTGATGTCTCAAGAGAAACCTGGCACTCCACCCCATACCCCTTGCATATACCAGCCACTACCTTAAGCATGGGCATGGGGCCACAGGAAAGAACGATTATATCCCTCAGGGAGCCGGCTTCAACCTTTGACAAAAGCCTGTCGAGTATCTCGGTAACAAGCCCTTTGTTGCCAAAGCTTCCGTCCTCGGTGGCCACAAGCACCTCAAGGCCTGTCTCGGCAAAAGCATCCAGCCTCAAAAGAAGGCCCTTTGATACCGCTCCGACAACGACCACTCCCCTCCCCTTCCGCAGGGTGTCAGCCAGAAACAACAGCGGAGCCACTCCAAGACCTCCTCCAACAAGTATGGGGATCTTGGCACGTCTCAGGGCAAATCCGGTTCCCAAGGGTCCAAGCACCTGCAAAAGACAACCTCCCTGTGTAGCTGCCATGAGCTTGGTCCCCCGGCCAACCACCCTGAACAGGAGTTCTATCATCCCCTTGGAGGCAAAACATCTGTGGATTGAAAAAGGCCTCCTCAGAAGGGGATCAAACTCTCCTTCATGGCCAGGCCTCACCATTACGAACTGGCCTGGGTGGGCATTCTCTGCAATCTCAGGGGCATAAAGCCTCATGAGAAATGTATCTGGCCCAACCTTCATGCAGGAATCAACCCTGGCAGACACATCGGTTCTGGTAGCCATCTAGACAGGCCTCCAGAGACTGAATCGCTGGTTCATAAGATTACTCATGCGGTCAAAAGGAGCGAAAATGTGGTCGATGCAAAAAGTATAATGCTTATTGCCGCATTCATTCTGAAAAAGGCTATATTCATCCTGCTCAGGTCGTCAGGTGTGATCACCTTCCTTTGGAAGATCAGCAGCACGAATGTAGCGGCCATGCCAAGAAAATATATCCAGTTGAGCCTTGCGACAAAACCTGTGGCCATGAATGCGGCAAAGGCTATGATGTGAAACAGGGTGGAAATCCTAAAGGCCCTCTCAACTCCAACTTTGGCAGGAATGGAATGAAGCCCTCGTCTTGCATCAAATTCTGCATCCTGGCAGGCGTACAATACATCGAAACCTGCTATCCAAAACATGACACCAAGGCTTAACAGTATAGGAACAGGACTGATGGAGTTTTGGACGGCTATCCATCCAGCCGTGGGAGTCATCCCGATTCCGAGCCCTAGAAAAAGATGGCAAAGATAGGTGAAACGCTTTGTATATGAGTAAAACACCAAGATGGCAAGTATCAGTGGAGACAGCTTGAAGGCCAATGGAGTCAAATTGTAGGATGCCACAAAATAGACGGTAGTTGCCACAACCACCATCGCCCAGGCCTCTACCCTTTTTATGGCCCCTGTAACAAGAGGTCTGTCCTTTGTTCTGGGATTTTCAGCATCAAAGGCCAAGTCCACGATCCTGTTCACTCCCATGGCCACTGTCCTGGCCCCGGCCATGGCAAGAAGAATCCAGAAACACACCTTCCAGGAAGGAAGACCCTTCGCTGCCAAAAAGGCGCCTACATACGCAAAAGGCAGTGCAAAAATGGTGTGTTTGAATTTTATCATATCGAGAAAGACCAGGACCTTTCTCCAAAATGTGCTGTCTTTATCTGCGCTTCTTTTTTCTTCCGACAAAGACTCCCTCCTCATTGCTCACTCTTTGTTATGAAAATCATAACCTATTCCAAAAGCTTTCCCAACTCATCCCCATGCCTCTCAAAGGCCTTATGGGCCAAATCTTTGAGCCTGTCCCTGATCTGGTCGGGCTTTGGCAGTTTGGGCACCTCTGGCATTTGCTCTTCCAACTTAGAGATATCAGGAAAGGCAAGCTTCTTTTCCAGCTCGTCCATCTTTGAAGAATCTATGTTTTTACCCAAGGCCCTCACTGTGGATTCGTCCTCAAAGTTGAGATTTCGCAAAAAGGACATGATTTCGTCCAGGGAATAGTTACTCTCAAATTGCTTCATCTCCTCCTTGACCACGGCAAGTTCGTCCAAAATCTCCTCTCTCAGATCGTCGAACTCGAGATATTTGTCATAGAGATCCTTATAACTGTCCAGTATCAAGTTTGTAAACCTTGAGCTCTTAAACCATCCGTGTGGCTCTATTCCCTTAAGAAGCCTCCTTCTGATATTATCAGAGTGTATGATATAATCGTCAAGAAACGGCCTGTCCTTCCAACCAGCCGTTTCAAGAAACTCCTCTATCAGATCCTCATCCACCAAAAGTGCATAGATCCGGATCAAGGCTGGGCTCAATTTATCTTCATATATCTGGACGAGTTCATGGATCATCTTCTGGACATTGGCGCTGTCCTCCTCTATCAATTTCCTTATCCGGAAATAACGCTGTGCTATCTCTTTCCTTACCTGATAGGCCAGGGCCTTTTCAATATCTGGACACATGGCATCCTCCTGATCCTGTTAATCATTGATGGCCGAACCCTCGACATTTTAAATGGCCGATACGTCCTGGACTCGACATGATCTAAATCCTGTTGCCGAAGGATAAAATCGTGAACAAAAGCCTCAAATGCCATTTTCTATTATAAACTAAGGACTTCCATCCCACACAGGCAAGTCCTTTATTTCAAAACCTAGAAATTCCGCCAACCTACCTGCAAAAAAGTAGGCCATTTCGTCAAGGCTCGATGGACGGGAATAGAACGAGGGCATTGCAGGATAGACAGTGCCCCCTGCCTCTGAAAAGGCCAGAAGATTTTTCAGATGGATCCTGTTCAAAGGTGTCTCGCGAACAACGGCTATGAGCGGCCTCTGTTCCTTCAGAAAACAGTCAGAGCAACGGTGTATCAGGTTCAAACTGATGCCATTCGCTATGGCACCTAGGGTTCCCATTGTGCAAGGCAATATAACCATGGCCTTCCACCTGCTGGAACCACTTGCCGGTGCCACGTCAAAACGTGAGACATCATACTGTATCGAAGCCAACGACTTGATGGCCTCAAGGCCTTCTTCGCCTATCTCCAGCCTACACACCTTAAGGCCGGTATCCGAGATGACCAAATGTATCTCCTGGCCCAAGGCCTTCATAAGCTTCAAAAATTTCAGGGTGTAAATGGATCCGCTGGCACCTGTGACTGCAAGAAGAAGCGGCCTCGACTCATAACCTCTCATTGTTTTGAAAACCTCAAATTGGGCCAAAGCATATCTATCTTGGCCATCACATCCTTGTCCATCTTCATCTCTTTGGGCCATTTTCCATCATAGCCCTCGCCTGTCCATTTTTTTGTGCAATCTATGCCCATCCTGGTTCCGTATCCTGGACGAGAGGTGGCCTGGTTCAAAAAATCAGAAGCACCTTCCGTGAAATATACATCTCTTTTTGGATCTATATTATTTCCAAGGCGCCAAAGCACTTGGCTCAAGTCTTGGACATCTACGTCTTCATCAAAGACGCATATGATCCTGAATTTCATTAAACCTCCAAGGCTCCATAGGCCCTGTATGAACTGTCTGGCATGCCAGGGAAATTGCTTCCTTATTGACACAAACAATAGGTTGTTAAAAATACCCTCAATTGGCATATTGATATCAACTATTTCTGAAAAATGCCTTTTCATTATTGGCAGCAAAAGCCTCTCAGTTGCCTTTGCCATAAAGCAATCTTCCATTGGTGGCGGACCAGGTACAGTAGCTTGATAGACAGCGTGTTTTCTCATAGTGATGCATGTGACATGGAAGACAGGAAATGCCCCAATCTGAGAATAATATCCTGTATGATTCCCAAAGGGGCCTTCCTCATGATATTCTCCAGGCCTAAGAAAGCCTTCTAGCACAATTTGAGAACAGACCGGAACATGAAGATCCACAGTCTTACACCTCACAAGATCAACAGGCATTCCCCTGATAAGGCCTGCAAAACGCACCTCGTCCAAGCCATCTGGCAAGGGAAACGAAGCAGCATAAGTCATGGCGGGGTCAGGTCCTATGGAAACCGCTGCCTCAAGCACCTGCCCTAGCTCTTGAGCCTTTTGAAAATGGCAAGCGCCTCCCTTATTGCTGTACCAGTGCATACAGGTCCTATTCCTGTCCAAGACCTGCATCCTGTAAATACCCACGTTTCTCTGTCCGGTTTCTGGATCTTTCGTAAAGACCAGGGGCAGGGTTATAGAAAGGCCAGCATCACCAGGCCAACACTTCAAGACTGGAATCGAGTTGAGATCCACCTCTGGCCCCTTGAACACCAGGGCATGGCATGCACCCTCTTCCGCAATGGCTGGGACGGCGGGATGCTCCTTTTGGAGCTTTGACTTTTTCCCAGAACTTTTACAGGAAACATCTGGCGTTTCCTCTTCGATAAAGTCGACCACTCGCCTTGAAAGCTCATCAAGGCCACTGACACCCAGGGCCAGACACATGCGTTTTATGGTTCCAAAGGCATTGGTCAAAACTGGCATGTCGAAGCCTGAAACATTTTCAAATAGGAGGGCAGGCCCCTTTTCCTTAGAAACCCTTCGGGTAATCTCGGCTATTTCTAACACAGGGGAAACAGGCTGACTTATCCTGGCAAGCTCCCCTTGGACCTCCAGCATAGAGATAAAGTCTTTAAGATCCTTGTATGTCATTGCCTGATCCTTTATTTTCCCCTGGATTATGAATAAAAAGGCCAGCAAGATTGCCAGTTCCAATACAGGTATTTGTGTGATTGAATATAAACTGAACTTGAGAATTCAGCGAGCGCCTTGTACCATTACCCTTATTGACTGCCTTAGACAGCCGTGTTATTAAAGAAATCCCTTGGGGGCTGTAGCTCAGTTGGGAGAGCGCGTGAATGGCATTCACGAGGTCAGCGGTTCGATCCCGCTCAGCTCCACCAAACAGAAATAAACGCCCAGAGATGGTTTTCCCGGAACCAGCTGGGCGTTTCTTTTTATTTACAGCCTTATCCTTTCCCAACTAGGCCATTTGTTTCCTGAATCTTGCATAAACCCCTGCGTTGTAATATCACCTATGGACATAGCGCCTTTTTCTGAGTTATGGTGTCGCCCATTGAGAAAGGGTCACAAGGTGAATATGACTTCGCTGCCCTTTCCCATGATCAAATATTTTTCAGTTTGCGAGGTTTTTCAAAAAGATGGAGATCGAAAAAGAACTAAAGGCCGAAAGTGACCTTAAACCCCTTCCTGATCCTGCCAATCTGGGCTTTGGCATCCATTTTACAGATCACATGTTTCTCATGGACTACAAAGACGGCAAAGGCTGGCACAGGCCCAGGATCGTCCCTTATGGAGATTTCTCTCTAGACCCTGCTTCAGTCGTTCTCCATTATGGCCAGGCCATATTTGAAGGTCTCAAGGCCTACAAAGGAAACGATGGCCATATAAGACTGTTCAGGCCCATGGAAAACATGAAGAGGATGAACAGATCTGCATGGCGCATGTGCATGCCCCAGATAGACAAACAGATGGTACTTGATGCCATCAAAGAGCTTGTCATCATTGAATCGAGATGGGTACCGGAACAACATGGGACCTCTCTATATATCCGGCCCTTTTTGATTGCTACTGAGGCCTTCTTGGGCGTCAGACCAGCAAAGGAATACCTGTTTGCCACTATTCTATGCCCTGTGGGTGCATATTATGCAGAAGGGTTCAATCCAGTAAAGATCTTCGTCACAGAAAAATTTGTGCGGGCTGCCAAGGGAGGGGTTGGAGAGGCAAAGACTGCTGGCAATTATGCAGCAAGCCTCATGGCTTCGGAAGAGGCCAAAAAGCTTGGTTTCACCCAGGTATTGTGGCTGGATGCAGCAGAAAAAAGATACGTGGAAGAGGTTGGCACTATGAACATCTTTTTCCTAATCGACGATGTTCTGGTCACACCTGCACTGTCAGGCAGCATTCTGCCAGGGATCACCAGGGATTCGGTCATCCATCTAGCCAAGTCCTGGGGGATAAAGGTGGAAGAACGGCCCATTTCCATCGATGAGATTATAGAAAAGGCCGATTCTGGACAACTCCAGGAATCCTTTGGCTCAGGCACAGCAGCAGTAATTTCCCCAGTCGGCTCTCTATATTACATGGGAAAGACCATCGAGATCAACCAAGGGCAGACTGGCTCCCTTGCCAAGAGGCTGTTTGATGAGATAACTGCCATACAGTATGGAGACAAAGAAGACGAATTCGGCTGGATAGAAATAGTAAAGTAATGGCTGCCTAATTGAGCCCACACCTTTTTCCATCAAACGTGACTTCAATTGTGCATGGTCTGCCTATTTCTGGCTAGCCAGACACAGACAGACCTTTGAATTGAAGGGCCAAGGCATTCTTTGGCTTAGTGATCCAGGGCTTGGCCCAAGCCCGTTACAGAATTAGGTAAAATCGTTATAGGGCACGGGCTCTTACCCTTTGCATGCAATAACCTAGCTGGTATCAATCCCAGTGCGCCATCAATGGCGCCTGTCTTTCCTGGAAGACCAACAATGATCATGTCGACCTTCTTTTTCTGAGCAATCTCAAAAATCTCAGCCACAGGATCTTCGCCCCTTATCAGCGCCCCATCAAAGTTCACGCCATTTGTGCTAGCCAGAGCCCTGATTTCCTCAAGTGCCTTTTTGCCCTCGTTCTTTAGCTGATTTATTATTACCTCCCTATCAAGAACAAAGGCATCTACTAATTCTTCACCTGCCAGATATTCTATCGAATCATAAATAAAAAGGCCATAGACATCACATCTTAGCTGGGATGCCAAATTTATGGCAAAATCCCCGGCCCTTTCAGCAAACATCATGTCATCACTTACTAAGAGTAACCTTTTGATCATGGTAAACCTCCCGTCTGCTTTGCAGAACATAAACAAGAAATATGTGGTTATCATTTTATCCTGACAACCTTCACATGCTATCTATTATTAAGCTATCCTTTATATACTCTTCATGTTTGATCAATATGTGTTTTGTATATATCACTAAGTATATTTTTTACAACTCATTTTTCAGTTTAAAATTGGTAATTAATTCTCATTTATTTGTTAATAATTTGTCATTGTGTTTAAGTTTATCTACCTCTGATTTAGATTTCTCATTCAGATTTACTTTTTAAAAAAATCACAAAAGTGCTTTATTTTTAAAAAGTGTTATCATTCAATGCAACTTCTATCATATCGTTAGTAACGTTAATAACTGTATGCTTATAGTGCAACTTAGTGAAATAAATAATTTATAGTCGTTCCTTTGATTGCATTGTTCATCGTTTGATACTATAAGAACTAAGCTCGTATTCGTTTATTTAGGTGCTAATGATGCATATCCTATCCAATCTTCAATTCTGCTTTGTAGATATATTTGCTATTATTGTATATATATGCTCTATAGTATTCTATAGGTGCTTTTTATCCCTAATGTTAAATAAATCTCCTGATCGTTTATTTCTAGGGAAGCTTCAGGAATACAGAATCGCCTGGATATCAGAATTTATGGGCGCAAATGATTGCATCATTGTAGTTCAAACCTTACGCAATACAATTATGTCAGCATCGTTTCTTGCTTCAACTGCAGTGGTGCTTATTATGGGATCATTGAACCTACTGCCTCATATTCGCTCATTAGATAAATTAATTAAACTGATTGGTATGTTTGGCTCTCCTAATCCTGACCTAGAAATGATAAAGATTTTACTTGCTATTATTACTTTATCTTATTCGTTTTTTCATTTTACCTGTTACATAAGAGAAGCCAATTACTTATCATTTATGTTAAATGTTCCTAAAAATCAACTCGATAAGATAGAAGGGTGTGACTCAAAGGACCTGCTTGCCAAGATATTTCTCCATGCAGGAATACACTTTTCATTGGGAATGCGAGGTTATTATTTCCTCTTTCCTCTATTTATGTGGCTTTTCAGCCCAATATTAATGATTCTTTCAATACTCTTGATTCTTTGGTTTCTTCTTAAACGAGATCTCGATAGATCAAGTAAGGATGTAAGAAATGACTTTCATGACAAGAAGCATATCATTAGAAATGATCTGAAAAGTAGTATGAAGATATAAGTCTAAGGTATTTGATTCTTACTCTTAAAATGACAGATAGGACTCAACGAGGGATTCTATCGCTCCCTGTTTTTTCAACAAAACCTATGTCTTTTCGAGATAGGCATAGCCCTTCAGGGCTTTGTGCCAAAAGCTGGTGTAAGAAAAGAAAATTTTTGAACAAATACGCATCCAGAGAATTATTCGGCAAGGAGGCCTTGGGAGGTTTGGGAGCGTTTCAGCAAAGCCAAAGCCTTAGAAGCTGTTGGAGCGGGTGCCTGTCAAGGGCCTTTCAGACAAACTCCCACCTCTAAAAAAGGGCATGGCAGCCCACAACAGCTATCCTCTTTTAGCAGCCTCACGATAGCCCTCAACAAGTTCCTGGATCAACTCCTCCACCGGTACTATCTTGTCCACTCTCCACACGTTTTCGCCGCAAAAGACGAAGCCGGCATTTAGATTGCCTCTTTGGGCATTGACCAGAGCCATGCTGATGCAGTAAGGAGTATCTGGATAACGGCAAGTCCTTATGCACTTGTATACGCATTTTTTGGGATGCTTCTCGCCTCTTGCCATCTTGTCGAGAAAAGGCCCCTTCAGCGCCCGGCCAGGCATGCCCACAGGGCTCTTTATTATCAGAACATCATTCTTGGATGCCCTGATATAGGCGTTTTTAAACTCGTCCGATGCGTCACACTCGTGGGTGGCCACAAATCGGGTCCCCATTTGCACGCCAGATGCCCCCATCTTGATGAAACGGTATATGTCTTCTCCGGTGTAGACGCCCCCTGCTGCAATAACGGGTATCGACACCCCGTATTTATCTTCAAAGACCTTGACTGAGGACAAGACATCCTTTACCAAATTCTCAACCTGAAATTCTGGCTTTTCTAGATCCTCGGCCTTGAATCCAAGATGGCCGCCAGCCTTTGGACCTTCCACAACAAAGGCATCAGGCAGCCTATCATAGTGTTCCTTCCACCTTCGACATATAAGTTGAGCGGCCCTGCCAGAAGACACTATGGGGACTAAAGCAGTATGGCAGTCTTCAGGTATCATCGCAGGTAGTTTCAGGGGCAGGCCTGCTCCACTGATAATGAGATCGGCTCCAGCCCTGGCAGCGATTCCTACCATTTCGTCATAATCCTGCAGGGCAACCATTATGTTAACACCTATGGGGCCGCCATCCGACAACTCCTTTGCCTTCTTTATCTGCTTTGCAAGGGCACGGTGCGTTGCCCCCTGCGGGTCAACATAAAAATCGTTTTCAGTTATTCCTATAAGGACTGCGGCAATAACCCCGATCCCTCCGGCCCTGGCCACGGCAGAAGCCAGCCCTGCCATAGATATACCCACACCCATTCCGCCCTGAATAATGGGGTAGCGGGATTCAATATTGCCTATCTTGAGAGTTGGAGGATAAAAATTGTTGGTATTCAAAGTCATGCCAGCCTTTTAGTCCAGAGTTCCTTTTCAGTCAAGAGGCTTGAAAGCCCTTAGAACTCTACTGGAAGCTTCTGAACCTGGGCCCTGGTAAAGACAGGTCCGTCCTTGCACACGTAGACAGGCCCTACATTACAGTGGCCACAGACTCCCAGGCCGCATTTCATCCGGTTTTCCAGAGAGAGATAAACCTGATCGTCTGTCCAGCCCACCTCTTCTAGGGGCGGCATGGTGAATTTTATCATGATTGGAGGGCCACAAATCAAGGCTGCGCCATTCTCAGGAGAAGGTTTTACCTGGCCTGCTATGGTGGGAACAAAACCAACGAGACCTGTCCAGCCTGGAGCCTCTCTGTCTACTGTTATGTGCACGTCGAGATCATCCCGTTCCTGCCATGCCTTGAGCTCATCTTTATAGAGAAGCATACCTGGTGTCCTGGCACCGTACACCACTGTGATCTTTCCATAATCTTTCCTGTTTTCCAGCATGTAAATCAGGGTTGCCCTCAAGGTCGTAAAGGCAAAACCACCTGCAATTATCACAATATTTTTTCCCCTAAGCTCAGTATCCACCGGGAATCCATTGCCAAGAGGCCCTCTGACACCAATAGGGTCGCCTACGTTCATCTTGTGAAGTGCCGTTGTTACGACTCCCGCTCGGTTGACAGTAAAAAGAAGATGGCCCTTTTCCGTAGGAGAAGACGCTATTCCTATAGGAATCTCTCCCTTCCCGGCAATACTCAGCATGGCAAACTGGCCTGGAACATGATTCCACCTTGACCTTTCTTCCTCATTTTCCAAAACTAAACGAAAGGTCTTTAGATTGCCGTCTTCGGTTTCAACCACTATATCATCTATCCTTGCAGGATAAGGCAGATAGGGATTCATCACTTTTTCTCTCTTTTAAAAGATGTCAGATTGCCAGAAGCTCTTTCATTACCTGTCTTATGTCGATGTTTACAGGACAGTCCCTTACACAGCGGCCGCATCCCACACATGACAATGGCCCGAAACGCTCTGGGAAGTATTTCAATTTGTGCATGAAACGGTTTCTGACCCTCTTGACCTTTTCTCCTCTGGGATTATGGCCTGAGGCATGAAGGGTAAACAGGGGAAACATGCACGAATCCCAGTAACGAATCCTCCTCCCCTTACCCTTCAAGGTTTCATCCTGAATATCAAAACAGTAGCACGTGGGGCATAGAAAGGTACAGGTTCCACAATTTATACAGGAGTCTGAAAGCTCCTGCCAAAATGGCGCATTATAAAGGGCCATGAGGTCCTTTTCCTTAAGCCTTGGCGCTGGCTCCATTGCCTCGGGAAGTCCAGATGGAGCGCTCTGTCTGATCTTCTGAACAGCCTGAAGTTCAGAATCATTTGGTTGCCTTTGGGTTGAGGCCCCTTCAAGAAGCCTTTCGCCTTTTTCGGTTACTGACTCCACATAAAGGCCCTCTTCCAAGACAAAAACCATTAAATCCAACCCCTCTGTGCCAACTGGGGAACCTCCTGTCCAGGTGCAAAAACAAGTTGAACAACCTTGGCTGCATGCGAATCCCACCAATACGACCGACTGTCTTCTTCTTTGAAAATAAGGGTCTTGTTCGTAGGGCATGGAATTGAGGACTACACTTCTCGCGTCACATGGGCGCACTCCTACCAGCAGCCTTGGATTATCCGTCTCTTTGGGTTCCTTGAGCCTGAAAGCGTCCTCTTGTTTGGGTCTGGCAGAAAACTCCAATAGGGTTTCAGGCTGTGGGAAAAAGAATGTCTTTATGGAACCCTTTGGAACTCCTGGTGCCAGATCTGGCAATTCGCCCCCTTCCAGCCTCTGCCAGTCGACACTGCCCTTTCCGTTCTCCTTCGGACCAAAGATATCGAACTGGCCAGAGAGTTCCTTGAGCCAGCTCTGAAAATCAGCCTTGGGAAGCATTAATGCCTTCACTTTTTTTCACCTTTGAGGGATTCGGTCAGGATAAAATCCTGTGGGTCATCCTTTTTGTATGTGGTAAGGGGAAGGGGCTCCTGAATACTCATACCCGCCTCTGCCCCATAGAGTTCCAGCACGTCTTTCTGGAGCTTCTTCGTAAGGATTCTCATACGTATTCCCATGGGGCAAGCACTTTCACATGAACCGCAATCTGTACATCTGCCAGCACAATGATATGCCCGGAGTATATGGAATATGGCTGTATCGACAGGTTCTATGCTCTTTCCTACCCACTGGGGCCTAGAATCATCCACAAAACACGTAGGGCAGTAACAGAGGGGGCATGCATTCCTACACGCATAACACCTTATGCATGATTCAATTTCAGAGGTAAACCATTTCCACCTATCCTCAGGAGAAAGGGCCTCTACCTCCTCCACCTGCCTGAAGCGATCGGGTATCTGTCGATCGCCATGAAGCTCTCCAATCATGTCATCGAATATCACAGGATCTGGATGGATGCAGGTCTTGCAGTTGTCTCTCACCACATCCCAGCGGTTTATCTCTTCTTCGAATCCAGGCCCTTTTACCACCAACGTATTGTCCTGTTCATCCACAGAGTTGACGTCTCTGTTTTCAATGATGCGAAGCACCTTCTTCTTGTCCACCATTCCTCGGCTGGAGACACCGACAATGACAAGGCGTTCCCTCTGAACCTGATTCTCCTGAACCTGAACAACCATGTTTCTAGACCAACACCCAGTTGCTACAACTCCTACCTTTGGCAGGGGACCTTCTGGGGGTGGCTCGTTGGGACGCCTGGGAGGCTCGAAACTTTTGAGCAGGGCAGGCAAATAATTCGCAAGATTCAGCACACAGAAGCTGTTCCATTCAAGCCTGTCCGCGTCCTCTGGATTCCTGGCCACAAACGGCCTCATCACCATTGGGACAGAACCAGAGGTATACCCCAGGAAGGCCGCCACTTGGCCCGATTCCAAAAGCTGCCGGGCCTTTTGCCTTAGCTCCTCAGTAATCTTTTGATTCATAGTGGACATATCAAAATTCCTTTACAAGATGCCTCGCAGGGCCAAGTTTTTTGACCCGCTCTGTCACCTCGGTTGCGACCTGTGCAAATTGTTCACCTTCAGAGGCTGAAATCCACGAAAAATTCACCCTGTCTGGTTCAATGCCTACAAATTCTAGAAACTTTTTGAGAATGGCAAAACGCCTCCTGGCATAATAATTCCCGCTGATATAGTGGCAATCGCCAGGATGACACCCTGATACGAGCACTCCATCTGCCCCTGACCTCAGGGCATCTATGATCATGTTGGCGCTTACCCTTCCAGAGCAGGGTACCCTCACTATCCTCAAAGAGGGCGGATACTGATATCTGCTCACCCCTGCCAGGTCGGCCCCGGCGTAGCTGCACCAATTGCAGAGAAAGGCGATGATCTTTGGTTCCCATTCCCCTTTTTTTATTGTTGTATCGTTCATGATCCCTGCCCTGTCTAAAAATCTTCCATAGCTGCTTCCACAGCCGCCATTATCTGCTCGTTTCCGAGGTTTTTCAAGGTGATGGCATCTGAGCGACAACCAGCCACACAGGCGCCACACCCCTTGCAAAGCCCTGTATCCACTACTGCCTTGCCACTGTCTTTATCCATATTCACTGCATGATACGCACATACCTGGGTACATACCGAGCAGCCTGTGCATTTTTGCATATTGACCACTGCGGTAATGCTCTCCGCTGGCACTGCGTCTCTAGAAAGCACGAGCCCAGCCCTGGAAGCAGCTGCCTTGGCCTGGGCTATGGTCTCCTCCACAGGCTTTGGATAGTGACAAAGGCCAGCCAGATAAACACCATCTGTTGCGAAATCCACTGGCCTTAGCTTCATATGGGCCTCGAGTAGAAAGCCCTCAGAGGTCATGGCGCACTTGAAAAGTTTTGAAAGCTCGCCAACATCGTCTCTTGGCCGCACTGCCGATGCCAATACAAGAAGGTCTGGGTGAAGGGTGATCTCCGCATCTATGACTGGATCCCTGACCTCTAATTTCAATCTTCCACCATCCTCAGAAACCCTTGGCAGGTTATCGAGGTCATACCGAACAAAGATAATACCCTTGGCGCGGGCCTTCTGGTAGAGGTGTTCCCTCTTGCCGTAGGTGCGGATATCCCTGTAGATCATAAAGATATCCATGTCGGGATTCAGATTCTTCAGGTGAATAGCCTGATCTATCGCATGGGTACAACAGACCCTGCTGCAATATGGCCTTTCTGGGACCCTTGAGCCAACACAATGTATGAATACCGCCTGATTCAGCCCCTTGAGGCCTGCGTCGTCCTTGATAAATCTCTGGTCGAGCTCAAGGAGCGTATGCACATTGGGATTTTTGCCATAAAGATAATTCCACTTGCCTTCCCGCGGCTTAAAGGATTCGGCGCCTACAGCAACTATGGCTACCCCATGCTCAAGACCTGTCCCATCGGAAAGCCTGGTCTTGAATTGGCCTACTGAGCCAGACACATCTTCTATGGTGGTGCCTAGCCGGACATCTATCTTGTCGTTTGACTCCACCATTTGGACCAATTCGTCAAGGTAAGGCTGCACTGCTTGGCCCTGCCATGTCCTGAAGAACTTGCGTCCATGCCCCCCAAGCCTATCCTTCCTTTCAACAATGGTCACAGGAAAACCTTGATCCGCCAAAGAGAGGGCGGCTGTTAAGCCTGCGATGCCAGCTCCTATGACAAGTGCAGACTTCGTTACTGGCACGCTATTATATGGAAGGGGATCATCGCCTCTAACCTTGGCCACAGCCATCCTGACCAGATCCTTGGCCTTGATGGTGGCTGCCTCTGGATCGTGCTGATGCACCCACGAATCCTGATCGCGGATATTTGCCATCTCGAAGAGATATTTATTGATACCTGCCTCCCTCAAGGTCTCCTGAAAAAGAGGCTCGTGTGTCCGTGGCGTACAAGATGCCACCACAACTCGGTTGAGACGCTCCTTCTTGATGATCTCTGCCATCTGATTGATGGTATCCTGGGAACAGGTGAAGAGATTGTTCTGAGCAAAAACCACTCCTGGCAGTGTCCAGGCATAATCGGTGACAGCCTGTACATCCACAACACTTGCTATGTTGATGCCACAGGAACAGACAAATACTCCAATGCGAGGCGGCTCGGCGTGAACATCCCGTTCAGGCGGAAACTCCTTTTCTTTAGTCTCAGTCCACCTCGCTGGATGGAGCATGCGCTCGGCCTCAAGGGCGGCAGCGCTCGCCTCCATAACAGATTGAGGTATGTCCTTCGGCTCTGCCAGAGCGCCGCAGACAAACACGCCTTCTCTGTTGGTCTCCACTGGCTTGAAGCAGGTTGTCCTGGCAAAACTGTCTGCATCAAGCTCTATTCCCAGCTCGTGTGCAAGCTTCATTACTTGGGGATCTGTTTCAAGGCCAACAGAAAGCACCACGAGGTCGAATTCATCCTCCCTGATCTTCCCTGACTCATCGGCATAGCGCACGCGCAAGTTATCATTTTCCGCAGGGGATACCGTATGGACCCTGGACCTCAAAAATTTTATGCCTTCCTCTCTGGCCCTGTTGTAATAGGCTTCAAAGCCCTTTCCGTGGGTACGCATATCCATGTAAAAGATGGTAGCGTCTATGTCACCGCTGGAAGAATGCTCCTTTGAGATAACCGCCTGTTTTATTGCCTGCATGCAACATATGGAAGAGCAGTAACCGTGACAAGCCCTGTTGATGTCCCTTGAGCCTATGCACTGGAGCCATGCGATCTTTTTGGGTTCCTGGTGGTCAGATGGCCTTTCCATATGCCCCAAACACGGACCCGACGGACTCAAAAGCCTTTCGAACTCCATGCTGGTTACCACATTTTCAAGCTGTCCATAACCTGTAAAGTCAAGGCTGGAAGGACGGTAGGCCCTGAATCCCAAGGCCAATATTACAGAACCCACTTCCAGTTCGTGAACCTTGGGGCTGTCCTTAAAATTTATTGCATCAGCAGGACATACCTTTTCACAGAACCCGCATCTTCCTGGCTTTTTGAGATAAATACAGTGGTCTGGATCTATAGCATATTTGAGGGGGACCGCTTGGGGGTATCTAAGATAGATCGCCTTTCTGGTATCCAAGCCGAGATCAAACTCGTTGGGGACCTTTTTGGGGCATTTTTCAGCACAGCTGCCACATGCTATGCACTTGTTGACGTCTACATATCTCGGATTCTGTTTCACCTGGACCTTGAAAGAACCCGGCTCTCCTTCAAGCGCAAGGATCTCTGAAAGCGTGAGGAGATTTATGTTCAGATGCCTGCCACATTCCACCAGCTTTGGTGAGAGGATACAGGCAGAACAGTCATTGGTGGGAAACGTCTTGTCCAGCTGGGACATGCTTCCGCCAATGGCGGCACTCCTTTCAACGAGATGCACGTAAAAGCCGCTGTCTGCCAGGTCCAGAGCTGCCTGAACACCGGCGATACCGCCTCCCACGACAAGAACAGAACCTTTTGGAGTACTCATATCCTATTCCTTCCCGGCCTGGCCGCTGTTGCCATCGAGGACCAGGGCCTTTTCAAGCCAGTTCCAGAGATGGGTTGTCTTCCATTTGCCACCGTAGAAATCGCAAATGTCTATGACCTGGGTATGGCAATTGTGACAAGGAGTTATCACCACATCTGCCCCGGTGGCAGCAAGCTGGTCGAACTTGAGCTTGCCATATTTACGCCGGTTTTCCACAAAACCTGCCTGTAAAGAGCCTCCTCCACCACCGCAGCAGTAGTTGTTGGACATCCTGGGCCAGACGTCTATGAAGTTGTCTTCTCCCGCCACCTTTTTAATCACATAGCGAAGATCCTGGGCCACCACATCGCCCAGGCCTTGCCGTACAAGCTTGCAAGGGTCCTGAACTGTAAACTTGAGCCCCTCCTTGTTCCATGAGGGATCCACCTTTATCCTGCCCTCTCTGAGCCACTTGGCATAGAGGCTTATGATACTGATAAATTCAAATTTGTGGGGGATCTTGAAGCGGCGCAACCCTTCCAGGGTCGCAAAAAACATGTGGCCTCACTCGGTGTTTATGTAATATCGGCAGCCCAAGGCGTCCACCACCTCGGCTTGCTTCCTCACCGTGTACTCCCAATCCTCTGGATCTCCAGTAAACAGGCAATAATTGGCACCATCCCACCATTCAGATGAATAGGTCCAATCTATCCCTGCTACGTGCAGGATTTTCCACAGAGGAACCATCTCCTCAGGCTCCACCGTAGGCTCTTTGGCATTCTGATTCAGATAGTAGGTAGCACCCTTCTTGTCTATTGGAGCCGTAAGATCTTTCCACTGGGGCTCGTTTTCCCTGACCTCTTCCAGCACGTCGTTTACCACCCATACAAAGTCCTCGTTTGGTATGCCTGTGCTGTTGTTCTTTTTTTGAAGATCGCAGGAACGCTGAAGATTCCTCGGACGCTCTTCCCTGGGCCGCATTCCGCGGATCTCGTATACAATTCTACCCACGTCTATGGCCATTGGACATGCATACTTACAGCGCTGGCACATTGTGCAAGCATAAATCCAATTGGTTTCCAGGATCTCTTTGTCCTGGCCCAAAACCAGGAGCCTGAGAAATTTGCGTGGATCCATGTCCTCTAGCCCTGTTGCGGGACATCCGCTTGCGCAAAGCCCACAGGTGAGACAATAGTTAATGTTCGCTTCAGGGACAGCCTGCTCTATCTTCTGTTTGACAGCTGCCCTGATCCTTTCGAGATCTATGTGTTTTTCCTGCATGCCTGGAATCCTCGACTTTGACCTGCGGCCCTGAAAAAACCCGCCGTGAACGAAACGTCCTGCCCCAAAAAGGTCGGCCCGTAGTGCAATGCCGTTAAGGATAGGGGCAGAATTCTATAAAGCATTATACACAGATTTAATCAATAGTTACGATAAAAAACCGGTTAATAACTAAATTTTCAGGGATACTTTGTCAATTGAACCGCGGCTCAGTTTGAAATCATGTAAAACCAAAAGACCTGATTTCCTCAAATTTTCTCTATTTTTCTTAAACTTGCTGCCAAATGCAACACAACTTCTCGAGTCTTGAAATCAAAAAAGGCTGCCTTCCTCAAGGATGACAGCCTTTTAATCGTTTAAGTTTTCAAACAGATCAACATGTTACCTGATGGGTTTTAGCTGAACCCTTCTGTTAAGGGCCCTGCCCTCAGGAGTATTGTTTGGAGCAACTGGCCTCGTGAAACCGTAACCCTTCACTGTCAGACGGCTGGCAGATATACCGTGAGCTATAAGATAATCGGCGACTGCCTGGGCCCTTCTGAGAGACAACTTCATATTGTATGCTGCCGAGCCGATGTTATCGGTATGCCCCTGGATTTCTACCCTCATTCCAGGATTTTGCTTCAATACGGTGATAACATCGTCGAGATTCTTGTAATATTGGGGTTTGATGACAGCCTTGTTGAAGTCAAAAAGGAGTCCCTTGACAATCCAACAACCCACCTGATTGACCTTGGCGCCCTTTGGAGTATTGGGACATCTGTCCTTGGCGTCAATCACACCGTCTCCGTCACTGTCCAATGGAGCAGCAGGAGCTGGCTTGCGGCATGCAGCAGGACATGGGACTGGCGGGCAAAGAGCCTTTGCCTTTTCGTAGGCGTCCTTGGCTGGCCCCATAGCTTCTTTGCATTTGCAGCTCTTGTATAGTGCGACAGCCTTTTTCTGAAGGCTTTCTGCCTCCTTGTATGCTTCAGGGCACTTCTTGTCCAGCTTCTTGGCCTTTGCATCGTTCAAGAGTGCCCTTGTGGCATGAAGCTGATCATCCACCTGAACAGCAGGCCCGGCACATCCAATAACCAAAAAAGATAAAATCAATCCCATTAGTACCAAAACTCTCATTTAGTTACCTCCTTCTATATGTTTTTGTTGTTCTTATTAAGGATTCAGGAAAGAAATTCAGGTCTCCCCTCTGCGTCCCCGTATTTCCGAAACAAAGCCTACCAAGAATTGTGCAGTCTCAAACTTACCGAATATCAAAAAAGACTCAAGAGATTTTTTGCATTTTTGGGCGAAAATGTCGGCTTGACCACAACTTTTGGAACCCTTATAGTCCATTTCATGGGAAAAAATAAAAGAAAAAAGAAAAAAAACATCAAAATTTCCAGGGAATTAATTCTCACTATCTTAAAAGATGCAGGACATCCCCTCTTCATGAGGGAGATCATCCACCTTCTGCATGTCCCCCCAGAAATGAAACAAACGGTAAAACGGCTCGTGAGGGAGCTTGTAAAAAAGGGCGATATCATCCTTTTGAAAGGAAACCGCTATGGGCTGACACGCCAAATGAAACTCGTCACAGGCACCCTTGTGGTACACCCTGACGGATTCGGCTTTGTCCAGGCCGACCAGAAAGACCAACAGGATGTATTCATCCCGCCAAGAAAATTGAAAGGGGCCATTCACGGAGATCTGGTCACTGCCAGGATAGAAAGGGATTCGCCTAAAGGGCCAGAAGGGTCTGTAATAAGGATAATCCAACGCAACCTCAGGGAAGTGGTGGGGATATTCCATACAGGCAGGAACCTGGGAGTTGTGATACCTGAAAACGAACGCCTCCATACAGAAATCCTCATTCCCGATCCTAAGAGATATGGCAACATCGACGGCCAGGCGGTCATAGCCAAGATCCTTCACTTTTCCCGCACTGGAACCACTGCTGAGGGCGAGATCATAAAGGTACTTGGCGACCCAGACGATATAAAAGTCCAGTCGAAGATAGTGGTCAACAAGTATCAACTGCCTCACGAATTCTCCAAAAGGGCCTTGACCCAAGCCCAGGGGCTGCCAGACTGGGTCAGGGGCCAGGATCTTTCAGGCAGACGAGATTTAAGAAACCTCCCCCTTATGACCATCGACGGAGAAGATGCAAAAGACTTCGACGATGCGGTTCATGTAAAGAAGACCGCAAAGAGCTATATTCTAACTGTGGCCATCGCCGACGTCAGCCACTACGTTGACAAGGATTCCCCCCTTGACCTCGATGCCCTGCAGCGTGGCACAAGTGTCTATTTCCCTGACCAGGTCATTCCCATGTTGCCTGAAAAACTCTCAAATGGGATATGCAGCCTTGTTCCAGACGAAGAAAGGCTTGCAGTAGTAGCAAAGATCTATTTCGACCACTCGGGAGCAGTGAGAAAGTCCACCTTTTTCAAGTCAGTTATAAAAAGTCATCAAAGATTCACCTACAAAACGGTGCAGAAGCTCCTTGACGGGAAAGACAAAAAGCTCAGAAAGAAGTTCAAACCCTTTCTCAAGACCCTTGGATGGATGGAAGAACTTGCACGCCTCCTCATGGAAAGGCGCAAGGAGCGTGGAAGCATTGACTTTGACCTGCCAGAGCCAGAGGTGATTCTCGGCCTCACCGGGGAGCTGGAAAGCATTGTCCACAGACAGCGCAGCATGGCCCACAGGCTGATAGAAGAATTTATGATAGCGGCCAATGAGGCTGTTGCAAGATTTCTGTCTGACCGCTCGATACCCACCCTCTATCGGATCCACGAGCCCCCTGAGAGGGAGAAGATAGAAGACGTGGTGGAATTTTTGAGGTCCCTTGGACATAACGTAAAACCTCCAAAAAAGATAACACCATTTTGGTGTCAGAAGATCCTTGGCATGGTGGAAGGAAGACCTGAAGAATACGTTGTAAATTCCATGCTTTTGAGGACAATGAACCAGGCTGTCTATTCCCCTGAGAACAAGGGGCACTTTGGGCTGGCTTCACCCACATATCTACATTTCACATCTCCCATCAGGCGTTATCCAGACCTGATTGTCCACAGGGTGTTGAAGGGCAATCTTAGACGTACAAGGAAAAGGCCTGTATACAAAAATGAAGAGCTAAAGATACTCGGCCAGAAGCTCAGCCAGGAAGAAAGGACCGCCATGGAGGCGGAACGCGAAATGCTGGACAGACTCAAGGTGAGATACATGGAGGAGAAAATCGGGGAGGTCTTTCACGGCATCATTTCTTCCGTTTCCTCATTTGGCATGTTTGTAGAGCTGAAAGAGATCCTGATATCCGGTCTGGTGAGACTTGTCGACATGGCAGATGATTATTACGAGTTTGATAGCAAAAGACACATACTGCGAGGAAGGAGAAGTGGCAAGGTCTACAAGCTCGGGCAAGAAGTGGTTCTTCGTCTCATATCTGTAAACAAGACCAGAAGGCACATCAACTTTGAGATTATCCAGGAAGAAAGATGAGCGTTCCCAAGGAAGTCTTAGACCGAATACAAAAACTCAGGGAAGAAATCAACTACCATAACTATCGCTACTATGTACTGGACTCTCCGGTGATAAGCGATGAGGACTATGATGCCCTTGTTCATGAGCTAAAGGAACTTGAGGAGAAATATCCTGAGACCATAACCCCGGATTCACCCACCCAGCGGGTCGGCGCCCCACCTTCTGAAAAATTCCGTACCGTTCCTCATCATGTTCCAATGCTAAGCCTCGATGACGCATTTTCTCCAGAAGAGGTTGAGGAATTCGATGCGCGCATCAAAAAATTCTTGGGCACCAGTTCCGAGATAGAATACACCCTAGAGCCAAAAATGGACGGCCTTGCCGTGGAGCTAGTATATGAAAGAGGTGTCTTCACCCTGGGCTCCACTAGAGGAGACGGTTATAACGGCGAAGACGTGACAAACAACCTGCGCACCATCCCATCCATACCCCTACGGCTCCTTTCAAGACACGAGCCTGTACCAGAACTCCTGGAGGCCAGAGGGGAAGTCTATATGGAGAAAAGGGCATTTGAAAAGTTGAATGAAGAAAGGAAAAGGCAAGGGCTTCCCACCTTTGCCAATCCTCGAAACGCAGCTGCTGGATCCCTCAGACAGCTTGATCCAAAAGTGACTGCAAGCAGGCCGCTCCAGATATTTCTCTACGGAATCGGCAGAGTGGAGGGACGAAGCTTTGACACCCAGTGGCAGATCCTCCAAACCTTCAAGAAATGGGGCCTTCGAGTAAATCCTCTCATAAAAAAGGTTACCGGTATAAAAAAGGCCATCACTTATCATGAACACCTTGCAGATATCAGGCCCCGGCTCGATTATGAAATAGATGGCATGGTCATAAAGGTAAATGATCTTGCCCTTCAAGACAGACTCGGCACAAAGGCAAAAAGCCCCAGGTGGGCACTGGCATACAAATTTGAAGCGGCCCAGAGCATCACCAGGATAAAGGACATCATACTTAGTGTAGGACGCACAGGGGCAGTGACGCCAGTGGCTGTTATGGAGCCTGTCAAGGTTGGAGGCGTGACCGTTAGCAGGGCCACCCTACACAATGAAGATGAGATAAGGAGGAAGGATATCCGCATTGGGGACTGGGTCATTGTGAGAAGGGCTGGAGATGTGATCCCAGAGGTGGTGCGCCCTCTCAAAGAGCGTCGCACAGGCCAGGAAAGGCCATTTGAGATGCCGAGATATTGTCCAGTGTGCGGCTCAAAACTAGTGAGAAAGCCAGGAGAGGCCATCTACCGCTGCCCAAATCCTGACTGCTTTCCAAGGCTTGCCAAACGCATTGCCCACTTTGTAAGCAAGGGGGCCATGGATATAGAAGGCCTTGGGCCCAAGGTGGTGGAACAACTTATCACAACAGGGATCATTAGGGATATTCCAGACCTCTACTCCATAAGAAAGGAAGACCTGCTATCGCTGGAAGGCTTTGCGGAAAAATCAGCAGATAATCTCCTCAAGGCGATTGAACAGAGCAAACACACCACGCTTGCACGGTTCTTGTACGCCATAGGAATCCGGCATGTAGGAGAGGTCACGGCTCAGCTTCTCGCAAAGCATTTCAGGAACTTGAACCGTCTAATGAACGCAACCAAGGAAGAACTTGAAGCCATAGAAGGGATAGGGCCAGAGGTTGCAGGAAGCATTGCCCAATGGTTTGCCAATGAAAAAAACCGCACCCTGATAAAACGGCTCCTGGATGCAGGCATAGTTATAGAAGGGCAAAAAGAAGAAAAACTTCCTCTTCAGGGTAAAAAATTCGTATTTACTGGCAGCCTAACCCACTTCAGGAGGGAAGAGGCCAAGAAACTCGTGACATCTCTGGGCGGACAAGTTCAGTCCACTGTTGGAAAAAGGACAGATTTCGTGGTGGTTGGCGAAAATCCTGGCTCCAAACTGGAGAAAGCCAAAAAGCTCGGAGTCCAGACCATTACCGAAGAAGAATTTCTCCAGCTGGTGGGCCAGGGCTGAATAACATATTGTTTCCATCAAAGGAGGGCACTATGAAGAGGATACACGCCAAGGTCACTGGGTTGGTGCAAGGGGTCTATTTCAGGGCTTCAACCAGAGATACCGCCAGGGCACTCGGCCTCAAGGGATGGGTCAAAAACATGCCCGACGGCTCGGTGGAACTTGAGGCAGAAGGGCCTGAAGAAAAGATTTCACAGCTTGTCATCTGGCTGAACCAGGGCCCGCAGTATGCCCGCGTGGAAAACGTAAAAGTAACCCAGATCCCTGTCAAAGGGAATGAGTCTGATTTCAACGTGGATTTTTGAAGGCCAGTTTTTGCCTGTCTCCACCAGGCATTCACCTTACAATCGGTAACCCTTCAGGCCGAACATATACCTAAAGGACTTGCCTGCCCAGGCCAGGCAAGCTCACCAATCTTTCCATTGACCTGTAACATTCGAGAGTCTTTCCACGACCTATCCGGAAATTAAAGGTACAGGAATTATATGCCGAAATCGAATCTAATCAAACCTAACGATTTTCTGATCATATTTCCGTAAGACAACTCAGTCGGACTATCCACAGGAGGAAGAAATGATAAAAAAATTGACACTCGTATTGCTCTTTTCGCTTTGCTGGGCAAATTTTTCATTGGCCGATGAATATTCAGGCATGTGGTGGGATACCAGCAAACAGGGCCAGGGCCTATCCATTGTACAAAACGGGGCATCAATCTGTGGGGCCTGGTACCTCTACGATTCCTCTGGCAATGACATGTGGCTCGTATTTACAGGCAGCCTTGATTCATCCAACACCGTAACTGCGGAGTTACTCCGATACACCGGGCCACCACTAGGAACAACATGGGACACCAACAAACTGGTTAGCTCGGTAAAGGGCAGTATAACCATAACCTTCAACAGCAGTGAGAGTGCCTCCATGCACTATTCACTTGGTGATATAACAGGAGATCTGAATCTTGTTCCATTTGCAAATGACTCGGCGAGCTTTTACTGGGATCCCCAAAGACCTGGCCAGGGCATCGGACTTTTCACCGAAGGCAGCAAGATCTATGCGGTATGGTACCTCTATGACGAAAATGGGGAAGACATGTGGCTCACGACACCAGGAGACCTTTCCCTAACATCCTTGGATGCCGACCTTTACCAGTTTACCGGACCACCTCTCGGTGCCGTCTGGACTTCAACCCCAGTACAATCCACAAAGGTGGGCAATGCCACCCTCTCGTTTCCTGATCTCAACTCCATTACACTCACATACTCAGTCCACGGACAGAATGGACAGCTGAATGTAGTGCCCTTTACATGCTCTGAAGGAACATGTTCTGGCACCTATTCAGGCACCTATACTGGTTCTGCCCCTGTCTCTAACGCCGATCCAGATTGGTGTGGATACTTTGCCACGGTTTCACTGGTAATATGCGATTCTTCAGTTACAGGAAATGCCATTGACAACTTTGGTGAGGAATACTCAGTATCTGGATCTGTGGACAGTAACGGCAATGTCACAGGCACCATTTACGAAGGCTTCGAAACCACTGACACCGGAATTGGTACCTTCACGGGCACTATCTCGGGCTCCTCGGCCACCGGTACGTGGCAGGATTCATATGGATGCCACGGCACCTTCAGTGTCACCAAGAAGTGAAGTCAACGAATCAAAAAAATTTCTTAACAAAAAGGAAGGGGCTCCAAGGCCCCTTCTTCAGCAAAAAATCGGGTGCCTGGATTCTTTTGTCAAACGGACATGTCCTTTTACAATAAGGGTATGATCAACTTTCTCACATCCACCCTCTTCTTGATAAGGCCCTGCTGAAACATGATCTCTACCGTCTGAAGCCATGCTTCTTCGTCTATCCATCCAACCTTGCGTCTGCCATGGGCAGTTATCAGCGGGGCGGTCGCCTTGATTTGTTCCTTTAAGGTGGCCATTGGCAAGCCCTTTTCATATCTTGCCAAGATTGCGGCTGCCTTCTCCAGGTTTTGCGGCATTATAGCCTGCTGCCAGCCCTGGATTATGCATTTTCTGAAAAGTCTTACTGTATCTGGATGCCTGAGGTAGAACTTTTTGGATGTAACCAGGGAATTGGCAACGAAACGAATGCCATACCTGCACGGGTCCAAAAAACCGGCCTCATCCCCTATCCTTTGCATCCTTTCACTAAGGGTGATACCCTGTGTGTTCCTGTAGCATGGCCAAAGGTCCACATCTCCCTTCCAAAACGGCGTATAATCGTAAGTGATAGCGTAAAGATGCAGTTTCTCACGGTCAAGACCAAGCCTTCCTGCCAGTGCCATAAAAATGGCCTCGTCGTTTCCGCCATAAGTTATGCCAATGGTAAGATCTTTCAGGGATTGGGCAGGCCTATTTAGGTCAACATGAACTCTGGATCTGTTATAGATCCACTGAAGCGGGTTTTCCTGAAAGATCTGTGCTATCACAATGCAATCTGCACCCCTTGAGACAGCCCTTATGACCTGATCGGCAGAGGCAACCCCAAAATCTGTCCGGCCAAGCTCCATTTCCTCAATTGCGTCATGCTCTGCCCCACCCTCTTTTATGGACACATCGAGGCCATTCTTTGCAAAAATGCCCTGGTCCCTGGCCCAGAGATCGCCTATCGTGCTGGCATTGAATAGCCATTTCAGGCGATATGAAACTACACTTTTGCTCAGCTTACCCGCTGGGGGCGTCTTTTCATGCTCGCTGGAGCAACCAGACAAAAAAGTGCCTGCAAGAAAGCAAACGGCCAAAAAGGATAGCAAATTAGACCTTGAAATGAGGCCCTGCCTGCCTTGTCTGGCCGTCATGATCTTGTTTTGTTACGAAGCAACCAATTATTTTTGTCCAAATTTTGCAGATGCTGCCTTTAACCTTTTCATAGGACTTTCCATCTTTTTATAACCTGCTGGCACCTGAAATTCTGACCTTGGGATATTGGCCTTTTTTACTGACACCACCTGGAAGGAATCGCTTCTATTCATATTGGCAGCATGGGGATAATGTAATTCCTTCACCACTTCACCATACTCCTGAACCTTCTGCTCCAGTTTCACGATCTCTTTGGCTTCCGAACTACCAAAAGGCATGCCTTCCATAGAGATCTTGTTCATGGCGTTTTCAAAATCCTTTATCTTGGACTTGTCTATTTCGTGAAGGATATCCTGCCTCAAAGCCTTCGATACCCAATATTCAGACAAAGGTTTGCCGTTTTTTAAAATTACATACTTCTTGGCCAAATATCCGGCGATCTTGGCAGTCTCGCCTGTATCCTTAAGCTTGAGGCTTCCTGGGGCCGCCTTCTGAATGCCCATCATCTTCTCCACCATGGCCCTTTGTTCCGGAGGCAAGGCATTGAATCTGTCTTGCAGTTGCTTCATCCCCTGCTCCATCGTGCTGACCATCTCCTTCAAGGAAGTCACTGAATATTCCTTTTTCCCAGGATCAACCATGATCATGATGCCTTTTCCCATATCCAATATGGCATAACTCCCATCTCCAGACACTGTTTTTACCTTGTTGGCCTGGAAAAAGGACACCTGTTTGTCCGAACCGGCAGCATGGCCTGGGGCATCAATTCTGTGTACTCTCTCGATAATAAGTCCAGCAAACACAACCTGGACAGAGAATAAAAAAGCCAACGAAACAAAAAATGATACCAAAAGTATGCGTCTTTCTTTCATTATCTATCACTCCTGAAGCATTTTTCTAACCTTGTGAAAATCTATCCTCTTTCCAAAATCATACATCACGTCCTTTGATTTCAGATTGGATCCAGAAATTGTGACAAGCATTCTCTTTTGGATGATTACCTGAAGCTTGCCATTTCCTGTAGCCTTATTCCACTCCTCTATCCCCTTTTCGCCATTTATTGTGACCAGCCTATTGTTGCCCATAAACACAGGATTTTCCAGTATCATGGCTAGCCACGACACCAGAGGCGAATCTATAACCATCTCCACAGTAACGCTTTGGCCTTTGGGACCTTGATATACCCTGGAAACAGTCACCCCAGCTAGGCCGAGGCCAGTCCCCCTGTTCACCTGAGGCTCCTCACCTGTCCATCCAGGAGGAGGACCTGGCAAAACCACCCTGTATCTGTCCACCTGCCTGTCCTTGATAAGGCCTATGGCAAACTGAAGCTCAGACACCGCCTGTGAATAGCTTCCCTGTCGATAGAGCTTTCCAGCCTTTTCAAGGCTGTCCAAAACCTCATCGGCTGCTGCCGTATACGAAAAGACGAAAAAAAGGAGTGCAAAAGTGATTGGAACCTTAATAAAATCCATACACCTCACTTTTTATTCTGCCCAAAAGGTGCTATAAGAAATATTTTCCCTTTTTCAAAAAGGGTACAATCACATGCCCCATCGTCAATCAAGAGGGGCATTTAAAGGTTAACACAGATGGAAGCGAATACAAGAACACCCTTTGATTGCATAGCGGAAACATACAGCCGCTTCGACATCAAGATCGTCAAGGGCCAGGGAACCAGACTCTGGGACAGTGAGGGCAGGCAATACACCGACTTTACTTCTGGCATAGCTGTTTGCAGCCTCGGCCATTGCAACCCTGCTGTTGTGGAGGCCGTCAAGGAGCAGGCCCAACGGCTTTTTCACGTCTCCAACCTCTACTGGACTGAACCTCAGCTTAAGGTCGCCTCTGCCCTTGTTGAACATTCATGCACCGATAGGGTCTTTTTCTGCAATTCTGGTGCAGAGGCTGTAGAGGCAGCCATAAAACTTGCCCGAAAATACGGGCACGATGCAAAGGGCCCAGACTGTTATGAGATCATCACCTTGGAAGGATCTTTTCATGGACGAACCCTCGCTACCATAACTGCCACAGGCCAACCCTTTTACCAGCAGGGTTTCGAACCCTTACCTCCTGGCTTTACCCATGTGCCACCAAATGACATAAGGGCACTGAAGCTCGCGGTAAACAAACGGACCACCGCAATCATGGTTGAGCCTATCCAAGGCGAAGGCGGAGTACGGCCCTTGTCTATGGAATTTCTGGAAGCTGTGCGTTTGGTGGCAGATGAACATGATGCCCTTGTCATATTCGATGAAATCCAAGTTGGCATGGGACGCACAGGGAGCCTGTTCGCCTATGAACAGACACCCGTGGAACCCGACGTTATCTGTCTTGCTAAAGGACTTGCCAATGGAGTGCCCATAGGGGCTATGCTGGCAAAAGAGCATATAATGAATCATCTTGGGCCTGGAACCCATGCATCAACCTTTGGAGCCAATCCTCTGGCTTGTGCAGCTGCCGGAGCCGTCTTGGACCAGCTCACGAAAACAGATATCTTGGAGCAGGTGATACGAAAAGGGGAATACTTGCAAAAAGGCCTCACCCAAGTGGCCCAGGGATGGAAAGACGTGAAGGAAGTAAGGGGTAGGGGGCTTATCCAGGCACTCGAATTCAAGACCCCCAAGCAGGACCTCGCCTCGTGGCTTATGAAAAGGGGATTTTTAGTGCTCGTTTCCCACGGGATCGTACTCAGACTCCTTCCGCCATTCACAATAGAAAGAGAAGAAATAGACCAATTTATCGAGGCACTTGGCCAATACAAGAAGGAACACAATTCATGACACATCGCGTGAGAGGGGAAAGATGAACCGCAGACCCAGACACTATCTTACTGTCTCTGACCTTGAAAAGGATCAGTTGCTGCAAATCATACACAGGGCCATGGAGCTCAAGAGGCGTCAAAAGGAGGGCATCCCCTATCGCCCAGCAGTTGGCAAGGTACTGGGGTTGCTTTTTGAAAAGCCATCCACCAGAACAAGGATCTCGTTTGAAGCAGCAATGTTTCAACTTGGAGGTAATGTCTCATTCATGCCATCAAGGGATCTTCAGCTTCGAAGAGGCGAACCTTTAAAAGATACCGCAAGGGTGCTCGATAGATACCTCGATTGCCTGGTTGTGCGGACCTTTGGGCAGGAAATAGTGGAAGAACTGGCCAAATGGTCTGCCATCCCGGTGATAAATGGGCTGACGGACCAGCACCATCCTTGCCAGATCCTTTCAGACATCATGACTGTGATGGAATTCAAGGGAGAAGATTTGTCAGGCCTGAAGATTGCCTGGGTGGGAGATGGAAACAATATGGCCCATTCCTGGATACAGGCAGCTGCCCGAATAGGCTTCAACCTCTTCATCGCCTGCCCTGAAGAATTCGAGCCAGACAACGAAATCCTAAAGCAGGCCAGGAAAGAGGCCTCATTCCCAATAGAGGTAACGCATGATCCAAAGGAGGCAGTGAAAGATGCCCATGTTGTAAATACGGACGTTTGGGCCAGCATGGGCCAGGATGACCAGCAAGAAAAGGAGAAGAGAAGCCAAATCTTCAGACCTTTCCAGGTAAATTCTGAACTCTTGTCCTTGGCTGCTGAAGATGCCATAGTTCTTCACTGTCTTCCCGCCCACAAGGGAGAAGAAATCACAGAAAAGGTGCTAGAAGGCAAACAATCTGTGGTCTGGGATCAGGCTGAAAACAAGATGCATCTTCACAAGGCCATCCTGGAATGGTCCATGAATCTAGAATATCATTAAAAGCGAGATATTGAGCAAAAAGATGGAAGAAAAAAGGTTCAACAAGATAGTTCTAGCGTATTCAGGCGGGCTGGACACATCTGTCATATTAAAATGGCTTCAAGTCAACTATAAATGCCCTATAGTAGCCTATGCCGCAGACATAGGTCAGGAGGAAGACTGGGATGCCGTGCGCCAGAAGGCATTGGATACAGGGGCAACGAATGTATACATACGAGATCTGAAGGACGAGTTTGCCAAAGATTACATCTACCCCATGCTGAGGGCGAATGCCATTTACGAGGGGGTCTATCTGCTGGGCACTTCCATAGCTAGGCCTCTAATAGCAAAGGAGCAGATCAACATTGCCAAACAGGAAGGTGCAGATGGTGTAAGCCATGGTGCAACAGGTAAAGGCAACGACCAAGTACGTTTTGAACTCACCTACATGGCCCTCGATCCTGACATCAAGATCATTGCGCCTTGGCGCATCTGGGAACTCAATTCCAGGAACAAGCTCATGGATTTTGCCAAGGAGCATGGCATCCCTGTGCCAGTCACAAAGGAAAAGCCCTACAGCATGGATGCCAACATGCTTCATATCAGTTATGAAGGCGGCATACTTGAAGATCCTTGGGCAGAGCCGCCAGAAGACATGTTTACCTGGACCAAGAGCATAGAAGATGCCCCTGACAAACCCACATACATCGAGCTTGCTTTTGAACATGGTGACGCTGTAGCTCTCGATGGCACCCCCTTGTCTCCAGCACAGATGATTTCGGCACTCAACGAAATTGGTGCGCAGAATGGTGTAGGGCGTGTGGATCTCGTTGAAAACCGTTTTGTAGGCATGAAATCAAGGGGAGTCTATGAAACACCAGGGGGCACCATACTTCGGATAGCCCATATGGCCATGGAATCCATCACCCTCGACAGGGAAGTAATGCACATCAGAGACAGCCTCATCCCAAAATATGCCGAGCTTATATATTATGGCTTCTGGTTTGCACCCGAAAGACAAATGCTTCAGACAATGATAGACAAAAGCCAAGAGCCAGTAAACGGTAGCGTGCGGCTCAAAATCTACAAGGGAAACTGTATCGTAGTTGGCAGAAGGTCACCAAATTCGTTATACCGGCCAGATTTTGCCACCTTTGAAGAAGATAAGGTCTATAGTCAGAAGGACGCCGAAGGCTTCATTCGGTTGCAAGGCCTGAGGCTCAAGATAAAATCACTGGTGGAGAAAAAGTCCTGACTGTAAAATAGGTGTTGAAGTGGATGAAAAGACCAAGATAAACGAAAGAAGACGGAATCTAAGGGTTCCATTTGAAACAGAGCTTACAGTGACCAGCCTGGGAAATGGCGAGGCAATAAGGGCCGAGACCACAAGGGATATTTCAATGAAAGGGCTCTATTGCACGTGTCCAAACCCTTTGCCCGTGGGAACTCCTGTGGTGGTACAGATCGTCCTCACAGGCACTAGTTCAGAGCTGAAGCTTAGGATAGAAGGCCATGTTGTAAGAAGGGAAGAACATGGTATGGCCATCTTTTTTGATTCAATGGACTTGGATGCCTTTATTCATCTCAAAAACATCTTATATTTCAACTCAGGTGATCCTGAAAGAATAGACAGAGAGATTTCTGAATCTTGACACATGGAGAAAAGATGAGACGAAAAGAAATATTCTATTATACTGAAATGTCACCATTTGCTGCAATTGGGCTTGCACTTTTGGCCTTGGGCGCATTCTTCCTGACACTTCCCATCCTCATAGCAGCCCTTGTGGTCTTCGGTACCTTTGCCGCTTATATGGCATGGCGATTCACCAAGGCCTTGAAAAAGGCCCAAGAAGAAATGCTCAAGGAAGAGGAGGCCAGAAAAAGGGCTGGTGCATTCCACAGTACGGATGTCATCATAGACGTGACCCCAGACCAGGTAGAAAGGCCGCACATAGGAGATGGCAGGCACTGAGCCGGTAGCGCAAAAAAAGAGCGTTCAACTCGCACCACCTGCACTCGGAGACAACAGGAGCCACGAAAAAAGGCTCAGAGATACGCTGGCAGGTTACTATACGCAGCCCCTTTTCCTGCCTTTAAAGACAGCAAGAAGGATGGCCCATGTCTTGGGGCCATCTGACTGGCAGATCGACGTAATCGTGCTCTGCCAAGATTGTGGCTTGGATATCGCCGATGTGGCCCCCAAAAATGGGGTAAAACAGTTACTTGGTCTTGCCATAGATCTTGGCAGCACGTCTGTCGTCTTTTATCTCGTAGATCTTCAAACAGGCGAGATCACCAAAACCTTGTCCCTTGAAAACCCCCAAAGGCAACATGGGGAAGATATACTGGAAAGAATTATATTTGCAGGCCGGGGGGGCCTTGAAACCCTACAAACCGAGGTGATAGAGCTCATCAACCATGCGGTTTCTGAACTCACCAGGGAGCAGGGCGTAGGGCCTGATTCCATTTACTATTGTTCAGTTGCAGGAAATACCACCATGTGCCATTTCCTCCTGGCCCTAGACCCTTCCCACATATGCAAAGAACCGTATATCCCAACTGTAAATAGGTTTGACCTCTATAGGCCTCAAGAGCTAGGCATCCAGATAAACAGGCAAGGCTATGTATACGTCTTGCCAAACGTGGGTAGCTATTTCGGAGGAGATCTACTGGCAGGCATCCTTTCCTCAGGCATGTTTCAAAGGGAGGAAATCTCTATGCTTGTGGATGTAGGGACAAATGCGGAAGTGGTCCTTGGCAACAGAGACTGGCTTGTCGCCTGTGCAGGAGCTGCCGGCCCTGCCCTTGAAGGCGGCATACTTTCCTGCGGCATGAGGGCACAGAAAGGGGCTATAGAGCGGGTAAAGATATCTCCGAAGGATCTGTCTGTTGAATACAAGACCATTGGCAATGTGCGTCCAAAAGGTCTATGTGGTTCTGCCATTATTGACCTTCTTGCTGAAATGTTCAGGGCAGGGCTTGTGGACCAGACGGGTAAGCTCATGCCATCTAAAGACCCCGACCGCATGAGAATGATCCAGGATGAATGGGCATATATAGTTGCTGATGAGACAGAGACAGCTACAGGAAAGCCAGTCTATATCACCCAAAGTGATATAAAAAATCTCATCCGCTCAAAAGGGGCCATGTATACTATCTTAAACGTAGTAATCCAGAGTGTTGGCATTGATTTTGACGATATTGACAACTTCTTCGTGGCAGGTGCATTTGGAAACTACATCGACCCTGAAAATGCCATCATTATAGGCATGCTTCCTGACATCCCCCTTGAAAAATTCCATGCCCTTGGCAATTCTGCCGGCATGGGTGCGGTCAAGGTACTTCTTGATAAAAATGCCAGAAAAGAACTCGACGAGATATGTGAACGCATAACCTATCTTGAAATGAACGTAAGAGGGGATTTCATGAATCAACTGACAGGGGCCCTTTTTCTCCCCCATACCGATCTTTCCCGTTTTCCTTCGGTAACCAAGCGGCTTAAACTGAAATAAGAAGGGTTAAGCTGGATCTTAAGGCAGCAGCCGACCCGTCTTCCATGCCGTGTAAAGGATACATACAATCAGGGTTAATCCTATATCAACAGCTATAAAACTCACTATATAAACTGCTAGCCTGAAAAACAGGCTCGGAGGCCCCACCTTCATATGTTCAAGCTCCTCATGGCTTTTTCTCGCAACCTCCAGCTGCCTTTCATTAAAGTAGTCCTCTTCGGAGATTCTGCCTGTGAATATGCTTTCGTCTATAGGAAATTTCATAGGCCTAAGGTGGGAGTGAAAAAAGTGGAATATAAAC
>CAZOMT010000033.1:0-178052 GCA_964581255.1 uncultured Thermodesulfatator sp.
TTATAAAGGGAGCCTTGAGTATACATCTGCATCTGGCCCTGTGGTGATGCCCGCCTTGATCTGATGATAGCCAGCAAAAGCTACCATTGCTGCATTGTCAGTGCAGTATCTTTCCATGGGAAAGAAACACCTTAATCCACTTTGGAGGGCCTTTTCCATCATAGTGTGTCTGAGATGTTTGTTGGCAGCAACCCCTCCAGCAACAGCTATATCCACGACGTGCAGATCTTTTGCCGCATTGATGGTCTTTTCCACCAATACATCCACTACTGCCTCTTCAAAGGATGCGCATACGTCTTCTACCACCACCTTTTCGCCTGCCTGTTTCATCTTTTGCACCTGTTGGAGCACCGCGGTTTTCAGGCCGCTGAAACTGAAATCATATGGTGTGTCAGGAAGTTTGGCCCTGGGAAACTGAAACTGGTTTCGGTGGCCCTTCTGGGCAAGGGTGCCTATTATGGGCCCGCCTGGATAGGAGAGCCCAAGGATTTTTGCTACCTTGTCAAATGCCTCGCCAGCAGCGTCATCCCTTGTCTGTCCGAGAAGCTCCACATTCAAGAATCCGCGCACAAGATACAGGCTGGTATGGCCACCAGAGACCACGAGCCCCACAAAGGGGAAGGCCGGCTTGTGCTTGGATTCCAACAGAACAGAGAGCAGGTGTGCATGGACGTGGTTCACTCCAGTAAGTGGTTTGCCAGAGGATATCGCAGCCGCCTTGGCGAAAGAAAAGCCCACTACCAGGGAGCCAACCAGTCCAGGACCCTGGGTAACCGAAATGGCATCCACGTCTTTGAAGTCCAGGCCCGCATTGGAAAGCGCAGATAGCACAACCGAGTGGATGGCCTCCACGTGTTTTCTGCTGGCAATTTCAGGAACTATGCCTCCGTATTTGCTATGCACTTCTACCTGGGATGCCACGATACTGCTCAAAACCCTTTTGCCATTTTCAAGGACTGAGGCAGCCGTTTCGTCGCAGGACGTCTCTATGCCAAGGACAATTCGAGGTTTCATCTGTATTTTTCTCTCTGTTTATGGGTATTATTCGATTTCCAAGAGCTTATCATATTCTGATGTGATTTTCTCAAGCTCTGCGCCAAGGTCTTCCCAGAGGGAATAGAGGCCTTCGAGCTTTCTCTTGTTTTCTTTGTAGTCCTGGCTGGTCCTTTGAACCATTTCCTGATCTTTGTAAAAGGCAGGGTCTGAGAGCATTTGTTCCATGGATGATTTTTCTTCCTCAAGCTTTGTGATCTCGGCTTCGATCTCAGACAACTTCTCTTTGACCGGCTTTGTTGCCAATGCCTTTTCTTGCCTAATCTTGGAAAGATATCTCCTTCTATCTTTACGGCTTTTAGAGGGTTCAAGAATTAGGTCCCTTTGGCTCTTGGGTTGAACAGTCTCTGTATTGGAAATGTCTTGTTGGATCTGTCTTTTCATGGCCAGGAAATCTGCCACCTTGCCAGGATAGAGGGTCGCCGTGTGATTTTCCATCTCTAGCACCCTGTCCACGAAGGCATCCAGAAAGGCCCGGTCGTGGGAGACCACAACGACGCTTCCATCATATTTGCGCAGTGCGTTTTCAACCGCCTTTCTGGAATTCATGTCCAGATGGTTGGTGGGCTCGTCCAATAAAAGCAAGTTTGCCCTTGAGGCCATGATTTTGGACAAGGCCAGGCGGTTTTTCTCACCACCCGACAGTGAAGAGACCTTTTTTTTCACATCCTCTTTCCCAAAGAGAAAGGTGGCAAGGATATTTCTTATGTCCTTTTCAGCCATGTCCAGATCCAACTGCTCCAATGTCTGGATGAGGTCCAGTTTTGGATCAAGCTCTAACACTTGATGCTGGCCAAAGTATGCCGCGGTAACATTGTGTCCGAGGCACACCGAGCCACCATCTGGTGGAATTATGTTGGAAAGTATCTTTAAAAGGCTCGATTTGCCTGCGCCGTTCGGCCCTACTACAGCCATTTTTTCTCCTCTCTGGAGTATGAAAGAGATGTCAGAAAAGACCCTTTTGCCCTCATACGATTTCGACAGGCCTTGGACTTCCAGCACTACCCTGCCGCAAGGCGGTGCTTCAGGCAGCCTAAATTCAATATTTCTGTGCTCAATGACATGGTCTGTCATAGCTCCGGTCAGCCGCTCCAGCTGCTTTAGCTTGCTCTTTGCCTGTTTTGCCTTGGACGCCTTTGCCCCGAAGCGCTGGACAAAGGTTTTTAGTTGTTTAATTCTCAGCTGTCGGTTCCTGTGGGCTGCCTCGATCTGTTCTATCCTGAGTTCCCTCTCCTTTTCGTACGCTGTATAATTGCCCTTGTAAATCGTCAGTTTTCCTGTCTCCAATTCCCAGATGAAATCAACGCTATTGTCGAGAAATGCCCTGTCGTGGGAAACGATAACGATGCCTGCTTTGATGGTGGAAAGAAAATTCTCCAGCCATGCCAGGCTGGGCAGATCCAGGTGGTTGGTGGGCTCGTCCAGAAATATGAAATCGGGCTTTTGCAGGAGTATCCTTGCAAGCTCCAGGCGCATTGTCCAGCCACCACTTAGATCAGAAGCCTTTTTGTTGAAATCGGCCTGGGAAAATCCAAGGCCTGTCAGGATCTTTTTTATCAATGCCTCCATCTGGTAGAATTCCGAGGCATGAAGTCTGTCTTGGAGCCTGTTTTGATGTTCAAGCAGGCCTTGCAACTCTTTGTCTTCCAAGTGCCTTCCAGCACATGCAGAGATCTTGCGATTGAGCCCTTGGAGCTCTTCATGAATGGAGGTCAGATGGGAAAAGGCAGATGCAGCTTCCTGAAGTACGCTCCTTGAAGAATCGCGCACCACTATCTCCTGGGGCAGATAGGCCCTTTTGAGGCCTTTGGATATTTCCACCTCATGACAATCACCTTCCGTTTTTCCTGAAAGGATGCGAAGAAGAGTGCTCTTGCCTGCACCGTTCATGCCCACGAGCCCTACTCTCTGTCCGACCGCCAGGGAGCAGTTTATGTTGTCAAATAGCACACGATCGCCAAGGGTTAGGGAAAGGTTGTTTATTCTCAGCATATCAGTGGAGTCTTAACAAATGCCACAAAAAAACCACTATACCTTGCGGGAAGGATAGTGGTCTTGGCAGGGCCTTTTTGAAACAACAAAGAGCCATGCAGTCTTTACGCATAGAACTTACTTACAATATCTTACCATGAGCGTCTCTTCTTTTTGGAGCTCTTGGCCCTGGCTTCATTGATCTTGATTAGCCGGCCGCCAAAATCCTTTCCGTTCATGGCCTTTATGAGCGTGTCCGCGTCGCTGTTGTTCATCTCAGCAAAGCAGAAGCCTCTGGCTTTGCCTGTATACCTGTCGGTTATCCAGTCAAAGGATTCTATCTCTCCAAACTGTTCGAGCATCTGCCTGACGTCTTGTTCTTTGGTGTTGAAGGCAAGATTGCCTATGTATAATTTCATCAATTTGTTCCTTTCCGTGGATTTTTATGAATAGTTAGGCACCACGTGTTTATAAAAAAAGGCGAGCCAATGGGACCCGCCTTTTCAAATTATCTCTATTTAAACTTAACTAAGCACGCACATTAGCTGCCTGTGGGCCCTTTGGGCCTTCGGTGATGTCAAACTCTACAGTCTGACCTTCTTCAAGTGACTTGAAACCGTCACCTTGAATAGCAGTGAAATGTACAAATACGTCCGGACCATCTTCCTGAGAGATGAAACCGAAACCCTTCTGATCGTTGAACCATTTAACTGTTCCCTTCATTACGGTATTCCTCCTTTCCTAATATTACTCTGGGCGCTTTCGACCCATGTGTTGCACTTGCCTGGTTCGAAAAGCCTTATGGGAAGAATCCGCAATAAGGGTACTTCTGAATCCATACACAGTGACTAATGGACAATAGTTCACCCTTGGAGAATGCAATTGATCTTGGGCAAATATCATCCAAGGTTGAGGGACTCTAAGTGATTGATCATGGTATGTCAATAAAAAAATGGTTCTTCCGGAAAAAGAGTGCCCGAAGGAGTACTGTTTTGGAAATGGTCATGAAGGAGAAGGGCAAGGGGAGGCCTGAAAGGGCCTTTGAAACAGGAATCCGGCCTAACAGCTTCCAAGGCTGGGCTTTGCTGAAACACTTTAAAGCCGCTCGCTTATGCTCGTAAAAAAAGAGGTTTCGGGTGCGTCTCTTCGCCCAAGAAAGGGAAGAAATTTTGTTCAAGGGCGAAACGAATGAGAGAAATAACCGTGCTCCTATACCTTGAAGATTCATTCTTGAAGGCAAGACGCCACTAGTGCACACACAATTTGTACTTTCATTCTCGAAGGTGGCAGGTATAAGCGAGACATGACAGTTTTTAGAAGATACCTATAACGCGCGAGGAGTTGGGTTCTACATAGGCAGGGGGTGGGTTTGAGGCAGATGTTGGAAAGCAGGTCCTAGCTCTGAAAAGCCTCCCCTGCCCTTTATTTCAGTTTGGCTGCAGGTACCTATGTGATGGAAGAATCTAAAAAATGAGAGATCCCTATTTTAGCTTGGTGTCCAGAAACCTCCAAAATGACGGCTGAGGCCTCGAGGTGATGTGCAAAATGCCAAGGGGGAGTACACCAGACTTGTGCTTGAAATCCCTATTGAAGCGCTCCTTGATCTTTACAAAGTCCTTTTCAGTGGTAATGACCATTTCAGCGCCAAGTTTATTCGCCTTTTCAAATAGTTGTACAAGGTCCCTTTGCTTGTAGGGATAGTGATCCCTAAAGATGCTGCAGCCAACCACTTCCGAACCCGCCTTTTCAATCAGGTGGATAAAGGAATCGGGGTCGGCAATCCCGCAAAAACAATAGACACGTGAAGGAAGGGATGATTGGAGCAGAAGGTCTTTCCCGTCATCTGTCCACAAGCCTGAAAAGACCGTGTCGCTGAAAAAGACAGGGATTTGGCCTGTAATGGCCTGGATCTGCTCCTTGACAAGCTCGATTCTACCAAAGGGGACCTGTTCGCATTTTGAAAGGATGATGGCAGAAGCGCGTTTTAATGCCTTGGGGGTTTCTCTAAGATCACCTCCTGGAAACACCCGCCCATTACCCAATGGAGATGCCGCAGGCAGGAGTACTAAATCCACATCCCTGTAGAGGCTTAGATGCTGAAAAGCGTCATCCAATATTATAACGTCACAGCCGAAACTTGAGATTGCAGCCAGTGAACTCCTATAGCGGTTGCTTCCTACTATTACGGGAACCCCTTTAACGGAAAGTGCCATCATGAACGGTTCGTCTCCGCATACTGTTGCATCAACGAACACCTGTCGGCCGTCTGAAATTATCAGCGGCCCCTTGCCTGCCTTGCCTCCATAGCCCCTGCTTATAATGGCAGGGCGAAATCCTTGTTTCAAAAGATATCGGCTCATAGCGATGACATGCGGGGTTTTCCCTGTGCCTCCAAGGCACAGGTTCCCAACGCTTATAACAGGGCAGCCGACACGGTTTCGTTTGAAGATTCCCCTTTCATAGGCCTTCTGTCTGAGGGTCATGGCAAAGGAGTAAAGGGGAGACAGAGGCCTGCCCAGGCAAAAGAGTATATCGGTGTAGGATCGTTTCATGGATGGATCATTGTGCAAGAAAAGGTGTGACAATATCAAGGTATTTGTCTGTAACTCCACGGTTGGCCTCAAGGAGTGAAAGGCCAGAAAATCCAGCCTTATCCCTGGCCTTTTTGTCAGAGAGGAGCCACAGTAGTGTCTGGGTGAGTTGACGGGCATCATCAATTTGAAAACCAGCCCCGGACTGGACGAAGGTGTCTGCCGTCTGTCTAAAGCTTTCCATGTATGGCCCGAATATTACAGGTATGCCAAAGACAGCTGGTTCCAACAGGTTATGTCCCCCAACAGGGACCAGGCTGCCACCTACGAATGCTATGTGGGCGAGACTGTAGAATCGTTCCAGTTCACCGAGGGTGTCGAGGATGAATACGTGGTGATGCCCCTGAAGGCCTGTTTGATCCGGATGCTTTGACCTAAAGGCACACGAAAGTCCACGTTCTTTGAAGATCAGCGATATTTCCTGGGCCCTTTTTATGTCTCGTGGAGCCAGGAGAAGCCTGCAATTTTGGAAGGCTCCTTTAACCTTCGCAAAGGCCTCGGCAATGACAGCCTCTTCTCCTGGATGGGTGCTGCCTGCTGCAATAATCAACGAGCCTTGCTCAAAACCTGTGGCATTGAAAAGTCTTGCTTTTTCTTCCTGGCTAATTTCCTTTGGTTGATAGTCGAACTTTAGGTTGCCACAACTTTTGATATTCCCTTTTTTAAGGCCCAGTCTCAAAAGTCTCGATACATCATCATCAGATTGCATGGCCAGCATGGAAAAAGGCCCATATAAGAATCTTGAGACAAATGGCAATCTTTCCAGCCGCTTTGCCGACTGTTCCGATATGCTGCCATTTACTAGTATGGAAGGTATTTGCAATCTTTTGAGCCGCCATAGGAGGTTGGGCCAAATGTCTGTTTCTATTAGCAGGAAACAACTAGGCTGCAGGACCTTTACTGCATGGCTCACAACAGGCAGGAAATCAAAAGGTAGCGCTGTGATTGTGGCCCCTTTGGATAGGGGGTTTTTTTTGAGTGCCGAAAGGCCAGAAGCCGTGGAGGCCGAAAGTATGATGCCTGCCCCTGGAAATCTTTTTTTTACGCCACTTATAAATGGTCTTGCGGCATTGAATTCACCCAGAGACATGGCATGTATCCAGATGCGCTTCAATGCCTTTTTCGTTGGTGCCTGTTTGTCCAAACGTCCCATCCTGGTGAGAAATTGTTTCCTGTATTTCTCTTTGGCCAAACAGACCGCCGTTAGAGTAGGGAGTAAAAGAGGCAGAGATGCCAGCTGGATGGCGTTGTAGAAGAGGAGCAATCCTGGGCTATTCACAGATTTGTCTTTGGTCATGGGTTTGGAAGCCGCGAACCGGATACCAATTCAATCATTTGTTTTTACTTCCAGTTTAAAGTGATATAAACTTTTATAAGATCAATTGCTTTCTACGAAATCGTTCTCATAGGTGTTTTACAAGACCTGAGCATGAATATCAATTTCCTGGAAAATTTCAAAAGGGGGGTAAAGAAGTGGCTTCACATGAGGAGGCTTCTTCTCCTGGCAATTCCCACTGGCATCATTGCAGGTCTTGGGTCGGTCTTTTTCTATTCCGCCTTGGATCTTTCCCACCATTTTTTCCTGGATTTTCTTGCAGGATACAGGCCTGAAGGCCCTGGAGGGGAAACACCCCTTCTAGCTCCAACCACAAGGCCATTCATTCGCTGGATGCTGCTTGTGGTGCCGACTGTGGGTGGGCTGCTTGCAGGATGGCTCATTTATACCTTTGCGCCAGAGGCAGAGGGGCACGGTACAGACGCAGCCCTTGAGGCCTACCACTTCAAGGATGCACGTATAAGAGCCAGGGTGCCTCTGATAAAGACTATCGCCTCGGCCATAACCATAGGTTCTGGTGGTTCTGGTGGAAGGGAAGGTCCCATCGCCCAGATAGGAGCTGGATTTGGCTCGATTATTGCCGAGAAGCTCCATCTTCGGACAGAAGAGCGCAGAATCCTCATGATGGCTGGAATGAGTGCTGGCATAGGCTCCATCTTTCACGCACCTTTGGCAGGGGCGATATTTGCAGCAGAAATACTATACCGTGACATCGATATGGAGTATGAGTTGCTGGTGCCTTCTGCCATCACCTCAGTGGTCGCTTATTGCGTCTTTTCCCTCTTTTTCGGATTTGGCTCCCTCTTTATCACCCCGCATTATGTGTTTCATCATTCATCTGAAATACTGCCCTATACTGTGCTCGCCATTGTAGTCGCCTATGTCGCAAGGTTTTATGCCAGGGCCTTTTACCTCATCAGGGATGTGTTCGTGAAAATTCCGTGCATACCCCATCTGAAGCCGGCCATCGGCGGGTTCCTGACCGGTGTAATAGGCTATTATTTGCCAGAAGCCATTTATACTGGCTATGGTGTGCTGCAAAATGCTTTTGATGGCAAGCTGGCAGTGGCCACCTTGCTCCTCGTGGCCGTTGGCAAGATTTTTACGACGGCTTTCAGCATTGCCTCTGGAGGCAGCGGTGGTGTATTCGGTCCATCTGTTGTTATAGGCGGTACCCTTGGAGGGGCTGTAGGGCTTTTGCTTCAAAAGATATGGCCTGCCCTGGTCCCTAATCCTGAGGCGTATGTAATAGTAGGAATGGCAGGTTTTTTTGCATCAGCAGCAAGCACCCCCTTTTCCACGGTCATCATGGTGAGTGAAATGACAGGCAATTATGAACTATTGTTGCCAGCGGTCTGGGTTTCTACCTTGGCCTTTCTCCTCAGGGGGAAAAAGGGAATCTATGAAAAACAGCTCACCACCCGGTATGATACCCCTATCCATCATGCAGACATATTACTGGGGCTGCTGGCGCGCCTTACTGTGCACGAAGTGCTTCAGAGGACCAAGCAGGTGCAGCCCGAGCCCGTTCACAAGGGCATGAAATTGAAGGAGCTGATGGCGCACATGTCCAAATATCCCTATTCTACTTTTATCGTTGTGGACGATAACGGCAGTTACGTTGGTGTGGTAAATGCTCAAAGGGTACGTCATATTATCACGTTCAAAGGCGTTGATGCCGACATAAGGGTGGAGGAGCTTATCGAATCAAGACCCACGATTTACTCATGGGATTCCCTGGCCACTGCTCTCAAGAAGATGGCAGAAGAAAAGATCGATGAACTTGTAGTCCTCACTGATCGTTCCGACAGGAGGATCCCTGGCGGTCTCATACAGAGATCTGATATACTTAGGGCCTATGATGAGGCAATCTACAAGGAAGAATCCATTTAGGTTCCAGTCGCAGGAAGATAAGCGTTCTAAATTAAGTAGGCAGTAATCGTCCATTGCAAGACAACAATTCCCATTCCATAAGGCTTCAGAAATACCTGTCCAATGCTGGTGTCTGTTCCAGGAGAAAGGCAGAAAGGCTCATACTAGCAGGGAAGGTCAAGGTTGACGGCAAGGTTGTTCCCGTATTGGGCACCAAGGTCCAGCCAGGCAAGCAGAAGGTAACGGTGAATGGAAGGCTGGTCAGGCCAGAAAGAAGCCACATCTACCTCGTTATGAATAAGCCAAGGGGAGTACTTACCACAATGTCGGATCCTCATGGCCGGCCGACTATAGTGGATCTGATCAAGGACGTGCGCCGTCGTGTCTATCCTGTAGGGCGTCTGGACATGGATAGTGAGGGCCTTTTATTCCTCACAGATGATGGCGAGCTTGCCTACAGGCTTCTTCATCCATCGTTTAAGGTGCCCAAAAAGTATGTTGTTACCGTTCGAGGTCTGCCGTCCAAAAGGGATTTGGCCATATTGCGGTCAGGCGTGGAGATAGAGCCTGGGATAAGGACTAAGCCGTGTACAATAAAAATATTGGGAAAGCGAAAGTCAGAAGCTGTTTTTGAGGTAACTCTCACAGAGGGAAGGAAACGTCAGATAAGGCTGATGTTCAAGGCAGTGGATCATCCTGTCACCAGGCTCAAGAGGACAGAAATGGGCCCCTTGAGGCTTGGCGGATTGAGGCCAGGAACTCACAGAAGTTTGACTCCCCAAGAGATCGGGGGCCTTAAGAAGGCGGCAGGGCTTTCCTGATGGTAGATGTATCAGCTTGCCCTTTCTTCAAGAAACAATACGGTAGTCCTTCATTTTGTACAGGAGGGCCGGCAGGCTGATTTCAAGGAGTTGTGATGCCTGGGTCTTATTCCCCTTGGTCTTTGCCAGTGCCAGATTTATCAGTTTTTCTTCAAGGATCTTGGTATTCTTCTTTATGGAAAGACTGTCGTGAGCAGGTATCAGTCCCTTGGGTGCTGTTTCAGTGGAAGAATCCATTGCCTGGATGTTTGAGGGTAGGTCCTCATACTGGATGGTTTCATGCTCTGTCAGAACAAGGGCCCTCTCTATGACATTTTCCAGCTCTCTGACGTTTCCAGGCCACCTGTAATTCATGAGAAGCTGCATGGCTTCAGGGCTTACACCAGTTACTTTCTTAGGCTCAATGATCTTGTTGTACTTGTCTATGAAATGGGATACCAGAAGCCGAATGTCCTGCTTGCGTTCCCTGAGTGGCGGAATGACAATAGTAAGCACGTTTATGCGGTAGTAAAGGTCCTCCCGGAATTTTGCCTTTCTGACAAGGTCGCCAAGGTCCCTAGCTGTGGCAGCCACAATACGTACATCTACCTTGATGGTCCTGTTGTCTCCAACAGGCCTTATTTCCTGCTCTTGAAGCACTCTAAGGAGTTTTACTTGCAGTGAAAGGGGTAGTTCGCCGATTTCATCCAGGAACAGCGTGCCACCATCCGCCTCTTCGAAAAGGCCCTTTTTGGATCGGACAGCATCGGTGAACGCCCCTTTGACATGTCCAAATAGTTCGCTTTCCAGAAGATTTTCAGGAATGCCGCCACAGTTTACTGCAACAAAGGGGGCGAATTTGCGTATGCTGTTGAAATGGAGGGCGCGTGCCACAAGCTCTTTCCCTGTGCCGCTTTCTCCAGTGACTAGTACAGTGGTCTTATAATCCTTTACCTTTTCAATGACCTCGAAGATCCTCTCCATCTCCGGGCTTCTGGCCACGATGTTGGCAAAGGAGTAACGTTCTTCTACCTGGCGTTTGAGCTTGACGTTCTCTTTGTATAGTTTCTCCCGTTCCTCTGCCCGTTTAAAGGCAAATTGGAGTTGGGCAAAGGATATGGGTTTGGCAAGATAGTCAACTGCACCGAGTTTGGTGACCTCGATGGCCATGTCCACTTCTGCCTTGCCCGACATGACGATGATATTTGAGGTGATGCCAGCGGCCTTCGCCTTTTTGATGAATTCTACAGCCGTATTTTGGGTGTCTGACCTGTCGGCCGCCTTTGAACTGAGAAAATAGTCGCAAACTATGTGGTCGAAGCGATTGCTCGAGGCAAGAGCAAGGGCTTCGTCTATATTCTTAGCCTGACTCGCTTCATAGGAATCCATACGGCTGACATAGCCAGCGATCAGGCTTCGAATCTCATATTCATCATCTACGATAAGGACTTTTTTTATTGCCATAATAAATATTCTATCCGTTCAACAGACGTCTTCACCCCTTCTTTTTTATCGGCAATCAAGCCAGGGAAGAAAAACTGGACAGATAGAGTTCGGCAATCTTGTTTCCATAAAAAATATATAATTCAGCGGCTAGAGCGAGAAACGGGCCAAAGGGGATTTGGTAGTGACGATGGCGCCTGCTGATGAGGATGAAGCCAAGGCCTATGATGGATCCTGTAAGGGCGCTGAGAAATATTATAATGGGGATGGATTGCCAGCCGAGAAATGCACCTATCATGGCAAGGAATTTAATGTCCCCTCCGCCCATGCCTATCCGTTTGGTTGCAAGATAGTAGCCCCATGTGACCAGATAGAGGATGCCTCCTCCTGCCAGGACTCCAAGCAGTGAATCTATCCAGTTCATGCCAGGCAGAAAAAACGAGGCCAGTATGCCTATAAGTATTCCTGGAAGTGATATCGCATCCGGGATAATCCTGTGGGCAAGATCAATGAATGCAACCACAATGAGGCAGCAAGAAAGGGCAAACATGATGAAAAATTGTGGGGTTAGGGAAAATTTGTGCCAGAGGCCAAGGGCTATGAAGGCACTTAGAAGCTCAACAAGTGGATATTGGATCGATATCGTTTTGCCGCAGCCTGAGCATTTGCCCTTGAGGATCAGAAAGCTAATGACAGGTATGTTTTCCCACCATTTGAGTTTGTGTCCACATTTTGGGCAGGCAGAAGAAGGTGTCACAATGGATCGGCCTTCAGGGAGCCTACTGATGCACACGTTGAGGAAACTTCCTATGCACAGGCCAAAAGAGAAGACGAAAAGGGCTGTCAGGTGAGCTGAGAAAAGGATAGCCTCGCTATTCATAGCCAATTTTTTTGTAAGGAGGCAGTCTTAGGGCGCAGCCTAGCCATCTTTTTTCTCTGGCATGGTCTGCAATTTAAGCAGGCCCTTTTGTACCTTGTCCAAGTAGTCTATACGCACCTTTTCAAGCTCAGGCATGATCTTTAAAAAATCCGTATAGATTGCATAGTAGTCGGATTGCTCTGGGGCAAAACGTACTTGTACAAATTGCATCCCCACTCCGTCACCCTGGGAGCCTGAATGATGAATATAACCCTTGAGGGCCACCACCCCCACCACTGGAAGCTCAAGCAAGAGATCTGCAAGAAACCCTGCAGAAATGGTCTCGACCGTTTGGACAAAACAGCCATCGAGCGAAATGTTTTTGGTAAATCCCCACAGGTCGTGTTCAGGGAAATAGACTCTGAGGTATATCGAATAGCGAGGCGATTTTCTTCTTTCCATAAAAAGATCTCCTGTCGTAATCATAAAAAGGTGCCTGTTCGCCTGATAGGGGCCTTTAAAGTCTTAATCGTCCAAAAAGAAATTTTACGTAATTGCTGGTTTGGCCGAAGGGACCAGGCCCTCTTCAAATTCCAAGTTGACCTCATTTTCACAAAGACGGCTCCTTGCCAGGTCATCCCTCAAGGGTAGGAGAAGTGGCAATGTCCTCCTGTGGCGCACGACCAATTCTGTTTCTGCCAGAGCCAGCCCGCAGGGCTCCCCGTCCACCTGGAAATGCACGTCCTGATGTATCTTGATGTGAAAGCAATCCCCCTTGGCATGGGAGGAAAGGCCTTTGGAGTCCTTGAACCCCGAAAAGAGTATCTTGAAGAGATATTCGACGCAGCTTTTGAAGGCCAGGCAGTCGATGCTCCCATCTGAAAAATCCAGGTCTTTTAAGATGAGTGTCCCGCCGGCATAGGAAGGCATATTGATAAAGAGAAGTTGGCCGGCGGTTCTTCTTGGGTGTACGCTGTCTTTTGAGTCACAGTCTTTGAGGGCAAATTCAAATCGTGTTTTCCCCAAGATTTCTCGGAACAGTGCCTTGAGGCCAGGTGGGATGTAAAAAAGCCTTTTTGTCGGTGGGGGCAGGGAGATTTTTCTGAGGAAACCCTCCAGGCTCATGAATTCCATGCAAATCTGTCCGTCACAACCAAAACCCGCATAGGCAACAAAGATATATTCCTTCTGGCATTCACGGCTCATTAGGCTCAAGGACCATATGTCCAACATCTTGGTTTGGGCCTTTTTTATTGCATGATAGAGGCCGTTTATCCCGAGCCGTTCCCAGCTGTCATACCAGCCAGTGCTTCTTGCTATATCGTTACCAGTGCCAAGGGGAATAAAGGCCACTGTAGGTATGGGGTTTAGATTAACAAGGTGTGAGATGACCCCGTTAATGGTTCCATCGCCGCCGCAGATCACCACGAGGTCCTTTCGGCTGGCACATGAGTAAACCTGTGAACGGAGCCTCGACGGATCTGTGAATACAATCTGTTTCGAGATGGCCAATGGCAACTGAAAGGTTTCTAGCTCTTCTGCCAGTTTTTGGCCTGCTCCGCCGCCAGATCTTGGATTAATGAAAAAAAGACATTCCATTTAGCTTGATAGGATAAGATATGCTAACTAATTTATAAAGCGAGAAATTCCCAAATCTTTCAGAATTTCTCCATTCACAGTGGGAAAAATAAGTATCTAGTTTGGAAGTTCAAATGGAAAAGCAGGATTTCAGAATATTAGTCGTCGATGACGAAAAATCCCTGGTGATGCTCTTGTCCAGGATCCTGAAGAGAGAAGGATACCAGGTGAGGGGGGTCTACAGTGGAGAAGAGGCCTTTGCCGTAATTCCTGGATTTGAGCCCAATCTCGTCATAACAGATCTCAAGATGCCTGGCATGTCGGGTATCGAGCTCATGGAAAAGATAAAGGCTGAGAGGCCCGAAATAGATTTTATCATGCTCACTGCATACGCCTCTGTTGAAAATGCAGTGGCTGCAATGAAGTGTGGTGCGCTCGATTATCTCACCAAGCCTCTAAAGAACCCCGATGAGTTGAGAATCTCGGTTGAAAAGGTACTCGAGCGCCAGACACTTATAAAGACCAATGAGGGTTGGGGGCAACAGCTAGACGGTGGCCTCCCCCCCACCGATGTGATATTTGCTAGCATGGAGGGCACCTGGAATCAGATCCAGAGGGTGGCAGACACAGAGGCCACTGTGCTTCTTCATGGCGAGAGTGGCACTGGAAAGAGCCTCATAGCAAAGGTCATTCATAAGCTGAGTGGCAAGAAGGGGGCCTTCGTGGAGCTAAACTGTGCTGCAATGCCGGAAACCTTGATAGAATCGGAGCTTTTTGGCCATGAAAAGGGCGCTTTCACTGGGGCAGTCAAGACCAAGAGGGGCAAATTTGAAATGGCTCAAGATGGCACCATCTTTCTTGACGAGATTGGAGAAATGCCCTTGTCGGCGCAGGCAAAGCTTTTGAGGATTCTTCAAGAACGGGCCTTTGAGAGGGTTGGAGGCACTCTGACTCTTACTACAAATGCTAGGATTGTCGCAGCGACCAACCGTGATCTCAGGATGAAGATAAAGGAGAAGAGCTTTAGGGAAGATCTGTATTACAGGCTCAACGTCTTTCCAATAGAATTACCCCCATTGAGAAAGCGCAAGGAGGCCATAGAGGTCATAGGCAACTATCTTCTTCAGGACATCTCGGTACGAGTTGGCAAGGGGATCCAAAGGTTTCAGGACCTAGCCTTGGAGAGGATGAAGGAATATGACTGGCCTGGAAACATCAGGGAGCTATACAACGCCATTGAACGTGCAGTGATATTGGCTGACGATAACCAGGTGGAGCTCTCCCTCGGAGACATTGCATTTCTTGAGATGGATAACGACGGGGCTATTGCCCATGAGAAAAAACCTACAGATGAGAAGATAGAGCTAAAGCCTCTTGAGGAGATAGAGCGGGAAGCAATTGAGAAAACACTGGAAAAAACCAAAGGGCACAGGAAGAAAGCTGCTGATATCCTTGGCATTTCTTTGAGGGCCTTGCAGTATAAGTTGAAAAAGTATGCCGAGAACAAATAGGTTGGCACGATGTCTGCATAACAGAATACAAATAAACAACAAGGGAACGGCAGCTTGGCACAAAGATTGCTTAATAAAAAATAAACACAGCAAAAACTCCCTATCCCTCCCAACCCTCCTCTCCCCGAAGGCCTTCTGATACCTCCTAGAAGAAGGCCTTCTTTTTTTGTCCTTTTTCAAAGACAAAATATGCACATTTGGCCACTTTCTGTCTGCAATCACGACTTGTCCATAAGGATATCACTAAAAAAGAACGCCATATTGGCGCCATGCTTGGAACATCCTTGAGCCCCTGGAAGGTGGCAGGCCACTTGAGCAGGATGGGGGCAAGTGCAAAAATTGCACATTTAAAAGATGCAAAAATTGCACTTAGCGCAAAATGTGCATCTTCTTGACAACACGGCTTGAAATGTGCAATTTAGGATATCATGAGATAGTCCCGTTTTTTATTTTTTTAATAAAAACAAGACATTATTATCTGTAGTAGACAAAAACCCCTGGGTTTTGATTTTGCGGCACATTTAATGCATTTGATGAAAATATCTCTAAATCGCAAAACGCTGACAGGGAGAGGATCATAAGATATGATAAGAGAGACAGTAACCGTACTAAGCCTGCTGTTGGTTTTGCCATTTCTGGTAGATTCAGCAATGGCTGGTACAAACTGTACTGGTTATGATGAAAATACAGAAATTATTGTCTCTGGCATAGTCCTCAAGCCGTCTGCATGTGAATTCCGTGGGTTGATGTGCTTTACCATGGAATCACGCTCACGAATATTTCACGTAGTTACCGCTCCATCGTGGTTTCTTGAAAGAATTCATTTCAAACTCTTGCCTGGTACCCTGGTCAGGGTTGTGGGCTCCAAGTTCTACAGTCCCGACGGATCACTTTATCTGATGGCAAGATGCCTCAAAAAAAATACCCCTACAGCTCGGAATATCCTGTTTAGGGATGCCAAATGTCAGCCCATCTGGAATAAACAACCTGTCAAGAAATCTTCTTGTATGAAGATCTTTTATCCTGGAAGAAGTCTTTAATAGATAGGCCTTGTCGGGCTCTTTGGAACTCAGAAAGACGATATTGTCCATGCGGGACAAATTGAGTGCCGCAGAGATAAAAGGATTAAGCAGTCTCATTCATCAGAACCTGAAAGGCCTCCATGAATATGCCACAGCCCGTTTCCCCCTTTTTTTTGCTTCTTTTAGGAGCGAGGTGGAGACCCTTTCCTTAATAGCCAACCGTCTTTCTCGCAACGATGTCGTACTCCTGCCAAAGACTCTTGTGCATGAAAAAAGGCTTCTGGTTTTCAGAGTGGATTCCATGAACCAGTTGGCCCCAGGCGCATACGGAATCCTAGAGCCCATAGAGGCATTGACAGAGCCCATAGATCCGGCCGAGATAGATCTGGTGTTGGTTCCTGGGAGCGTATTTGATAGAAAGGGTGGGAGGTACGGCTATGGCGGCGGTTTTTATGACAGGTTTTTGCAACAGGAGGCATCAGGAGCCCTGCGGGTGGCCCTTGCATTTTCTTTTCAGGTCCTCGATAATATCCCATTGAAATCCCACGACCAACTCATGGATTTTATAGTCACAGAAAGACAGATCATACAATGTGCAGGAAGATAAAGACAGGCGTCCACTTTTAAGATTCAGGGTTTTTGATTCAAGAACAAGACGAATGGGAAAAGTGACCGCAGGCATGTTGTTGATATTTGGAAGGTCTTTTGTGTATACGCAGTTATCGGACCAAAGACAAGTTTTGGAGTTTGTGTGGCCTTGAAATAGGGCCCTATGGAGGCAGAGAGGCATCTAATCCCATGAAAAAAAATATGAAATTTGATATGGCAATCAAGGAATTAGAGCGGATAGTCGAAGACCTTGAAAGCCAGGACCTTCCCCTTGAAAAGGCGCTTGCAGCTTTTGAAGAAGGCATAAAGCTAACGAGACATTGCGCCATGCTTCTTGAAAAGGCTGAACAAAAGGTGGAGATCCTCACCAAAGATCCCGATACAGGACAGGTGATCAAAGAAGATTGGCCTGTGAAAGGGGATTAATTTCTGATTCTTATCCATATCAGCATGAACAAAAATACCATTGTGCCAATGGCTGAGGCTATGAGAAACCAGTCAAGATGCCTGTACCAGGCAAGTATGACAACAAGATAGATAAAGTCTCGCCTCGACAAAAAATCTGCAATCTTTACCAGGCGCGCCTTTTTATCAGATGAAGAAACCGAGGTATACATCGGGCCCTGTCCTGTTTTTTTTCTCATAGTGGAGATATAGATCAGCAGTGCACACAAGAAGGTGCCGACGACCGCTGTAGAAGAAAGAAAAAGGGGTAATGCCGAGCCTGTTCGTCTCCACCATTCGATGCCTATGGCAGCGAAAACGGCTGCGTGAACGATATTGTCTCCCCAGAAGTCCAGGATGCCTCCAAGACGGCTCTCCATGAATTTGATTCGTGCAATTTCTCCATCACAACCATCCACGATTGAATGGATTAGGAACAAAACAGAGCCTGTAATTTGCCATAATCCCCTTTCGATACTGATGAACCAAGCACCTAGAAGCCCGATGAGGATGCTTATTAGCGTTATCTGGTTGGGGGTTATGGAGGTGTTTACGAGGCGTCTTGAAATGGCAAGGGAGATACGTCTTTCCACAAATCGGGACATAAAGCCTTCTGTGTCCTTTATGAGGGAGCGAAAGAGGGCCTTTTCTGCCTTTGGTATATTCTCTGGCCTGGAAATGTCGTATATGCTTCCCTGCTCGCATATGGCCGGACGGCTTGACAAAAAGGTATGAAGGAACTCGAGCAGCTTGAAATAGCCATCAGGTTCAAAGGCACGCTTTAGTTCAAAGGCGACATCTGAGGAAAAAAACATGAATATGCCCGGTAGCTCAAAAACTTCATGCCTCTTCAGATCTGTCTTTAGCAGCCACTCGAGGCATTGTATATCAGGTAATATGCCCGGCTGGCATACAATGCAGCGGTCAAAGGTCGTATCCCTGAGTTGGGAATGGCTGGTCAGGAATTGGTCTTCCATGTCCTTGAAGGCGGAAAATGGCTCCTTGTCTCCAACGACGAATACAGTGCGTCCAATTCCAGCCCGTTGTCCATGAAAAAAGAGCCTTTGCGCCAGGCTGAGTCCAGCGATATTTTGGTTGAGCAGGTCCTCCTGGCCTATTGCGGGTATGAGAAGGAGGGACGTCATTTGGCTAATCTCTTTCAGCGGGCCGTAGACTGGATGGATTGCCTAATCATATTCCCAGCCCTTCACTTCGACTGTACTGGCTAATGAACTTGCCTTCTTGCAATGGTTCAGGAGGTTGAAACAACAGGCCGCCTCTTGGAAGTTTCTGCCTTTCAAGTCACGGTCTTTGATCTCTTGTAGAAATTCGTCAATAACAGCACCGTACCAATCTGGATGATGGGAGCCTGCGGACAGGCCTTCAGCAAAGGTGGTCTTGGACAAACCGTTCTTGCCATCCACTTGTATAGTATCGTCTAGTACAATAATCCTGCCATGGCTGCCTTCAATCTTGATCTGGTTGCTTCTATTGTTGCCAGCCCAAGTGAAAAAGAGCCGGGCCTTTTTCTTGCCAGGATAGAAGAAAAGTACATCAGCCGTGTCTTCGACTCGAATATCCTTGAATTTTCTGTTTTCAAGCTTGCATTCCACCATTTTGGGGATAGCCTTTGCCCATTCGTTTACAAGGTAGAAGGCATGCCAGCCGTGGTCCACTAGTATGCCACCTCCTGCAATTTCGGGGTCGAGCCTCCAATTCTTGGAGGCTTCCTCACCTACGGCTACAGATGGTTGGGTTCTGGTGACCGTATATTCTATAGAGGTTATTTCTCCAATCTCGCCATCGTTGAGCACCCTTCCCACATGTTGGAGGATAGGGGAATAGCGCCAATTGTGGACTGTTACAACAGTCTTGCCAGATTGTTTCATGGTTTGCGATATCTCTTGCAAATCCTTGGAGGAAAGCACCAAGGGCTTTTCACACAGCACATGCCTGCCCGAGGAAAGCGCTTGCAATATGAATGTAGCATGGACTGAAGGAGGAGTAGAGACATCTACGAAATCTATCTCTTCCCTTTCGAAGAGCTTTTGCGCCGAAGAATAGAATCTTGAGCCTGGAAGAAGTCTTTCGTTGATGGTCTTTCGTTCTGGATGGCTATCGCAGACAGCCTCTATGCTTACGTCAGGATTTGCGAGATAGGCGGGCACATGCCCATTTGCTGCAATATGACCAAAACCTATTATTGCTCCCTTAACTGGCATATCGTCAACCTGTGGGGCGTGTCAGACGTCCTTTTCAATAGTTAAAATCGCATCCTTGAGAACTTGAAAACCCTCTAACGCCTCGTCTTGGGAAATTATCAGTGGAGGGTTTATCCTTATGTTGTAACCATAACACATGGAAATAAGCCCTCTATCAAGGCACTCGTGGAAAAGTCTTCTTGTGTGTTTTTTTTCAAGGGGTTCTTTGGTTTTTTTGTCAGCCACGAGTTCCACACCAATCATCAGGCCTTCCCCTCGCACGTCTCCTATGATTCTGCTATGGTCCTTCAGCTCAAGAAGTTTTGACTTCAGGAAGGCCCCTACTTTCCTTGAGTTCTCAATTAGGTCCTCATCCCTTATGATTTCCAATACAGCCCTGCCCGCTGCAGCGGCCATGGGATTTCCTCCATAACTCGAAGAACTTCCACTGGGGTTGCCAAAGGGTTTTGCACTGGCAGCCTCCATGCTGCTTGCAATGGCGCTCATGGGAAATCCTCCACCAATGCCTTTCCCGAGGGTCATTACGTCAGGGATTATTCCGTCCCTATCCACCCCCCATGCCCTGCCTGTACGCCCAAAGCCGGTGATCATTTCATCGGCTATGAGCAAGGCGCCGAATTCTCTACATACTTCTTGAACAGCCTTGATGTACCCTTTGGGGGGCACCACGTTGCCAGCAGTACCCTGGATAGTCTCAACGAGTATGGCTGCGATATTGTGGGTTGTTTGCCTCTTGAGGCCCTCCTTGAACCATTCCAGGCAAGCAAAGCCACATTCTGGATGGGTGAGGCCCAGCTTGCATCTGTAGCAATAGGCATAAGGGCCTGGCAGATAGATCCCTGGCATGAGAGGCCCTAGCCCTGCCTTAAAGGACGTATCGCCAAGAAGACCCATAACACCGCCGGTTTTTCCATGAAACCCGCCCCAAAATCCAGCAAATTCATATTTGTGGGTAACGGATTTTGCAAGCCTTAGTGCAGCCTCCACCGCTTCTGCCCCACCAGAATACATCTGTACAGCATTCATTCCTTCAGGGGTCATAGAAGTAAGGAGTCTCAAGAATTCCAGCCTGTTTTCTGAGCAAAAGCTGCCAAAGTTGGCACGGGCTATTTGCTCAGAAAGCACTTTGACGAAATGGGGGTGGGCATGTCCCACACTGCCTACTCCTATACCCGCAGTAAAATCGATGTATCTGTTGCCATCGAGGTCTGTAACCCAGACCCCCTTTGCCTCCTTGACAACCAATTTTGAAAAGAGCGCTATAGATTGCAGGCCAGGAGCCATAAACTTGCTCTCTTCCTCAAAAATGGCACTGGAGATAGGGCCTGGTATCTTGTATGGTTTGCCTGATTTTTCCATATCTGGCAGACACTCCTTTGGTCAAACTGAAAGATTTAAGCTATCCGCAATCCTTGTTCCAGGGAAGGACGCAGCTCCAAGATGCTCTATAAGTTTTGTTCTAAGCAGTTGGGAGATGAATTTTGCTGCCTCCTTCCTGAAAAGGGCAAAACTTGGCCAGGCATTTATGTCTATTACAAATATATCTCCATCCTTGGTCACTATTGCGTCACCTCCATAGATATCAAGACCCATGCTGTCCCCGGCCATGATGCAATTGTCCATGAGCTCAGATTCTGAAAATCCGAATTCTCGTAGGTCCTGATCTTTGTGATAAAACCATTTGAACCACCACGTATGCTTGGTCTGGCAGTCGCGAATGCAGTAAAATTTTATGATATCTCCTGGGATATGTTCCTGGATGAGCACTGTATCGATATCCCTAGCCGAGAATCTTGACAGGCCTGTAACTAGGTCACGGTCATTGTCGACAAACACTACATCCTCATCACAGGTTGCATGGTAGTCACCCCTCTTGAGCCAGCATTCGCCATGCTCTCCACGAGAAATAGGCCGACTGGTCGGAATCAAGGTACTCCTTGGGAAAAATGGCAGATCCGAAAGGAGGGTTACCATGTTTTTTCTAAAGGTGTTTTCAACAGATTCCACGGTATTTACCAGGACACACCCATTGTCGTATGAGATCTGGCTTAGTTTGTTGAGATAGGGAGCTTCCTCACACATAAAAAAAATGAGGGCAGGATTGTCATTAAAGGATCTATCGAGGAACTCTTCAGGGTGGAACAGATGCACCTCAAGCTCTGGGGACTCATCTAGCCTTTTGGCTGTTTCTCTAAGAATGGCTTCATCGTCAAATTCCCGTCTGGGAGAATGAGACCGTTCCCGAAATATTCCAAAGATTGATATCTTTTTCATCTATACATGTCCTTAAATCTGCCAAGGAGCATAAATCGTTTCCTGTGAAAAAATCAAATTCTTCTATATACTATGCCTCAATTGCTTAGAGAAGTATTTTTCTGAATGGCCTTGAATTTGTCGTTGAACAGTTGGCTAAATCTTTTGAGGATTGCAAGTGGCAAGAGAAAAGGATTACTTTTGGGCCTTATGATCTCAGGATGGATTTTGTTTGAGGATCTTTATGACCTTTCTCAATAGTACGTTTCGGGCAACGGGTTTTTGGAGGAAGGCTTGTATCAAAAGTTGGTCTAGCCTGTCATCGGTGAGCATCTGGCTATAACCTGTGCAAAGTATTATGGGCAGGTCTGGCAAAAATTGGTTTACCCTCTTTATGAGCTCTTCTCCATTAAGCCCTGGCATGGTCATGTCTGTTATTAGCAAATCCCACTGATCTGGATTTGCCCTTAGTGCTTCATAAGCCTCTGTGCTGTCCATGAAGGTCTCCACACGAAAACCAGCCTTTTCAAGCATGACCTTTGAATATTCACAGATCATTTCCTCATCGTCCACGAACATGATCCTTTCACCGTTGCCTGTTGCTGGGAGCCGCACATCTTCCGGCGAAGAGGCTGAAGGGATTTTCGAGCTCTCGTCCTCGATGACTGGAAGATAAACCTGTACCACCGTGCCCTGCCCCGGGTTGCTGTCTATTTTTATGGCCCCTTCCAGGCTGGTGATTATTCCATGCACCACAGCAAGTCCGAGTCCTGTCCCTTGTTCCTTGCCCTTTGTGGTGAAATAGGGCTCGAATATCTTGTTCAGGGTCTTTTCATCCATTCCGCATCCTGTGTCCCTGATTTCGAGATAGACGTAAGTTCCAGGCCTCAATTTGAGTATCTTGGCTATATCGGCGGCTATGGTCTTTTCCGTTAGCCTTACAGACAGTATCCCCCCTGTCTCCAGCATTGCATGGTAGGCATTGGTACAGAGGTTCATGATGATCTGATGCAGATCCGAGGGGTCGGCGAGAATAGGGCTTGTGGATGCAATCTCTGTCTTGATTTCTATGGTCGAGGGCAGGGTAGATCTTAGAAGCTTCAGGGCTTCTCTGACAATGGCGGCTGGCTGGACCGAACGTTTTTCAGTCTTTGACTTTCTGCTGACAGCCAGGATTTGCTGGACCAAGGCCCTGGCCCGTTCAACTGCGATACCTATTTGCGAAAGATAATTGGCCAATGTCTCGTCGTTTCCGGCCTTTAATTGGGCAAGTTCATTGTAGCCTGATATTGCAGCCAGTATGTTGTTGAAATCATGGGCAATTCCTCCGGCAAGGGTGCCAATGGCCTCCATCTTCTGTGCATGGCGGAGTTCGGCCTCGAGCTTCTTGTTTCTAGTGATGTCCTGAATCATGGCGATCAGATACATGATCTGCCCATGCTTGTCCTTGACGGCTCCAAGATTAAGGGAGGCAAGGATAGGTGTTCCATCCCTTTTCTTCAGCCAGATCTCACAATGGACAGAATCTTGCCCTTCCTTGAGTGGATTGATCACTGCCTCCCGGTCCTCTATATTCAGATATAGGTTGGGGGTGCGGACCTGAGAGATGAATTCGTCAGGTGAATCGTATCCAAAGATTTCTGCAAATCTTGGATTCACCGCTATGAAAGTGCCCTCAAGGGTGCTTAGGGAGATACCTTCACCTGCGCCATTGAAGATGGTGCGGTGTTTTTCTTCACTGTTTCGAAGCGCTTCTGTCCTTTTGTTGAAATAATAGGCCAATTCTCCCAGTTCATTGTCTGAGGGAATATCCAGTTTCAATGATAGGTCATGGGAGTCCTCTTCTATCTTTTTGAGTTGGCTGGTTATTGCCCTTAAAGGCTTAACGAGATGCCGATGAAACAAAAGGTTTGCAGCTATGAGGATAAAAGACAAAAGTATCAGCAGGGAAAAGATGATCCGGTTGATCATCCTGTTGACAGGGGCGGTCATTGCCTTTTCAGGTACTGTTATGACAACCTTCCAATATGTCTCAGGCATGTTGAATATGGTGGTCAAGGCTGCTTCGTGAAACAAGACGTCCCTATCTATATAGAAGGACTTAAGCCGGTTTGATTTCTTGGCCAGATTCCCAAGGGGGTCCATAATTATGGCTGCGATGAGCTTTGCTTCTCTTTGATCGATCTGATATGAGCTTCGGGCCAGAATAGAGGCCAGATTTTTTCTGTATCCTGATTTCTTGTGGGCCAAGTCTATGATGTGTCGATTTATTGCTGCAAGCTCTTTTGCTACTGGCCGAAATTCGAGATCCCTGTCGGCAAGCTCCCTGGTAGTTATGAATTTTTGTAGGCATCTGGCCCCGGAGCCGACGTGGCCAAGTTTTTGACAAACAAGCTCCTCCTTGGGGAAGGTGAGAAATCTGTTGTTCCTGTCAACGACAAATATATACCCATTAATGGTTTGAGCAGCCTGTGAAAAGAGTGTGGCGAGGCCTTCGAGTTTCAGGTCTACTGTGGCAGCACCTACAAACTCATCACCTCTTCTGACAGGCACTGCGCAAGTGACCATGGGTTGTTTCGAATAGGGGTCGATATAGGCCCTGGACCAAATGGCCTTGTCTTCAGGTAAGTATTTGGCTGGCACATACCATTCCTCTTGATGGTATCCTGGCCCTTGGGGTGCATTGTAGTCGTCATAGTATTTGAGGGTGCCATTCTGATCCCTGCCCCAGAAGAAGCTCCTGCGTCTCCTTTTGGGATCGAACTTGAATGGTTCAGGCCAGACGCCACCACCGGCTATAAACGTCTCATATCCGTGTCTGTTCAGCAGGGAAGGGACGACTTGTTTAAGGGCCTGTTCGTCCGAGCCAAGGCTTGCGGTCACGTCTGCAATGGCTATGGCCACTGTCTCAGCCTGTCCCAGAATGCCATTGATCTCTGCAACGATCATATTGCCTGCATCCTCGATCTGATGCTCATACTGTTTGATCAGGATGGGGCGAATGATTTCTCTCGTTGTATAGATCACCACTATTGCCATTGCAAACAGTAGTATTATGAAACTCAAGGGTATGATGGTCTGAAGTCTGTGTTTGAACTTAGGTGGTTTCATATAGTAAATTGGAAATTAGATGCCGATCGGTACATTCAAGTGGAAAGAACAAGAATGGATGGGATCATGCTATAGTGAATGAATTTATATATTATCTCTTCGGAATCTTTCTGCCTCTAGATCAAAAATCGAAATTTTCAAAAATGGTTGCAGGCTGGAATTTGTGCATACACATATTTTGAAGTTTTTTCCCCGAGTATGTCAATACCGTTTTAAAGGAGTTTTGCCTTTTCAGGCCCTATTTACCAGGAAAATGCCTTGCGAAAAAGTTAACAATTTGTGGGAAAGCATTTTCTCTTGAACGCCTGAGTCTGTATTATTCATGGAATATCCTTGACTAAATTTCTATTTTAGGGAAAAATAGGAAAAAGATTTCCATTGGTATAAAGTGTCCCTTTTTAAATCATACAGGAAAATTCCATGGATTTGATCATAGGTAACAGCCAGCCGATTCAGAGGCTCAAAAATTTGATCAAGCAAGTGGCTGATACAGGGTTGAATGTCCTTGTCTGCGGAGAAAGTGGAGTTGGCAAAGAGGTTGTTGCCAGAAGCCTTCATAGGCAATCGGCGCGAAGCAGCAAGCCATTTATTAAGGTCAACTGTGCGGCCTTGCCAGGGGAGCTCCTGGAAAGCGAACTTTTTGGTTATGAGAAAGGGGCCTTCACCGGTGCAACAGAGGCAAAGCCTGGCAAGTTTGAATTGGCAGACAATGGGGCAATATTTCTCGACGAGATAGGGGACATGTCCATTGCCCTCCAGGCAAAGCTTTTGCAAGTCTTACAAGATTCAGAGTTTTGCAGAGTGGGAGGCATACGGGATATTAAGGTAAACGTATGGATAATCTGTGCCACTCATCACGATCTCGAGGCCGATATTCAGCAGGGTAAGTTCAGGGAGGATCTTTATTATAGGATCAACATCATCAAGATAAAGGTGCCTCCATTGCGTGAGAGAAAAGAGGATATACCCGCGTTGGTAAATCATTTTCTGGAAAAATATACGGCATCTCTAAACCGTAATCCTGCTGATCTCCATTTGAGCCAAGAACTTTTTGACTGTTTTTATAAATATCACTGGCCGGGAAACGTCAGGGAGCTTGAAAATTATGTTCAAAAGATCCTTGTGCTAGGAGATGAGAAGCCAATAATTGAGGAACTGGAGGCTAGAAGCCTTCAGAGTGTGGATGCTGTTAGCACGGACAACCAATGGAACCAAGAGGAATATCTACTCAATTCCGTGATAGGAGGGTTAACCAAGGAATTCAATCAAAATTTTCCATCTCTAAAGGAGATCAAGAAAAAGGCTCAGGCGCGCGTGGAAAAGGTGGTGATCGAAGAGGCACTAAGGAGAACTGCTGGTAACAAGAGGGATGCGGCCAAACTGCTTCAGATCAGCTATAAGGCCATTCTTTACAAGATAAAGGACTACAACATTAATATAGAGCCTGAAGAATTCCTTAATAACAGTATCCACTTGACAATACCGCGTCATTGAACAATTTTTCTCAAACATATGGAAACTATTTTCCTATAGGATGGAAAAACATTTACCATTTCCTAGAGGAGATATTTGAAAACCCCATTATTCCAGACAAAAAGATCCAAGATGCCTTTTTGATTCTGGAGCCTTTTTTGCACCATTTTTTAGGAAAAGACTGAAAGGGCATCTACATGCTTGGACAAGAAGGGCATTTGAAAAGGATTGCAGGTAAGGAGCGCAGGAAATATCCGCGCCAGCCAGTGCAACTTCCTGTTTATTTCACCGCGGATTCTACCAAGGTCCAATATACTGGTTTTACCAGGGACATATCACCCACTGGGCTTCAGTTGTTTTGCCGCAAGGCAGATGTCCAACCAGCCGAGGAAGTGAAGTTTGTCGTACCAAAAGAACATGCCAGTGAACACGTACCAGTTTTGCACGGCAAAGTGGTATGGACCGATAAGGGACAGGGAGCTGTTAGGACAGGGATATCCTTTAAGAATGGTTTAGAAGATGTCATGAGTTACCTTCTGCTCATGGCCTCTTCAGAGGATGCTGTTTTAAATTCGCGCCTTTTTCAGTCGTTGTTGGATGCGCTTCCAGACGCATCCATTCTTTTGGATAATCAGTTGAGGATAATTGCCATAAGTGCAAATCAACCTCTCCTACCGTGCGATCCAAATATCTTCAGGGGCGAAAAGATAGGCGAGGTTCCCACCATTTTGAAGCAGCTGGCCAGTGAGGATTTTGATCCAAGAAAGGCCATGGCCGAATGCCTTTTTAGGCGCCACGTCATGCATTTTAGTGCCCTTCCTCTGAAGTTGGGCCAACAGGAGGAGCATGAAAAGAGATTTTTCAATGTGAGCCTCAAGCCAGTTTCAACAGGTCCTGGGCGAGATATGATTTTTGTGCAGATCAAAGACGTCACTGTGCTCTGTCAGCTCAAGGACAAGATAAAAGAAAGGAATAATGCCCTGTGGAGTCAATACAAGTTTATGACAATGGGGCAGATAGTGGATGAATTATTGGAGGACATCATTAGCCCCCTGTCGGCAATTGTAGGGAGACTGGACCTATTGACCATGAAGATGGCCGGCGCCCATGAAAAAGACGGAAGGATATCTGTAGAAGAGTGGCTCAAAGAACTTCGCATCATAGATGGGTTAGTGGAACAGATCACGGAATTTTGCACTGTGGCTGCAAAGCGGCGGGAGCGGGAAAAGCTTGGTTCCATGGAGAAGACCATCTCCTTCAACAAACTGATCGATGAAACCTTGCTAGTGCTTAAGCCCAAGTCCTCATTTCGCGCAGTAAGCATCCATCTGAAGTTCAAAAAGGATCTGCCTGAATTTAGTGGAGATTATTTTGATTGGCTGAATGCCCTCATCGCACTTTTTCAAACCATAATCAAGGAGATGAAGACACAATCCAAAAAGGAGATCGCAGTAGTCACTGATGTAGAAGACGACTTCATAGTGCTATCTGTTTCCCATAATGCCCGTGCACTCAAGATCCCCCTGGAACGAGAGATGGGGCTCGGGATTCTGGAGGTTTTGAGGGAGAAGTATGATGTCTCCATAAAGACGCACGGAGGCAGCGGAAGCCAGACAATTATTTTCAAGGTGAAAATCCAGGAGGGAAGCTGAGAAAATCAACTGCCCTGAAGGTGTCTTTTAACCGAAGCTTTCAATTCGTCCAAATTAAAGGATTTGACTATATAGTCATCAGACGCCCAGGATGCTAGATCCTGTTTGTACTCTGGATAGGCTGAGCTCAAGATTACAGGCACATCGGGTTTTAATTGTTTCATCTGCCTGAGAACTTCTATGCCATCCATGCCTGGCATGTTTATGTCCAGTATAACCAGATCTGGATTCTCTGACTCGAAAAGTTTCAAGGCGTCCTCGCCATTCATGGCCGATATCACCTGATAGCCTTCGTCTTCCAGCTCTTCCCTGTAAAGAAGGTGTATGCTTTCTTCATCATCTACTACCAGGATCTTTTTAGTGTCACTGCTCATCTAAATCCCCCTTTTGAGTTGGATTTGAATCCTTAAGAATACGTGCAGATTCTTCTGGCGGTGTGGTATTTATGTGAAAACCCGTGCCCCATTCGAAACCCGCTACTGTATTGACCTTTGGCATTATCTCTATATGCCAGTGAAAGTGTTCCAGGCCAAAGTCTGTTAGAGGTGCGGTATGCAACATGAAGTTATAGGGTACGTTAGGCAGTACCGTATCAAGTTTTTTCATTGTCAGGGAAAAGAGGCTGGTAAGGCTTGCAGCCTGGGAATCGTCAAGGGACACAAACCGGGACTGATGCCTCTTGGGGAGCACCCACATCTCAAATGGAGCGCGGGGAGCAAAGGGACATATGGTAATGAATTCTTCATTCTCACACACCACCCGGAGATTCTGCTGCCGTTCTTGTCTGATTATATCACAGAATACGCAACGTTCCTTATAATCAAAATATCTTAGGCAACCATCAAGCTCTTCCTGGATGAGTTGGGGAACAATGGGCAGTGCAATGAGCTGGGAGTGAGAATGTTCAAGAGACGCTCCTGCTGCCTTGCCGAAGTTTTTGAAGACAATGATGTACTTGAACCTTTTGTCCCTTGCCAGGTCAATAATCCTGTCTTTGTAAGCCATGAATACGAGTTGAAGCTGTTCAAGGGGCATTGTGGATATGGTCTCATGATGGTTAGGAGTCTCTATGATGACTTCATGGGCCCCAATCCCATTCATCTTGTCGTAGATGCCCTCTCCTCTTTTGTCCAGTTCTCCTTCTATCACCAGTGCAGGGAATTTGTTGGGAACCACCCTCAATTTCCATCCAGGGCCATTGGGATCATGGTGTGGCCTGCCATAGGCCAAGACCTCAGGAGGGGTGGTCTTTTCGTTTCCAGGGCATAACGGACAGAAGCCACCCTTGGTCTTATCCTTTTCGATAATAAAATCATAGGGTCTTTTCCCCCGTTCTCGGGCAATTATAACCCATCGTCCTATTATCGGGTCTCTTCTGAGTTCTGGCATTAAGGGTCAACGTGAAAAGGCGGGGTCAAAGGCCCTTGGCCTTTTCCTCCCTTTCCTGTTTCGATTTGCATTCAATACAGAGGGTAGTGACCGGGCGGGCTTCAAGCCTCTTTACCCCTATGTCTTCACCACACTCCTCACAAATGCCGTAAGTGCCTTCATCTATACGTTCCAATGCCTTGCGGATCTTCTTGATGAGTTTTCTTTCCCTGTCCCTGATTCTAAGCTCGAAGCTCCTTTCAGATTCTAGGGATGCCCTGTCGGTGGGATCTGGCACCTGTCCATTGCTGGAAGTCATTTCTTCCAGAGTCTTGTCAGCCTCCCCCAGGAGATCAGATAGTTTCTTGTTCAGTAACGCCCTGAAATATTCAAGCTGAGCCTGATCCATTTGAAGCCTCCTGTATGTTTAAAAGGGTACGTAGTAACACCATATCAAGCACGTCTTTTCCACGTACCACTCTTGCCCCCGCTTTTTTCCAACAGTTTGATATCTGTAATAGTGATGCCCTTTTCTATGGCCTTGCACATGTCATAAATTGTGAGCGCTGCAACTGAAACAGCAGTAAGGGCCTCCATTTCTACACCTGTTTTGGCCGTTATGGAGGCAGTGGCATAGATTTCAACTCCAGGCAGATCCTCTGAAAGATCGAATTCTATGGCCACATGTTCCAAGGGGAGTGGGTGGCAAAGAGGTATCAGTTCGCCCACTCGTTTCGCTGCCATGATGCCAGCTATCCTGGCAGTGGCCAACACATCTCCTTTAGGTATCTTTTGGTCTGTCAACATCCTGAAGGTATTAGTGTGCAGGATGACTTTGCCTGAGGCTATGGCTTTTCTCTTGGTAACACCCTTGCCGGAGACATCCACCATGGCCGCCTGGCCTTTGCTGTCGAGATGTGAGAACTCCTTCTTCATGTCAATGAAATTCCACCTTTTTGAATAGTTTCTTGAAGAATCCGCCCTGTTTCTTTTCCTTCTCAATCTCCATGAATTCTTCCAAAAGTTCTTTTTGGCGTTCTGTGAGTTTGGTGGGGGTGATGACCTTGATCTTTATCAACTGATCTCCTGGTGAAAACCCTCTTATATCTGGGAAACCTTTGCCCTTCAGTCTGAATACCTCTCCAGACTGGGTGCCAGGCGGGATCTTGAGTTGTTCTGTGCCTTCCAGGGTTGGCACTTCCACCGTATCTCCGAGGCAGACTTGCGCAATGGAGACAGGGACCTCACAGAATACGTCATTGCCCTGGCGCTTGAAAAATTCATGGGCCTCTACATGGATCACTATGTAAAGATCGCCCCTGGGTCCGCCTCGTTTCCCTGCTTCTCCCTCGTTTCTCAGCCGTAATCTTGCACCTGTGTCAACACCTGCAGGTATTCTCACCTTGATGGACTGTTTCTCTGGCCTTCTCCCTTCCCCGCCACAGCTGGGACATGGTTTGGTTATGATGGTACCCCTGCCCATGCACTTTGGACAAGTGGTAGAGACCTGAAAAAAACCTTCAGAGCGCACTACATGCCCTGATCCACGACACGTTGGACACGTGATTACCTCGCTGTCTTTGCCAGCTCCGGTTCCACCACATGCAGAACAGGTCTCAAGGCGTTCTATTTCTATTTCTTTTTCTGTGCCTTGAGCAGCCTCGAGAAAATCTATGGTGATGTCGTATCTGAGGTCAGATCCCCGTTCGGGCCCGATGTTTGCCCCTCTTCTTCCCTGTCCAGTGGAAAAACCGAAAAAATCCTCAAAAAGGTCGCTAAAGGTGCTGAATATGTCGTCGGTAGCGTGGAAACCTTGGAAGCCTGCACCTGATACCCCTTGGTGGCCGTGGATGTCGTAAAGGTGTCGCTTTTCAGGGTCTCTGAGCACCTCGTATGCCTCGGCAGCTTCCTTGAATCGATCTTCAGCCTCTTTGTTGCCGGGGTTTCTGTCTGGATGGTATTTGAGGGCAAGTCGCCTGTAGGCCTTTTTTATTTCCTCGACTGAGGCCTGGCGGCTGACACCCAATATTTCATAATAGTCCCGTTTCATGGCATAATTTACTTGTTGTGGTCGGCTTCGAGCCTCAATGCCTCCATGATGCGTTTCTCTTCAGCCTCTTTGGCCAGCTGCTCCAAGTTGTCGAATGTCACCTTGCCTGCAGCTATCTCCCTGAGGGCCTGAACAATCTCTTTGTTCTTGCTCTTGACCAGGGGCGGAGCCCCTTTTCTCAATTGTTTTACCCGTTCAATTGTAAGGTGTACGAGCATGAATCTATTTGGTACCCGTTCTAAACAGTCTTCAACTGTAACTCTTGCCATGATTCCTCCTGGAAAAATCGATCAGATTCGCAAATCAATAAATATATAATGTTTGTGTGCCTATGTGCAATCCTATTATTTAAAAGGACTATTAAGCCCAGGGAACCAGGCTTGAATGCCCACCGCCTTGAGTGGGAATTGGGCAAAGATCTAAGAAGTTATGCCACATAGGGCTCATCGAAGCCTTTAGCAGGCTATGGAACACATGGCACATGTTTTTTATTTATTATCGGCAAACTAAAAAGGCCCTGACACTTTTAATGCCAGGGCCCTGACAAAATGCCTTTTGGGCAATTGTTTACTGGCTCCCCGGGACGGACTTGAACCGCCAACCTAGTGGTTAACAGCCACCCGCTCTGCCGATTGAGCTACCGGGGAATTGGTAACGGCCTATTTTTATAGACCAGTGGCAGGTTTGTCAACATATAAAAAGCAGAAAAATCATACATACCCAGATTTGATATTTCTATTGTTGTCATCCTCATGGGATGGACTCAGTTTTTCTTGATTGCAGCAAGGGCTTCTGCCACTGGAGTATAGTCGCCTGGTGGAGCAAAGCCCTTGATGCCTGCTGCTAGGGCTGCCCGGGAGGTCGAGGGTAGTCCAAGCAGCGTCTTTTTTATTTTGGAGGCCAGTCCAGCCGACACGTGAGCTGTGGCGGCGACTGGCCATGCAGGCCATAGCTGGGATGTGCTACAGAGCAAGTTGAAATCAGGATGAGCCTGGGGTGAGATTATACGGAAGTCCCTGAGCTTTATCTTTTTTTCCCTGTTCATGGACTCGAGTTGCCCTGTTCTGACAAAGCCTGCATCCACCGCCCCGTTGAATACCGCATAGACGACATAGTCTTGGCCTTCCAAGGGTTTGATCTGGCCATCTCTTATGATGTTTATACCCTTCTGAAGGAGGTCGTATGCCTGTATGAGAAAGCCACCACAAGATCCGAAAGAGACTATGCCTATTCGCTTGCCCCTTAGCTGGCTGAGACTTCGTATGGAGCTTGTCTTTTTGGTGAAGATGACACCTCCCATATATGGGCCGCCTCTGGAATTTATCACAGTGGCCAAGGCCCTGATCCCATATCTTTTCTTTAGGCTCACATAAAATTTTTGGTTTGCCAGGATAAGATCCACCTTGTTTTGCGCCACATATTCTGGCACTTGAGAAAAGTTCAAGGGGACGAGGGCCACAGGTCTGTTGAGGTGCTTTGAAAGATATTGGACCAGTGGATGCCAACGTTTAAGCGCGGTCTGATAGCCTCGTTTGGCCAGAACACCCAGCCTTATTTGCTGTTGGGCAAATAGCGGTGTTACAGCCACAAACGACAGCAAAAAGGCCGCGAGCACTATTCTGATTGTCCTTGAAGCCAGAAGGCGTTTTTTTGCTGGGTTGGTTTTCATGTATGTTGTCTTCTACTTTTGAGACATTTACTGTTCTTTACTACACAAATGATGAGACACGGAATTTCCTCATGGCCTTTTCCACATCCTTGGCTGTGGCCGCCAGTTCTTCCATGGCCGCCAAGGCCCCTTCTGCCCCCTTTGCGTTCTGGAGGGCGGCATTGGTGAGCTGCTGCATCAGTTTTTGCAGTGCCGCACTGCGTTCCCGCTGTTTGGCTGTACGGATGGTGATCTCTCCAGAGTTTTCCACAACCTTTTCTGCAGTCTCTACTGCTGAGCGGGAGGTAAGGTTACTGGTGTTGGCGGCATTCATGATCTCTTCGGTGAGCTCGATTAGGCCTTCTATGGCTACTTCAGCCTTTTTCCGCCTTTCTGCTTGAAGCTGAGTCATTTTCTTGATGGAGTCTGCCTGCCTCTCAAGCTCAACTGTGGAATCGATGATGTGGTCCACCGAGCCAGCAAGCTCATTGGAGGAGCGGGAAATATTTTTCGTGACCTCACTGCCCCTTTCGACTGTTTCCAAGAGGTTTTCCAGGGATTCTGCACTTTTTGAGGCAAGATGCATTCCCTGTTTGACATTTTCTGTACTTTCTCCAATGAGGTTTTCAATCTCCTTGGTGGACTCTGCCGTCCTGTCTGCAAGTTTCCGGATTTCTTCGGCAACTACCGCAAAACCTCTTCCATGTTCTCCTGCCCTGGCGGCCTCGATTGCAGCATTGAGGGCCAGAAGGTTCGTCTGTTCTGCAATGTCAGATATGAGGAAAACGATTTCCTTGACCTGCTCGGAACTGGAGGCAATGGCAGACATACCTTCAAGGGTCTGCTCCATTGCCTTTCGGCCTTCGTCTGCACTCTTTAATGTTTCGTCGGCTTGCGAGGCAGCCTTCTGGGACTCTGCGGCCATATCCTGAAGTTTCTTGGCCATATCTTTGAGATTATCAGCCGTCTTAACAGCGGCTTCCGCCTGTGCTACTGCCCTTGCCTGGACCTGTTTGGCAGTAGAACCCATTTCTACGACTGTGTTTGCGGTCTGGATAGCGCCTTCTTTGTTCTTGCTGGAAAATTCATTGATCTGTTGGGATGTCTGGGCCATATCCTGGATGATCCTTGCTGCATCCCGTGCGAGCTGCGCTGAAGATTCTGCATGAGCAGCAACCTCAGAAGCAGTTTGGCCCATGAGGGAGATACGTTTTTGTACCTCGTCAGAGTTTGCAGCCTGTTTTTTGGCATTTTCAGTGATACTGGCTGCAATCTGATAGATGTTGTCACTGGATTGCACAAATTTGGAAGTGGTCTGCATGACGCCCTTGAAGGTATTTTGCAGGGTTTCCAAAAAGGTATTGACTGCCATGGCCATCTGGCCTATTTCGTCTTTGCTCCTGACTTCAAGGCGGCCAGTCAAGTCAAAGTTCTCAGCCGTCTTTTTCATGAGTTCAGCTGTGGCTACGATAGGCTTGATAACGTTTTTGTTCAGAAGGAAAGTGAGCATGAGAAGCAGGGAGAATATGGCAGCATTACCTATGAGGCCCTGCATCGTTACCTTTGAAAGGTTGGCGGTAAGGGCGGCCTCTGGCTCCATTACCACCGCGGACCATTTGTCCCTTCTGACATCCGATCTGAGTGGAAGGACATATGAGCCCGCCACCTGTGTGCCAATCTGCCCGCTTTCTACCTCGAATATGCCAAACTTGGCCTCTCCTGGTTTCCAATCGGTCAGTTGGGTGTTCACAAGGTTGGCATTCTTGTGGATTACGATCTTGCCATGCTCATTTATTATGAATGCTTCTTTTTTGATATCGTTGAATGAGAAGAGGTTGGCCTGGCCTATTATATTGGAAAGGGATGCCCAATCTAGAAAGCCCACGACAGAACCCACCGTCTTGTTGTTCTCCAAGATTGGAGTGACGAGATATATGTACCAGGGAGAATTGGACGTGCTAGTAAAGTCAAAGGGTTTTCGCAGAGGGCCTCCAATAGACACCTGTTCTGCGCTGATGGGCCTATTTAAGACAGATTTGGACAGCCTTTTCCCTATGGCCTTTGGATTGCTCGAAGCTAGAATCTTCCCAGATGGATCGAGCACCAAGATGCAGTCATAATAGCCGTACTGCTTTACCATGCTCGATAAGAAGGAATCTGTTCCACCCTGGCCACCGCCTATATTGACTGCCAATTTTATCACGTCGAGATGGGACAGTGTTCTTATGTCGTTCACCCGGCTTTCCATGAAAATATTCAGGTCCTGTGCCAGGGAGCTTGCCTCAGTAAGGAGCTGGCGTTCTCCTTCCTCTTTCAAACTTATTTGTTGATAAAAATAGATGTAGCCTTGGACTCCCAAGGCTATGGCAATGATGACAGCAATAAGGACAAAGAGTTGGCGCTGGAGGCTCCACTCCTTTAGACTGCTGCTGATTGATCCACGTTTGTGCTTCATTATATAACCTCCCTGAGATCGCTTCCGTTTATTACTGTTTATTGTCCCTGAATACGCCCATTATCGGCGGGTTTGTCTTTGTCATCTGGGAATTTGAGCCCCATTTGATTCCCCGATTTGAGGTAATCCACCATGAGTTTCACATCGAGCAAAGGTACAGAACCCGCCTTTGATACCAGGGCCGAACAGGAAATGAGCCTTGTGTCAGGGGCCTTGGCCGCTGAAAGGCTTCCAAGGTCATATGCATGTATGTCTTCAATGCCATGGACATGGTCGATGCCAATCCCAAAGATCTCCTCCTGGGATTGAAGGAGTAGCACATCTCCTGAAAGGCCGTCTCGAGTCTTTTCTCCAGTGCCATCACACCACTGCGGGGAAAGGACAGGGATGATTTCTCCTCGAACACTTATGATTCCAGCAATCCTAGGACTGGAGTTGGGCAGAGGTTCGACATTTTCTGCCTTCACAATTTCCTTGATACGGTTCAGTTCAACAGCCCACGTTGCTGATCCAGCTTCGAAGACAAGGGCTTTGCCCAGGTCATTTTTGGCCTTTTTCATGACAATATTTTCCAGCCGCCTATTTGAAAGTTAATCAAGCCTGTATTCCTGCTTAATGGGGATACAGAATCTCTTTATTTCTTTTCGGAAATGGAAACGATAACTTGAAACTACGAGGCCGAATCCAGGTCAAGGGAGTGGGTGCTCAATACCTTGTAGATGGGGCCCGACGGGGTGAGGATGCTCTGATAAAGGTGAATCTTTTCGATAGTGGAAACTGGCGCCTCTATTTGGGTCTTCAGAAAATGAGATATCTTTTCCATGGATGGAGGCCTTCCCTTGACCCTGCCAACTGTGATATGGGGGACGAAGGGCCTTAGATCGGCTTCAAAGCCATTTTCAGCAAGCTCCTTTTCAATGGCACCCTGGAACTTTTTAAGTGGTCCTGTATCTCCATGTAAGCCAACCCATAAAATCCGCGGGCGTTTGGGATAGGGGAACACTCCTGGCTGGCCCAGGGACAAGTTGAATGGCCCGGTCCTTTCAGTAATGATATCAAGGACATTTGCAATTTGTGGTATTTGTGATCGGGTTATGTCTCCTAAGAATTTCAGGGTGATGTGCAGATTGCCAGGCTTGACCCATTTGACGCCCTTTCCGAGATAGCGCCAGCCTACAATAGCCCTGTCAAGGGCTTCATTGGCCCTAACCGACAGGTTTATAGCCAGGAAGCTTCGAACCATGCACCAAGTATCTCCTGAGCCAGTCAAGTGAAGTTTCAACAGACAGGATCCTGACGTCCCGACGTGAACCAGGGAAGTGGAAACGGTGAACCATTTGTTCTTCGTTTACCATCAGAGAAATATAGACAGTGCCCACAGGCTTTTCACTGGAACCACCGCCTGGCCCTGCTATACCCGTAATGGCTATGGCACAATCTGATCCAGAGATCCTTTTGACACCCGCTGACATTTCGAGAGCAGTCTGGCTACTGACTGCGCCGTATTTGGATAGGGTTTCTTTTTTTACGCCCAGATTTTGTCTTTTGGCCTGGTTGCTGTAGGTCACGATAGATCTGTCAAACCATTGGGAACTGCCAGGTACAGAGGTTACCGTGGCACCGAGTAGCCCACCTGTACATGATTCGGCAGCGGCCAGTGTCATTCCTTGTTGTTTTAGGATCTGGCCCAAGGTGGCTTGCAGGCTTCCTGTACTGTCTTCTGCCACTATGAAATCATGGAATTTTTCTCTGACCAGTGTTGCAGCGTCTTTTATGAGTTTGGCCGCCTTGCGTTCGCTGGATTCTACCGCAGTAAGACTCACGTGGACCTCTGGGAAAACCGGATAGTATCCTATCTTTAGGGTACGATCATTGTCTTGCAATTCTTCCAGCTCGATGTTGATCATGGTTTCAGACAGGCCAAAGAGCTTAAATATCTTTTGTGCAACAAAGGGCCTTTCAGGATCGAGGTCGTTCAGCATTGGAAGGACCCTGTTGACAATGTGGTCTTCCAGTTGCTCAGGCACACCCGGCAGAAAAAAGAGGTAGACGCCTTGGTAGGAGAGCCAGTAGCCAGCTGCACAACCTTTTGGTTCGAGGACTGTGGCCCCCTTGGGCAACATGGAGAGCTTGAGCTTGAATCTTTCTGAGGCATTGTGTCCAAATCGTCTTTCAGCGTTCCTGATTTGTTCCACAACCTGCTGGTTCTGAACAAGGGGCAGATTCAGGGCATCAGCCACAGCTTCATTGGTGATGTCGTCTGTTGTCGGCCCTAGACCACCGCTTATAAGTATAAACTGTGAGGATTTGAGAGCATCGTTGAGGCACTCCTTAATGTCTTGGGGTTCATCTCCAATCACAGTGATTCTGGTTATCTTGTGGCCAGCAGTAAAGAGCCTGGCAGCCGCAAAGCTGCTTGTCGTATTTACCACTCTGCCCGATATGAGTTCGTCTCCTATGGCAATGATTTGTCCAATCATGAGAAAAAGGCGCTCCCTGTTCTCCACAAGATGTTGGCATATATGCCTGCCATAACATCATCCATCACAATTCCGGCCCCTCCCTTAAACATCTCCTCCATATTTTTTACAGGAAAAGGCTTCCATATGTCAAACAGCCTGAAGAGAAAAAAGAGTACCCCTGCAGAAGTCAAGCTTGGCTCTATGGCCCACATGGAAATGGCCATGCCAATGACCTCATCTATCACCACTATTGCAGGATCTTTCTGCCCCAGTGTCTTTTCTGTTGTGCCGCTTGCCCAAAAGCCCACTGCAATGAGCCCCAAAAGAAAAAAAAGGGATGAGAGCGGCCCCATGAGGCTCAATGCCCATCCAATTGGAAGGCCCAGGGCCGCTCCAGCGGTTCCTGGGGCCTTTGGAAAGTATCCAGCGCCAAGACCAGTGGAAATAAGGAGTGCAAGCCTTTCTGTACTGTTCAATTTTACCCCCAGCCTCCACCACTTTTGAGGGTTTCAGAGTAAACCATCCTTATGGGAATGTTGTGTGCTTCAGCAATCTTTCTGCAGGCATCATACTCAGGAACTATCTCCCTACTGCCGTCAGGGCGTGTGATGAGCTTGCAAGCCACATCTCCCCAGCGCGTCTTTACTGTGACCCCTTTTCGCGGAAGAATCAGCCTTTTTATATGGTCCACCCTCACACCTATAGTGGAGCCTTCCTGGAGAATGAATCGTGCGAGCATGTTTTCGGCATGTGGTTGGCAAATCAAAGTGAATGAAAATCCGCTCCTGTTTTTCTTCATTACTACAGGGGTTATCCATGCATCTAATGCCCCATTTTTTATGGTTGCCTCAAGGAGATAGCCAAGCTGTTCTGGGGTCATGTCGTCGATAACGGCCTGAATCTGGGAGATGGTTTCCGCTTGTAGTCCTTCGTCAAGGTCAGTTCCCACTATTATCCTGAGTATGTTTGGCCTGGATGCTAGATCCATTGCGCCTGCGCCATAACCTGTCTTTATGATCTTCATGGATGGCATTGGTCCAAAGGTATCGGCTACTTCCTTGACGAGTGCCGCCCCAGTGGGGGTTACCAGCTCCTTTTCCTCGTCGGTGCCATAGACGGGCACATCCTTCAATAGTTCCAAGACCGCTGGCGCAGGCAGGGGTAGATTGCCGTGGCTACACCTTACAAATCCCCTGGAAAGAGGCAGTGGAGAGCAGCAGACCCTTTTGATGTCCATTTCCTGAAACGCAAGAAGGGTTCCAGCAATGTCTATTAAGGTGTCAACCGCACCGATCTCATGAAAATGGACCTCGTCTATCCCGCATCCGTGGACCTTGGCTTCTGAAGCTGCCATGTTTCCAACAACCGATACAGCCTTTTCCTTGACATCTTGCGGCAGAATGGATGCCTCTAAAATGGTTGTTATGGCCTCGAGGTTCCTGAAGGGCTGGTGTGACTGGCTGCTTATCTCCACTTGCCGTGCCCTTATGCCATTTTTAAGCCCTTCTGATACCTTGATCTTGACACCTTCAAGACATAAGAGGTTGGGTAGTTCTTTGAGGCGTGTCTCGTTCCATCCTATGTCCAGGCAGGCAGCAAGGAGCATATCGCCGCTAACGCCAGAGATGCAATCCACAAAGGCCAGCTTCACCTAACACCCTCCACTGTCCATTTTTCGACCCATTCGTAGATCTTGTCTCTGTAATACCACGCAGGCCCTGCTACTGCAGCTGAAAAGAGCAAAAGCAAAATGAACCCTTGGAAATTGCCTTCGTATAATTCAGCCCCTTGCCAGCTGAGCATGATGGTTCCTGGAATCCTGCCTACAGATGAGATGAAGACAAAGACCTGCCAGGGCATTCTGGTAAGCCCAAGGAGATAACAGAGGAAGTCCTTCGGAAAGCCAGGAAATACATAGAGGAAAAAACAGACAAAGATGCCCTGATGTTCCAGGAGGCCTTCAAATTTCCAATATAGTTCCGACTTCTGGAGCCACGGCTGGATGAATCTCCTGAATTGCCGGGATATGAAAAATGCCAGGAAAGACCCCAAGCTCAAGCCTATTGTGGAATAAATGAGTCCCAGCCATTTCCCAAAGATGAAGCCTCCCAGAAAGCCTGTGGCTTCACCGGGGATGGGAGACAAGACCACCTGAAGCATCTGCAGGAATATGAACCCCAAAGGTCCAAAAGGCCCCAGAGATAGAACGAAATTTCTGAGCTGATCCCGTTTTTCCATGAGATCTTCCAAAAAGTGGAAGCCGTTTATGAGTTGATCCTGAAGATGAAAGGATAACAGGATGAATATAAGACCTATGGCAAGTGCAGTAAGGAATATCTTCTTTTTCATTTCACAGGGGGCAAGGGGATGGATGTCAACTGCGGACGAGAAGGGTGTCCCGCCGCCAGTTCCAGTCGTCCTTGTAGGGAAAGTCCAGGGTGTAATGGCCCCCTCTGCTCTCGCGGCGTTGCGAGGCTGCACGGATGATGAGTTGAGCCGTAAGGGCTATATTCCTCAGTTCCAGAAAATCCCTGGTGATGATGTAATCCCAGTAGTGCTGGTCGATCTCTTCTATGATGGGCTCAATCCGTCTTTTAGCAAGCTCAAGTCTCTTGGAGCTTCGCACTATCCCAACATAGTTCCACATGAGCCTCCTTATCACGTCCCAGTTGTGTGATATGAGGACTGCTTCATCCATGTCCACTGCTCCACCAGCATCCCAGGGAGGGACATAGACGTCTTTAAGGCCCCTTAAATGATCAAGCCTTTGCTTGGTCCTTTCAAAGGCTTGATGAGCCATTACGAGACCTTCCAAAAGGGAGTTGGATGCCAGCCTGTTGGCACCGTGGAAGCCAGTGCATGCAGTTTCTCCCAGGGCGAAGAGGCTGTCGAGATCGGTTTCAGCCCAGGTATTCGTGACAATTCCACCACACATGTAGTGGGCTGCAGGTACAACTGGAATGGGCTCTTTGGTGATGTCTATGCCAAAATCGAGGCAAGTTCTATAGATATTGGGGAAACGCTGGATGATGAAATCCCTGGGCCTGTGGCTAATATCGAGATATACGCATTCTCTTCCAGTCTTTTTGAGTTCGGTGTCGATGGCCCTTGCCACGAGGTCCCTGTTGGCAAGCTCCATGTTGACTGGATCGTATTTCTCCATAAAGCGGTTGCCTTCTTCATCAATGAGGCGGGCACCTTCCCCCCTCAGGGCTTCTGATATGAGGAAATTTTTTGCCTTGCTGTGGTAGAGACACGTGGGATGAAACTGGACAAATTCAAGATTTGCAATGCGAGCTCCTGCCCTGTAGGCTATTGCTATTCCGTCGCCGCTTGCCACGTCTGGATTGCTAGTATAGAGATAAACCTTTCCTGCGCCTCCTGTTGCAAGATACGTGGCCTTTGCCAGCACCGTGTGAATTTTGCCAGTCCTGGAGTCGAGCACATAGGCGCCGAGACATCGTTCAGCACCGCCTTGTTTACACCACTTTCTGTGTAGGTCCGAAGGCTCGTTGTCTGTATCAGGGCGTTGGATCTTGCAGAGGGTTATGAGATCCACCACCATGAAATCTTCAAGTACTTCTATGTTGGGATTTGCAATGGCCCGTTCAACTAAGACACGTTCTATCTCCCTGCCAGTGAAATCTCCGCTGTGCACTATCCTGCGGCGGCTATGGCCCCCTTCTCTGCCCAGCTCAAACCCCTTGCCATGACTATCTTGCGAAAATCTGACTCCAAGCCCTTCCAGCTCGCGGATTCGATCAGGCCCTTGTCGTACGATGTTTTTTACTATCTCTTCATGGCAGAGGCCATCCCCGGCCCTGATGGTGTCGTATTCATGGAGGACAAAGCTATCGTCTTCAGAAAGGACGCAGGCGATGCCTCCCTGAGCCAGTCTTGTGGACGTGTCCTCCTTGGCCTTTTTTGTCACGACTGTCACATGCCCCAAGGCTGCAAGCTTGAGAGCGAGACTAAGCCCAGCTATACCGCTTCCAACCACGAGAAAATCAGTTTGCATGGCTACTTATCAGATCTTCAGGTTGAGGGCCTGAACGATGGGTGAAAAGACAGCAGGAAATCTTTCGGTAAACTCCGGGAGCATCAACAGCATGATTTCTCTCATCGAAGGATCTGCAGCAGGCGATGCCCTTAGCCTGAAGATGTGCTGCCACTCTTCCAAGGTAGCGTGAACCATGATCTCGGTCTTGCAGGAATTGGGCAGCACGGTCCTGGCAGCTTGGGGCGAAGAGGTTTCCAGTAGTTTTAAGTAGAGCCTTTCTGTCTCTTCCATTGCCTGCCTCCATACCTGAAATTCCGGGCTTTCTGGTTCGAAAAAACAGGGCATGACAAAGGCCACTTCACCACCAAAACGACTTTCTCCATACCTGCAATATCTCTGGGATTCTTGAAGATAGGATGCCACCCTGTGTCTTACCAGTTCATGGGTCACAGCCCTGTTCACGGTGATATGGACTAAAACGGTTCTGTGCCTTATGAGCTGCTCCAGGGCGAGGGCGTCTATCTCATCCGGACTCAGGACCCTTATTCGGACGTTAGTGCCAGAAGCCCCTTCAGGGCAGTCTATGTCCTGGTAAAGTATGGGATAGTGTTTTTCGAGTTCGGCCTTGATGGCAGCCACGATGGCAAGTTCTGGATGCCTTCGGGCAAGGTCCCTGAAAGAACGGGGATTTCCAGAAATGATGAAGTTTGTTTCAGACAGCCTGGTTGCCTGGCAGAATCTTGGAATTACAGAAAAGAAATCGCAGAAGTCCTGGGGGGAATCAGAGGAGACTTCAAGGACGAAATTAGCCATTTCAATAACAGACTCGTGTCCGCGCTTAATTATGCCCTTTATGAAGGGAACAGCACTTTCCGGAGTGATCTTGTCCTCACTCTTGTAACAGACCCTGCCGCACCGTTCTATCTGTTCTATGATTCGGCCTTCCTTGAAGTAGTGGTCAAGAATTTCATAGCCAGGCGGTATTATCTTCATGGCTCCCCCTTGTTTTTTTCAAGATAATCATGATTATCTGGTTTTATTTCTATGGTGTATGATCTTCAAATGACTCATGGTGGAGGATTCACCCATCGTCTTCTTTCTTTCCTCCTGGGCAAAGGGAATGAGAGGCCTGATCTGCACTATTTCTATCCCAAGGCCTTGGCAATAGGCAGAAAGGCTTTCAAAAAGAGAAGGTGGACTGGAAAGCACTGCTAGAAAGATGGTCTTTATACCATGCCGCTTGACCAGATGTTTTATGTCGTGTCTGTTGCCAAGCACCTTGACCCCGTGAATCTCCTGCCCCTTTTTGGCTGGATCGTCGTCTATAAAGCCAATGGGCAGATAGTCGTGTCCTCTCCTCTTGCGAAGTTCCCTAAGAAAAAGATCTCCTCCATCTCCAGCCCCGAATATCAGTACTGGCACAGAGTGTTTCTTTTCGGATTGCCTGATGAAATATTCGTTGAACATCCTCATAATGAAGCGGATGCCGCTAATGAAGATCAAGGTCAAGATGGCGTCGAGCAGGAAAACCACCCTGGAATAGCCCTGGAACCTGTAAAGAAATACAAGGATACCAACGATTATGGCAGAACTCAGGAGCACGGATTTTATTATCTTGAAGATGTCGTCAAGGCTGGCAAAGCGCCATTGCCCCCTGTAGAGACCAAATGACCATAGGCAGAATACCTTTACTCCCAGCACCAGGGGCAATGTTTGTTCTATGAGGCCCTTATTGAATGGGCTCAAGACTCCGTCAAACTTTAGCAGGTACGCAGAAAAATAGCTTATTGTAAGGAGAAGGATGTCAATGCACACTTGCAGGATCTGGCGTTTGTTGAGGATTATCTTCACTGCATGTGCAATCCTCGACCGGGATGGGTTTTCGTGGCCATAGATGTCACTATTGAGATAACTGAGGAATACGCCGAAGAAAATGGCGATAACCGCAGCAATGCTCATTATGGCCAGCAGCGCATCCTGCGAATGTTTGGCCATGTAAAGGACCACTGCGGAGACCACGGCTGCAACGAGCATGAGGGAAAGGACCGCTCTTTCCTCAGACAGGCCCAAAAGCACCAGCCTGTGAGACGTGTGGTCCCTGCCACCTTGAGCTATGGAACGGCCTGATTGCAATCTTGTAAACGAGACCAAGGCTGTGTCAAAGATGGGAATGATAAGTACAGAGACGGGAACAGCCAACATGAGGATCATGTTTGAGAAACTTGCGAAAACGTCGCTGTTGATATTGGTGGAGTTCGCCATGGAGTGGGTGCTTACCACAACGAGCCCACCAAGGGCAAAACCCAGGAAGAGGCTTCCGCAATCTCCCATGAATATCTTGGCTGGTTTGAAGTTGTAGATCCAGAAGCCCAGACATGCGCCAGACAGCAGCAGCGCAGGCCCTATGATCTCACCGAGATTGAAGATATATCCGTAGGCTGCCAGGGATATGGCTGCCACAAGGGTGATCCCAGAGGATAGGCCGTCCATGTTGTCCAGGATATTGAGCGCATTGGCCATGGCGACTAACCAGAATACGGTCAGGCCTATGGAAAGAATTGGAAAGCCTGGGATATGGATCTTGAATCCAAGGCCCACCACCAAAACCACGGTTATGAGCTGGGCTATGAACTTGCCCTGTGGCGAAAATCGCAATATGTCGTCAAAGAGGCCAATAAAAAAAAAGGCCACCGATCCAGTGAGAAGTAGCAGCAGATGGCCATCTGGCCTTATGAGCATGCCAAAGGGTACAGAAAAGGCTAAAAATATGGCAATGCCGCCATAAAGGGCAGTGGGCCTGCTGTGCCATCTGTCTTCCCTGGGCATGGCGATTAAGCCAAACCGTTTGGCCACAAGTATGACAGCTGGGGTCAATATTGCACTCAGGAAAAAGGATGTCAGAAAGAACTTTATGTATTCTTCCGGAGCAGAAGGCATATCAGGAGGCTCTTGCCCTGAAATATTCTATGGTATTCCTCAAGATTTCGTCCAACGGTGTTTCTGGGACAAAACCTATGAGGGAATTCAATTTCTCCACAGATGGTACGCGTCTCATCATGTCCTCGAAATCTTTTCCATAGGCCTTGTCGTAAGGTATGAAGACTATTTCGGAATTGCTGCCTGAGATCTCCTTGATCCTGGCTGCCAGGTCCGCAATGGTGATTTCTTCTGTCCCCCCGATGTTTACGACTTCACCTGCACCCTTTTCACATTTTATCAGTCTGTAAATGGCTTCCACTACGTCGTCTATGAATGTGAATGTCCTGGTCTGTTTGCCATCGCCATAGACAGTGATGGGGTCATCCCGTAGCGCCTGTTGGATGAATCTCGGCACCACCATCCCGTAAAGGCCAGTCTGGCGGGGGCCAATGGTATTGAAGCACCTGATTATGATGGTATTGAGTTTCTTGGTCCTGTGATATGCAAGGGCTGTGAATTCATCCACTAGTTTGCTGGCCGCATAACTCCATCGCATGGTGCTCGGGGGTCCGTAAATGAGGTTGTCGTCCTCTTTGAGTGGGGCATGCATGTGTTTGCCATAAACCTCCGAGGTGGATGCCACCAGGATCTTTTTCCTATATTTGTTGGCCAGCTTCAGTGCTGTCTCTGTCCCAAGGATATTCGTCTCGATGGAAGATAGGGGATTTTCCAAAACATATTTCACTCCCACGGCTGCAGCCAGATGGACGACGCAATCACTGTCTGCAATCAGTTCATCCATTATCTTTGTGTTCAAAATGGTATCGACACAATAATGAAAGCGGGGATTGTCGTTAAGGTGAGCGATATTTTCCAGGCTGCCTGTGGAAAGATCATCAATTACACTGACTTCCTCTCCCTTTGATATGAGCAGGTCGCAAAGGTGGGAACCAATAAACCCTGCTCCCCCCGTTACAAGGATTTTCATCTATCTCCTCTCGATGCCTTAATTTACTACTTATCTATTCAATATAGCAGTAAAAAGCAAGTCAATATTGGTTTGGACCAAAAGAACAAATTAGGACTTACCGTCTGTTTCTACCTATTTAAACCACATAGGTGCTACATTCAACCTGCATGGCCTCACGATTGCCCATTATTGTCAGCAGGTGGACTCGTTGTCATTATCGATATTGCACTCACTCCGTTTGCATTGAAACCAGTTCCTCCTTAAGCATGCAACATGCAATTTTTCTGACTGGATTTCCAGTCAAGTCATATTCTATGTTCCCTGGATGAAAGAGCTTGTTCATGACACAACCTTCAGGGATTTTCAAGGTGAACAGCTCTGTTTCCGTAAGCGGAGGCCTTTTTTTAAGGTCGTCATCCATTATTTCATAAGCATGCAAAGGATAGTCCTCGCAAAGGGGGCAAGTGTAAACCCTGCCATTTGGGAAGACGAAATAGTTTTCTGCCACGAGCCCAGCGCATGAAAATTCCTCTTGCTGCTCCAAAAATACCTTGGGAAATGTGCAATACATACCAAGTCTTGCCGCTTGCATGGCAGTTTCTGGCACTATGCCTTTCCATTCCCCATGTCTTAGTTGAAGATTTGTTTCCTTTCTTTCAGCCGGATTGCCCCTTATGCCTATGACCTGGATGAAAAATCTCGAAACCCCTAGTTCCTTGAGCAGCGCAGGCATTTTGGGCAGGTCATTGATATTGGCCCTGCTGGCTGTAAAGATGCTGCTGATGGCAAATCCCTTTGAGCGCGCCTTTTTCATCCCTGCTATGCATGCCTCATAGGAGCCTTTTCCTCTGATGGGATCATTGACCCGGCTGCTGGCTCCATCGAGGCTGAAGCTGAAGTAATCAACTTCGGATGGCTGAACCCGCTCCAGGATATTGTTGAATAGATATCCATTGGTATCTACTGTAACAGAGGCGTAGCCAAGGCGTCTTGCCTCCTTTATGGCATCTGCAAGGTCTGGATGAAGGGTGGGTTCTCCTCCCAGAAATATCACATTGGTGTCGGAAACAGATTTTATGGCACTGGTTTGGCCAGTCTGGGAAAAGAGCTTCAGCCAGCGCCTTATGGTGGATATGTCCAGGGTATTGGTGCCGTGTTGTGCAGGATTGATGTAACAGTGGCGGCACTTGAGATTACATGCAGTAAGGATATGAAAAAAGAGGTTTCTGGAATGGGGTTTGAATTCAACCGTGCGCTTTACAATGTCCATGACGGGTTACCTGGCCAATTGAAGGTGATCAGACTATGACGTTTTTTGGGTTAAACATTACTACTGTGCCAATGTATATGCTTCAAGAAGGGTATCCTTGAGATAAGTGTTTCCAGGCATGGAGAAAAACCGTTTGAACAGTTCGAGGCTTTCTTCCCTGAGTACAGGCCCCTTGATCCTTTTTGCAAAATCTCTGTAAAGGTGCTCAAGCATTCTGGCCGGCTCTGTATGGGAAGCCCTGGAAAACGGTCTGTCGAAGTCAATTGCAGTGGCGCCACCCATTATATCCTCATACGAGTAAACAATTGCCTTGGCCCCGTTTAATATCAGCGCACCAAGGCACATGAGGCAAGGCTCAAGTGTAGTATATGCAGTGAACGTGCCACCTGGACGGCCTCTGTTGATCCAATCCCTGAGTGCCAGGATCTCGGCATGGTCCAATTCATTTTGAAGGTCGCCCTTGCTGTGTATCCTGTCAGCCTGGCCTACGATCCTTCCCTGAGATACGAGTATGCAGCCAACAGGGAATTCGCCTGCCTCGAGGGCCTTTTGGGCAGATGCCAGGGCCTTTTTCATCCAGTTCAATTCTTCTTGGGTGACGTTGTCATTCATGCTTTATGAGCCAGCTCTTGATGTATTCTTCCAAGAGGAAAGAAGCGTCTGTTTCAGCCTGCATGGCCATCTGCACCTTGTGGATTCCCTCTTTTGAAACAGCAGCATGGAGTCTCTTGCAAATGAAATTTACACAAATGACATGCCTTGCCTTCAGGAGGCAACCCTCTGGGCCAAGAAACCAGCAACCTGTTGGGTCCCACGGTTTTGCAGGAAGGCCCACGTCAAGGAGCATGTTGACCAGCAGGGTGATAATATCAAACTTGTTCTCAATACCCTGGCCACAGCAACTTCCTCCATCCTGCATGGCGCATCTTCTGCATTCATCAACGACCCCATGCTCCTCCATTTTTTGCCAGGTGGCCTGGATCTTTGTCTCATAGTCGCTCAGAAGGCCTGAAATTACTTCATCACTTTTCATCTTCTGTCCCAGGGAGTCGAAGAGAAAGTGTGCCCAAGCAAGTTTTTCTTCCATGGCGTGGTCTGGGCCAACAGGCATGTCTGAAAGGTGTTTATGGGGTTTGGATGACATCTGGCCTTTCTTACCGTGGGATTTCCCAAAATCTATCAACTTCCCTGTTTCATCAAGACAAGAGGGCAGCAATGTGTTAAAATCGTTTTTGTCAAAAATACGAAAATGAAATAAAATTTGAATTCTTCCAATGCTGAAACCCTCTTTCTGGTGATTTAAGGTCGGGTTTCAGGGGATCATTTTATACCGTTTACCAACAAAAGTAATTAACTTTTCTCAGGAGCAGGCAGGGTGAAACAGGATTCTCTTTACGCCAAGGCAGGTGTAGACATTGAAAAGGCCAACAGGCTCGTAGAGCGTATAAGGTCTGTGGTGTCTTCCACATATACCAAGGGTGTCATTACCGAAATAGGCGGCTTTGCTGGCCTTTTTGCCCTTGACCACGATAATTATGAGGCCCCTGTGCTTGTATCCTCTACGGACGGTGTTGGGACCAAATTAAAGATCGCCTTTTTGACTGGAAGACACGATACCGTGGGCATAGATCTCGTGGCCATGTGTGTTAACGATATAGTGGTGACTGGTGCCCAGCCATTATTTTTTCTGGATTATTTCGCAACAGGCAGATTGAGGGAAGAAGTGGCTGCCTCTGTCATCAAGGGAATAGCAGAAGGATGCAAGCAGGCAGGCTGTGCCCTCATAGGTGGCGAAACTGCCGAAATGCCAGGCATGTATCCAGATGATGAATATGATTTGGCAGGGTTTGCGGTAGGGGTTGTGGATAGGGCCAGGATCATTGACGGTTCAGAGATAGGCGTGGGGCATGAGGTCATAGGGGTAAATTCAAGCGGCCTTCACAGCAATGGTTATTCCCTGGTGAGAAAGATCTTCTTTGAAGACATGGGCCTTAAACCGAATGACAAAATCGACGAGCTATCAGGCCGCAGCCTTGGCGAAGAGCTCCTGATGCCCACCCGGATCTATGCAAAAACGGTTTTGAATATCATCCGTTCATTCAAGATAGATGGGATCGTGCACATAACGGGAGGAGGGTTCCAGGACAATATCCCAAGGGTTCTGCCCCGATCTTGCAAGGCTGTAATAGAAAAGGGCACATGGTATGTCCCACCCATATTCAAGGCGATAAAAAGGGCTGGGAGAGTATCTGAAGAAGAGATGTTTCGCACATTCAACTGTGGCATCGGACTCATACTTATCACTCCTGCCTCCCAGAGCCAGGACATCCTCCTTCAGCTAAAGGCCCTAGGAGAGGAGGCCTTTGTTATTGGCAGGATCGAAAAGCATTCTGAGGGAGAGGCCTCAGTGGAGTTTACAGGAGAGGAGATCTTTTGATCCTGGTAAGCAGCTGCCTTCTTGGCATCTCGTGCCGTTACGATGGCGAAAGCCGGCCAAGTCCCGAAGCTTTTCAGCTTATCAAAGGTGTGAATGGGGTGATACCTGTTTGTCCAGAGCAACTTGGTGGGCTTGCCACTCCAAGGCCAGCCGCCAGGCTCATGGGTGGAGACGGTTTTGATGTGCTGGCTGGGCGGGCTAAGGTTGTCAGGGTGAAAGACGGTAAAGACGTCACGGCAGCCTTTGTGGCAGGCGCTAAAGAATGTCTCAGGTTGGTGAAGTTGTTTGGCCTTGAGGAAGCAGTCTTGAAATCTAGGAGTCCATCATGTGGATTGAGGAAGCCAGTCGGGGTGACGGCAGCTGCAATTTTGCTCGCAGGGGTAAGTGTGCGAGAGCTTTAGGTGCCAGCCTTAGCCATTACCCTTTCCTTCAAGTCCTTTCCAACCTTGAAGAATGGCAGCTTCTTTGGTTGCACCTTGATTCTTTCTCCAGTTTTGGGGTTCCTGCCTGTATAAGCCTTGTACTCCCTGATGCTAAAGCTTCCAAAACCTCTGATTTCAATGCCTTCTCCTCTTACCAAGGCTTCGGTCATGTCATTGAAGATGGAATTTACGATGAATTCGCTCAGCTGTCGCTGGATATTCATCTTTTTAGCCAGGGCGTCTATAAGGCTTGATTTGTTCACAGGGGCACCTCCAATCTCAAAAAAAATCTCTTTATTACCAGGATGTTGCTATTAAATACGAGAGTGTTTATATCTGTCAAGGAACTTTTACCATATTTAGTTAAAAAAATCACACATAGATTTGGCAGGCATTGTTATGAAAGAGTGGATAAAAAAGGTAGCGGGATTTGTGGATATCCCTGACTCAGAGGCAGAAGAGGAGGAAGCTTCCCAGGTTGCCCAAGAAGGCGCCAAAGAGATACAAGGCCAGACGGACTTGCATGAAGGAGTCTCCCAACCAGTATCGGACCAAAAAACAGAACCACATGAGGGCCAGTTTCTTTCCCGGCTGAAACATCGGATGGAGCGCTCCCGCAAGGGCTTCATTCGGCAGATGGACGAGTTGCTGCTGGGTAGAAGGGAGATAGATCCGGAACTCCTGGATGAACTGGAAGAGATATTGGTAATGGCTGATATGGGCGTAGGGACTGTTCAGGAGATCCTGGATGGTCTGAGGCTTCAGGTCAAGAGGCACGAACTTACAGATCCTGATGTCCTGCGCCAGAGACTAAAGGCAGCCATAGAAGGTTTGTTCAAGGAGGCGGAGGAAAAGGCTGGAAAGATCAAGTGGCAACCTGCGCCATATGTCATTCTCGTTGTGGGAGTGAATGGAGTTGGCAAGACCACCACCATTGCCAAACTTGCCTTTCAACTCAAGGAACAGGGGAAAAAGGTGATGCTTGTTGCAGCAGATACCTTTAGGGCCGCTGCGGTTGAGCAGCTGGAAACCTGGGGGGAGAGGATAAACGTTCCAGTGATAAGCCACAAGTCTGGATCAGATCCTTCGGCCGTGGCCTTTGACGGTCTGGAGGCGGCCAAGGCCAGGGGGATGGATGTAGTCATAGTCGATACCGCAGGCAGGCTTCACACCCAGGTCAACCTTATGGAAGAGCTCAAGAAAATAAAACGGGTCATGGGAAGAAAGATGGAAGGGGCGCCCCACGAGGTCTTTCTCGTCCTTGATGCCACCACAGGGCAGAATGCCGTTAGCCAGGCAAAGATGTTTTGCGAGGCAACCGATGTCACAGGGGTTTGTCTCACAAAATTGGATGGCACGGCAAAGGGAGGAATCATTGCGAGTATAGCCCATGAGATGGGGCTTCCCATTCGCTATATAGGAATAGGAGAAGGCATGGAAGACCTGCGTCCTTTTGATGCAAAAGAGTTCGTGGAGGCCCTTTTTGCAAAGTAGGTTTCAGGCCGAGGGTTAAGTTTCTTCTCCTCTTTGGAATAGTGCAGGGCTGTTTCTGAGTCTTTTGACAACCCGGTCTTTTCCTATGGCTACCATTACATCAAAGATGCCAGGGCCTTTCAACTGGCCAGTGAGAACCGTCCTCATGCCATTGATAATTATGCCGGCTTTAAGGTCCTTGTCTTCGGCAAACCGCCGGACAGCATCCTCTGTGGTTTCCAGGTTCCATGGTGCAACCTTTTCCAGTTCATCTGCAAGGGCGGGCAATAGTGTTTTAAGTTCAGGCCGTTTGAGCACATTTTTTCTAAGGGCCTTTGGGTCAAATTCAAAATCATCTGCAAAATAGGCCCTGCCCAACCTGGCAAAGTCTCTAAGGGTATGGAACCTGCTTCTGATAAGATCCAGGGTGGACAGGAACCAGTCCCTCTTTTCCTTTTCATATGCCTCGTCCCAGATGCCTTCCTTCTGAAAATCTTCCTTTATCATCTGGGCGATCTCTTCTATTGGTAATGTCCTCAAATAATGGGCATTTATATTTATGGCCTTAGGGTCTGTGAAGAATTTTGGATCTCCCTTGCGGTAGTTGAATATAGAGTTCGACTTGTTGATCCTTTCAAGGGAAAAGGCCTGTATCAGTTCATCCTTAGAAAATATCTCCTGGTCGGTTCCAGGATTCCACCCCAGAAGCACCAGGAAATTTACAAGTGCCCAGGGAATGAAACCCATCTCCCTGTACCATTGGACAGAAACCACCTCACCATGTGTCCTTTTGGATATTTTCCTCTTTTGGAGATCAAGGGTCAGTGGCATGTGTGCAAACACCGGCGGCTTTGCCCCAAGAGCCTCATAGAGTAGTATCTGCCTGATGGTGTTGCTCATATGATCCTGTCCGCGGATGATATGGGTGATCCTGTCTCTGATGTCATCAACCACATTGCAAAGGAGGTACAGGGGTTTGCCATTTGATCGGACTATGACAAAATCTTCTATTTCGTTGTAATCCTTTTCAATCCGTCCAAGGACCTTGTCATCGTAGCCGATCTTGCCCTGTCTTTGTGGCACCTTGAAGCGAACCACGTAGGGTAGCCCTTTGGCCTCCTTTTCTGCAACTTGTTCAGGCGACAGATTTCGGCACGTCCCGTCATATTTGATGTCGCGTTTTTCCTTTAGGGCCTGTTTCCTCTTGGCCTCAAGCTCTTCTTTAGTGCAAAAGCACTTGTATGCCTTGCCTTCTTCAAGCAGCCTTTCAGCCACCTTTTTGTGTTCTTCTGCAAACTGGCTCTGAAAATATGGCCCTTCATCCCAGTCGATACCGAGCCAAGTAAGGCCGTCTATTATCCCCTCGATGGATTCTTCTGTGGACCTTTCTGCATCAGTGTCTTCGATTCTCAATATGAACTTACCGTTATGTTTTCTGGCAAAGAGCCAGTTGAAAATGGCAGTCCTTGCTCCTCCAATATGAAGATAGCCCGTGGGGCTTGGTGGAAATCTCACTATCACTTCTGACATAACTTTATTTATCCTCGTCTTTTTGTTGTCTATGGGAAATGTGGCAGCATTATCAGGGAAAACTTCTCATTTCTTTTTCTTGGCTTTTTTTTGCTGCTTGAACTTTTTTTCTATCTTGGCCCACGTGTCTCTCAATGTGACTGTCCTGTTGAAGACCGGATTGCCTGGCTCGGAGTCCCTGGAATCTGCGCAAAAGTAGCCGATACGTTCGAATTGGTAGACTTGGCCTGGCTCAACGTTCTTGACAGATGGTTCCAACATGCAGCCCTTGAGTATCTTCAGGGAGTTAGGATTCAGGAAATCCATATAGGTCTTGCCCTCCTGGGCTGCCTTGTCTGGATAAGGGTGATCGAATAGTCGGTCGTAGAGGCGTACTTCTGCTTCAAAAGCGTGGTTGCAACTGACCCAGTGGATGGTGCCCTTTACCTTTCTGCCATCAGGTGCATTCCCACCTCTTGTGGCTGGATCGTATGTACAGCGGAGTTCGACTATCTGGCCACTGTCATCTTTGATGACATCAGTGCATTTTATGAAATAGGCGTAGCGGAGCCTGACTTCGCGCCCTGGCGCAAGGCGAAAGAATTTTTTGGGTGGGTCTTCCATGAAGTCTGTCTGTTCTATGTATATCTCCCTTGAAAAGGGGACCATCCTGGTGCCATAGGAGGCGTCTTCGGGATTGTTGATGGCCTCGAGTTCTTCCTCCTGTCCTTCTGGATAGTTTTCTATCACCACCTTTAGGGGTCTCAGTACGCCCATGACCCTTGGCGCTGTCTTGTTTAGTTCTTCTCTTACACAGTGTTCAAGGAGGGCAACATCTACCACACTCTCCTTTTTAGCCACACCGATCCGTTCGCAAAAATTTCTTATACCAGCAGGGGGCAGGCCCCTTCTCCTCATGCCGGAGATGGTAGGCATTCTTGGGTCGTCCCAACCAGATACCACACCTTCTTCCACCAGCCGTATCAGTTTTCTCTTGCTGAGAATGGTATAGGTGAGGTTGAGCCGTGCGAATTCTATCTGTTGGGGATGGCATTCGACTTCCAACACATCCAGGAACCAGTCATAGAGAGGCCGGTGGTCTTCGAATTCCAAAGAGCAAAGGGAGTGGGTAATGCCTTCTATGGAATCTGACAGGCAGTGGGCAAAGTCATACATGGGATAAATGCACCACTTGTCCCCAGTCCTGTGATGGGGCACGTGCATTATTCTGTAAATGACAGGATCCCTCATGTTGAGATTGCCTGAGGCCATATCGATCTTGGCCCTGAGGACCCTTTCCCCGTCTTTGAACTCTCCAGCCTTCATTCTACGGAAAAGGTCGAGATTTTCTTCTATGCTTCTGTCCCTATAGGGGCTTTCCCTGCCTGGTTCTGTAAGTGTGCCTCTGTAGGCCCGTATCTCCTCTGGTGAAAGATCACATACAAAGGCCTTGCCGATCTTTATTAGTTTTTCAGCATACTCATAGAACTGATCAAAATAATCAGAGGCGTAGTAGAGATGTTCCCCCCAGTCGTATCCCAGCCAACTGACATCTTCAATAATGGCATCCACATACTCCTGCTCTTCCTTTGTGGGGTTTGTGTCGTCGAAGCGCAGATGGCAGCGGCCGTTGAATTCCTGGGCAAAACCAAAATTCATCACTATGGATTTTGCATGGCCGATGTGGAGATAACCGTTGGGTTCAGGAGGGAATCGGGTTACGACCTTCCCCCCGTATTTGTTTGATTTTATATCTTCCAGGATTATATTTCTTATAAAATTTGAAGGTTTCTTGTTTTCTTCCTTCTTGTTCATGTTTTCTCCTGAGCGGGATTTTTGGCAAGTCTATAATAATGCCAAAAGGTAGAGAAATTAAAGCCCCTAAAAAACAGATAAACTCTTTTTATGTCAACCTTGTTCCAGCTCCACACCAGCTTCTCCCCATGCGGGGATCAGGAAAAAGTCATCGAGCAGCTCACCAAGGGCCTTGACCAAGGCATAAGGCATCAAACCTTACTTGGAGTGACTGGCTCTGGGAAGACCTTTACAATGGCAAATGTTATCACCAGGGTCAATAGGCCCGCCTTGGTTATGGCTCCTAACAAGACCCTGGCCGCCCAGCTTTTTTCAGAATTCAAGGGCTTTTTCCCAGAAAATGCTGTTGAATATTTCGTAAGCTATTACGACTACTATCAGCCTGAGGCATATATTCCAGCCTCTGACACCTATATAGAAAAAGATTCCTCAATAAATGACTTTATAGACAGGCTCAGACATTCTGCAACCCATTCACTGCTCACTAGGAAAGACGTGATAATTGTGGCCAGTGTCTCGTGTATCTATGGTCTTGGATCACCAGAGGAATATCAGGCAATGCACCTGTTTATCAGACAGGGGGATGAGATGGCCAGGAGAAAGATCCTGGCTCGCCTCGTAGGCATGCTCTATGAACGAAATGATGTAGATTTTCACAGGGGCACATTCAGGGTGAGAGGCGACGTTGTGGAGGTCTTTCCAGCACATGAAGAGGAGATGGCAATACGGATAGAGCTCTTTGGAGACGAAATAGAAAGGTTGAGCTTGTTCGACCCATTGACTGGCAAGCGTCTGTTAGACGTGCCCCATGTGCTTATACACCCATCCAGCCATTATGTGACCTCACAGGGAAGGCTCGACAGGGCGATAGAGACCATCAGGCAGGAGTTGGAGGAAAGGCTAAAATTCTTTGAACGAGAGGGAAGGCTTCTCGAGGCTCAGCGCCTTGAGCAGAGGACCAACCTTGATTTGGAAATGCTTCAAGAGCTGGGTTACTGCCACGGGATTGAAAATTATGCCAGGCATCTCAGTGGAAGGGCGCCAGGTGAGCCTCCCCCTACCCTTCTTGACTATTTCCCTGCGGATTTTGTCACATTCATTGATGAGAGCCATATAACTGTTCCTCAAATAAGGGGGATGTATGCAGGAGACCGGTCTCGCAAGAAAACCCTTGTGGAATTTGGTTTCAGGTTGCCTTCTGCCCTTGACAACAGGCCTTTGAGGTTTGATGAATTTCAGAACGCCATTGGCCAGGTGATATATGTATCGGCTACTCCAGGGCCGTACGAGCTAGAGGTGTCCAAGAAGGCTGTGACAGAGCAGATCATCCGGCCCACCGGTCTTATGGATCCGAGGATGGAGATTCGTCCTGCTATAAATCAGGTGGATGACTTGCTTGCTGAAATAAGACGCGTGGTGGCCAGAGGCGAGCGGGTTCTTGTGACTACACTTACCAAAAGGATGGCAGAAGACCTGACAGAATACTACAGAAATGCTGGGGTCCGGGTTGAATATCTCCACTCAGATATAAAGACAGTAGAGAGAACCCAGCTCATTCAAGGTCTCAGGCAAGGTGACTTTGACGTCCTGGTGGGCATCAATCTCCTGAGAGAAGGGCTCGATATGCCTGAAGTGTCCCTTGTGGCTGTTCTCGACGCAGACAAGGAAGGCTTTTTGAGGTCTGAACGGTCCCTGGTCCAGACAGCGGGCCGCGCAGCAAGGAACGTAAACGGTCTTGTCATACTCTACGCCGATAAGGCTACCGGTTCCATGAAGAGGGCGATTTCTGAGACCGAAAGGCGGAGGGCTATACAGGAGAAATACAATATATCCCACGGCATAGTCCCTCGTTCCATAGAAAAGGATACAGCCGATGCCCTGACGAAGATATATCAGGAAGACGAAGGGGCTTTTGAGCAGTTGTTTGAGGCTAGGGCAACCTATGGGGAGTTCAGGACTAGAAAGGAGATCGAAGAAGCCATATCCCAGATAGAAAAGGAGATGTATGCCCTTTCAAAAAGACTCAAATTTGAGGAAGCGGCCATTAAACGTGATGAAATCAAGAAATTAAGGCAAAAGCTTCTTGTCATGGAGTGAGGTACAGGCTGTTACGAGGGCTGTACTTTGATTTCGCAGGCAAGTCCCATCTTCCCACAACAGATGAAAGCTGGATAAGGCAATATTTTTTTGGAAAGTATTCGTATTGTACTTTTTTCACTTACTTATATCCGTTATTCACAACCGCATGAAATCCAGTTAGGGATTTTTGCAAGAAAAATGACTTTTCAGCCATATTCAAATCATATATAAAGGCATGTGAAAATCGTTGGATAGGTACCTTTTAAAGGCTGACTCTGAATTTTGTTCAAGAACAAGGCGTATGAAAAAAGATAACTGCAAATCTATTGGGTTGGTGATGTGTGGGTCATTTTTCGAGGGCACGAATTTTTTTGGACAAAAGGACAATCTTAGAGGTAGCCTCAAGACCAAGGTGTATATGGGTGCGGTTGGTTTGAACAGGGCATCTTAGCGCAGGTGCATCGACGAATTATTGTAGCCACATAACAAAAAAAATTATTGATTGAATAAATGATGAAACAGATGAACGGAAGGACCTTTTTCTTTCAAGAGTTTCTGAAGCATCCCCTTCAGATTGGGTCGGTAATTCCAAGCTCTCGTTTTCTGGAAAAAAGGGTGGTGGATACGGCCAAGGTAAAGTCAGCAAAATTTATTGTGGAACTAGGCCCTGGTGTAGGCGGAATAACCAGGGCAGTGCTTGAGGCTGGCAGCCCGGATCTCAGGCTCTTGAGCATAGAGATCAATCCAAATTTTCATGCATTTATCAAGAACATAAAGGACGAGCGCTTGATAGCGCATCTTGGTGATGCATTGGAATTGAAAAAGATCATATCCCAATATGGGCTTGATGCTCCGGATGCAGTAATCTCAGGCATTCCATTTTCCACCATGAGCGAAAGCTGTGGCTCGAGGATAATAAAGGCCATTTTCGATGTCCTTGCTCCCGGAGGGCGTTTTGTCGCCTATCAATTGAGCAGTCGAGTCATCTCGCTTTGTAAACCAGTCATGGGGGAGGGAGAGATCATGCTGGAATTTCTCAATATTCCACCTATGAGGGTTTGCTGCTGGAGGAAAAGAAACGGAAACGGCCATGGGCCTGGAAGTGGCTGAACGGGCTAGGCTTTTTTTGCGCCTCCTGCTCTTAAGAGCATAAAGAAAGCTACTTCTCCTGGTTTTCAAAAGGCCTTTCTAGTTTGGCTTTCCCACGGCGTCTCGGTCTGCTATCAGACCGTAGGCCTTGCCGATCCTGTGGACCAGTTCCATAAATCCTTTGGGAAGAGGAACGTTTCGCTCCTCGAGGAGTATCCCGTAGGATCTGGCCTTTGCCAGCACAGCAAGGCTGTAATCGGGCATTCCCTCCTGATGATTGCACAGAAAATGCATTCTCAAGGCATCTGTCAGGGGGATGAGGAGATCATGAAAGTTTTTTGGCACCGCCTTCAACTCGCCTTCTATGAGTGGCGCATTTTCGTGGGCAAAGTCTGAAAACCCCTTTTCCGGGTTCTCTGTACCAAAAAGTTCATTCAATATGGCGCCCGCAAGCATTTGGGCGAACCGCTTCCCTTTTTCAGGATATTTCTCCATCAGGTGATCACGCATCCTGATGAAAAATATCATCCGGACGATGTCTATGCCTTCTCTCAGGGCCTGGATAAATTCACGATCCATCTTTGGGAAACCATTGGGAAGATTGTTGGATGGCATGTTCATTACGATTTCCTTAATGATAAAATTTACAATAAGTTATTTTTTGTAGGGAAGTTTACTGGAATCCCTTTTGATTGTCGATTGGCTTTTTTCTGGTTTAGCCATTTGAAGAAATGCCTTCTAAGCCTTGTTGATGTTTTCAATTTGTTCATTGAACTTTGCTCCATATCCTGTTATAAAAGCGAATTTAACGTTTTGTAGGGGGTCTTTCGTAAATGGAAAAGGTAACCGAAGTAAATGAGAACATTACAAACACCGCAGCAGCCGCGGAAACAGCCGAGGATAAGGCTGCAGAAACACCAGTACCTGCAGAAGATACGTCTCCACAGGTAACAGATGAGGAGAACGCTTCTGCTTCTCCTTTGGACGATGAAGAAGCTTCTGACATGAGTCAGTTTGAAGAGCTTTTTGAACAGAGCCTGCGCTCTTTTCAAGAAGGTGAAATCATAGAAGGCACCGTAGTCAGCGTGCAGAATGACTACGTCATGGTTGATATAGGCTATAAGTCCGAAGGGCTTATCCCTTCGAGGGAATTTGTCAATGGAGATGGAAATCTCAAGGTCAAGCCAGGTGATGTTATAGAGGTCCTGCTTGAACGCTGGAACCCAGAAGATGGTACCTTGAGGCTGTCTTATTCCAGGGCGATTCGTAGAAAGGTTTGGGATGATGTCATAAAGGCCTTTGAGGCCAAGGAACCAGTCGAAGTAACCACTGTGTCCAAGGTAAAGGGAGGGCTCACAGTGCGTATAGGCGAAACGATTGGTGGGATCAAGGCATTTCTCCCTTATTCCCAGATAGATGTTCGGCCCCATCCCAATCTCGATAGCATGATAGGCCAGAAATTCATGTGCTCCATCCTGGACTACAACAGGAAACGGGAAAACGTTGTTGTGTCCAGAAGGGAACTCCTTGAAAAGGAGATGGAGGAGAAGAAGAAGGAGACGCTGGAATCCCTTGAGGAAGGTCAGGAAAGGGAAGGTATCGTCAAGAATATCACTGATTACGGAGTGTTTGTGGACCTGGGTGGAATAGATGGGCTTCTACACGTCACTGATATTTCATGGGGCAGGGTTGAGCATCCATCAAAGGTCTTCAAGGTAGGGGACACCGTAAAGGTCAAGGTGCTCTCATTTGACAGGGAGAAGGAAAAGGTAGCCCTGGGAATCAAGCAGCTCACGGAAGACCCATGGCTCAGGGCAGCAGAGAAATACCCTGAAGGCGCAAAGGTTTCAGGAAAGGTTGTAAGTCTTACAGAATATGGGGCATTTGTTCAGCTCGAGGAAGGTGTCGAAGGTCTGATACATGTATCTGAGATGTCCTGGACCAAGAGGATACGCCACCCAAAACAGGTGCTGAGTGTGGGAGACGAGGTAGAGACAATGGTGCTCAAGGTGGATCCTGAGGCAAGGCGCATATCCTTGGGCCTCAAGCAGGTGAAGCCCAATCCTTGGGATCTGGTAAAAGAACGCTACCCCGAAGGCACTGTGATCGAGGGCAAGGTCAAGAATATTACCGAATTTGGCCTTTTCATCGGCATAGAAGAAGGGATAGACGGCCTTGTGCATATATCGGATCTTTCCTGGAGCAAGCGTATAAAGCATCCTTCCGAAATGTTCAAGAAGGGAGACAAGATCCAGGCGGTAGTATTGAATATTGACAAGGATAAGGAGAGATTCTCCCTTGGAGTGAAACAGCTTCATCCCGATCCGTGGGAATCTGCCCCTGAAAGATATCCTGTGGGCAGCCGTGTGTCGGGAAAGATCACCAACGTCACGGATTTTGGCATCTTTGTAGAGCTTGAGGAAGGCATCGAGGGCCTGATCCATGTCTCTGAGATTGCTGCTGGCAGGCCAAAGAGCCCAGTTGGGAAATACGAGGTAGGGGACGAGATCACAGCCATGGTGATAAATGTCTCGCCTAAGGACAGGAGAATCGGGCTTTCCATCAAAAAGATGGCAGAAGACGAGGAGCGTTCATTCTTCTCAGAGTACAGTTCCAGCAAGGCGGCACCAACTACTCTTGGCTTGCTTCTGCAGGAGGAACTGGGCCAGAAGGACAAAAAAGATTCTGAGGACAAGAAGTAGGGCGGTTCCTGTTTACATATGGAAGATAGATCTGGCTGGACCAGCCGCTCCAGCACCTTTGTTATAGTTCTTGCGACCATAGGAGGGCTTGCCCTCCTTGGTTTTCTTTTTACCATCTCTATTACCTTCTTTTTCTTCAAAGGCGGCATGGAATCAGTTGCCGAGATCCCAGGTGACAAGATTGGGGTCGTTGAGATCCAAGGTGTCATCACCACTCCTGATAAGGTCTTGGAGGCCTTTAAACAATTTAGGAAAAACGACAACGTAAAGGCGGTTGTCCTCAGGATAGATAGTCCAGGCGGCGCAGTTGGGGCCTCGCAAGAGATATATCAGGAGGCCAAGAGGCTTGACAAGGTCAAGCCCGTAGTGGCTTCTTTGGGCAACACAGCAGCCTCTGGGGGATATTATTCGGCAGTGGGGGCACGTTACATAGTGTCAAATCCAGGCACAGTCACAGGCAGTATCGGCGTGATAATGAAACTGCCTAACGTGCAAAAGCTCCTTGAAAAGCTGGGGATAAAGACCACTGTGATCAAGAGCGGAAAGTTGAAGGATTTGGCGTCTATTACCAGGGATCTCACCCCAGAGGAAAGGGCGGTTCTCGAATCTGTCATGGACGATATCCATAAGCAGTTCATCCAGGCAGTGGCTTCAAGCAGGAAACTTTCTGTGGATAAGGTCACAGCCCTGGCAGATGGGCGCATTTTCTCTGGGCGCCAGGCAAAGGAACTGAGATTGGTAGATGAGCTTGGGAATTTTTCTGTCGCGCTGGAAAAGGCCGCAAAGCTTGCCGGTATCGAGGGTGAGTGGGCTGTGCTATATCCCAAAAAGGACAAGATCAGCGCCATCCGCGAGATCTTGGAGGAATCTGGTGCCAAGACACTTTTAAAGCTTGTTGATATTCTTGTTCACCAAAATTCCGTGTCCACTATTCCAGAATGACACTGGAGACGAGGGTTGTTCGCATGTTGAAATCAGACCTTTTACGCAGGCTCAAAGAAGAATTTCCAGAATATACGAGTGCAGATCTCAAGGATGTGCTGGATCTGGTTTTTGAACAGATGTGCCAATCCCTTTGCAAGTGCAATAGGATAGAGATCAGGGGTTTTGGAAGTTTTGCAGTGCGCAATCAGAAGGAAAGGGAGTTTATAAATCCTAAAAATGGCAGGAAAACTTGCTGTCCTCAGAGGTACCGAATCGTCTTCAGGCCTGGTAAAAATCTGAAAAAGATCCATCGAGTTTAAGTCAATTACTCCATCCGATAGGCATTTTGGGGCTGAAAAGGCTCCAATCAAATGCCGTCTATACAGTTTTTTTTAATACTTTTTTAAAAAAAATATTACTTTTATGGCTACGCTATCTTGACAGAAACCAAGATTTTTGCTTTTATATTAATAATGTTGATCGCATTTAATAATTAAGAAAAAATTTATTCATGTATTTTTAGGCTAGCAAGTTGAGCTGTTTCAAAAAGGGCCCTTGTGCAGTTCGCGTTGGCTATTTCCCCCAAAAAAAACAGAAACACCAAAGACATAGGAGTAAAAGACGATGGTAAAGGGTATCTTGGTGAGATTGGCTCTAGTTGTATTCTTGCTGTTTAGTAGTGGATTGGCATACGGATCCCATCACAGCAAGATAGAAATATTAGGAAAAAGGATGTTCATGGACCCCAACTTCTCAAGAAATGGTACTCAGTCGTGCAATACATGCCATGAGAAGAGGTTGGCATTCGTTGATCCAGCGAACGTATCTGATCCAGCTAATTCCGTAGTGTCCCTTGGGGACGATGGGGTAAGTACTGGTGATAGGAACTCTCCCACTGCGGCTTATGCAGGTTACAGCCCCAAATTGCACTGGGACACACAAAAGGATGTCTATGTGGGAGGCATGTTTTGGGATGGAAGGGCTACGGGATGGATCCTGGGAGACCCTTTGGCTGAGCAGGCCCAGGGGCCACCACTAAATCCTGTTGAGATGAATATGCCAAGTAAAGAGGCAGTTGTGAATGTGATAAGGCATGCCCGCTATGCCAACATGTTTTTGCAGGTCTTTGGCCCAGATGCGCTGGATGATGTGGACAAGGCTTATGACTATTTCGCACTGGCTATCGCCGCCTTTGAACGTTCTGGCTGGGTACAGAAATTCAACTCCCGATTTGACTCTGGAGATTTGAATGCCCAGGAATTGCGGGGATATGAGCTATTCAAGGCCAATTGCTCTGAGTGTCACAGTGCCGATCCAGGGCCAGACGGCTCTCCTCCTTTATTTACTGATTACTCCTATCACAATATTGGCCTTCCAGCCAATCCTCTTTTGGCTGACAAGGGCACAGATCTGGGCCTTGGGGGATTTTTGGAGAAGGATTATGCTAGTGATGCACCAATCATAGGTGATGGAAACTATGAGGCACAGTATGGAAAATTCAAGGTCCCTACATTGAGAAATATTGCTGTGACTCCTCCATATGGCCACAATGGATATTTTGCAAGTCTCAGGGATATGGTAAGCTTCCACAATTCCAGGGATACTGGCAACTGGCCAGAGCCTGAGGTAAGTGATAACCTGGATGATGAAGTGGGCAATATGGGCCTGTCAGAGCAGGATATTGACGATATAGTTGCATTTCTTCATAGCCTCACAGATAGCCGTGGCAACGGGCATGGTGGACATGGAAATGGTGGGCATGGAATGAGCCGGTAGTTTTACACACGGCAAGAAGAATTCAGATTCTACCAGAATGGCCCGGTATCAACCGGGCCTTTTTATTGGGAACCTGGGACAAGATGTTTACAAAACACAAAAGGTGTTTAAATATCACCTCACTGATCTCCGGAGGCCTCATAACATGCTATTTTTGTACCTCGAGATGCCGCCATTGTCTCTATAACTGCAGCCCTTTTTGGCCAAAGGATTATATGGATTTCAATAGGGCTTTGGGTGCCTTTCAAGTGGCCAGGCGCCTGGGATGCAGGTCTATGCACATAGGAGGCGGTGAGCCCTTTTTGCGTTTCGAAGCATTGATGCACTGTTGTGAGGCAGCCAAGGAAGCTGGTGTAACCATTGAATACATAGAGACCAATTCTTCCTGGTACAGGGGGCTTGAAGAGGCTGCGGATATGCTGAGACAGTTGAAACATGCTGGCGTGACGACACTTTTGGTGTCCATAAGCCCTTTTCATAATGAATTCATCCCATTCGATAGGGTGCAAGGCGTAATGGAGGCTTGCAGGGTTTCAGGGCTTAGGGTAATGCCGTGGATCAGGGAGTTCGTCAGTGAATGCTCTGCCCTGGATACTTCTAAGCCCCACGGAATGAAAGAATATGAAGAGGCTTTTGGCTCAGGCTACCTAAACTCCATACCTGGACGATATTGGACCATATACAGGGGAAGGGCACTTTATACGTATTCCCATCTACTGCACCCCATCGATCTCAAAGAAATATGTGATAATAGCCAACAAGGCTGTAGGGAACTTTCAGACACCAGCCATTTTCACATGGATCTTTATGGAAACTACATCCCAGGACTGTGTTCCGGGCTTGCCATCGAATTGAAGGACTTGGGCAACCCCCTTTCCCCTGAAAAATATCCCCTAATATGTCGCCTATACGAACACGGACCAGGGGCCTTGCTGGACCTTGCCAAAGATTTTGGTTTCAAGGCCAAGCCTGCTTATGTTTCGAAATGCCATTTGTGCCAGGAAATCAGGGCCTTTTTGGTACACAAAGCCAAGGAAAAATTTCTTGAACTTTCGCCGCACTGGTTCTATAGGGACATTCCAATATGATCTATCCAGTGGCCCAATACACTTGCGCAATGAAATCACGAACCGGTTATGGATTGTACGGGTGATCTCATTCAAAATCTTCGCAGTTTCCCTTTCCAACCCTCAATACCTTAGGCTCGTCGTTTACTAGGGATATCACACTTGAAGGTTCTGGCACTATGATTCCACAATCAGCAATTATTGCTATCTGTTTGCCAAATCGTTTTGCCATCTCTCTGGGGTCTGAAAAGGTTTTATCACCTACCGATGCTGTGGTGCTGATGATTGGATTTCCAAGCATCCTTACGATTTCCATGCATACAGGGTGATCGGGAATTCGAATGCCTGCCGTCTTTCTCTTGGTGAGCATCATCTTGGGCACTTGTCTCGATCCTTCCAAAATGAAGGTGTACGGACCAGGGAGATATCTTTTGAGTATTCGATAGGCGAAATCCGTCACCCTTGCGTATTTGCTGATGTCGCTGAGGTCCGAGCATACGAAGCTGAAAGGCCTATTTTTGGGAATGCCCTTGATCTGATAGATCCTTTCCAGCGCCTTTTTGTTGAATATATCAGCCCCCATGCCATAACAGGTGTCCGTGGGATATATGATCACTTCTCCGTCTCTTAACGCCTGGGCAATCTTGGCGATTTTTCTGGGATTAGGTCTGCGAGGGTCTATTTCAAGGATCAAAGTTATCCTCCCCAAGGGATTGACAAGCACCTTGTTTTCAAGTTAACACTTTTGGCACTGTTGTCGGGCAAGGAGTGCGTATTCGTGAGTGAGCTTATACAACTCCTATATTGAGATTAATCATAGTTCATTTAATTTCAAGCCCGTCTCTTGTTTGTATAGTACTAATGTAATCAGGCGTTTGTCTGCGTCCAGAAAAAGATGAGGAGGATTGGAGATGAAACTGGATCCCACCAAAATGAAAGACTGGCAGATAGCAGAGGCAGCAGAAGAGACCATGAAGACGGTCTATGAGCTCGGTGAAGAGCTTGCCCTGGAAAAGGAGGAGTTGCTCCCCTATGGTCACTATGTGGCCAAGATAGATTATGCAAAGGCTCTGGAAAGGCTCAAGAACAAACCAGATGGCAAATATATTGATGTTACCGCCATCACCCCTACACCCCTTGGCGAAGGTAAGAGCACCTGTGCTGTTGGCCTCATGGAAGGGCTAGGCAAGAGGGGAAAGAATGTGGTGGGTGCCCTGCGCCAACCCTCTGGTGGGCCTACCTTTAATATCAAAGGAAGCGCAGCGGGAGGCGGGCTCGCCCAGGTAATCCCCCTTTCAAAGTTTTCCCTGGGCCTTACCGGTGACATCAATGCCATCATGAACGCCCATAATCTGGGAATGGTGGCCCTCACAGCAAGAATGCAGCACGAGTCAAACTACACGGACGAACAGCTCGCCCTCAGGAATCTCAAAAGGCTGAACGTCCATCCAAAAAGCGTGGAATTCAAGTGGATCATCGATTTTTGTGCCCAGTCCTTGAGAAACATAACAATTGGTCTTGGCGGCCGCATGGACGGCATGACCATGCAGAGCGGATTCAATATCGCCGTCAGCTCGGAGATCATGGCAATCCTGGCTATAGCAAATGATCTCAAGGACCTGCGTGAGAGAATCGGTAGGATCGTTGTGGCCTACGACCGCACTGGAAAGCCTATCACCACAGAGGATCTCGAGGTGGCTGGCGCAATGACTGCCTGGATGGTCGAGGCAGTAAATCCCAACCTCATGCAGACTGTTGAAGGCCAGCCATGCCTCATACATGCTGGGCCATTTGCCAATATTGCAATAGGCCAGTCATCAGTCATAGCAGACAAGATTGGCCTGAAGCTCGGTGATTATCTCGTAACCGAGAGCGGTTTCGGCGCGGACATAGGTTTTGAGAAGTTCTGGAATCTCAAATGCCGCTTCAGCGGCTTGAAACCAAACTGTGCAGTGGTCGTTGCCACAATCCGAGCCCTCAAGTGCCACGGTGGAGCGCCCATTCCAAGGCCTGGACGTCCAATGCCGCCAGAGTATAACGAAGAGCATGTGGACTGGGTGGAAAAGGGTACTGCCAACCTCTTGCACCACATCGAGACGGTCAAGAAGGCAGGAATCAATCCGGTTGTGTGTATCAATGCCTTCTATACCGATACCAAGGACGAAATTGCTGCATGCCGTAGGCTCTGCGAGCAGGCAGGTGCGAGAGTGGCCGTGTCTGAGCATTGGCTCAAGGGCGGAGAAGGGGCCCTTGAATTTGCAGACGCCGTTGTGGATGCATGCAACGAGGAAAATGAATTCCGTTTCCTCTATGATCTCGACATGCCGCTTCGCCAGAGGATCGAGCTCATCACCAAGGAGGTCTATGGAGGCGACGGCGTGACCTATACACCAGAGGCGGCTGCAAAGGCAGAGGCCATGGAAAAGGATCCGGAGCTTTCAAAGCTTGGAACCTGCATGGTCAAGACCCATCTGAGCCTTTCGGACAACCCCAACCTCAAGGGTGTTCCAAAGGGCTGGAAGCTCCATGTGCGCGACATTCTCACCTACAAAGGCGCAGGTTTCGTGGTCCCGGTGGCAGGAGCCATAAGCCTCATGCCAGGTACGGGATCAGACCCGGCCTACCGCAGGATAGACGTGGATACGGCGACAGGAAAGGTCAAAGGCCTGTTCTGATAGGCAGCTCGGTTCAAATAGGATACCAACTAAAAAGGGCCACCTGGAGCGTTCCGGGCGACCCTTTTTGTTTGTTGACAAAATGAATATGAGGAGGCTGACTGTAAAAATTCCATAAATTTTGTGAAACCATCAAAGTTTGTTTGGTTTGAGCTTGACGGTGGTTCAGAAGACAGGCCACAGGGCGTGTGGCAGGGGAATTAGACGCAAGGCTACAGTATTTTCCCAGGTAGGGGAAAAAGACCTCATGCCTGGAGAGATAATCCCCGCAGCCTTCAGGTTTGTTATTTTTTTTATTCCAGTAACACGGTGATTTCTGTGAAAAACCTTTTATTGCAGGAGGTTACGGCCAGTAAAGGCAGTGGGCGACAATTTTTGTCCCTGTTGGCTTGTAATTTGCTGGTATGTATAGTCTTTTAAAAAAAGATGCACAATAATGTCAGGAGGAGTCATGTCGGCAAAAATAATCAGCGGCACTGAGATAGCCAAGCAGATCAGGGAAGAATTAAAAAAGGAGGTACAGGATTTAAAGGACAAGCATGGTGTCACACCAGGGCTTGTAACCATCCTGGTAGGAGAAAATCCTGCATCCATTTCCTATGTCACGGCCAAGCAGAGGACAGCCCATGACCTTGGGTTCCACTCTGTTCAGGACAACCAGCCTGAAGACATTTCAGAACAAGACCTGTTGAGCCTCATAAGGAAGTACAATGAGGACCCAAGCATACATGGCATCCTGGTACAACTGCCACTACCTAAGCATATCAATGAGAGCGAGGTCCTTTATGCCATATCCCCAGACAAGGACGTAGACGGTTTTCATCCAGTAAATGTTGGAAAGATGGTTATAGGGGAACAGTGCTTTCTTCCTTGTACTCCTCATGGAATTTTGGAGATGCTCGTCCGCTCAGGCACAGAGACCAGTGGCGCTGAAGTCGTTGTGGTGGGGAGGAGCAATATCGTGGGTAAACCCATTGCCAACCTCATGCTACAGAAGAGGGAAGGCGGAAATGCAACGGTCACCATTTGCCATACCAGGACAAGGGATATGGCCTTCCATACCAAACGTGCCGACATCCTTATAGTTGCTGCAGGAAGGCCCAAGGTCATTACAGCAGATATGGTAAAGGAGGGAGTGGTCGTTATTGACGTAGGCGTGAACAGGATAGGTAAAACCCCTGAGGGTAAAGCCATCCTGTGTGGCGACGTGGATTTTGATGCCATAAAGGAGAAGGCCGCTGCCATCACGCCAGTGCCAGGTGGTGTTGGCCCCATGACCATTACCATGCTCATGAAGAATACTGTCCAGGCGGCAAAGCAGTTTGCCGGTCTTGTATAAAGGAGATTCTTACTGATGGATACCAGCAAGAGATTTGACAAGGGCAATGGCGGTTGCCCCACCATTCAATGTGAGGCAAACCGAGAGGTTTTGTGCAACTCATGCGCCCAAGGCGTGATTACAGCAGCCCACAGGGTTCAAGACAGGAGTATCGAGCCCTGTCTCTTCGGCAAGGGTGGCACTTGTTGCAGAAATTGCAACATGGGGCCATGCCAGATCATCGAAGGCGTCGATTCCATGGTGGGTATCTGTGGTGCGGATGCCGCAACAGTTGCAGCCAGGAATTTTGCCAGGATCGTTGCCGGCGGAGCGGCAGCCCACATGGATCATGGCCGTGGCGTTGCCCTGGCCTTTCTTGCTACTGCCAAAGGGGAGACCCCTTACGAGATCAAGGACGGGGTAAAGCTCAGGGAAACAGCCCTGCGTATTGGCATAGACCCTGGCGAGAAGTCAAAGGAAGACCTGGCCATAGAGGTGGGCGAGAAGATGGTGGCTGAATTTGGCCAGCAGGAAGGTGTCTTGTCCTTTATCAAAAGGGCACCTGCCCCCAGGCAAGAACTTTGGGAAAAGCTTGGTGTCGCACCCAGAGGCGTGGATCGGGAAGTGGTTGAGATGATGCACCGAACCCACATGGGCGTAGACCAAGACTACAGGCATATCATGGAACAGGCAGCGCGTTGCGCCCTTGCTGACGGCTGGGGGGCATCCATGATCGCCACTGAGCTTTCCGACATCATGTTTGGCACTCCCATGCCCATACGGAGCAGGGTCAATATTGGCGTCCTCAAGAAGGATGAGGTCAATGTTACAGTTCATGGCCATGAGCCAGTACTTGCCGAGGCCTTGGCAATGGCAGCCAATGATCCAGACATCGTGGCCGAGTGCAAGAAGGTAGGGGCCAAGGGCGTAAATCTTGCTGGAGTGTGTTGTACTGGTAATGAAATTCTTATGAGGCGCGGGCTACCTATTGCGGGAAGCTTTGTCCAGCAGGAGGTTGTGCTTGCAACAGGAGCCGTTGAGGCCATGGTGGTGGATGTCCAGTGTATCATGCAGGGGGTGTCTCCAGTGTCGAGCAACTATCATACAGCCCTTTTCACCACCTCAGACAAGGCGAAGATATCAGGGGCAACCCACATTCCATTTGAGGAACACAGCGCTATGGATGTGGCCAAGGACATATTGAGACGGGCCATAGCCAAGTTTCCAGAAAGGGGCAAACATTTCATACCTGCCCACGAGATGGATGTGGTTGCAGGTTTCAGCCACGAGACAATCAACTATATACTGGGCGGACGTTTCAGGGCCTCCTACAAGCCTTTGAACGATAACATCATGAACGGCAGGATCAGGGGTGTTGCTGCAATCGTGGGATGCGACAACTACAGGGTCATGGACGAAGTCCATGTGGAGCTTGCCAAGGAACTGATTGCCAATAATGTACTGGTCCTTGTGACAGGTTGTGCCGCAACTGGCATGGGCAGGTCAGGTCTTCTTTCTCCAGAGGCCAAAGATATGGCTGGAGACGGGTTGAGAGAGGTGCTCGAGGCAGTTGGTTGCCCACCTGTCCTTCATATGGGTTCTTGTGTGGACAACAGCAGGCTTCTCATCGCAGCCACTGAAATGGTTCATACAGGTGGTCTGGGCCACGATATCTATGAGCTTCCAGTCGTGGGATGTGCACCCCAGTGGATGAGCGAAAAGGCGGTGTCCATTGGCCAGTACTTTGTTTCAAGCGGGACGTACGTGGTTTTTGGCCCCAGTTTCCCAACTACTGGTTCAAAAGTGGTAACTGATTTCTGTTTCAATGAGATGAGAGAGATCTACGGCGGTGCATGGGACGTTGCTCAGGGTGCCAATGAGTTCGCCAACAAGCTTATAGATAAGATAGATGAAAAGAGAAAGGCCCTTGGACTGGATAAGAAGAAGGAGCGCGTACTGTTCGATATGGCAATGAGGCGTGAACTAGGTTCAGGCATTCCTGGAATGGGATGTGCTCCAGGGGGAGGCCACTAAGGATTGGTGTATCTTTTGTGTATGGCAAGGGGTAAAACCGGTATCTGCGGAGAAAGAGGTCCTGATGTCAATATCTCTTTTGGGCTAGGGCCTAGTTTCAAGGCAGTTACTAACTATCAACTATTCGGAGAGTAGCGATAATGGCTAAAAGCGGTGCAATAATGGTCCTCGGCGGTGGCGTAGCCGGAGTGCAGGCTGCGCTGGACCTTGCTGATCTGGGTTATTATGTCTATTTGGTGGAAAAGAAGGCATCCATCGGTGGGGTGATGGCCCAGCTTGACAAGACCTTTCCAACCAACGACTGTTCGTTGTGAATCCTGGCGCCAAAGCTGGTAGAGGCCGGTCGGTCTCCAAACATAGAAATACTTACCAACGCCAGGTTAGAAGGGCTGGAGGGCAAACCCGGACAGTTTACAGCCAAGGTATTTCAGGAACCTCGTTATATAAATGAAGACCTTTGTACTGCCTGCGGCATGTGTACCATGTATTGCCCCAGGCCAGTGGTTGATACGTATAACGAAAGGCTCGAGATTACCAGGGCACCTCATATAGATTATGCCCAGGCCATCCCTTCAAGTTACTATATAGATGCAAAGGCATGCCTCAGGGTAAATTTCGAGACATGCAACCTTTGCGCTCAGACCTGTACGGCTGGAGCCATCGATTTCAGCCAGAAACCCAAAAGACTGGAATTGGAAATAGGGGCAGTGGTGCTTACCCCCGGCTTTGGTAGGGTGGACCATTCTGTTCTGGAGAAATTTGGCTATGGCAAATATCCAGATGTCCTCACAGCCTTTGAGTTCGAACGGCTGACTTGTGCCTCTGGTCCAACAGAAGGTCATATAGTGAGGCCCTCAGACAACAAGCCTCCCAGAAAGATAGCCTTCCTTCAGTGCATAGGTTCCAGGGATGAAACCTGTGGCAATGGCTATTGTTCGTCTGTCTGTTGTATGTACGCCATAAAAGAGGCATCGGTGGCAAAGGAACATGAGCCTGATCTTGATGTTTCCATATTCTTTATGGATGTCAGGACCATGGGCAAGGGCTTTGACGAGGCGAGAAGGCGTGCCCAGGAAAAATATGGCATCAATGTCATAAGGGCCAGGGTGCCGCGGGTGGATCAGGTAGACGGTCGCCTTGCCCTGACCTGGACAACCGATGATGGGGACCACCATTCAGCCATTTTCGATATGGTGGTGCTGTCCGTTGGCCTTGAATCGCCAGAAGACGCCGAAGCACTGTCAGAGGTAGCGGGTATAGATCTCAACCATTACAAGTTTTGCCAAACTAGCGTTGGCGCTCCCCTTTCCACAACAAGGGATGGTGTGTTGGTGGCAGGCGCTTTTCAGGGCCCCAAAGACATACCCGAGAGCGTGACCCAGGCCTCTGGGGTTGCCGCCATTGCTTCTGAGCTGTTGTCTGATGCCCGTAATTCCCAGACCGTCAGCATAACATATCCAGAGGAAAACAAGGCCCTTGAGGAACAAGAACCCAGAATAGGCATCTTCGTATGCCATTGTGGGGTGAATATTGCCGGCGTGGTAGATGTCAAGGCCGTCAGGGATTACGCAGCCACCCTTCCTGGGGTGGTGCTTTACGAAGACCCCTTATATTCCTGCTCTCAAGATGCACTCAAGAGCATTGCAGACAAGATAAAGGAAAACAATCTGAATCGTGTGGTAATTGCGGCCTGTTCGCCAAGGACACACGAACCCTTGTTCCAGGAAACACTTCGCTCTGTGGGGTTGAATCCGGCTCTCGTTGAGATGGCCAACATCAGGGATCAGTGTGCCTGGGTCCATGCCCAGGAACCTGATGCTGCTACAGAGAAGGCAAAAGATTTGGTCAGGATGGCTGCAGCCAAGGCAAGGCTTCTAACTCCTCTGGAACAGCCTACAGTCGATGTGACGCCAGGCGCCCTCGTGCTTGGCGGCGGGGCTGCTGGCATGGCGGCGGCTCTTTCCATTGCAGATCAAGGTTATCAAGTGGTTCTGGTAGAAAAGTCCAGGCAACTAGGCGGAAACCTGAGACGCCTGACTTGGACCCTTGATGGTAAAGATGCCAAAGAGGTATTGAAAGACTTGATCTCCAAGGTAGAGGCCCATCCTGGCATAGAGGTGATAACTGGTTCAACAGTCGAGTCCATATCAGGCTATGTGGGTAACTTCACCAGTACTGTAAGCAAGGGCAAGAAGACCCAATTGATAAACCATGGTGTGACAGTGATTGCTACTGGCGCTAAAGAGTACAAACCCAAGTCTTACGCTTATGGAAAAAGCACAAGGATTGTCACCCAGCTGGAACTCGAGGAAAAGCTGGCCCGTGGCAAGAGCTTTCTGAAAAGTGCCAGGAACATAGTAATGATACAGTGCGTTGGCTCAAGAGGCGATGATATGAGCCATTGTAGCCGCCTGTGTTGTACTCAGGCAGTCAAAAACGCTCTCAAGCTCAAGGAACTGAAGCCTGATTGCAACATCTATATCTTCTACAGGGATATGAGGACCTATGGCTTCTATGAAGATGCCTATAGGGAGGCAAGGAAAAAGGGGATCATCTTTTTGAGATACAGCCCAGAGGACAAGCCCCAGGTTATCAAGCAGGCCCGGGGGCTCAAGGTTAAGGCCTTTGACAGGTTGCTTGGAGAGGCTATAGAAATACCTGCAAGTCTTGTGGTCCTTTCCGCAGGTGTTGCCCCGGGAGACAACCAGGAGCTGTCGAAGATCCTTAAGGCTCCACTCACCTCGGATGGTTTCTTCCTTGAGGCGCACGCAAAGCTCAGGCCAGTGGAAATCGCAGTAGATGGTGTCTATCTTTGTGGCCTTGCCCACGGCCCCAAAAGCCTCGAAGAATCCATAGCACAGGCCAAGGCGGCTGCTGCCAAGGCGACCATCCCCCTGTCCAAGGGTAAGGTCGCTGTAGCTCCAATAGTTTCCAGGGTGGATCAGGACGCATGTATAGGCTGCGGGATCTGCGAAAGTCTCTGCCCCTTTAATGCAATAAGGCTATCCAAGGTTGGCAAGAGAAAGAAGGCCCAGACAATCACTGCTTCTTGCAAGGGCTGCGGGATCTGTGCATCCCATTGTCCAACAGTTGCCATAAGCATGGGAGGCTTTACAGACGAGGCCATTATGGCACAGATTCACGCCTTTTCAGGTGGGGAATGCAGCGAGGAGTAAGACAGCATGGCAAATGAAAACGCAATTTCAAAGGAGAAAGAGATGACCCAAGAGGGCTTTGATCCAAAGATTCTGGGCTTTTTTTGTCACTGGTGCTGTTATGCTGCAGCAGACTCGGCAGGGGTGTCCAGGTATCAGTACCCGCCCAATGTGAGGGTCATAAGGGTAATGTGCACAGGTCGCATTGATGCACGATTTGTCATCGAGGCATTTCGTTGTGGTGCAGACGGGGTCTTCACTGGCGGCTGACACCTTGGTGAATGTCATTACCAGTCTGGTAATTACGAAGCCATGATCGTGACAGAGGCAAGCAGGCAACTGCTTGCAGACTGCGGTGTCGACCCCGACAGGCTCGCCCTTGAGTGGGCCTCGGCTGCAGAGGCACCAAGATTCGTTGAGCTGATAACTGGGTATGTCTCAAAAATAAGGGATAAAGGGCCTATTGGCTCCAGTGAAGGAGAGATTCCAAAGGACGTGATGAAGAGGAGACTTGCTGCTGCTGTGAAGGCGGCAGAGGCGAGAAAACCTCGGACCCTTTTGGGAAATCTTGCCAAAAAGCTATCCAGGTCTGGGGACTATTCCAATGAGGCCATCTCAAAAGGTGTGAAAGACAAGGTTCTCCCTGCCATGAGGGCAGAGAGGATTTCCATTGAGGTGCAAATGCTCCTATCAGAAGGCCCTGCGAGCAGTAAAACCCTTTGCGCTCAGACGGGTGCCTCTAATGAGGAACTCGAAAAGGTAATGGCCCCTCTCATTAAAAAAGGGCTGATTGCCAAGAAAAACAAAAAATTTTCCCTGAATACCGGGAAATAAAACAGCAAAGACAGGAATAATTCATGACTGTACAGGCATCAAAATTAAATCCGGGATTCGTGGAAGCGATCTTCCCTTACCAGGGCTGTGAGACGCTAAACATGTGTTACGGCTGTGGCTCCTGCAGCGGTGTCTGCCCTGTGGAAAAGGTGGTGGATGAGTTTGACCCTCGCAAGATCGTACACATGGTCTCTCTGGGGATGGAAGAGCAACTGATAACGGGAGATATCATTTGGGCTTGTTCTCAGTGCCAGAGTTGTATCCCTGTGTGTCCTCAGAACGTCCGATGTGCCGATGTCATCAAGGCTCTCCGTGACGAGGCCATCAAGAGGAAGATGGTGGACGAGAATCGGCTGGAAGGCCTTGGCCAGTTTGCTGTGGTCGAGGGTGGTAAGTGTGTGGCCTGTCTTACTTGTGTAAGGCTTTGTCCCTTTGGTGCTCCGCGGATAATCGATGAAGGCTATGCTGTGATAGAGCCAGAGCTTTGCCATGCATGTGGGATCTGTGTCTTGGAATGTCCGGCTGAGGCCATCAGGCTTGCGCCATCGCCAGAGGCAAAGGGGGCAATGAAATGAGCAGGATCAAAGGATTTTGTTGTAATTACACCCTTAGTGTCGAGCCAGCGGCACTTGTAGAGGAAGGACTCGTGTCAGACGACGTGGAATTGGAAAGGCTTCCTTGCACTGGGCGGCTGGAGGTTCCGGATATTCTAGATGCCTTTACAAACGGGGCTTCTGCAGTTTTCGTCGTAGGGTGTCAGATAGATAAATGTCATAACCTCTCAGGTAGCAGGAGGGCTGCCAAGAGGGTTGAACAGGTGAAGAAGATCCTTGGGGAACTGGATATGGATCAAGGCCTCGTAGAGATGTTTTTTGCAGGCAGGGGTGAGACAGAACCCATAGTTGAGGCTGCAAGACAAATGGCTTCACGGATTTCGCGCAGCAATGAGCTGTAATAAAAGGAAATCCAGGCAGATTTGAGGTAAGCCAATGATAATAGCTGAAAGAAAGACTTTGAAAGAGCTTCTGGAAATGGTGGACGGCTACAGCCGTATCCTCATCCTGGGTTGCAGGGGGTGTGTGGCAGTCTGCTCCGCAGGTGGGGACAAGGAAGTAAGCATCCTGGCGTCAGCGCTGCGTTTGGGGCTTTCCAGACAGGGCAAAAAGATGGATATAGAGGAACGCACCCTGGTAAGGCAGTGTGATCCTGAATATATCGATCCTTTAAATGAAGAGGCATCCGATTTTGACGCAGTGCTTTCAATGGCCTGTGGGGTGGGTGTCAATTTCATAGCAGACAGATGTGACAAGGTGAACGTCCTTCCAGCCCTCGACACCACCTTCTATGGTGCCAATCTGTCCAGCGGGGAATGGAAAGAGATGTGTGCTGGCTGCGGTGCGTGCGTACTCCATCTTACAGGCGGTCTTTGCCCTGTGGCAAGGTGTGCGAAGAGTTTGTCTAACGGCCCTTGCGGAGGCTCTCAGGGTGGTAGATGTGAGATCCATCCAGATGTGCCATGTATCTGGCAGCAGATCTATGACAAACTATCTGGATTGAACAGGTCAGATGAAATGAAGAATATCATGCCAATACGCGACTGGACCTCTGCTGGCCATGGCGGCCCGCGTCGCAGAATCAGGGAGGACTTGCTGCCGTGAAAGCAGGAAGCAATCTAGAAAATGTGTTGCGTTCAGGTGCCTTTGCGGTCACAGGTGAGCTGGGACCGCCAAAGAGCGGGGATCTGGAGCTGGTGAGAAAAAAGGCCAGGATATTGAAGGGCCATGTGGATGCTGTGAATATAACCGATTGCCAGACGGCCATAGTGAGGATGTCCAGCCTCACGGCAGGGCTTATAGCTCTATCCGAAGGTCTGGAACCGGTTATGCAGATGACCTGTAGAGACAGAAACAGGATAGGCATGCAGGCCGATATTCTCGGAGCTTCGGCCCTGGGGCTCAAGAACTTGTTATGCCTTACAGGAGACCACCAGAAATTTGGCAATCATCCCCAGGCCAAGGGGGTGTTCGATATGGATTCCATCCAGTTGCTCCAGATGGTCAAGAAGATGCGGGATGACAAAAGGTTTCAGTGTGGGGAAGAGATCAAGGGCATGGAGCCGAGGTTTTTCCTTGGTTGTGCCGCAAACCCCTTTGCTGATCCTTTCGAGTTCCGCCCAGTAAGGCTGGCCAAGAAGGTTCAGGCTGGAGCTGATTTTGTCCAGACCCAGATAATATACAATGTGGACAAATTTGCCAGATTCATGGAAATGGTCAGGGATCTCGGCGTCCATGAAAAGTGTTACATACTTGCGGGAGTCACCCCGCCAAAGTCCCTGGGCATGGCTCGATATATGAAAAAGTTTGTTCCAGGGCTAGATGTCACCGATGAAGTGTTGAACAGGTTGACAGACGCATCTGATCAGCGGGAAGAGGGAATAAACATTTGCGTGGACATAATCAAACAGGTCCAGGAGATTCCTGGGGTTGCCGGTGTTCACATCATGGCCATTGAATGGGAAGAGGCTGTACCTGAGATTGTGAAGAGGTCTGGCCTTGACAACCGTCCTGAGCCAAAGGGTGTGGAACCTGTTCTTACGAGTTTTGACTCTGTAGAAATGGCCGTAGAGGATGCCAGAAAAGAGTTGAGAATAGAATTTGAGGAAGAACTTGAACGGGCAAAGACAGAGGCCCAGGCCTCACGCGAACTTGTAATAAAGGAAAAGGAAAAGGTGGCCTCTGAGATGTCGGATCTCAAGAAACAGATAGAGGAGGCAAGGACTATGGCAAGTCGTAAAGAGGCCGAAGTCCAGAAACTTACCGAGGAGATAGAAAAGGCCAAAAAAGAGCTGGAAAAGTCACAGGCGGCTGCACCGCCAGAGGTAGCTCCAGAAGCACCTCTGCCTCCGCCACCAGGATCCCCCCCTTCAAGTGGGGTCCTTACAGACAGGGAGCAGCGGGTGCTCGAGTCCCTGAATTTGGGGCTGCAGGCCTTAAAGGATGTATTGGGTCTTGATGATTCCCAGTTTGAGGCCCTGAAGAGGTTTCTGGAAGCTGAATTCATGCTTCAATTGGCTCAAACGGTACCCTATCCAGGCCGTGAGGCAGTGCCAGCACCGCCTCCACCTCCGCCAGGGCCGCCAGCCCCAGAAGCTGCTCCTGCTCCACCAAAAGCGCCTGTAAGCGAGGAGCCAGCTGCCGAAGAGAAACCAGCCAGAAGCAAGGAAGTAGTAAATCTTGTAGCCAAAGGCAATCTGGCTCTTCACAGTGGGGATTACAACGGAGCTATAGAGGTCTTTGAAAAGGCACTGAAAATAGATCCCAGTGATGAAAAGGCCCAGGCAGGGCTTAAAGAGGCTAAGGAGGCCCTTGAAAAGGAACTTTCCACTGTAAAGGCAGAAAAGCCGTCAGAGGCTGCTCCTCGAGAGGCACCCGAAGGGCTTCCACCCTGCCCGCCAGAAGTAGACCCTGACTGGTGGAGGGAAAAATGGATCATTCGTTACACTGCCATGGGAAATGTCGCCCTTATGAAGGGAGATTATGACCAGGCCATAGAGGATTTCAAAAAGGCTTTGGCCCTTGATCCACAGAATGAAAAGGCCCAGGATGGCCTCAAGAGGGCTGAGAGCAAGCAGGGTATCTACATCCCTTCAGTCGAGCCTGTGGCAGAGCCTGTTGCTGAAGAGAAGGCTGCCAAGGCCCCCAAGGAGCCAGAGGTAGCGCCTGAGGCAAAAGAAGAGAAAGAGGAAGAAAAGGCCCCCAAGGAGCCAGAAAAGGTAGAAGTAGCAGAGAAAAAAGAAAAAAAGGCAGAGCCTGAGCCGAAGCCAGAAACACCAAAGATCGAAGTGGCGGCACCTGCTGAAGAAGGTGTTTCGGAGCTTTCCGTCGCCGCCCTTTCAAAGGAAGAGGTGCCCCTTTCCGAAAGGGCTGGAGATATTCCCGAAGATGTTTATAAAGAGGCTTGCTCTGGTGTGATACAAAGCGTGACTCTCGGAGATGGGGATAAAGCCATATCTGTCGGCGGTGAGACAGCCTTGCCCTTTTATAATTTTGAAGGCGAAATGCCCAATCCTCCCAGAGTGGCCTTTGAAGTCCTGGACTCGGAGCCAGAAGAATGGCCAGAGGTGCTTGTCAAATACTTTTCAGATTGTCTGGGAGATCCTGCTGCATGGGCAAAAAAGTGTGTGGATGAATACAATGCGAAATCCATTTGCCTGTCTTTGATCAGCACGGACCCCAATGGGGCTGATGCCTCGCCAGCCCAGGCAGCCGAAGTGGCCCAGAAGGTGGTTGAGGCCGTGGACGTCCCCATAATCTTCTGGGGTTGCGGAAATGCAGAAAAGGATACCGAGACCCTCAGAGAGATTACGGGCAGGATTGGTGAGAGAAAGGTGTGTCTTGGTCCATTAACAGACGCCAACTACAGGACACTCGGCGCAACCGCCATGGCCTTTCAATATCCTGTGGTTGCCTCTACCCCAATCGATGTGAACTTGGCCAAACAGCTCAATATACTGCTTGAGAATTTGGGTGTTCATCTGGATCATATCCTCATGGATCCATCTATAGGTGCAGTGGGTTATGGGCTGGAATACACATATTCGGTGATGGAACGTATAAGGCTGGCAGCCCTTACCCAGCAGGATGACAAGCTGTCTTGCCCATTCATAGTGAACCTTGGCAGAGAGGTTTGGAAGGCCAAGGAAACCAGGCTCCCGACTGATGGGATGCTTGGTGACCAAGAGAGAAGAGGAGTGCTCATGGAGGCGATCACCGCTTCGGCGCTCCTGCTAGCTGGTGGAGAACTCATGGTAATGAGACACCCGAAATCAGCCGCATTGACAGAGGCCCTGGTGGAGGGCTTGCTGTAGGCATGTCCCGAAGGCTGGTTTGTACGAGGTTCAGGACAGGTTCCTGAAGAGAATTCAAAAGAGAAACTGAGAGAGGAAAGAATATGTCCAAGATAATCTGTTCTGCAGCGATCCGAGGCGCTCATAAGATAGTGGATATGGCCGAGGAAAAGTTTGAGGATGCCCTTAAGAAATATGGTCCTGAACAGGAAGTGGCATTCCCCAACACTGCCTATTATCTGCCAATCATTTACAGCATGCTTGGGGCGCCTGTTAAGCAGCTCGGGGATATGAAGGATATCTTTCAGGAGTGCAGGAAGCTTCTTCCGCCCCCGGTCAGCGACAATCTTTGGCTTCCTTATCTGGCGCCAGCCCTGGACGCAGGCATGGCCACCTATTTTGCAGAGGAGATGTTTGAGGCAATCAGATACATTGAGGAACCGCAATATTACACAAAGACAGAGGATCCTCCTTCGAGCGGCAATTACTGGTTGGGCGCTGCCGATGATATCATCTTCAGGAAAAGGGGAGTAGAATTTGTGGATGGCACTGCTCCTGGTTTTGCGGCCATTTTGGGTTCTCCTGCAAAAGCGGAGGAGGCAGAAAAGATAGCCATAGAACTTCAAGAGAAGAATCTGTATATATTCCTTCATGACCAGACTGACGGGATCTACTTTCCAGACCAGCTACTCAAGCAAAAGGTTCAGATCGGCTGGTCCACGAGGTTGGTGCCCTTTGGCCCAACCTACACATCCACCATTTTCTCCATAGGTTTTGCATGCCGTGTGGCCTTGGCCTTTGGCGGCATTAAGCCTGGTGACTACAAGGGCAACCTTATCTACAACAAGGATCGCACCTTTGCCTTTGTTATAGCCTTTGGCCCTGTGTCAGACGAATGGTATGCCAATGCTGCTGGAGCCATAAACTGGGGATTTCCAACCATTTCAGACTGGGATATTCCAGAGGTTCTTCCCACAGGTATTTGTACCTATGAGCACGTGGTCAGCAAGGTCCCCCATGACGAGATAGTCCAAAAGGCCATAGAGGTCAGAGGGCTTAAGGTAAGTGTCACAAAGATAGACATCCCTGTCTCCTATGGCCCTGCCTTCGAGGGTGAGAGGATTCGTAAGGACGACTTGTATCTCGAGTGTGGCGGTGGAAGGACCCTTGGCGTTGAGGTGCTTGTATCCAAGGAGATGGATGAGGTGGAAGACGGCAAGGTAATAGTGGAAGGGCCTGAGATGACAGAAGTGGAAGAGGGAGCAAAACTCCCTCTGGCCATTTTGGTCGAGGTTGCAGGCAGGCAGATGCAGCCCGATTTTGAGCCCATTCTGGAACGCCAGTTTCATCATCTCATCAATTATGCCCAGGGCATAATGCATATTGGGCAGAGAAATATCATGTGGCTTCGTGTTGGAAAGGCTGCAATAGAGAAGGGCTTCAAGTTCGAACACATAGGCAGAATCCTTCATGGCAAGCTTCATCAGGATTTTGGAGCCATCGTGGACAAGGTCCAGGTCAAGATCTATACCGTGGAAGACAAGGTAAAAGAGGTGCTGGAGCTTGCAAAAGAGGTCTATGCAGAAAGGGATAGGCGTCTTGGGTCTATGACAGACGAAAGTGAAGAGATTTTCTATTCTTGCACCCTTTGCCAGTCTTTTGCGCCGAGTCACGTGTGTGTCATAACACCGGAGCGCATCGGAATGTGTGGGGCCTACAACTGGTTAGACGGTAAGGCCTCCTACGAGATAAACCCCACAGGCCCCAACCAGCCCATAGAAAAGGGCAAATGCATCGATCCAAAGCTGGGCCAGTGGGAAGGAATAAACGAATTTGTCAACAAGGCTTCGAGGGGCAAGGTGGAAAAGGTCAGCGCCTATTCCCTTATGGTGGATCCTATGACAGCCTGTGGCTGCTTTGAATGTATAGCCACCATGCTCCCCATGTGTAACGGGATCATGATAGTCAACCGCGACTACATGGGAATGACCCCCAGTGGAATGAAGTTTACGACCCTGGCAGGCATGGTAGGAGGAGGGCAGGTTACACCAGGATTTCTCGGCGTTTCCAAACATTACATCTGCTCCAGGAAGTTCATGCAGGCAGAAGGAGGCCTCAAGAGGGTTGTGTGGATGCCCAAGATGCTCAAGGAAGAGCTTAGAGAACGACTCGAAGAAAGGGCCAAGGAGGAAGGAATCCCCGAGCTTCTGGACCTTATAGCAGACGAGGAAGTAGGGGTGTCCGAGGATGAAGTATTGAAGTTTTTGCAGGAAAAGGGTCATCCTGCACTTTCTATGGAAAGCGTAGTTTAAGAGGAGCTGAGGATCATGGCGCTTACAGGAATAGAGATCCTGAAAATGCTCCCCAAAAAAAATTGTGGGGAGTGTGGTGTGCCTACTTGTCTGGCATTTGCCATGAAGGTGGCAGCTGGCCAGGCAGAGATAGGTGCTTGTCCCTATGTATCAGACGAGGTCAAGGAAAAGGTGAGCGAGGCCAGTGCGCCTCCTATCCGGACCATCACCCTGGGCAGCGGGGATGACAAGTTTGTCTTTGGCGGTGAAACATGCCTTTACAGGCATGAAAAGAGGTTTGAGCATCCCACAGGCATAGCCGTGATGATCGCCACGGATATGGATGATGTTGATATAGACGGAAGGCTGGACCGGTTTTTGGCCCTCAGGTATGACCGCGTAGGGGTGGAACTCAAGGCCGAATTGGTTGCTGTCAAGGATGCGAATGGAGATTCCGGCTCCTTTGTTGCCCTTGTGGAAAAGGTGAGGTCCCGCTGTCCAGATGCCAGCCTCATATTGATGAGTGATGATCCTCAGGTGCTAAAGGCAGGGGCCGAGGCCTGTGGTGATCACATCCCTCTTTTGTACGCTGCCACCACCTCGAATGCAGACGCCGTAGCTGAAGTTGCCAAGGATGGAGGTTGCCCCTTGGCAGTGAAGGGAGAAAATATCGGCCAGACTGCAAAGATATCAGAAAAGTTGCAGTCGGATGGATTGAAAGATCTAGTGCTCGATACAGGGGCCCGCACCATGAAAAGCTTGTTCGAAGACCAGATTGTTTGCAGGCGTGCCTCAATCAAGCACAAATACAAACCCCTGGGTTTTCCAACGATTACCTTCCCATGTGAGGTTACGGATGATCCACTTATGGAGACGGTTATAGCCTCCATTCTCATTGCCAAGTATGCCGGAATAGTGGTTCTTTCCGATCTGCAAGGCGATACGCTCTTTCCCCTTCTTCTTGAAAGGCTCAATATATTCACTGATCCACAACGGCCTATGGTGGTCCAGGAAGATATTTACCCCATCAATGGTCCGGATGAGAATTCTCCAGTGCTCATAACATGCAACTTCTCTCTAACCTATTTCATAGTCTCTGGCGAGATAGAAGGTAGCAAGGTCCCATCCTGGTTGCTTATAAAGGATACAGAGGGCCTTTCGGTATTGACGGCCTGGGCGGCTGGGAAATTCAGTGCAGATCTCATTGCCCAATTTGTCAAGAAAAGTGGTATCGAGGATAAGGTGAAGCACAGGAGTCTTATCATCCCTGGTTATCTTGCATCTATCAAGGGTGAGTTGGAAGAAGAGCTTCCAGACTGGAAGATCCAGATCGGGCCCAGGGAGGCAAGCCATCTGCCCCCGTTCCTTAAAAATTGGAAGCCAGAGGATTAGCAAGGAATAAAGGCCAAAAATTCAAGCGAGGAAATTGCTATGTATGTTCAATGTATAGCTGAAAGTATAAATATCATGGGAAACCGTACAGGCAGTGCCATGAGGGCCAGGGATCCAGGCCCCATAGTTGAAATGGCCCACGAGGAAGTGGCAGACGGAGGTGATTTCCTCGATCTCAATATAGGCCCTGCCAGGAAAGACGGCCCTGAGCTCATGCCGTGGATCGTGAGGGTGGTAGAGGACGTGACAGATTGTCCTTTGTCCCTTGACACTACCAATGCCGATGCACTAATTGCCGGTATGAAGGCAGCAAAACATCCAGAACGCCACATCATGAATTCCATATCCCTCCAGCCGGAGCGGATGAAAAAGCTCATACCTGTCGCAGCCGAAACAGGCTGCTATGTGGTTGGCCTTCTGTGGGGGGTCGACGGCATGCCTAGAGACTCCAATGAGCGAGCCGCAATGACTATAGACCTTATCATGGCAATGAATGAGGCCGGGATACCCAATGAAAAGATACTCGTAGATCCCATAGCAACCCCAATCACACTGGGTTCAGATCAGGTGATGAGTGGTCTCGAATTCATGGCCATGCTTCCAGATATAGCACCAGGGGCCAAGAGCACAGTAGGCCTTTCAAATGTTTCAAATGGCGTTGATGCCAAGCTGAGGCCCTATCTGAACAGGGCATTTCTGGCAATGCTGATGAAATATGGCGTATGGTCTGCTATTGTAGATACCTATGATCATGAACTTATTGAACTGGCCCATGGGCTTAGACCAGAGCTTTTGAAGCTGGTGCACGATATCATGGACGACAATGATCCTGATCCTTCAAGTCTGTCTGATAAGGAGCTTGAGTACTACAAGACCACCAGGGTGCTCATGGGTAAGACCATCTTTTCTGAATCGTGGCTTGAACTTTAAAATTGGCTGAACCATTTGACTTGAGGTGCTATGGCTGATCTTATTCACGTAACCATTGACGGCAGGAAGGTAGAGGCGGAGAAAGGCCAGACTATCTTGCAGGCAGCGACCACTGCTGGAATCCATATTCCAACCATCTGTCATATAAAGGGCGAAGAAGAATCCACCAACCCTTGTCTCCTTTGCATGGTGGAAGTAGAAGGCACTGGCAGGGTAAGGGCCTGTGCCACCCCTGCTGAAGACGGGCAAATCATCCAGGTTCACAACAGGGAGCTAGACGCCTTTAGGAAGGAAAGGCTTGAAATCCTGGCAGAAAGTCATTACGGCGACTGCCGCGCGCCATGCAATCTCACTTGTCCAGGTGGGATAAATGTTCAAGGATATGTGAATCTCATAGCCAAGGGCGAATATTTGGCAGCCCTCATGCTCATAAAGGAAAAAAATCCTCTGCCCATAGCGGTCGGCAGGGTATGCCCAAGGTTTTGTGAGACGAGATGCAGGCGTATCCTGCTGGATGAACCAATCGCCATCAATCATCTCAAACGTTTTGTTGCAGATTACGCAAAAGAGGCGCGTTTTCGTGATACCGAGGTTGGGAAACCCACTGGCAAGAAGGTGGCCATCATTGGGGGTGGTCCGGCAGGGCTTTCGTGTGCTTACTTCTTGAGGAAGCAAGGTCATCAAGTGACCATCTTCGAGGCTGAAGACAAGCTTGGAGGCCTGATGAGATACGGAATCCCAGGGTATAAGCTTCCCAACAAAGAAGTTGACAGGGAAGTCCAGGGAATACTGAATCTCGGGGTTCATGCAAGGCTTGGGAAGAGATGGGGAACGGACTTTACTCTTCAAGACCTCAAAGACCAAGGCTTTGATGCCATCTTTATCGCCACTGGCCTGTCCAGACAGAAACAGCTCGAGATAGAGGGAGCCGAGCGCGCCTTGTGCGGCCTCAGGTTTTTGAAGGAAGTCAATCTAGGTGGCAAGCCCTCCATAGGGGAACAGGTCTTGATCGTTGGAGGTGGAGATATTGCCGTAGATTCTGCCAGGAGTGCCAGGCGGCTTGGAGCCAAGAACGTGACTGTCATCTATCCGAGGTCCAGGGTGGAGCTTCCTGCACACCAGAGAGAGATAGAGGAGGCAGAAAAGGAAGGAGTGCAGTTCTTCCTCATGGCAACCCCCCTCAGGATTACGGATGAAGATGGCAAGATCAAGGTGGAGATGGCACGTACAATCCTTGATGAACCAGATGAAAGAGGCATAAGGCATCCCATCCCTATGCCTGGTTCTCGGCTGTCCTGGACTGGAGACACTATAATTTCAGCTCTTGGTCAGGAAGGAGACCCCACCTTTCAGAGTTACGGAGAAATAGAAGCAGCAATAGCCCTGACTCCAAGAAAGACCATAAAGGCCCATCCCAGCACCATGAAAACCAGTGTGGAAGGCATTTACGCTGGTGGAGATGCAGCTACTGGTTCACGAACTGTGATTCAGGCTGTAGCTGGCGGAAGACGGGCAGCAGAATCTATTCACGAATATCTTACCAGTAAAAAACCCGCAATCATAGAGCCTCGTTTCAACTTCACCAAGGGCAAGAGATTTGAAGACGTGGATATGCACAATTTTGAAGGCCATGATATCCAGCTGAACGAGGTGATGCCTGCAAGGCCGCCAGAAAGACGTACAGGTGATTTTGGAGAGGTACAGCTTGGTTTTTCTGAGGAGATGGCTGTCAGGGAGGCAAGTCGTTGTCTTCAGTGTGGCTGCTTGGGTCTTTCCAAGTGCACCTACCGGGAACTTTGTGTTGACTACAAGGTAAAGGCCAACAAGGCACGGACAAGGCTCAAGTACCCCCTTGATAAATCCCATCCATTTATTGTGATCGATGCAAACAAGTGCATTGGTTGCACTAGATGTGTCAGAAGCTGCAAGTACGATGCCTTCGAGTTGGATCTCACCCTGGATGAAAAGACCAGGATGATTACCGAGGTCTCCATAAAGATCAATGATAAATGTGTCTCTTGTGGCGCGTGTGTAGATGTATGTCCTACTGGAACACTGTCAAAACAAGATAGTGTCGTACCTCTTCTTCCAGCTCAAGTTTCGTCTGTTAAGACTGTCTGTACGTATTGCGGTACTGGTTGCAGCCTTGATGTTGTGTCTATGTATGGTGCAATACTCGAGGTCAAGGCAGACCAGGAGAGCCCACCCAATTATGGCCAACTCTGCGTGAAGGGCAGGTTCGGTTACACCTTTTACAGAAGCCCAGACAGGCTTTATCTTCCTCTGGTAAGGGATAGTGTTGATGAGCCCTTTAGGGAAGTTGAGTGGGATGACGCCCTCAAGGTGGTCGTGGACAGGTTTCAGGACATCAAGGATGAGTTTGGCCCAGACAGTATGGGGGTCCTTGCCTCAGCACGCTGTACCAACGAAGAGAATTACCTGCTCCAAAAGCTTGCCCGGGCTGCATGGGGCACCAACAATGTAGACAACTGTGCCCGAGTCTGACACGCTCCATCTGTCAGCGGTCTGCTGGCAACACTTGGAAGCGGGGCAGCCACCACTCCTTTTGATCAGATAATTGGCGCTGACTGTATATTGATTTGCGGGGCCAATACTACTGAGGCTCATCCTATAATAGGGCTTAAGATCAGGGACGCGGTAAAAAGGGGCGCCAAGCTCGTGGTGATAGACCCCAGGAGGACAGATCTTGCTGCCATTGCAGAAGAGCAGGACGGTGGCATCTGGCTCAGGATAAAACCTGGAAGCAATATACCCCTGTTGAATGCGCTTCTTCACACCATAATCGAAGAGGGTCTTATAGACGAAGACTTCATCAAGGACCGTACCGAGCAATTTGAGGCATTGAGGGAGCACTGCCAAGACTATTCCCCTGAGAGAATGGCTCAACTAACAGACGTTTCTCCTGAGCTGATAAGGAAGGCGGCCAGGCTCTACGCCACTTCAGATGATTCCATGATCCTCTATGGCCTTGGAGTTACAGAGCACAAGGGTGGTACTTCTGGAGTCATCGCCCTTGCCAATCTCGTTCTTGCCACAGGCCATGTTGGTAGACCCTTCACTGGTATTAATCCTTTGAGAGGCCAGAACAATGTCCAGGGGGCCTGTGACATGGGTACCCTCCCATACATACTTCCAGGATATCAGGCAACAGATGATCCTGAGGTCCTCGATCGTTTTGCGAGGGCCTGGGGAGTGGAATCCCTGCCTGAAAAACAGGGGCTCATGGAGCCAGAGATGTATGCTGCAGCCCTGAAAGGCCAGTTCAAGGCCTTGTATTGCGTGGGCTACGACCCTGCCCAGACACAATCCGATATAAACAGGGTGCGCAAGGCATTAAGGGCAATGGAGTTCGTGGTGGTGCAGGATATGTTTCTCACCGAAACGGCAAAATTGGCCCACGTGGTGCTTCCGTCTGCCTGCTTCTATGAAAAGGAAGGCACTTTTACAAGCGGTGAAAGGCGTGTCAGGAAGGTCAACAAGGTGATCAATCCCAAAAGACGCCTTAAGGCAGATTGGGAGATAGTTTGCCTCATCTCCCAGGCCATGGGTTATCCAATGATCTATACCAGCCCTGAACAGATCATGACAGAGATCGCACGCCTCACCCCTTCTTATGGAGGCATTTCATATAGAGACATCGGGGAAAAAGGTCAGATTTGGCCTTGTCCTTCAAAAGGTCATCCAGGCACACCTCTTCTTCATACAGAGAGGTTCCCAAGGGGGCGGGCGACCTTTGTCCCTGTATCCTACATCGTGCCAGAAGAAGAAGCTGACAAGGATTACCCCTTGGTACTCGTTACAGGCAGAAGGCTTGAGCACTATAACAACGGCTCCATGACAAGACGGTGTGAAGGTTTTGACCACATAGCTGAAAATGAGCTTCTGGAGATACATCCAGAAGATGCTTCTGCCATAGGCATTCGAGATGGACAGATCGTCAGGGTGGAATCACGCAGGGCAAGCATAAAGGCCCAGGCCAGGGTCAGTGAAAGGAGTAAGCCAGGGACCGTGTTTATGACCTTTCATTTTCAGGACAATCTCACCAACCTTTTAACCAGCCCTGGAATGGATCACAAGACCTTGACCCCAGAGTATAAGGTTTGTGCCGTGCGGATCCGTCCTTAATTTTTTTCTTCTCTCTTTGCGCATTCCAGCATCCAGGGTGGGGGTGCTGGAATGTTTATTTTAAAGTGATGGCCTGTCTCAAATCTATCACTTCATATAATGGTTGTTCTGTAGTACTTTAGAATTTATATGCAACCCCGGCGTTGCAGTAATCTCAAGTAGTGCTGGGGAATTGATGCCAGGGAAATCTTGAACAATGGAACATATTAAAGGGACTACTGTGATTGCCGTAAGGCACAAGGGACAGGTGGTTATCGCTGGAGATGGCCAGGTGACCCTGGGCCATACTGTGGTGAAACAAAAGGCAAAAAAGGTCAGGAGGCTATTTAATGGCAAGGTGATTTCTGGCTTTGCTGGTGCTACAGCCGATGCGTTTACACTCTTTGAGCGTCTGGATGCCAAGATAGAGGCCTATGGTGGAAATCTTTTGAGGGCCGCGGTTGAGTTGGCCAAGGATTGGAGGACAGATAAGCTTTTGAGGCGTCTTGAGGCAATGCTGATAGCAGCTGATAGCAGCCACACCTTGCTTATCTCAGGTTCTGGGGATGTCATAGAGCCAGATGATGGGATCATTGCAATTGGCTCAGGCGGACCTTATGCCTTGTCGGCTGCCAGGGCGCTGGTGGCCCACAGCAATCTGCCTGCAAAAGAGATTGCCAAAAGTGCCCTTGAGATAGCAGCAGATATTTGCATATATACCAATCATTCATTCGTCTACGAAAGTTTAGAGGAGGAAGCAAGATGAATGCTTCAACTACTCACGATTTCGAGCCTCTAACTCCGAGGCAGATCGTCTCTGAACTTGATAAATACATCATTGGCCAGGACAGAGCCAAAAGGTCCGTTGCCATCGCCCTCAGAAACCGTTGGCGGAGGCAGCAGGTCCCAGAGGAACTGCGTGATGAGATCGCACCCAAGAACATAATCATGATCGGCCCAACGGGTGTGGGAAAGACAGAGATTGCCAGAAGGCTTGCAAGGCTAGCCAGATCGCCTTTTCTCAAGATCGAAGCAAGCAAGTTTACAGAAGTCGGATATGTGGGGCGTGATGTGGAATCCATGATACGGGATCTGACCCATCTGGCCGTTGACATGGTTAAGGCTGAAGAGAAACAGAAGGTGGAAGAAAAGGCAAGGTTCCAGGCTGAAGAAAGGCTTCTTGATCTGCTTATCCCCCCAAGGCCATCCGTAAGTGCCCCTGAGGAAACAGCTAGTTTGAGCGAGACCAGGGAACGGTTCAGGCAGATGCTCAGAGATGGAAAACTCGAAGACCGGTTCGTGGAGCTTGAGGTCTCCCAGAGGCCAGCAGCCCCCATGGTGGAGATATTCGCTGCGGCTGGCATGGAGGAGATGCAGTCGAATCTTCAGGATATGCTTTCAAATGTGTTTCCTCAAAAGAAAAAGAGAAGGCGCGTTACTGTAAAAGAGGCTAGAAAGATACTGGAGCAAGAGGCTGCAGGGCGTCTCATCGACATGGACAAGGTGGTTGAAAAGGCCGTTGCCAGGGTGGAGCAGTCGGGCATCATATTTCTCGATGAAATAGACAAGATAGCAGCTGGTGCAGGGGCAGGGAAAGGTGGCCCAGACGTTTCGCGAGAGGGTGTCCAAAGGGATCTACTGCCCATTGTTGAGGGAACCAGTGTCCATACCAAGTATGGAATCGTTCGTACAGATCACATCTTGTTCATGGCCAGTGGCGCCTTTCATGTCGCAAAGCCTTCCGATCTCTTGCCGGAGCTACAAGGCCGTTTCCCCATCAGGGTGGAACTGGATTCCCTGACCCAAGAGGATTTTGCCAGGATACTCACAGAGCCAGAAAATGCCTTGGTAACCCAGTACAAGGCACTCATGGACACAGAGGACATCCATCTCGTCTTTGAAAAAGAGGCCATAGACGAAATTGCAAGGATAGCCTTTGAGGTAAACGCAAGGACAGAGAATATAGGAGCAAGACGCCTTCACACTGTCATGGAGAGGCTCCTTGAGGAGATTTCCTTTGAGGCCCCCGATGTTGCGCCTCAGACCATTAACATCACAGCAGGCTATGTCCAGGAAAAGCTTGCTGATATTCTGGAAGATCAAGATCTTAGCAGATTTATCTTGTAGGAGCGGATCATGCCATCTACTTCCACGGCACAGGTCCTTATAGAGGCCCTGCCATATATTCGAAAGTTTTACGGCAAGACCATTGTCATAAAATATGGCGGCCACGCCATGGTGGACAGCAATCTGAAGGAACAGTTCGCATTGGATATCATCCTGATGAAATTCGTTGGGATAAATCCAGTGATTGTTCATGGGGGCGGTCCTCAGATAAGTAGAATCATGGCCCGTATGGGTATCGAGCCCACCTTTGTTGAAGGCCAGCGGGTGACTGATGAAGAAACCATGAGCGTGGTTGAGATGGTTCTGGTGGGTACGGTAAACAAGGAGATCGTTGGGCTCATAAACCGCTTGGGAGGCCGGGCTGTTGGCCTTTCTGGCAGGGATGGGGATCTCATCAGGGCCAAACGCATGAAGATCTACAAATACAGTGGAGATGAACGGCCTCCTGAGATCATAGACATAGGCCGTGTTGGCAAGGTGGCTGATGTCAATCCAGGGGTGCTTACAGCGCTGGAATCCAAGGATTTTGTGCCAGTGATTGCGCCAGTTGGCGTTGGCCCTGATGGCCACGCCTATAACATAAATGCAGATCTTGTTGCAGGGGCAATTGCAGGTAAGCTCAAGGCAGAAAAGCTCATTTTGCTTACAGACGTACCAGGGGTACTGGGCCCTGGAGGCGAAAGGTCTGAACAGAGGCTGATCCATTCCATGAGTTTTCAAGAGGTGGAGAGGGCTATTACAGAGGGCATTGTATCAGGTGGCATGATTCCTAAGCTCAAGGCCTGCTTGAAAGCTCTGAAAAAGGGGTGTCACAAGGCCCACATAATAGATGGCAGGAGGGAACACGCCATACTCCTGGAGCTGTTTACCGATGCAGGTGTGGGTACAGAGATAGTCATGTGATATGGTCTTTGCCCTTTTTTCTGCCTGTCACCGCTTCCTTGAAAAGGTAATTGATATCCCTTTTGAAGCCTTCTGGATATATGGGGATGGCACCATACTTACCCAAGGATGTCTGGCCGTTTGTGTCCAAGGCCTTTTTTATTAGAAGCTTTTTCCAAGAAGGAAGTGCCTTATTGTTGGGCAGTCTTACAAACAGAAAGATGGTCTTTGTCAGGGGATACATGCCTGAAAGGATGTTCTTTTCAGAGGGCAGTATATAGTTTGAGCCCTCGCGGGCCGCAACCGGGACAGTCTTGGCCTGCTGTAGGTTCTGGCTCAGGGTACAAAATCCAATTGCCCTTTTGTCAGCCGACACCTGGGCTATCACGTCGCTGTTGTCAATCTGTTCCCTGAAATCCGACTTTATGCTTCCACCGCATAGAACCATCTGCTGGAAGAGTTTTGCTGCAAAGCTTTGCCGAGTGAGACCCATGAGATGCACAGGTTGTTCTATCCATGCGCCGGAGAGGCCAAGCTGGCCCCATTTGGTGATATTGAAAGGATAACCGCACTTTCTCTCTGAGGAAAAGATGGCATCTGCCTGGAACAGGGTCAGGCCCTTTAGGGGGTTGGCCCTGTGAGTAAGGATCATTAGGCCGGTCTTTCCAATCTGAATGGAGAGTATGTCCTGGCCCGAAGGGTTTTTTAGTACTTCGATCTTTCTGGTGCTTCTTTTCTCTGGAAAGGGATTGAAGCCAAAGGCTATGTCGGCCTGGCCCTTCTCGAAATTGGAGAATGTATCAAAGGGATTTGCATTGATAAGTCGGAAGCTAAGGCCTGTATGGTTCTTCTTTGCATCTGTGTAAAGATCTTTTACATAGGATGAAAGAAAGTTTGGGCACAATATGGTGAAGCTTGCGGAATTGGTGCGGATTTGTTCATGATTCCCCTTTTGGGTTGTATTCTGAGCCAATGAAGAAAACGGGATCAAAAGTATGGATAAGATGGCGAGAAATGGGATCATTTGCCTTTTCATGCTTATATCCTCACTGGTATCTATTCAAGCTTGAGATGGTCTTCCTGGAATATGGTTCCAGATAGTTCCTCAAGGGCGTTAATATCGAGGATCGTGATTTCAGGCCCTTGTACCGCTATTATCTCCTCTCTTTGCATCCTGGAGAATATCCTTGAAAGTGTTTCGGGTATGGTACCCAGAAGGCTTGCAAGCTGGGTCTTTGGCATGTCCAGGACCACTCGTGTCCCAGTGGCTTGCTTGTTCATCAGGATCAACAAATAGGTGGCAAGCCGTCCTGGCACTTCCTTTAGTGAAAGGTCTCCTATCATCCTGGCAAAGTTCATCAGCCTTCTTGAAAGAATGGCCAAGAGATTTAGTGCCAGGGATGGGTCTTGTTTGAGTAGCAGGACAAAGCCTGTTCTCGGTATGTAAAAGGTCTTGGTATGTTCCATTGCTGTGGCGTTTGCCGGGAATCTGGCCTGTGCGAAGACAGCAGCTTCTCCAAAGGGTTCTCCTGGGCCGAATACATGGAGGATTTGTTCCCTGCCTTCTGAGGAGAGCTTGAAGATCTTTACCCTTCCTTTGATTATTATGTGGAATCCATCAGCTGGGTCCCCTTCAATGAACACGGTCTGGCGTGGTTTGAATTCCTTGATTGAGCCTACAGACCCTATGTCGTCCAGGGCGTCTTCTGGCAGGCCTTTGAACAGGAAACATCTTTGAAGGAGATCTTTTATTTCTGCCATTACAATCTGAAGGGGTAAAGTTTAATCGCCCTTTTCCTTGCCTTACGGCATGGGCTGTCTTATAAAATAGAGGCCTGAGAAAATTTCTTTCCAGAGGTTAACAGATTGCTTCAAATCTTCTCACAAAAAAAAGACTCGGTAGAGCCCAGTGACCAGATAGAAAAGGGTTGCTGGATTAATCTTGTAGCACCTACTGATGAGGAGATTAACCGGATATTGGACGAGACTCAAGTGTTGCCTGAATTTCTCCGATATCCCCTTGATGTGGAAGAAACCTCTAGGGTTGAAAGCGATGAAGGCCAGATACTCATCATCGTCAAGATACCATTCCCCCAGCACAGTGGCGAGATGGTGCGTTTTGAGACCATACCTCTTGGAATAATCCTGCTTGAAGATGCCATTATAACTGTCTGCCCGGTGGAGACCGAAGTATTGGCCCGGGTTATAGAATCAGCCAGGAAACAGCGTATCTTTGTAAGCCGTGTGCGATTTATCTTCAATATCTTTCTCAGGGTGGCCAGTGATTATCTACGCCATTTGAGGCTCATAGACAGGTTGATGGAAGAATACGAAACCGAACTTCAGCAGTCCATGCGCAACAAAGAGCTGGTAAAGCTTCTAAACCTTGAAAAGAGCCTCGTCTATTTCAATACAAGCCTAAAGGCCAATGACATGGTAATGGTAAGGCTTGGAAGTGGCCGTTATGTACCCATCAATGAGGACGATGAAGATATATTGGAAGATGCTCAAATCGAGAATCAACAGGCTATAGAAATGGCCAAGATCTACAGTGACATTCTCGCTGGCATGATGGATGCCTATGCCTCTGTTATATCAAACAATTTGAATATCGTAATGAAGTTTCTCACTGCAGTGACCATTGTGTTGATGTTGCCAAATCTTGTGGCAAGCATCTATGGCATGAACATAGAATTGCCCTTCCAGCACAATCCCCATGCCTTTTTCATCACAATGGGCTTTTCCTTTCTCATTTCCTTGATAGTGGTTTATATATTCATCAAGAAGAAGATGTTTTAGGAACATCCCTGGTGTGCCATGTCTGACAACGCCTTAAGGAAAAGCAAGGACCCGGAAAAAGAGGCTTGGATAGCCAATTTTTTTACTGAAAATCATCTGGCTTATGAGGCATTTCCCAACGAGGTGGCCTCGCCTGAACAGTTGAAGTTCATCGTATATACTGAAGATGAGCCCTTTTACTATCCATGTTCAGACAAGATATTCAATTCCATCATAAACAAGGAGAATAGCGACTACCTGATCCTTCAATACATGAAGGTGTGGGAAAAGGTTGAACCCCTTGTCACTAATCTGATAGAAGACGATTTTAAGAAAAGATTCCTCCATAGTCTGCTGAAGATCAAATTTCGTCATGAGACTGCATCCCTCGTGATGATGCCCTCTAGGGTTGAAAAGCGGTTACTCCAGATCTTTGTCAGGGTCAGTGAGATAGACAGGCCTTTGTCCCATGAAAAGGAAAAGGCCAACAAAAAGATCCATGAACTTCTGGGCTCAAAAGAGTTCAAGGAGGCCTTGAACGAAAGGCAAGGCCTTGATATCAGCCCTGAGACCCCCCTTGACGAGATCAATCTCGAGATAAATGTCCTTAAATTGAAGAGGCTCATGAGCCTGTCCAGCAATATCGAAAGCCTCATGGGCATGGAAGAGCCCTCTGTGCAAGACTTGAGCAATCTCATGTCCAGGGACATTGAGGGAGAGGGTTGGAAGCAGTTTTTGGATATGCTTAATGAATGGCAGGGTCACGAGACATGGCATTATCTCTTGTGGCAGGGGCCGTCAGCCGGGGCATTTCTTCTGGATCTCGAAATAATTAAGATCCTTCTGCACTTTAGGGTGAAGGTGATCATCTCGGTCAAGCAGGCCTTTTATCATCATGAGATAACCATGGCTGACATTATTGACGATCCTTACCTTGCCGAACATCTGCGGGAAGCTGACATTGTTGCCCGAAAGGACATTTCCAAGAATGAGCTTATAGAAAAGCTTAAAAGCGACAGGACTGTCTTTGTTATTTCAGATGGTACCCAGGAAAAATTCAACCCTCTCCTTGCTTCAGTGACCTTTGCCAGGGCCTTTAAGGAATCGGATGCTGTTGTTGTTCGTTCAGCAGATGACGCCTACTGTATCGAAAGATCCCACTTCAGTTTTACTAGGGATATGATCTTCAGGACCACCAAGGGGCCCAAGGATCGATTGGTCCTGAAAGTCAAACCGAGGCACCCCAAAGTGATCCGCTTCTCAGAAAAGGATCTCAGGGCCAAGGCCGAAAGCCTGATATACCATCTTCAAGTGGAAAAGAGCCGCGGAAAGACCATCATGTTTTATAGTGCCATAGTTGGAAGCATTCCGAATCAGCTTGAAACCGCCAAAAAGATCCTTAAAGTCTTTGTAAACCATCTCAGGCAGAAACAGGAAGGTGTTGTGGTTATCAATCCTGCCGAGCATTTTGAGCCAGGCATGGATGCCGACGATATCATGTACATGTGGGAGATAGTTCAGAGGAGTGGGCTTATCGATATTTGGCGGTTTCAGACGTATGAAGATATAGAAAAATCCTTTGAACTCATGGGGGAAAAGGTACCGCCAGAATGGGTTGGAAAGGATGCTACATATAGCACAGGATGCACAAAGGAGATGCAGATAGCAAGAGAGGTGCAAAAAGAACATCCTGAAATGCAGATTATTGGACCGCCTTGGGAAAAATTCCTAAGGCGCAAGGAATATGGGGTTGGGAAACTCTACGATAGGGCCTTAGGAGATGTTTCCTGATGACAAGAAAGAATCTGGATTTTGAGGACAACACTGCGATAATAGATCTCTATGGGGAACATGGCAGAAATCTCAAGATGATAGAAAATGCCCTCGGCGTGGACATAGACGTCAGGGGCAATCAGCTTACCATTTCAGGGGACGAGGCAGGAATAGATATTGCCCATAAGACCTGTGCACAGCTTTATCAACTCATAGAAAAAGGATACCCCCTCCAGGCCAGGGATGTGGAATTTGCCCTGGGAATATTGAGCGAGGACCCCAAGGCAAGTATAGCCGACATATTTCTTGATAAGCTCACCATCAAGTCTGGGAAAAGGACCATATCTCCAAAAAGTCTGGCCCAGAAGTTTTATGTCGAGGCCATTCGTAACAGTGACATCGTGTTTGGGATAGGGCCTGCCGGCACTGGAAAGACATATCTCGCCATGGCCATGGCTGTCGAGGCATTGCTTAATGATGAGATTTCCAGGATCATCATGGTAAGGCCGGCAGTAGAGGCTGGAGAGCGTCTAGGTTTTCTTCCAGGCGATCTTGAGGAGAAGGTAAATCCCTATTTGCGCCCACTTTATGATGCCCTTTACGACATGTTGCCCTTTGAGAGGGTAGCCCGGCTTCTGGAGCGGGGGATAATAGAGGTGGCACCTTTGGCATTCATGAGGGGAAGGACCTTGAATGATGCCTTTATCATCCTCGACGAGGCCCAGAATACAACCTCATCCCAGATGAAGATGTTTCTGACCCGTATAGGTTTTGGCTCAAAGGCGGTAGTCACAGGGGATATTACACAGATAGACCTTGAAGACAAGAGTAAGTCAGGCCTTGTGGAGGCAAGGCGCCTTTTAAAGCATATTCCAGGCATAACCTTTGCCATGTTTTCCAAAAAGGACGTGGTGCGCCATCCTCTCGTAAAGAGGATCATCCAAGCTTATGAAGAAGATGAGAAAAAATAAGGCCTTGAAAAGCCTCGTCCTTTTAGAGGGCAGGGTCAAAAAGTCATGGCCTGGATCTTTGGTCAGTAGCCATGCCCGTTGAGATTTTGAACAGGTCTGGCCAAGGGATTGACACGACTGTTTATCATCGCATGGCCGAAAGACTTCTTCGTCTTTCTGGCCTGAAGAATCACCAGCTCAATATCCTTTTCATCGATACCAAAGGCATAGAAAGGCTAAACAGGCAATGGTTTGGCCGTCCTCGGCCAACCAATGTGATCTCCTTTTCCATGGAAGAGCACGGTATCCTTGGGGATATTGTAATTTGTGTCCACAAGGCCTTTCAGGAGGCTGAAGAGGGGCTCACCTCTTTCAGAAACAGGATAATGGAGCTGATGATTCATGGTCTTGTACACCTCATGGGCGAAGACCACGAGCTTGGTGGGGAGCACGAGGTGCGCATGGCACAAAAGGAACAGGAATTGAAAACTGCTTTGATCAGGGAGGATATCATGGCGGATCTTTGCATTAACGTGGACCATATAGCAACCATAAGGCAAGCCAGGGGTGGAAGGGAGCCAGATCCTGTTCTGGCTGCAGGTTTGGTGGAACTTGCCGGCGCAGACGGCATAGTTGTGCATCTTAGAGAGGACAGGCGGCACATCCAGGACAGGGACGTTCGGATCCTTAGAGAAGTGGTGAAAACTAGATTGACCTTAGAGATGGCAGCGACAGACGAGATGATCGGCATCGCATCTGAGATCAGGCCAGACATTGTCACCCTGGTGCCTGAAAAGCGGCAGGAGCTGACCACAGAAGGAGGGTTGGACGTAAAGGGCTTGGAGGAATCCATAAAAGAGGCTGTTGACAGGCTTCATCAGGCTGGCATCCCTGTAAGTCTCTTCGTGGATCCAGAGGAGGATCAGATACAGGCCTCCCACAGGATAGGTGCCGAATGTATTGAAATACACACGGGCCGCTATGCGGATGCCCCCGACAAGGCGGAACAGGAAAAGGAATTCGAGCAGATAGTCAAAATGGCTGGCTTGGCAGCAGATCTCGGCTTGAGGGTCCATGCAGGACACGGCCTTAATTATGTGAATACCGGCAGGCTGGCAGCAGTCAGCGACATAGTTGAATTCAGCATAGGACACGCTGTGGTGGCGAGGGCATCCCTTGTGGGCATGGAGAGGGCTGTCAAGGAGATGCTTCAAATCGTGAAGGGTTCTGTCTGATACTGGTTTTTCTTATCCATGATTATCGGCACCGGTATAGACATAGTTCATATTCCACGGATACACAGAGCGGTGGAGCGTTTTGGAGACAGGTTTGTCATGAGGGTGTTCTGTAATGAAGAAACCGCATGGTGCATGAAAAAAAGGGATCCCTATCCCTGTCTGGCAGGCCGTTTTGCAGCCAAGGAGGCCTTTGTGAAGGCTCTAGGCACAGGATTTCGTGACGGTATCATCTTGAGCCAGATATGTGTGTTGAGGCTGGATATGGGTGCACCTGGCCTAAAACTTGCTAATAAGGCTTCAGATATGGCACAGAAGAAGGGAGTGGAGAAGATGCATGTTTCCATCAGCCATGAAAGGGAATACGCAGTGGCGATGGTAGTGCTTGAGGGGAGGGGGAAAAAGCCTTAGAAACAGCCTGATAATCCTGCGACAAATCGTCCGGGATTCAACCAAAAGGCCCTTTTAAAAAGGGCCTTTTTTCTTGTGAATTTTTATCTCTTCATGTTGAGCAGCTCGTTTAGCATTTCGTCTGTAGTGGTTATGACCCTGGAATTGGCCTGAAATGCCCTCTGAGTGGTTATGAGTTTAACAAACTCGGTGCCCATGTCTACAGTGGACTGTTCCAAGGCGTTTGCCGCAATTGAGCCAAGGCCGTTAGTTCTAGGAGGGCCTGTGATGGCAGTTCCAGAGGCCGTGGTTTCTCTCCACAGGTTGCCTCCCTCCTTTGACAGGTCAGAGGGGCTGTAGAATCTCGCCAGAGCCAACTGGCCCAGGGCGATTATCCTGCCGTTGGAGTAAGATCCTGAGATAACCCCTTCTGCATCCACGCTAAGGCTCTCAAGAAAGCCTGCCCCAAAACCGTTCTGGTCATAAAACAGTGTGCTGGAGCGGTTGGCATACTGAGTGGTGGTTATGGTCTCTGGAGACCAGGAGGTGACACTGTTGGTGGCAGAGTCGATCTTTGCCTGGGCTCCGAAGCTGAATTCTATACGTTGAGCCGTCTGGTCCAGCCCGGTAGTAGGGTCGTTTGTGCCTGATGGCGGCTGGAAGAACGCTATGATCTGTGGATAGTTGTGGTCGCCAAAGGCTTGATTTGTATTGGTATTGGCTTCCAGGTTGGTCTCTTCCTGATTGTTGTTGTATCTGGAGATTTCATAGATCCTCTCTATCTGCCCGTCGGGAGTGAACTGGATCTTTCCCCACATGAGCTTTCCTGCATTAGCTGTACCTGCATTGTCAGATTTGTCTTCCTCGGGGTTCATGGCCACCAGGAACTCCCAGGTACGTTCATCACCTTGGGTATTTGGATCATCGAGCTCCTTGTCGAAATAGACAGTCAGGTCGTGGGTGTTGCCAAGGCTGTCATATACCTTGAAGGTAGTCTTGTATTCGTAGTTTACGTTTTGCCTCAATCCACCATTTACTCCACCAGTGGCTCCGTCCCACGTGTCATTCAAGCGATTTGCGCTGTCAACGGGTTTGGCTCCATCATCGAGGTTTACTGCTATGGTAGCAAGGCTCGTGGCCACAGGAGGAGATGTGTTTTGTATCTCTATGTCCTTTATGGCACCGACTATTTCAAAGGTTCCGTCAGGTTGCTCCTCCATGTCCCAACCCTGCACGCGAAGGCCTGCCGGGTTTACGAGGTTTCCACCCTTGTCCACATGAAACTGGCCTGCCCTGGTGTAATAGATGCTGTTTTCTATCTGTGGGTTTGAAACCATGAAGAAGCCATTTCCTGCAATGGCGAGGTCTGTGGGTGAGGATGTACTCTCAAATGATCCCTGGGTGAATAATGGGGCAACATCTGAGATAGAAGAGCCCCTTCCAACCTGGGAGCCACCCCTTGCCGTATTGATGGATTGTGCCATGATGTCCTGAAAGGTGGTGCTTGCTGCCTTGAAGCCAGTTGTATTGACATTTGAGATATTGTCACCAATGACCTGCATGGCATTACCCATGTTTACCAATCCACTGACACCTGAATATAATGAGCTTGTCAAAGCCATTCGTTGATATCCTCCTTATTTTTAAGCCTGTACGTTTTTGACTTCATCGAAGTTCAGGACAGGGCCATCCTTGATTAATATCTTTGGAAGGCCATCCTGTGAGTTGTCGATACCGCTGACTGTTCCCGTGGTCCATGTGTCTATATCTATGTCGTTTTCATTAATATCCGTGGCCTTTATGACGGCATGATATGTGCCAGGAGGGAGCCGATTGCCATCTGAATCGGTTCCATCCCAATCCAAGAAGGCTTTTGAGCCTGGTTCAGCACCAGACATGTCCACCTGGGCTACCTTGTGGCCACTGGAGTCTATTATGGAGACAGTGCATGAAGTTACTCCGTCTTCTGGCATCTGAAGATAGAACGGTTCAGGTCCTTCTGGGCCAATAAAAAGTTCACTTCCCTGATATTCCACATTGTGCCCAAGAAGGTTGATGGCAGATACCGAAGCCGATGTATTTAGGGCACTTGCCATGTCCCCCAGGGCACTGTTGTTTTTGTACATGAGATCCACCATGTTGAACTGGGCCACCTGACTGGCCATTTCTGCGCTTTCCATGGGGTTCATGGGGTCCTGATATTGGAGCTGTGTGACGAAGAGCTTCATGAAGTCATCCCTGCTGAGGGTTGAATGATCCTCTTTGGTCTCGTATTTGATATTTTCCGTGGCATCGGTCTGGTTTGAAACCGGTGTTGTGATTCCTGTAGCTGAGGTCATCTTTACTTCTCCAGATTAAATTATGACGTGTACGCCGTCTGAGCTGGGAACAGTAGTGGACTGGGTGGCCGGCGTATCCATACCTTCTTGGTAGTCATCTCCAAGCCACATGCTCGGGTCTCCGAAGGGAGTGAGCTGGTGGCCTTGGGGATCATTGCCTGAGTTTGCAAATGTATTTCCGCCAACATCCACGTTCACCTGTCCCAGTGAAAAGCCGTTTTGGGACAGATTGTCCTTGAGATGTTGCATGTTGGCCTCCAAAATATGTCTGGTTTCAGGATGATCCGTTACGAAACTGGCCTGGATGTGGTTGTTGTGACTTACGGTGATATTTACCCTCACGGATCCAAGTTCTGGTGGATGAAGGTGAAGCACCGCCCTGTTCTTGTTCAGCTTAACTGCTTGGCTGATTCCATCTGCCAGCTGCTGGGCCACACTTTTCCCCAGGGCTTCGTCTATCTTGACGAAATTGCCTGTCTGTTCAGCTGCGGAAGTGGCGCTCGTATGAGTGCCAGTCTGGTATATATTGTTCGTTGTATCCTGATTGTTTGAATCATCCTGGCCCATGTAGTTAGAAGCCATATCCATGCCGCCAGACGGGGCAGTTACGGCATAATTTACCGATGTGTTGTTTGGCCCTGTGGTCGTGCCGTTTTGTTGGTTCAAGTTTTGGCCTTGGAGCGCATCTGACGATGTCTGGAGGCTGTATGCCTCAAGCCCGTTTTTGTTTGTGGATATGTGCAGTTTTTGAAAGTGAAATGTATTTCCGTCTCCGCTGGCGCCTTTTCCATCCTCGAGTGAGCCGGTGAGCATCTCGATTTCAGCCTCAATGTCTGAACCGGTGTTCCTGCTGGTTATGACCGCCTTCTTTACGTCCAAGTGGACCAGGTTTGTACCGGGTTCGGCAATGGATGAGGGTATCGAAGCCTCGCCATCATTCATGAGAGCATTCACCGTCTGGTCATCTCTGAGGGATAGAGAAGAGCCGCCGTTGTCCGAAGAGCCCACTGAGTAAGACAAAGAAAAGAACTCGATCTGCTTGTCTCCAGTTGGCTCTGGCTGGCTGGTTGAGGGTTGAACCTCCACGTCTTGGGCCACCTGGCTTTGTTCTGGTGCCGTGGCTGAAGCAGCAACCGAAGAAGCAGGGTTTGTCTCATGGGTGTTGACTGTGCTGTACTGTGAAGTCTCTTCTTGTTGGTCGCCAAGGGTTATGCCAGGAGCGATGGAGATTGTACTTCCTGCCCCTGTATCAGAGGCCGTTGTGGATAGAAGAACAGGTTGGTCTGCCTCTTGGTTCCCCGTTAAGTTGCCTGTGGCGACTGCGGTTTCCTGTATATTCTGGCCCGCGCCCTGTTCATTTCCAGTTCCAGAAAGGCTTTGGATGAGGGAGTAAAACATCGTAAGCATGTTTTGAAGCTCCGAAAAGAAACCCTCAAAGGCCTTCTGGGAGTCGGTGGCATCACTATTGGTCCCAACGGCTTGGACTGTACTGGATTGGGCTTCGCCCAGGGTATTTTCACCCGCTGTTGCCACATCATCCTCTTGTCCAAAGAGCATATTCAAGATTTGCAAAAGATCCGCGAATTCGCTGGCACCTTGCTGTTTCCCCTCTGTGGCCTGTACTACTTGAGGTTCAGCGGCCTGTGTGATACCTGCTTGGGAAACCAGGTTATCAAAGTTTCCAGTAGTTAAACCTTGCCCTGCCTTTAGCATCACACTGCCAGAGTCTGGTGCAGTGCCTTGAGGGCTTAGGTTGACAAGTGGTATTGCGCTCATGTTTTTCCCCTTGAAAGGTGTTTTTTTCAGAAAAACGCAAGAAGCGTGCCTCTGGAAAGTATGGCTGAATAGTGTGAAAATAGGGCGCAGGCAGGTAAAAATGCCTGCCTTTTCATGGCAGTGCCCAATATTGTCGGAACAGATTTCCTATGGAGGTAGGAAGCTTGTGCCCCTCAAACCTCACTATAAAGAGTGGCAAAGAGAGCCGCTTTTTGGTTTAATATTTCACTATGACCGATTTTATAGAGAACACCAGGGACCAGTTGATCAAGACCCTTGAGCACACTGTGCAGACAGAGGGGAAGGTGGTCCAGCAGATAGCAGAATCTATCTCCCTTGCCATTGGGGCAGGCCACAAATTGCTTTTATGCGGAAATGGCGGAAGCGCTGCAGACTGCCAGCATATTGCAGCAGAATTTGTCAACCGTTTCCGCATGGAACGGAGTCCCTTGCCTGCAGTGGCCCTTACCACTGATACCTCCATACTGACTGCCATTTCTAACGATTATTCGTTTGACGAGGTATTTGAGAAGCAGGTCCAGGCCCTGGGTCAGCAAGGAGACGTCTTGCTCTCTATTTCCACAAGTGGGCGATCAGAGAATATTCTCAGGGCCCTTAAGGCAGCTTCCCATCGAGGCCTGTCTACTGTAGGCCTTACAGGAGTGAATGGCGACAAGATGGCGCCTCTATGTGACCACCTTCTCAGGGTCCAATCGGACGACACACCAAGAATTCAGGAGGTGCATATCTTTTTGGGCCATCTGTTATGCGATTTGGTCGAAAGGATGTTGTTTGGCAGATGAGTTATCCCGCACCCTTCTCTTTTGAGAAACTGAATACCTATTCCCTATATCAAAGGCCCAGCAAAGTGACTGTGAGTGATTTTGCCACACCAATAGGGCCAGGGCTGTCAGTTAAGGAATTTTTGTCAAGCCTGCCTCATCAGCTTGCAGCCAAGGATCTTAAGGAGGTGGCCAAGGCGTGGGCAAAGGCCATAAAAGCTGGTAAAAGAGTTATATTCGCCATGGGCGCTCACGTTATAAAGGTGGGCCTTAACCCCATCCTCATAGATCTGATGGAAAGGGGCCTTGTATCAGCCTTTGCAATGAATGGGGCGGGTATCATCCACGATTCCGAGATTGCCATGGCCGGCAAGACGTCTGAGGATGTTTCTGCTGTGCTGGGTTCTGGTGCCTTCGGGGCTGCCAGGGAGACAGGCAAGTTTTTAAATGCTGCCATCAAGAGCGCTGCGGAGACAGGCCAGGGCCTTGGGCAAAGCGTTGGCCGAAAGCTCCTTGAAGGAGATTATCCATATAATGATGAAAGCCTACTTGCCAGTGCTGCAAGATTGGATGTTCCAGTCACGGTGCATGTGGCAATAGGTACTGATATTATCCATATACATCCTGATGCAGATGGTGCCAGTATCGGAGCTGCATCGTTTTACGATTTCAGGCTGTTTTGTTCACTTGTAAGTGAGCTTCAAGATGGTGTATATTTGAACGTCGGCTCTGCGGTACTTCTGCCAGAGGTCTTTCTTAAGGCACTCACAGCCGTCAGGAATCTGGGACATGAAGTAACTAGGCTTACCACGGTAAACCTGGATTTCATGCGCCAGTACCGCCCCTTGACCAATGTGGTTAACAGGCCTACCTTAGAGGGCGGCAAGGGCTATAGTATTACCGGACATCACGAAATTCTGGTTCCGCTCCTGGCATCCGCAGTAATTGAGGAACTGGCATCAGCGGAATGAGTATGGTCAAATTTTATGTGGAGGTAGAAAATGCCAATCTACGAATACGTATGTAATGCCTGCGGTGAGGAGTTTGAACAATTGGTCTTCTCTCAAGATGAGATAATAAAATGCCGGAGCTGTGGCTCGGCAGACACCACAAAAAAGATGTCTGCCTTTGCATTGAAGTGCGGAGACAGGTTCGTGGGGACTGGCAAAAAGGCATCCTCTGGTAGCTGTGCTGGGTGTACTAGCACCAACTGCAGTTCGTGTGGGGGTTAGTCCTTTTTTTATGAAAAAACGATTGATTCTTGCTACCAGGCGCAGCAAGCTTGCCTTGGCCCAGAGCAACCACGTAAGGGCCTGGATACAAGAGGCATGGCCTGAGGTCTCGGTCACACTCCTTGAGGTCACGACGAAGGGAGACAAGATACTGGACGTGCCCCTTGCAAAGGTCGGGGGGAAGGGCCTTTTTGTAAAGGAGATAGAAGAGGCCATGCTCCAGGGAAAGGCCGACATGGCAGTTCATAGCCTCAAGGATGTGCCTACTGAAATTCCTGAGGGGCTTGAGGTCTCAGTATTTCCCAAGCGGGAGGATTACAGGGACGCCTTTGTCAGCAATCACTATGGTACCATCGACGATTTGCCCCAAGGTGCAACAGTGGGTACCAGCAGTCTGAGGAGGATGGCCCAGCTAAAGAGCATGAGGCCAGATCTGAAGATTGAATCCTTGAGGGGAAATCTGGATACCCGTTTGAGGAAGCTCGATCAAGGGGATTTCGATGCGATAATACTTGCAGCAGCTGGGTTGAACCGGCTTGGGCTTTCCAGCCGGATATCCTCCCTGATTCCAGTGGATGAAATGTTGCCTGCCATCGGACAGGGTGCCCTGGGGCTGGAATTTCGCACCTACGACCAAGACACCAGACAGATCCTTTCCAGCCTTCACCATGCCGAGACAGCCATATGTATCTCCTGCGAAAGGGCCTTTCTGGAAAGGCTCGAGGGCGGGTGCCAGGTGCCAATTGGGGCCTTAGCCTCCCTGTCCCCCCAGGGTACTATTACAGTCACAGGCCTTGTGGCCGATGAGCAAGGGAAGAGGATTATCAAAAAGAGCCTTTCTGGCAAAGCAGCCGAGAGCAGGGAGCTGGGTTTGAAGCTTGCCGATTTGATACTGGAAGACGGCGGACGACAGATATTAGAGGAAGTTTATAGTGAATGCTGACAAAAAGGGCAAGGTCTATCTCGTTGGGGCCGGACCAGGTGATCCAGGGCTGTTGACCTTGAGGGGCAAGGAGTTGCTTTCCAGGGCCCATGTGATCATATACGATAGGCTGGCAAGCCCGAGGATCATGGAGTTTGCCAATCCCAAGGCTGAAAAGATCTATGTAGGCAAGCGGATTGGCAGGCATGTCGCCAACCAGCATGAGATAAACGACCTCATTGTCAAAAAGGCCAAGGAAGGCAAACAGGTGGTCCGGCTGAAAGGCGGAGATCCTTTCATCTTTGGCAGAGGTGGCGAGGAAGCCCAGATTCTGGCAAAGGAGGGCCTTGCCTTCGAGATTGTGCCTGGGGTAACGTCCGCCATAGCAGTTCCAGCCTATGCTGGTATTCCCCTCACCCATCGGTCCTTCACCGCATCCGTGGCCTTCATTACTGGCCACAGGCGTTTTGATACCAGTGAAGCTCCAGTGGACTGGGAAGGGTTAGCCAAGGGAGTGGGGACATTGGTATTTCTCATGGGGATGTCGAATCTTCCCAACATAACTGAAAATCTTATCAAATTTGGAAGAAGGCCAGACACTCCAGTAGCTGTTATACGTTGGGGTACGACCCCATTACAGGAATCCATCACAGGCACCCTTGCCGATATTGCAGATAAGGTGAAGGAGCATCAGTTCAAGCCCCCGGCCATCATTGTTGTCGGGGACGTTTGCACCGTCAGGGATGATATCAACTGGTTTGAAAGGCAACCCCTTCTGGGTAAAAAGGTATTGGTTACCAGGACGAGGCAGCAGGCTAGCACCCTTGTGAGGCTTCTTGAGAGAAAAGGGGCTGGTTGTATAGAATGTCCTACCATTGAAGTAAGGATGGTGGAGGATACCCATGTGCTGGATGATGCCATAAGGGCCATGGATCGCTTCCACTGGATAATCTTCAGCAGCACAAATGCAGTTAAATTCTTCTTTTCCCGTATCGACCAGTTGGGGAAAGATATCCGCGTACTTGGCAGGACCAGAATTGCAGCCGTTGGCTCAAGCACTGCAGACGCCATACGCAAGCTCCACCTCAAGGTGGATGCAGTTCCAGACGACTTCAGGGCAGAGGGCCTGCTGGAGTTTTTCAAAGGGCAGGACATGGCGGCAAAGTCGGTGCTCATTCCAAGGGCAGTAGTGGCCAGGCGGCTGTTACCAGATGGACTCAGGCAGATGGGTGCAGATGTGACGGTAGCTCCCATTTACGAGACTATTCCACCAGAGATCGCTCCACAGACCCTTGAGCTACTTGAGGAGGAAGATATCGACGTGGTTACCTTCACCAGCTCTTCTACTGTAAAAAATCTTTTCAAGACCGTACCCCATGAAATCATAGACCGCATCAAGTCCAGGGCGAAGGTGGCGTGTATTGGGCCTGTGACTGCAAAAACTGCCAAGAAGATGGGGCTCAACGTGGAAATTATGCCCACCCAGTCCACTGTGCCTGCCCTGGTCGAAGCCATCGAGCAGAGTTTTCTGTCTGCATGAATTAATATTTTGCTATTGAGAAAAGGAGTCATTCTGGTACAAAAGGAATTTCCCTGCTAAAATTCGCATTATGAGCATATACTGTGTAACTCCTGATCCCCCTGAACTTGCCACAGTTCTTTCGCGTATAAGGAAAAAAAAGGAAGATTATGAAAGGTACAACTTTAGTACCCTTCAGGGCAGGACCTTAAGGGCCTTTTTCGATCTTGCTCAGGAGTATGAAACCCTAGAAAATTTTTACAGGGTTGCGGTGTTCGTCCCCAAGATCTTCATGGATTTCGACACCTGTCTCTATCTAGTGGATTTCGAATCAGGGAAACTCAAAAGGGCCTGCGATTCCATGAATGCATTTGGGGTTTGTGGCATGGATCCGCCGGAAGGGGTGGTGCTTTCCCCACTGCCCTACGAAAAAGGTGATTCATTCTTTGCTCCCATCAAGGGAAATAAGAGGCTTCTTGCTGCAAAGAATCTTGCAAATGCTACTGACATTATAGGCATATTCGAGGTCTTCCCCAAGGCGTTGCTGAGCGAAAAGGACAAGCTCTTTTTTGAAAAATACGCCAATAGGATCGGTTACAATCTGCATTATAAACTGTTGGCGAGGCAAAATGAGCAACATATAAAGTTTATCAACACCCTGGTGGAAGATATCGAGCACAATGTCATAGTGCCAAATATCAAATACAAAGTCTTTCTGAATCTGATCAAGCGAAAAATCAGACACCTTTCAGACATATCAAAGACCCTTGAAAGACATATAGAAGAGGCTAAGCAATGCAACTGTCCAAGGATAGCAAGTGCTGAGGAATCGGCGAGGAATCTGGAAAAGACCATTGCCGAATTGTCTGATTGTTATCAGGACATAGAAAAACACTTCAATAGTACAAGCCTTTTCCTTGAAAGCCTTCTGCGCCGTGAACATTTCCAAAAGGGAGAACTTGTCCTGAGGAGGAGGATGTGCAATTTCCGGAAAGAGGTGATAGAACCCCAGATAGAAAGATATAGGGAAAGGCTTGAACGAAGAGGGATAAAGATAGATAATCAACTGGGCGGGGTGCCAGATGAGGACATGCCCCTGGCAGTGGACATCGGGCTTATCTCACAGGTCTATGCCAATCTCTTTTCCAATGCAGAAAAATATTGCCAGGAAATCGTAGACGATTCTGGCCACAGAGTTAAATTTATGGCCTATGGAAGGGAGGTCATCCCCGATTACTTTGGCCCAGGCCAGGATGGAGTCAAGTTCAATGTGTTTACGACAGGCCCTCATATCCCCCCGGAAGAAGCCGCACATATATTTGACGAAGGCTTCAGGGCTAGCTCCACTGCGAAGAATCCAGGTACGGGTCATGGCCTCCACTTTGTAAAAAAGGTCATAGAGGTTCACGGAGGTGTTGTGGGTTATGAACCAGTTCCCCATGGCAATAATTTTTATTTTATCCTGCCATTGAAGGAAACCATTCCTGGAGGAGAGCAAATAGCCAACTAAGCCTTTTCCTTGGGAAAATTTGTATAATATTGTAAAAATATTTTTTCACAATCAGTGAAATGGCTTGACAAAAAAGGGCACCGGTAGTTTAAAGAAATTTAGCAGGATTATCAGGAGGTTGCTAAAAAACTTACAAAGGAGGGATTATGCAGAAACCACGTTTGGCTAAAAAGAGTTTTCTGGGTTTTGCTGTGGCCATGGTCTTTCTGTGTGTTGGGTATCTATCTGCCTATGCAGGTGGTGTCTCACCCAACCAGGAGCTACAAGACCTCAAGGCACAGGTCAAGATGCTGACACAGCGGATCAAACAGCTGGAAGCCAAGAAGGCTCCCTGCCCAGATACCGCAGCTCTGGAACAGAAGGTATCTGAGCTGGAAAACTGGAAGAAGAACCGTTCCAATTTCTCAGTGGAATGGAAGAACGGCTTCAGGATCAAATACAAAGATCCAAAGAGCACCAATGAATACCTCATGAGGATAAGGGCTGGTATCCAGATGAGGTATACCTATGTCTTCACCGATGACGACATCTCTGGTGTTGACGAAAATTTCAGCTCCTTCACCATGCGCCGTCTCCGCCTGTTCTTTGACGGCTACGCACCAAACAAGGACTGGAAATACTTCATGCACGTCCAGTTGGAACCCCAGGGAAAGGTTCACACACATGACGCATTCATCGTATGGCGCCATTACAACTATGCCAGGGTCCAGTTTGGCCGCATGAAGATACCTTACTCCATTGAATACTGGCAGAGCGGTTTTGGCCAGAACGGCGCAGATAGAACCATCTTCACCGGTGATTCAGAGATGGATAAGGACAAGTTTGGAAACCGCACCTATGACATCCCTGGTTACAATGCCAGGCTCAGGGTGGGCAGCCATTTGGACAAGACGACAGAATTTCCCACCGGTGGAATGCTTCTTTACAGGTCCCAGGGTATCAACATCAACGGTGACTTGGACCTGTTCAACCAGAAACAGTTTCTGGTTTACTGGGCAGGCGTATACAACGGCAGGGACACCCAGGCAACAGCCAACTTTGACGACCAGATGCTCTATGTGGGAAGGATTGGCATAAACTTCCTGCCAGGCTCTGATCCCAAAGGCCCAATGGGTTCAAAGGGCTTCAAACACTATTTTGCCCAGGGTGACTATGCCTACAACACCAAGCCTCTTGCAGCATTCATCTTCGGCGCATTCAATTGGAAGAACAAGGTCAAAAACGTCTATAATCCAGTTGACGCAAGTGGCACCTACGGAACCAAGACTGCATTTGCCCACGACATCAACAACTACGGCGGCGACGCTGCACTCCTTTTCAGGTATCTGGGATTCTCTGCAGATCTTGAAGCAGGCTGGGAAGAATTCCAGCAGGCACCCGACAAGAACAACCAGTACAGCTACAACTGGGACCGTTGGGGTGGAAGGGTCAACCTTGGTTACTTCCTGGTTCCAAAGAAATGGGAAGCGACTGTCAAGTACGCATATCTGAAGAGACTTGATCAAAACAACCTGGAAAACAGCCTCGCAAGTGGCCTTGGCCTGGTTAAGATGTCTGAGGATGATGGTTATGCGGTTGAAAAGGACATGCATCAGTTGCGTGCCGGTATCAACTACTATCTCCACGGCTTCAACCAGTACATCAGTGCTGAGGTTGGCTGGTACCATAGGAACTTCTATGAAATCAGCCAGTCTGAAGCGGATGCCCTGGGATTTACCGGAAAGCTGGCCAAGGATCCTGATGATCAAGATGACATCAGGCTGAGAATACAGTATCAGCACTTCTTCTAACGAGAAAAATCAAGGGATCAATATCATTTAGCAACCGGACCCGGGGCAGGAAGCCCCGGGTTTTTTATTCCTTGCCTATTGACATTTTCACCTTTCACAGGTATTTTCCGCACTTGTCAATTAACAAAACCGATCAGTGCGTCGCTTTTTACAGGCGAAATAGCGCATAGACAGAGAACTGGAGGACGTATTGCCATGCTGGCTGTAGTCAAGACCGGAGGTAAGCAGTATAAGGTTGCCCCGGGAGAAGTAATTCGTGTAGAACGGCTTGATGGAGAGCCGGGAAGTGATATCGAGCTTTCGGAAGTGCTCATGGTGATAGATGGAGACCAGATTTCCATAGGGCAGCCCCTCATCGAAAATGCCTCGGTAAAGGCAAGGATCATTGAGCATGGCAAGTCCAAGAAGGTTGTGGTTTTCAAGAAGAAGAGGCGCAAGGGCTACAAGGTGAAAAGGGGCCACAGGCAGCACTATTCCACCATTGAGATCCAGGAAGTCCGTGTTTAAGGAGGTTTATCATGGCACATAAGAAGGCTGGTGGTAGCTCAAAAAATGGTAGAGACAGCAAGGGGCAGAGACGCGGAGTAAAGCGCTATGGCGGCCAGTGGGTGAAGGCTGGGAATATATTGGTGCGTCAACTCGGGACTAAATTTCATCCTGGTAAGAACGTAGGGCTTGGCAAGGACTATACACTGTTTTCAAAGATAGATGGCGTGGTTAAGTTTGAAACGAGGAGGAACAGGCAGCTTGTGAGTGTGTATCCTGCCTGATTAAAGAAACCTCACAATCGACTGATCTGACCCACACAGTGGCCGCAAGGTATGTGTGGGTTTTTTTATATACAATCAATCGCCTAAGCAATACTTCACGTCACCAACCTGTTCCTATCGGCCTTAGACAAAACGTCAAAATGGAACCATTACATTTAAACGCCTTTTATCCAGTTGATTGGCCACCTTATAAGCTTATATTCTTTAAAATTTAACATGTTTTTTGCAAGGTGATATGAACTTTATCGATCAGGTTGAGATATACATAAAGGCAGGAGACGGTGGCCCAGGATGTGTCAGCTTCAGAAGGGAGAAGTATGTGCCCAAGGGTGGCCCAGACGGTGGCGACGGCGGTCCGGGCGGGGATATAATTTTGGTGGTGGATACCGGGCTCAATACCCTTTATCCCTTCAGGAACAAGAGACGGTTCATAGCAGAAGGCGGTAAAGGAGGGCGGAATAAGAATCAGCATGGAAGGGCAGGAAAAGATATAGTGATCAGGGTCCCCCAGGGCACAGTTGTAAGGGATCTCGAGACAGGCATGATAGTGGCAGATCTTACGGAATCTGGCCAGACCTGGGTTGCTGCAAGGGGCGGCAAGGGTGGTAAGGGCAATGCTCGATTTGCCACCAGCACCAATCAGGCCCCACGTTATGCCCAGCCTGGGCTGCCAGGCCAGGAACGCAATCTCAGGCTCGAACTCAAGCTTCTTGCAGATGTGGGGTTGGTGGGTATGCCAAACGCAGGCAAGTCTACCTTGTTATCCAGGGTCTCTGGTGCAAGGCCCAAGATTGCAGATTATCCCTTCACAACACTGGTGCCCCATCTTGGAGTCGTGGAATTGTCTGATGAGCGTTCCTTTGTAATGGCCGACATACCCGGCCTTATTGAGGGGGCCCATCAGGGAGCCGGCATGGGCCTCGATTTTCTAAGGCACGTGGAGCGGACCAGTGTGCTTCTCCACTTGGTGGATCTTTCCCAAGGGGAGAGAGAGGCACTTGCCGCCTACAAGACGGTACGCAATGAACTGGCGAATTTCCAGGCGGATTTGCTCGACAAGGAACAGGTTGTTGTTCTCAACAAAATCGATATCGTTTCGGAAGAGCTGATTCAGAAGGTAGAGGGCAGATTTTCACAGGAAGGTCTTGAAGTCTTTAAAATTTCTGCATATACAGGTTCTGGCATCGACGAGCTCCTGGAGCATCTTTACCGGTTGTGCATGAAGCAGACAGAGTCTGGCAACCATTTGATTGAGGCAGAGGAAGACTGAATTGGCACCAAAACATATTCTTCAAAAGGCGCAAAAGGTGGTAATAAAGGTAGGCAGTGCTGTCCTTACAGACAGCCAAGGGCTCAATCAATCCGTGGTGTTTGACCTTTGCACCCAGATGGCAAAATTGGCCAAAGATGGAAGACAAGTCATAATAGTATCTTCTGGGGCTGTGGCAGCCGGTATAGGTAAGATGCCAGAGAAGTCTTCTCCCAGGACTGTGCCTGAGAAGCAAGCGCTTGCTGCCATAGGCCAAGGTCTTTTGATGCAAGTGTATGAAGAAGCCTTTGAGTCCCACGGTCTTAAGGTGGCTCAGGTGCTGCTTACAAGGGATGGCCTCGTTCCACGGCGGCGTTACGTAAATGCAAAAAATACCATAAAGACCCTTATGGATTGGGGAGTCATCCCAATAATCAATGAAAACGATACTGTTGCCACAGAAGAGCTGCAGTTTACGGATAATGATGCCCTTTCCGGCCTGGTTGTCAATCTTGCAGAGGCGGACCTTCTGATCTGTCTCAGCGACATAGATGGCCTCTATGACAAGGATCCAAGATATCATGAAGATGCGGTAAAGATCGACACCGTTGAACGCGTGACCAACGAGGTGCTTTGCCAGGCTGGTGATGAACCTGGCCGTGCTGGCAGGGGGGGCATGAAATCCAAACTGAAAACCGCTCACATGGTCACATCTTGTGGCCTTCCTATGATAGTCGCAGGAGGAAGGACCCATAAGGTGCTTGAAAGACTCTTTTCAGGAGAGCCCTTGGGCACCTTCTTCATGCCTGCGCGTCACAAGAGGATTTACGGCAGAAAGCCTTGGATAGCCTTTGCCCTGGAAAGAAAAGGGGCGGTGAGAATAGATTCTGGAGCTGTAGACGCACTTACCACAGGAGGCCGCAGCTTGCTCCCAGTGGGCGTTACCGAGGTTTCAGGACAGTTTCAGGAGGGTGACTGCATAGTTTGTGTGGATTCATCAGGCCAGGAGGTTGCAGTGGGCCTATCCAATTATTCAGCAGACGATCTCAAAAAGATCACCGGATGTCAGACTGCTGATATTTGCACCATCATAGACAAGGAAACCTTGAAGAAAGAGGTTATCCACAGGGACAACATGATAACATTAAAGTAAAACTCTTCGATTTGTCATAAACGGAAAAGGGGGCTGGGAAGACGCACAGCCCCCTTTTTCTTTGTTCAAGGTTTGAAATTGGTTAACGATTAAATGTCATAGTAGAGATAGAATTCATATGGATGGGGACGAAGTTTCACTGCGTTTACTTCATTTTCGGTTTTGTAATCCAGCCACATGTCTATGACATCCTGGGTAAAGACATCGCCCTTGAGCAGGAATTCGTGGTCTTCCCTCAGTGCATCAAGTGCTTCTTCGAGAGATCCTGGTGCAGATGGTATATTGGCAAGCTCTTCTGGTGGCAGATCATAGATGTTCTTGTCAAGGGGTTCACCAGGATCGATCTTGTTTTCTATTCCGTCAAGCACTGCCATCAACATTGCGGAGAATGCCAGATAACCATTACAGGATGGATCTGGCGTGCGGAACTCAATCCGTTTCGCCTTGGGATTTGCAGAATACATTGGCAACCTGATGGCAGCACTCCGGTTCCTGCTGGAGTAAGCCAAGTTCACAGGAGCCTCAAAGCCCGGAACCAGCCTCTTGTAGGAATTTGTGGAAGGGTTGGTGAAGGCGCAAAGAGCGCGGCAATGTTTCAGAATGCCGCCTATGGCATACATGGCCATCTCAGACATCCCGCCATATTTGTCGCCGGCAAACATGGGCTGGCCATCCTTCCATATACTAATGTGGGTATGCATGCCTGTGCCGTTGTCGCCATAGAGGGGCTTGGGCATGAAGGTTAAGGTCATGCCGTGTTTCACTGCTACATTTTTCAGCACATACTTGAACCACATGAGCTGGTCGCCCATTTGAAGCAGGGGCTTGAACCGCATGTCGATTTCTGCTTGGCCTGCTGTTGCAACTTCATGGTGCTGGCATTCAGTGTCTATCCCAAGGGCTTCCAAGGTAAGAAGCATCTCTGTACGGATATCCTGAAGTTTGTCTGTGGGCGGAACCGGAAAGTATCCTTCCTTGTGGCGAGGCTTGTATCCAAGGTTGGGGCATTCATCCCTGCCTGAATTCCAGATTCCCTCAATGGAATCTATTTCATAGAAACAGCCATTCGAGGCGTTATCAAAGCGGATATCGTCGAAGATGAAAAATTCTGCCTCAGGACCGAAGTATGCCGTATCTCCATTGCCAGTGCTCTTGAGATAGGCCTCTGCCTTTTTGGCAATATTTCTTGGATCCCTGCTATAGGCTTCCCTGGTGACTGGATCAACGATGTCTCCAATGAGTACCAGAGTGGGTTCTTCAAAGAAGGGGTCCATCTGAGCAGTGGATGCGTCTGGGACCACAAGCATGTCACTGGCGTGGATTGGCTGCCAGCCCCTGATGCTGGAACCATCAAAGCCAAAACCATCTTCAAAGGAACCTTCGTTCAACTCTGTTGAAGGCACAGTGAAATGCTGCCACACTCCAGGAAAATCCAGAAATCTCAGGTCAACGACTTTAATGTCTTTTTCCTTGATCAGATCTAAAACTTCTTTTGGGGTCATAAAACACTCCTCCTTTAGCAATAAGAATTAGGTTGGTTCCTTTTATCATAGAAAAGGACAAAAAAAATATATTTTTTCTAGGTCAAGCAACTCTTTGCAGAGTACAAGAGGGCATCCTTAACCTCCTGTGTGAATTCACCCTCTTCAAGCCTTTCACCAAGGCTGTCCAAAACGTAAAAGACATCTACTACCTGATCACCACTGCTACCTATCTTGGCCTTGTGGATGTTTATGTCAAATTCCGCAAGTGTCTTGGTAACACTGAAGAGAAGGCAAGGTGAATCCTGGGTGTAGATTTCGATTATGGTATAAAAGTCAGATTGTTCATTGTCGATGATCACCCTGGTATCTGGGGTGATGGATACCTTGTGGGCCTGGCCAGACGCATGGGCAAATTTGGCAGCAAGCTTATGAGAAAGGCTGAGCCTGTTTTGCAAGGCCTTTTTAAGGTCTGTTTCGAGGCGGTTCCAGTCCACTTCCTGAAAGCTTCTGTCTACGCCTGTCCCCACGTCGAGCAGGTCCACTACTGTCCCATCCTTGAGCGTAAATATCTGTGCCTGGAGAATTGACAGGTTGTGCAGGGCGAACACACCACAGATCTTGGACAACAACCCTGTCCGGTCGGTGGTCATCAACAGTATGGACCAGTAGTTGCCCCTGTCTTCTGGAATAATCAGCACCTTGTTTTTTGATAGTTGCTGCCTCAGTTCCAGGTGTTGGGCCACGGCCTCTGGTGTAAAGCTCAACAGGTAGTCCTCTGGCAGGATATCCAAAAGGCCCTTTTTTTCTTTCCCAAGTATTGCGGAGACCTTTTCCTTCATCCACTCGACTGCAGCGATTCTGTCTGGATCGATGAGTTCGTGCTGCTCGAGCAGGTGGGCGATCTTATGATAAAATTCAAGCACCAGGGCCTGCTTCCACTGGGTCCAAACATTGGGGCCTGTGGCCATGGAATCGGCTATAGTGATGAGATAGAGCATTATGAGCCGATCGATGCTCCTGATATGACGCGCAAATTTCAATATAAGGGATTCATCTTCCAGATCCCTGCGGGTGGCGTTATCGATCAGAAACAGATGGTTGGCAACGAGGAAGGTCAGTTCTTCTGTTTGCTTATCGGTGAGAGAGAGGTTTTTGGCCATTGACCTTACTATCTCTGCCCCCTTCTCTGCGTGTCTTCTGCCGTGGCCTTTGCCAATGTCGTGCAGAAAGGCAGCCAGGAACAGTATGTTTTCATCCTTGACGCTGGAAAAGAGGTCTGGATATTTCTTGCGGAGATTGTTGAGGTGGACCACGGTTTCCACAAGGTGCCTGTCCACGGTATTCACATGGTATACATCATGTAGAGCCAAGGCCCTCAAATGTTCAAATTCTGGCAAGTAGAAGCCAAGGAGGCCAGTATCGAGCATCTGGATAAGGCTTTTGGGGCTGGTTGAATTTTTCAAGACCTCCAGGAAATATTTTGCACATCTTCTGGAATAGCGTAATTTTTCAGGGAGTTTTTCCACAAGGCTTGCCACCAGCTTTCTGGAACGGTAATGGAGTGGCAGCCCTTTAACTGCGGATATAGCAAAGGCCTTGAACAGTAGATAGGGCTTTTTCAGAAGCAGTTCCTCATTTCTCAAGAGGACCTTCCCATTGAGGATCTCTATGCCAGGGGCCAGCTGATGAGCCTTTCCCTTCACGGTTTTGGGATTTATCACATCTTCTACGTGTTCAAAAAATAGATCAGATGCAATGGCCACCTGCTGGAGATCAGTATGCACCCTTTTCATAAAACGTTCCACGCCAAGGGCTTCCTTGGAATCATAGAGACGCAGACTTTTTGCTATTTCTTCCTGGTATTCGAAAAAGAGCCTGTCGTTCTTCCGGCCACTGGTATAGTGAAGCCTGTTCCTGATGATTATGAGGTCATTTTTTGCCTCTTCCAGGCTGGTGAACTCCTTTTGATCGAGGAGCCCTTCCTCAAGAAAGGCTCGGGCTGAGCCAATGCCAAAGAGCACCTTGCCAGTCCAGAACATGGCCTGGAGGTCCCTGAGCCCCCCTCTGCTTTCCTTGATGTTTGGCTCGAGAAGATACGTGTGGTCGCCAAATCTACGGTGCCTTTCCAGTCGGTGGGCCATCATGTCCTGAACAAATCTCTTTCTGCTTCCCCTGTCAAAGCTTTTCCACAAAGCCTGTGACAAATTTGTAAAAAGCTTCTTGTCTCCACATATCAATCTCGCATCTAAGAGGGCCACATGAAAAAAGAAGTCCTTTTTCATGTCTTCAAGGCACGCCTTTATGGTTCTGACTCCATGGCCTACCTCGAGCCCTGCATCCCACAGGGGATAGAATACGGCATCGGTGACACGCTCAACCAGATCGCCTGCCTTTGGGTCGTAAAGGAGGAGCAGATCTATGTCAGAGAATGGAAAGAGCTCCCTTCTGCCGTAACCACCAAGGGCAATTAGTGAAATACCAGCCGGTTTTTCACCAAGTGATTCCACAAGACGCTGGACGATAAACTCGTCCATGAGGGACGAGTGGTGAATCAACAGGTCTCTTCCAGAAAGGCCTTGGTCCCAGAGGGCGGCAAGGGCCTGCCTTGGAGAGAGAAATTTTATCAATTCCTTTTCAGCAGCAGCTGTTTCCAATTTTTTAGATTTTCAAGACACCGTTAGGCCATCAGATGGCATCTTTTCCATGTTCTCCTGTCCGTACCCTGATAACGTCTTCAACAGGAAGGACAAATATCTTTCCATCCCCTATCTTCCCAGTGTTGGCTGAACTCCTGATCTTTTCCACAACCTGATCGACGATATCGGCATTGACTATGAGTTCTATCTTGATCTTTGGGATGAAGTCTACCACATATTCAGCACCCCTATAGATTTCTTTGTGGCCTTTTTGGCGTCCATGCCCTTTGACCTCGGAAATGGTCATGCCTCTGATGCCGATTTCATTTAGACCTTCTTTGACGTCATCGAGTTTGAAGGGCTTGATGATTGCCTCAATCTTCTTCATATTTTACCTCCCTTACTGGGTATATCCTATTTCACTATGCTGGGTGAGATCCAGACCTGTAATTTCCTCTTCCTCACTTACCCTGAGACCTATTCGTTTGTCCACTACTTTCAATATAACAAGACTAACGGCAAAGGAATAGGCAATGGAGGCCCCGGCTCCAATGGCCTAGATGATAAACTGGTGTGGATTGCCAAAAAAAGTCCATTGGCTCCATCTGGATTCCAGAAGGTGGAAGCAAAGAGCCCTGTTGCCAAGGCTCCCCAGAGTCCCCCTACTCCATGCACTCCCACCACGTCCAGGGCATCATCGTAACCCAATCTGTTTTTCATGAGAACGGCAAGGTAGCAAAGGCTACCAGCAACGAAGCCAATGACAATGGCAGACAAAGGCCCAACAAAACCGGCAGCAGGGGTAATGGCTACGAGGCCTGCAAGGGCGCCAGATGCAGCTCCCAAGGTGGTTGGTTTGCCTTGAATCTTCCATTCGGTGAGTATCCATGATAACAGCCCGGCTCCTGTGGCGATCTGGGTAGTAAAGAATGCCAGCACAGCAATGGAGCTGGCAGAAAGAGCGCTGCCAGCGTTGAATCCAAACCATCCAAACCACAAGATACCTGCTCCAAGGATGGTCATGGGAAGATTGTGGGGATGAAATGGCTCACGCCCCCATCCCTTTCTCCTCCCCAGCACAAATGCTGCTGCAAGGGCGGCACAGGCCGAATTTATGTGGATCACAGTGCCGCCTGCCCATTCCAGGCTCCCAATGAAACCGCCTATGTCAGGGCCAAAGACCAGTGAATAGCCATAACCTATCCAAATGATGGAAACCAGGCCAAGGCATGCAAAGCTCTGCATGATGGTGGCCAGCACATTTTTTTGGCGTACGAGCCCTCCGTAAAAAAGGGCTAGGCCTGGGGTCATGAGCATCACCAGGGCGGTGGCAGTCAGCATGAAGGCGGTATCTCCGGTGTTCATCGAGTAGGTGCTCCTCTGTACGTATTAATCGTTGTAGGCTGTTTCACTATGTTGAGACAGGTCAAGGCCCTGGACCTCATCTTCGAGGGGAACGCGCAGGCCAAAGACTGCGTCTACGATTTTGAGCAGTATGAAGCTTGCAATGAATGCATAGACGAGCACTACCAAAACGCCAAAGGCCTCTGTGGCAAAGAATGCAGGATTGCCAGCCAGGAGGCCATTTGCACCGTCTGGATTGATCAACTTTGAGGCGAATATGCCAAGACAAAGAGTGCCCATGAGTCCACCAAGACCGTGTATTCCAACGACATCGAGGCTGTCGTCATAGCCTAGCCGGTTTTTCATGGAAACGGCAATGTAGCAGCAGATGCCAGCCAGGATACCGATTATTATAGCCGAAAGTGGGCTAACAAAACCTGCTGCTGGCGTTACGGTAGCCAGTCCAGCTATGGCACCAGACGCAGCTCCAAGGGTGGTGGCCTTGCCCTGCTTGATTTTTTCCATAAAGCACCATGAGGCCATACCTGCCATGCCTGCAAGATGAGTGGCCACAAAGGCTGTAGCTGCCACTCCGTTTGCAGCAAGGGCACTTCCTCCGTTGAAACCGAACCAACCAAACCAAAGGAGGCCGGTTCCCATTAATGTCATTGGGAGATTGTGGGGCAGGAAACTTTCCCGCTTAAATCCCTTTCTAGGCCCCACTATGAGGGCTGCTGCCAGTGCGGCAGCACCTGATGTCAGGTGGACCACCAAGCCACCCGCAAAGTCCAGAACACCTTTTTGGGCAAGCCAACCTCCACTCCCCCATATCCAATGGCAAACCGGGTTGTAGACAACGACGGCCCAGAGGAGGCTGAAGATTATGAATGGACCAAACCTCATCCTTTCAGCAAAGGCGCCAGTGATGAGGGCCGGTGTAATGATTGCAAACATGCACTGATAGATCATGAAAACCAGTTGTGGAATAGTCGTGGCATAGGTAGGGCTTGGAGCTGTTCCTACTCCCCTTAGGCCAAACCAGGAAAGATCTCCAATAAACCCTCCGACGTCTGGCCCAAAAGACAAGGAATAACCTACGAAGACCCACTCAAAACTGATAATTGCGATCATTATCAGACTTTGCATGATGGTGGCCAAAACATTCTTGTTTCTGACCATTCCACCGTAGAAAAGGCCCAGGGCAGGGGTCATAAGGAGAACCAGGCCTGCCGAGGCCAGAATAAACGCTGTGTCACCAGATGAAATTGGCTGCATAATCTTTTACTCTCCTGCAAAAATCAATCAGGACAGTGCAAGTACTTTGCCAATAGAGATTTAGATTCAACTAATTGATTTTGTTTAAAATCTCCAGTGAAGCCCCCATTTTTTGGTTACATTTTTGAAAAATCAGAAGGAGAAAATTACAATTTTGTAAAAATTTCGTTTTTGAAATCTTCGATAAGTCCCCTGCTGGAAATGAGATTTTTGGGATCTTTTAAATATCTTATGAGAAGACAATGGAAGTTTTTCTTCATCTTTATTGTTTGGATGCTCGGTTTGGGTGAGATAAAGGCCCCACTGGGAAAACATATACAAAAATCAAGTTGAATTTTGGTTCCTCTCTGATAAATTGAACTCAACAGAGCACATTGGTGGTCTAATTTGAAAATGAGGGGATGATATGAGAGCAACAAGAATCTTGGGGATCGGTTTGGCTTTTTTGTTTATTTCATTTTTGCTGTGTTCTTGCGGCAGCAAGACAGAGTCTGTATCCGGGCCGGGTACAGGCATACCTGTGGAACAGGTCAAGAAGGGCGAGGCCGGAAAGGCACCAGGCAGTGAACTTCAGGAAGGTGTTATAGGAAGCGAGGGAATCCGGGAGCCAGGGGCAGAGAATGCCATAAGTGAAGCCCGCACCAGTGCTCCGTTCCTGCCGGTTTATTTTGATTTCGACCGTTATACCATCAGGCCTGACATGAGGGACAGAATGGAGAAAAATGCCCAGGTCATGCTTGATCACCCAGATATAAAGATAGAAATTCAAGGAAATTGTGATGAAAGGGGTACTAATGAATACAATTTGGCCCTAGGTGAAAAAAGAGCCAAGGCCGCCAAGGATTATCTTGTTATGATGGGGGTGAGCCCAGACCGCATATCAATAGTCAGCCTTGGTGAGGAAAAACCCTTGGATCCCGGGCACAATGAAGCCGCATGGGCTAAGAACCGCAGGGATGATTTTATTATATTTCGTTAGGGCCTTCTGTCCTTCAAAGTAAGAGAGATTGTTGGGCAAAGTTCTGTCCGCAGGCTTTCTCATCAAAATCCTTGTCTAAAATTTACTATGCACAGTCTTTTCAGGCTGTGCAGCTTTTTGTATGGAGGTTGTAAAGATAATGAATTTATTTGGTAAACGTGTTGTCGCTGGTTTCTTTTGTGCTGTTTTGTTGGCTTCCTTTGTCTTCTCAGATTCCTTGGTTTATGCACAAAAAAGCCAAATAGCTGTAATCAACATGCAGAAGGTGCTACGAAATTCCAAGGCAGGGAAGAAGGCCATGGCTGAACTCAACAAAAAATTTGAGAAACTGAAGAAGCAGCTCCAGGCAAAGCAAAAGGAACTCAAGGCCTTCAAGCAAGAAATGGAGAAGAAGGCCCCCTTGATGAATGAGGAGGCAAGGGCTGAGAAGGAGCGTCAATATAAAAAGATGCTCAGGGAATTCAAAGACAAGAGTGACGATGCACAATACGAGATGCGTCAAGCTGAGTCAAAGCGGATGGAACCCATCTTGAAACAGTTGGAAAAGGTTGTCACCAAGATAGGCAAGGACAAGCATTATGTTGTCATAATGGAAAAGAACATGCCTGGAATCTATTACACCTCGCCAGATGCAGATATTACCGACCTTGTCATAAAGGTATTTGATAGTTCAAAGTAAGATTACATTGTCACCCAATTCTATTTCTATAAGGTTAATTTGATTATGTTTCGGATCGACTTAAAAAAACAGGAAAGCCTTAGTGAAGAGCAGCTCGAGATACTGTCACAGATGTGGCAGCGTTGTGCAGGACGTATAATCATTTCTACAACGCTGGCGAAAAGCGGCCATCCAGGAGGCTCTCTTTCATGTCTCCATGCACTGCTTGTTTTATACGCCATCTTGCGCCATGATCCCGAAAACCCAGACTGGGAAGATCGGGATAGAATGATCATAAGCATAGGCCATATTTCTCCGGCCGTTTACGCAGTCCTTTCAGAATATGGTTATTTTACAGAGGAGGCCTTTCTGACCGAATTCAGAAGGGCGGGTTCTGCCTTTGGCGGCCATATTGAGCAGGGTGTGCCTGGGGTGGAATGGAACACAGGCAATCTCGGCCAGGGATTATCTGCGGCAGATGGTTTTGGTCTTTCAGCAAGGCTACTGGGGCGGGACAAGGCCCGCACCTTTTGCCTCATGGGAGACGGCGAACAGCAAAAGGGTCAGGTGGCAGAGGCCAGACGCTTCGCAGTCAAATATGGCCTCAAGGATCTGTTTTGCATCGTGGACAGGAATCATCTCCAGATTGGCGGAAATACAGAAGAAGTGATGCCAGTAAGGGTTCGGGAAGAATATGAGGCAGCAGGGTGGAATGTCGTCTATGTGCCGGACGGAAACGATTTCAATCAGTTCTACAAGGGGCTGAGGAGAGCGATTCTCCATGAAAACCTCGTTTCCGAAAGACCTGTAGTCATTGTCAACCGCACAATAATGGGTAGGGGAGTATCCTTCATGGAAGACAAGGCCAAGTATCATGGCTCTCCTCTTCCATTGGACATGGCCCAAGATGCCCTTAAGGAGATCGGACTTGATCCTGGAATCCTTGATGAATGGGCAAAAAAACGTGAGGCCAGAAAGATTTCGCCTGTTACTCATGCCTTTAGAAAGATGCCTACTCGGCGTATAGACCCTGGTGAACCAATCGTTTACGCAGCAGACCAGGTGACAGATTGCCGTTCCGCATATGGAAATGCCCTAAAATCCCTGGCTGAAAAGAACAATCTCGGCAAGGAGCATCCCAAGATAGTAGGGTTCAGTTGCGACCTTGAAGGTTCTGTGAAGATGCAAGGTTTTCACGAGGTTTCGTCCAATGCCTTTTTCGAGGTCGGGATTCAGGAACATCATGGCGCGGTGTGTTCTGCCGCCATGAGCCGGGATGGCTTTGCTGCCTTTTTCAGTACCTTTGGGGTATTCGCTGTGTGCGAAACCTATAATCAACATCGCTTGAGTGACCAGAACCACACAAATCTCAAGGTGGTGGCCACGCATGTGGGCCTGGATGTAGGTGAGGATGGCCCTACTCATCAGTGCATCGATTATATTGGGATCATGGAAAATCTTTTTGGCTTTTCCATTTTTATACCGGCTGACCCCAACCAGACAGACAGAATCGTAAGATATGTCGCCTCCACTGAAGGGAATTTTTTTGTAGGTATGGGCCGTTCCAAGATGTCCGTGGTTTTGGATGAATATGGCAAACCTTTTTTTGGACCCGACTATACATTCGTCCCAGGCAAGGCGGATTGGCTGAGAAGGGGAAAGGACAGCTGTACCATTATAGCCTACGGCTCTGTAATGCCCTATGTCCTGGATGCTTGGAAGACGTTAACGCAAAAGGGGGTAGATGTATCTGTCCTCAATACAGCATCCTTGAAACCTGTTGACGAAGAGGCCATATGTGAGGCTGCTCAAAATGGCCCCATAGTCACTGTGGAGGATCACGTGGTCCATACGGGCATCGGTGCCATCACTGCCAGGACCCTTATAAGACATGGCATTTGCCAGAAGGTGGTAAATCTTGGAGTTCGTTCCTATGGTGCCTCTGGAAAACCGGCTGATCTTTACAGGATGCAGGGTCTAGACAGTGAAGCAATAGTCGAGGCTGTCATGGGTATTTGATATAAGTAAAAATCTGTTTTTGGCCTGACAAAATAAAAAGGCCCAAGTCATTGTGACCTGGGCCTTTCTCATTTTTGCGATTTCTAAGTGGCTCTGATTATCCTAGAAGAACCACAGAAATTCTGCAGCAAAGCGCATGGAAACGTCATCGCTGTCTTTTCCTTGTTCAAAGTCAACATCACGGCCATAGGCGTTGACTGCTTGGGTAATATCCTTGGCGCCAGCTCCTGGGAAGAGGAATGCTGCTCCGCCCTTAATGGTAACTGACTTGAAGAGCTGGTAACGGATTTCATTGTTCCACTCAACACCCATGAAGCTATCTATATCGACATTTCCTGTTACACCCATTGTGGTGAAGTAGTTTTCAACTGCCTCTGTCTCATTGAACCACATGGCCATTACATGGGTTATGTAGGTCCAATTGCCGTATCCGGCATTGATTCCGCCACCGACCATGCTGAAGCCTGGGTTATCAAGAGCAGCTGCACCGTTGATGCCACCGCCGCGGACTGTTCCATAATATGTCGGGAACATGCTGTAAAGGATCTGGCCCAAGAATGGGTTGCCATCGTGAGATATTGACTGCTCGCTTCCGAACCTTGGAGTGAACCTTGTGATTCCCACTGCTGGGGTAAAGCCTTCAAGGTCATCGTCATTGGGATCATCATCACCCCTGAGCCAATAACCACCCACGTGCACCTCAAATTTCTTGATGCCAACCATTTCATGGAGGTCTGCCAGCAGATCTCCGTAGAAGGCATAGGAGCTGATGTCATAGTCGATCTCGCGATCATTGTCGAAGGTTCCGCCTACATAGGCAAATTCTGCCATTGGATGGAAGATACCGTAATTGCCTTTGTAGTTGATGGCTCCAAAAAACCTATCTATATCGATATGGTTGCCCTGCTGATTGTTCTGGTCATAAAGGAAAACGCCTTCCACATAGGTATTCTTCATAAAGGTATAGCCGAGTTTGCCCATGTAAAAGGTGCGGTCGGTGTGGGACTGCTGGGTTGGAGGGCCTATGGGGTTGACATTCCTCTTGACGTCATCATTTGGCGCTCCGTCTATGCCGGCATAACCAGCCTCTTGCTCGTCTTTCTTGATATACCATGCAGCCCATTTGAAGCCATTGGCACATCCTGTGATACCCAGGCCTGGATCATCATCGCCATAGATCAGGCCTCCAAATCCCACATCAGCGCCCTTGACGTCCCATCCACCATTGAAACGGGAATTGATCCAGGGCAGATTGAAGGATGCATTCAACCTTTCAATACCAAACTGTTGGCTCTGGAGACCATATGCGAAGTCTGTGCGGTCTACAGCAGTCCTATCCAGGGTGGTATCAGATTCCAATGCAAAGTACACATCCCAGTCTTGGTCGTGGGCAAAGTTGAAAAACAGCCTGTTCTCACCACGGATATAGCCGTCTTTTAATGCGCCGCCAGCTTCATTCAAATGGTCCTTGAGGCTGCTGCCCAAGACTCCAACCTTCCTCATGATACCCACTGCTCTTTGTTCCTGTTCCTTGCTCAATTCACTGGATGTACCAAAATCTCTACTGATTTCCTGCGTGGGTACCAGGCGTACCTGAGCGCCCATCCTGATTGTAATATCTCCAAGTGTCTGGACATTTACTGTACCTGGACCCGCAAAGGCCAAGGCTGCCGTAAACAGTGAAATCATGGCTACGGCAAATACAGTCAAGATCTTTTTCATTTTTTCCCTCCTTAAATGAATGTTTGGATAATCCAAAAACTCCTTACGAATCCATTGGGTTGTCTCTGTTTTTTCACCTCCTGTCTATCTGTTATTTTTGATCTCTTTTAATGACCCTCCCAACTAAAAAAGATCAATTTATGGTGATGAGGCTTACTTGCTCATTTCCTTGACCATTTGCTGAGAATACGTATTGATGCGCTTTTCATACGCTTCTCTCACTATTGCGATATCTCTAATGAACAGTTCGAGTTCTTTCGGTGTAAGGGATTGGTGGCCATCACAAAGGGCTTGCTCTGGCTCTGGATGACACTCAACAAGGATCATGTTGGCCCCTGCTATTACGCCTTGGGCTGCGGCATTGAAGATATCCATGAGGCCATTTGGCGCTCTGTCCTTAGAGCCAATTGAATGGCTCGGGTCAACACATACAGGAAGCCTTGTGAGCCTGTGAATTACTGGTACGTGTATGAAGTCCGCCATGTTTCTATGGGGGGAGCTCATGGAGGTCTTTATCCCCCTGAGGCAGAAGACGATATTGCGGTTGCCCTCACTTGCTATGTATTCACAAGCATTTAAAGATTCCTCTATTGTGAGACCCATCCCCCTCTTGTACAGGACAGGTAATTCTGTCTGAGACCCAACCGCCTTTAAGAGTTCAAAATTTTGGGCATTTCTGGTGCCTATCTGGAGCATCACTCCCGTGGGATTGCCAGCCTCTTCAAGGGCCCTTATGATCTCCTCAATGTGTATTTCCTTGAGGACCTCCATCGCAATTACCTTGATGTCGTACTTGCCTGCAAGTTCAAATACCCACGGCAAGCATGCGGCTCCATGGCCCTGGAAGTCATAGGGGCTGGTTCTAGGTTTGTAGGCTCCCATTCGAGCCGTGACAATTCCTAGCTCCTTGAGATCCTTGAATACCTCTTCCACGTATTCCGGGGTGTCAACGGCGCAAGGGCCGGCAAAGATATTCAAGCCGTCCTGATCGAATTTGACTCCGTTGTAAGTGAAGCCCACAGGAACAAAGTTGACGTCGTGACGCCCGATTTGCCTGTATTTGGTGGAAACCCTGACCACCTTCTCAACCCCTGGCATGGAGCTAAGCACCTCTTCAGGCACGTTATGGGTGGGGCCAATAAGATGCACCTCCCTAACTGTACGGGTTTCTCCTGTGAGTTCGATTATCCTGATATTTAGGCCTGGAAAATTTTCCAGAAATTCATAGATCCTTTTTAATTCGTGGCCGTCCTTGTCCACACTTTCCTTAAGAATTAGTATCATGCTATCTCTCTAACCTGTTCATAATGTAGTAAAATTGCTGCCTGAATGCATTTTGGCCTTTTTTATTTAACACTGGGCCGACGGCAGGTCAACTGCCTGAGTTGCTGTTTTTTTAAGCTGTTACAATTTATAAATATGAGATTAGCATAAAATAGTATCTATTTGAACAATCAATTGGAGGGTCAACTTTTATTTTTCAGCCATGTTAGGCGCTCCACTCCTTGAACATTGGTGCAGGCACGTTTAAGGGCGAATCGCTGGCCAATGAGAAAGACCTTTTCTTCGGCACGCGTAATGGCAGTATAGAACCACTTGTTGTTCAGCATGATGAAATGGGAATTGGAAAGGGGAATCACCACGATCCTGTATTGGCTGCCCTGGGCCTTGTGGACTGTCAAGGCATAGGCCAGTTCCAAGATGTCACCCAGATGGTCGAATTCATAGGCAACCACTATCCTTTCGGGATAGACTACGAAAAACTGCTCGCTTTCCATGTCGATTCGGGAGACCAGCCCTACATTGCCATTGAAGATTCGCCTGAATTCCTGACGAGAAAATTGTTTGCCATTTCCTATGAATTCATCCCAGGGCATGACTTCCATGTCCTTGTTCTGGAGATGTACTACCTTGTCTCCCTCCTTGAGGCGGATACCAGATCTAGTGATGCTTCTGGATTTTAAGGACGGGTTGAGTATATCCTGAAGCCTGTTGTTCAAGATTTCTGTTCCAAGCTGGCCGATCCGCATGGGAGTGAGAACTTGAAAGTCCCAGGATGGATGAGTCAGCTGTTTCACGTAAAAGGCGGCAAGTTCCATGATCCTGTTCAGGATGGCCTGGTTATTTTCTTCTCGGAGTTTCTTTAGCTCCTTTTCGTTTTTGTTTTGTCTCTTGATGGAAAATATATTGTGAATTTCCAGGTTTTCATATGAAAAATCGTTCCAGTTACGAAGCTCAACGCCTTCCGGGACTCGGCCCTGCCTGATCTCATTGGCAAAAAGTGCAAGAACGCTGTCTTCTCCCTGCCTGAATATCTTGGTCAGATGTATGGATGGGATCAGCCCTGTAGAAAGCGCATCTGAAAAGACGTTTCCTGCGCCTATGGGCGGAAGCTGTGCCGGATCTCCAACGAGGATCAAAAGTGTGGTGGGCCTCAGTGCCTGTGCCAAGCGGTAGAAAAGGGATAGATTCACCATTGAGGCCTCATCCAGCACGATGACCTTGTAGGGTACTGGATTGTCCGGGCCGTGTTCAAACTGGTTTTCCCCTTTATATTTCAGCAGGGAATGGATGGTCACTGCCTCGTGGCCAGTGGTCTTTCTGAGGCGTGACGAGGCCATTCCTGTAAAGGCACAACAGATTATGTCTTCCCGGTCGACATAATATTGTCCTAGAAGCTCGAGAATTGCCCTGCAAACCGTGGTCTTTCCTGTGCCTGCATAGCCAGCAAGCCCAAAGACAAGCCGGGGCTCAGTGGCGATCTTCTTGATTATCTCCTTTTGTTCATCTGCAAATTCAACCCCTTTCATAGCCTCGTAACTGGTGATAAATTCTTCTACCTCTTCCAGGCTGAGGGTCTTTCTCTGCCATGTTTTAGATCGTTCAAGAAAGAATTCCCTGAGCTTGTCTTCCATGTATTTATATGAAGAAAGGCCTATTTCACCTTTTTCCCCCCTGACAATCACCCCTTCGAGGATCATCTTGTTCACAACCCCTGAGATCCTGGAATCTGTGACTTGGGCTTCCTCAGTGGCAAGGAGTTCTTTTGCAGCAGTCAGAAGGTGATCGCTTTCCAAGTAACAGTGTCCTTGGGATTCAGCTGCATCTACAAGAACATGATTGATGCCAGCCTTTATTCTCCATGGCGAGTCTGCTGCTATTCCCAGGGCCAGGGCTATCTTGTCTGCGGTCTTGAAACCAATGCCACGCACCTCAGTGAGTTTGTAAGGGTTTTCCTTGATGATCTCCAAGGATTGGTCGCCAAAATGGTTATAGATGCGCACCAGCAGATTGGGTGTGATATGGCCTCTGCCACCAAGATATGAGGCAAGGGATTTGAGGGCCCTGTGTTTATGCCAGGAGCGCTTGATCAAAGACAGCCGTTTTTCCTTTATGCCTTTGACCTTGAGCAGTCGTTCCGGTTCATTGTCCAAGATATTGACTAGCTGTTCTTCGCCGAACTCTTTTATCAGGTTTCTGGCCATCTTGTCTCCCAACCCCTTTACCACCTTGCTGAGGAAAAAGTGGAGCTCGCTTCCCATCAAACAATACTGGCTGAAGTCGAACTGGCGTCCATACTTTGTCATCTTCCAGGACCCAATGAATTCAAATTCGGCTCCCACAAGGCCTGCATTGGAGGCAAGTTCACAAATATGGCCCTTTACGGTGAAGCATGAGCCCTTTTTGGGTTTCACCCTTAATATGGCAAAGCCGGATTCAGGATCAGAATATGTGATTCGTTCTACAGTTGCCCTGAGTTTTATTTCCTGTGGTGGGCTTTGTTCCATATCACTATTGAGGACCGTAAAGATATTCAGCCTCGTTTTCTAGGGTCCAGGGCATCTCTGAGCCCTTCTCCAAGAAGGTTATAACCTAATACGGTGATGAGTATCGCAAGGCCAGGGTATACTGAAAGCCACCAGGCTATCTCAAGATTGTCCTTGCCTTCAGTCAGCATGTTGCCCCAGCTTGGTGTGGGAGGTTGTACTCCTATTCCTAAAAAGCTTAGGGCACTTTCCGTGAGTATGGCACCCCCGACTCCCAAGGTGGCGGAAACGATAATGGGTGCGATGGCGTTTGGAAGAATTTCACTGAATACGATTCTCATGTTCGATGCGCCTGAGATCCTTGCAGCAAGCACGAAATCCCTCTTTCTGAGGCTTAAAAATTCTGCGCGTACCAGGCGGGCAACCCCCATCCACCCCGTAAGTCCTATTACGGCCATGATGTTCCAGATGGATGGCTCGAGAAATGCGATAACTGCCATTATCAGGAATATGGAGGGAAAACAGAGCATTATGTCCACGAAACGCATGACGATGGTATCTATCCACTTGCCATAAAAACCAGCAAGTGCACCAAGCACCGTGCCCACGGCAGTGGCAATACCCACGGCCACAAAGCCTACAAGCAAAGATATTCTTGAACCATAGATGAGTCTGGAAAGGCAATCGCGGCCCAGGGAGTCTGTTCCAAGCCAGTGCATAGAAGAGGGAGCCTCTAGGATGTGATAGGTGTCTATGGCCTGGGGGTCATAAGGTGCCAAAAGTGGTGCAAGCAGTGCTGTCATAAACAATACAAACACAATTACGGAACCGGAAATGGCCAAGGGGTTGGCCAGCAAGGCGGCAATAAAGGAAAATATCTTATTACGTCTTTTTTCTGGTGCAGCCTTTGCCATGGAATTCTATTCCTCCCCCCTGAGGCCTGTCCTTATGCGCGGGTCCACGGCTGCATAGCCCATATCGGCCAGCAGGTTGCCAAGTAGCGTAAGTACTGAGACTATGACCAAGTTACCCATAAGCACAGGATAATCCCTTGCCATGACGGATGACCACATGAGCTGGCCCACACCAGGGATGGCAAAGATGGATTCAAAGATGACGCTTCCACCTATCAGTCCGGGAATAGAAAGCCCCAGAATGGTAATCAGGGGAAGAAGTGCATTGCGAAGCGCATGCCTATAGATCACCGTGCCTTCAGGAAGCCCCTTTGCCCGTGCCGTGGTAATAAAGTCCTGCCTGAGGACCTCCAGCATGGAGGATCTGGTATAACGGGAAAAACCAGCCAGACCACCAATGGCTGACACGAATACAGGAAGCACTAGGTGCCTTGCCCAGTCCAATACCTTGTGCCAGGTGTCCATGCTTTCGTAGCCCATGAGGGTGTGAAGGCCTGATACAGGCAACCAATTGAGCTCTATGCCGAAATAGAGCATTAACAGAAGCGCCACCCAGAAAGCAGGTGCAGCATAGGCAACAAAGACCAGAATAGTGGTGAGTTGGTCAAAGAGGCTGTTTTGGCGTACAGCAGCCCTTACCCCAAGAGGGATTGATACCACGATGATCAGTATCATTGAAAGCACATTGATCAGGATGGTAACAGGAAGCCTTTCCTTTATCTTGTCCCAAACCTTTCTCCTGTCTGGGGAAAACGAGCGTCCAAGATCCAGTTGAACCAGGCCCTTGAACCATTTCGCGTACTGAACGTACAAGGGTTTGTCCAGTCCATACTGTGCCCTGAGCCTTTGTCTCATTTCTGGCGTCATCTTTGGATTGAAATCTGCCTGAAGGCTCATGGGCTCACCAGGGGCAAGGTGCATGACAAAAAATGAGATGAGTGTGATCCCTATGAATGTGGGAATAAGGGTCAATAGCTTCTTTGCAATCCAGATAAGAAAGTCCATATGCTAACGCATCATATATTTTTGTTCATTTTTAGGGACCCACCACCTGATGAAATTATAGCTTATGCCTGCTGGAGCTGGCTTTATCCCGTGAAACCTTGCATGGACAATTGGAAGGGCCATGGGTACATACAGAAAGGTATAGGGCTGATCCTCAGCCAGGATCTCCTGGATCTTGAAATAGATCTTTTTTCTCTTGTCCCTGTCAAAGGTCCTTCTTCCCTTGATGAGAAGGCGGTCCACCTCGGCATTCTTGTAACCGATGAAATTGAGCTCCTTTGGGCCGGTCTTGGATGAATGCCAGATATCGTAGATATCAGGGTCCTGGCCCAAGGTCCAGCCCAGGATTACCGCCTCGAAACGCCTCTTGTCTATGAAGTCGTTGATAAATGCCGTCCATTCTAGTTGCCTGATATTCATCTTTATCCCTATCTGGCCCAATCTGTACTGGATGATCTGGGCAGTCTTGTCCCTGAGGGAGTTGCCTTGATTGGTAAGGACGGTAAAGGAAAACGGGATACCGTTTCTGTCCAGTATGCCATCTCCATCAGTGTCCTGCCATCCGCATTCCTTCAAGAGGTGTTTGGCCCGTTTAGGGTCATAGGGATAATGTTTCACATGGGGATTATAAAACCATGCATCTGGCTTGTAGGGGCCTGTGGCTTCCACCCCAAGGCCTAGAAGCACACCTCGGATGATTTCTTTCTTGTCGATGGCATATGATATTGCCTGTCTGACCCTTTTGTCCTTGAAGAATGGATGTTTCAGATTGTAACCAAGATATGTATATGAAAACGAAAGATATTTATACTTTCTAAAATTTTTCTTGAAAAAGGGCGTATTGGTCTGCCGCTGGTACTGAACAGGAGACAGGCTCATCCAGTCGAGTCCGCCAGCCTTGAGCTCCATGAACATGGTGGCAGGGTCTGGTATTATGCGCATGATAAAGCCGTCGAGATAGGGCCTTCCCTCGAAGTAGTCTGCATTGGCCACGAGTTCTATCCGCTCCTGGGTCTTCCAGAGCTTCAGTTTGTAAGGGCCGAGCCCTACAGGCTTGCGGGAAAGGGAGCTTTTGGTGATGTCTTTTCCCTGGAGGAGGTGCTTTGGCAAGACCACTATGTCTCCCCATGAACTCAGCGCTGGTGCAAAGGGTTCTTTGTACGTAACCTTGAATGTGTAAGGATCTGGCGCCTCTGCCCTTTCCACTTCCAGAAAGTCGCCTGCATAGGCGGTCGGGGTTTTAGGGTCCACGATTGTATTGAAGCCAAAGAGCACGTCGGCGGAGGTGAAGGGAGCGCCATCTTGCCACTTGATCCCATGTTTCAGGTGAAAGGTTATGGTCTTGCCTTCATTGGTGATTGTCCACGACTCAGCAAGGTCTCCAACCAGGTTGAGGTCCTTGTCGTATTTCACAAGGCCATTATAGATAAGACTGGCTATTTCATGAGATGTGGCATCAGAGGCCAACATGGGGATGAGATTCGAGGCATCCCCTATGGAGCCCGATATGATGGCATCTCCATAGTCTGGGCCTTCACCTGATCGTGCAAACACGAAATCGACCGGGTTCAGGATGAGAATGGATAGGATGAGACAAACGGATATGGCTGGAATCTTTTTACAGGGCATCCCTTGCTGCTTTTAACGCCTCTACACAGGAATATGGTATGCGAAGGTTGCCCTTACCACGTCCGAGCTTGATATAGGGCTTGGCCTTGCCATGATAATCACTGCCTCCTGTGGCTACCAGGTCGTATTTTTTTGATATTTCAAGGCATGTTGCAGTGAAACCTTCATCATGTTCGCTGTAGTAACATTCTATGCCCATAAGTCCTTGTGCTTTCAAGCCTGAAACTATCTGTTCCAGTTCTTGTTTGTCTTTGGCCATGAGTGAGAAGGGATGCGCCAGAACCGGAACCCCCTGGGCCTTTCTTACTGTCTCAATGGCTTCCTGGGGGCTCAATATGGATTTTGGCGCGTATGCGGGTCCGCCCTTTTTGAGATATTTATCAAATGCCTGGCCCACTGACTTCACATAACCCCTTTCAACGAGAAACCTGGCTATGTGAGGCCGGCCTATCTGTCCTCCAAGGGCGATTTCTTCTATTGCTTGCATTGTAATGGGAATGCCTAATGTCTGAAGCCTTTCTATAATCCTGGGGTTTCGATCAGCCCTGGCCTTTTGAACCCTTTTTAAAACCTCATGAAGTGCATCTGAGCCTTCATTGATGAAATAACCCAAGAGGTGCATGTTCCCCTTGGGAAAAGATACGCTAAGCTCCACCCCTGGAATGAATTCCATGTCTTCCCGTTTGGCTGTCTGCCTGCCCATTGGAAGGCCCGCTGTGGTGTCATGATCGGTAATCGAGATTGCCGAAAGACCTGCCTTTTTCGCCAGGACAATAAGCTCCTCAGGTGTGTCGGAGCCATCCGAAGCAGTGGTATGGGTGTGGAGATCACATAGTTTCATTATTGTTTTTTTCTTCCTACGGTTTTCTCAAGATCTCTATCCTGGCCTTTTCCCTTTGGTGTTTGAGCCAGTCAGAGAAACATGTCTGGGCCTTCCACTGTCTTACCCTTTGTTTTATTTCCCCTTTCTTTTTGGCAAAGGCCTTCATGTCGGCATCATCCTTTGTCCCTTTTAGATGGAGGACGAAGAAAGACCTGCCATAAGAAGAGATCTTTTCAGGGAAAGGCTTCGCCTTGTAAAGAGAAAGGGCATCCTTGACCACAGGCTCTGGCAACTTGCCCCGTGCCGCTATATCTGTCCTCTTGAAGAAGCCCGTATCTTCCATCTTTAGACCAAAGTGTTTGGCCGCCTCTTCGAAACCCTTCTTTTTGGCCATATCGAGAATGTTTTCCGCCTTTTTTCTGCACAGCTCCAATGAGGCATCCTGGATATATGCATTTTTGACCTTGTCTTTTACTTCCTTGAAGGCAGGGATGTAAGGGGCCTTTTTGTCAACGACTTCTGCAATGAGCACACCTTTGGGAACCTCAAGTAAGGAGCTCAATTCCCCTTTGCCTAAGGAGAATACAGCCCCCAACACTTGGGGGTTGTATCCGAGAATGGGAGCCGGATGGCTGCGCGGGAAAAATCCAGTCACTTCAATGGTCTTGTTGGCACTTTTTGCATAGCCTTCTAGGCTTCCAAGCTCGATGATGGTGTCATACGCCTTATTGGCCTGATCCCAAAGAAGCTTTTCCACCTTTTTGGCCTTGATCTTTCTTTCAATGAGCTTTCGTACTTCCTTGAGGCTTTTGTCCCTGGCAGGTTTGATCTTTTCGAGTTTGATTATGTGAAAGCCAAATCTCGTCTTGACAGGCTCACTGACTTCACCTTCCTTCATGGAAAACACCTTTTCGTCAAAGGGTTTTACCATCACGCCCTTTTTAAAAAATCCCAGCTCTCCCCCCTTTTGGGCTGTGGCAGGGTCTTGGGAATACTTCTTTGCAAGGGCGGCAAAGGATTCCCCAGCCTTGATCCTTTTGGCAATAGATAAGGCCTTTTGCCTTATTTCTGCTGTCTTGGTGGCATTGGCATCTGTGGGCACCTTTAGGAGTATATGGCTGGCCTTTCTCATCTCAGGAACATGGAATTCTGCCTGATGCTCTTGGAAATAGCTATTTATCTCGGCATCTGTGGCATTTACTCCCTTTTCAAGGTCTTTTCTGTCAAAAAGGACATAGCGGAGCTTTATCTGTGGATCTGTCTTGAATTCCTCTTTGTGGGCCTGGAACCACTCTTTCAGTTTGGCATCTGTGGCGTTTACAGAAGGTACACAATCTGATGCGTTTATCTTTATAAATTCGATGTCGATTTCTGCGTTGTCATATTTGTAATGTTGAATGGCTTCGGAATCTGGAACGAACACACCTGCAGTCAGCAAGGCTTGGACCTTTCTGAGATACATCTCCTTCCGGACGTTTTCTTCGAAATCGACAGGCTTCAAACCGGCATTCCTGAGTGCAGCCTGATAAAGGCGTTGATTAAAGATGCCATCTTGCTTGAACGCTGGAATACTCAGTATGACCTGTTGGATCTCCTTGTCGGTTACGAGCACCCCCATCTTGTCTGCTGCTTGTTCTATGAGTTTGCTGTCTATGAGTTGGTCGAGAACTTGTTGTTTCAGGTTCATCTGCTTGAGGATACTCTCTGGTAGGGATCCCCCATACATCTTGCGGAGCCTTTCAACCGTATTGTTGTAGGCCTTTTGGTAATCTTCCACCAGGATCTTTTGGCCATTTACCTTCGCCATGATGTCCAGGCGTTGGGATCTGAATGTTCCCACTCCCCAAAATATGAAGACCACGACAATGGCCCCCAGAATAAATTTCATCAACCAGGACGCTGCATTTTTCCTTATTATGTCCAACATCGTTCCGGGATTTCTCCTCTCGTTGTAAAGATTTTCAGCAGGGTGCGGCTTGACTGGGCCGGACCAGAGCCTTCAAATAGCAATTCTTGCCGTCTTTCTATAAGACAATAGGAAACGCACTTGTTTCAAATTGCCTGTAGGATGCCTTTTAGTTCAGATAATGTCAAGAAAGTCCTTTTTTAATCCAGATAACTGGAGTATTGAGTGGCCCGACGACCAACAGCCCTTATGGTTCTGTCATAGTGAAGGGGGCGAGCCCATGTCAGAATCTCCACTCGTCAAGCTCACTGTCTGTGGCAGGCTCTCCAATATTTATGATCCTTTTAGGCCCCCCATCAATCCTTTGAACCAAAACCTTGAACTGTCCTTTGTCTTGGAGCTTTTTGGAATATCTCGCACAGATACGGCCAGCGATCTCTACCGCCTTGTCTGAACAGGAGTAGCGGACTATACAAATGGGGCCTGGCACCTCTTTGGGCCGGACCAACAGGTCCCCTGGCAAGGCGAGCCGTTCAAGCTTCATGTTTTCCGCCTGGTTCCTGCCCACCATGACCCAGCCTGTTTCTTCTATTAAGAAATGTCTGCCTGTCTGGGCGGAGATGCAATCCGTCTTTGAAAAATCTGGCCACGTCTCAAAGATCCTTTTGAATCTCCGTGAGAGTATAGGGTCAGCCAATACGCAGCCACCTGCAGGAGCAGGATAATCCGTTATCTTGAATCTTTTTGCAAGGGTCATTTGCAGCTTCCGGCTCCTGCCTGAAATGGCAGGCAAAAGGTCTCTGTTCACCAAGCCCTCTTTTTCCATAGGGGTTTCAGGGAGAAATCTTGCCGAAAGGGGTCTCAGCAGCTTGCCCTGGGCACCGCTGTCTCTTTCTATTATCCAGAGGGTGTCCTTCCTTTGGGACATGGGGCGCTGGCCCAGCACCTCTCCTGTGGCAATAAATGATGCCTCAAATTCCTTCATGAGAGAAAGGGCCTTTTTGACCATTAGGATCTTGCAGTCGATGCACGGGTTCAGGTAACGTCCGTATCCATGGGGAGGATTTACCACCATCCTGAGGTATTCATCCGAAAGGTCCACGAGGTATAGCTCAATACCATATTTTTGCCTGACCTTCTCGATATGTCCCTTTCTCTTTAACTCAAATCCGAAAAAAGGGGATGTGAACTGGATGGCAACAGGCCGTATACCCTGTTCCTCTATGACCTTGCATGCAAGGATGCTGTCAAGTCCGCCGGAGTACAGTATCAAGCAGTTCGTTCGCATATCTTTTGGCTGTTTCCGTTTCTCCACCAAGCATTCTTACTATCTCATCAAGGCGTTCTTTGGGTGAAAGCTCCCTTATTTCACTGATAGTAGCACCGTGTCTGTCTTGTTTTTCCACGACGAGGTGTCTTTCTCCCATGGCAGCTATTTGAGGAAAGTGGGTGATGGCTATAACCTGATGGGTTTTACCCATTTTTTTAAGCTTTCTGCCCACGTTTTCAGCTACTTCTCCACCTAATCCAGTATCTATCTCATCGAAAACGAGTGTTTCTTCTATTTCCTGCTTCCCTCCGATGCTTTTAAGCGCAAGGAGTATGCGGGAAAGCTCTCCTCCAGATGCCACCAGGGCGAGAGGCCTGAGAGGTTGGCCAGGATTGGCCGAAAACGCAAATTCCACCTGGTCTGCCCCACGGCGGGATACTGATTCTGCGCTTATTTCCAAAGGGCAGGTGAGCCGTACCTTAAACCTGGCCCTTTGAAGGTCCAGTGATGACAATTCTTGGGCAACAGCCTCTTCCATGGCCTTGCAGAGACGTTTTCTCTTTGTGCTCAGTTCCTTGGCTGCCTTACAGAGTTTTTCATCAGCCTTTTTTAGCCTCTCAAACACGTGCTCCATCTCATGTTCCAGGTGTTGATACCTGTCGAGTTCCTTTTCTAAGGCTTGTCTGTGGGCCAGCACATCAGAGATTTCAGGTCCGAATCTCTTCTTCAGGCCTTGGAGTTTGAAGAGCCGTTCTTCAATGCTGTCGAGTTTGACGATGTCTGATGGCAGAGCATGAAGGTAGTCCCTGATGGACATGGCTATGTCGTCCGCCTGAAAGCTTATGGCTTCCAGTAATTCCCTGAGTGGCTCAAGGCCTGGGTCTAGCTCCACCATTTTGGACATGGAGATCCTACAGTTTGACAGTTCTTCCGTGACGCTGCCCTGGGCTCCGTATAGCCTCTGATAAATTTCATCTCCGAGTTCCCGGAGTTTGCTGGAAGAGCGCAGAAGTGACCGTTCTTTTTCCAGTTTATGCTCTTCGTCTTCCTTGGGGTCTACGTCATCTATCAACTTGATTTGCCACTTGATTCTCTCTATTTCATCCTCTCTTTGGTCGTATTGCTTCTGGAGCTCCTGGGCCTTCTTTCTCAGTCTTGCCGCATCATTGTAGAGCCTTGCCAATTTTATTCGGTCCCTATGAAGATTTCCAAAGTCGTCCAGCATCTCCAACTGCCTTTCTTTCTTCAAGAGATTTTGAAATTCATGCTGGCTTGCGATATTCAAAAGGCGTGTGGCAACGTCTCGCAGCTGCTGAAGAGTAGTGAGATTGCCATTCAGGTATACCCTGCTCTTTCCTTTTGAATGAATAACCCTTCTTATGACCAACTCACCTTGAATTTCCAGGCCTAAATCACCAAGTGCCTTTTCCAGATCGGCAGAGATCTCAAAAAGGGCCTGAATTGTGGCATATTCTGCGCCAGGTCTGACGACCGATGTGTCTGCACGGGCTCCAAGTAAGAGTTTCAGCGCCTTTACCAACAGTGATTTACCTGCGCCTGTGGCACCTGTTATCACAGTAAATCCAGAATCAAAAGCAAAGGCCGCGCGTTCCATTAGGATGAAATTTTCCAATATAAGTTCTGCAAGCATGGAGGTTGTATTTCTTCTATATCAATGACATCCCGAGGGCCATTTCTCGAATGTAACGAAACCAATGGGGTAATAGATCAAGCCATGTGGATACCATTCAAGATATTATGACAAATCCCTAAAGTCCACAAATGCTTCGGTACAATATGATGGATTCTAAGTAAGAGAGGGTCAAGGGGATGGGAGTAGGCGTGATGGCCTCAACGCCATTCTAAAGGAAAGACTAGGGTGCCTCTTGGAGAGGCACCCCTTTTTCGATGCGATAGAGGAGCTGTTTACACTTGATCGTGGAGACAGGTCCTATGTAAGGTCAGGTTAAGGGCTAATGCTCGCTTAATGAAAAGGCCTTTCCAAAAAAACGTTCACCAAGCAGGAAACCTCCAAGGGTCAAGCAGATGCAACCAAAGACCACGAAGAATTCTGCCGGTGACGGAGTATATGGCATAAAGACCGGTAAGTTGTCCCAACCGTAGAAAACTGGTACAGACTGGCCTACCACCACCAGGTCGAAACGCTGGAAAAAGCCTCCAATAAGCGCCAAAAGGGAAGCGGCCGACATGGCAGCCACATTGTTGACTTGTGTTCCCACGAGAAGCAGCAGAGGTATCACGATGCCGATGACAGTCTCAAATACCCAGAAGTTTGTGGACAAGGGGCCCTTGATAAGGTTTAAGGCTGCCAGCTTGGCTGCTCCTCCTCCAGTGAACATGATGATGAGTTTCCATGTGGTTGCTATGGCAATAAGAAAAAGCGTGAGTGCAAGGACCTTTGCAACTGTTCTAAGAGCCACAAAGTTTTTCTTGTCCATTTCTTCGCCGCGAATCATGTAGGCGATATGGGTGAACAGGATTATACAGGCTGCACCACTCATGACAGCTGAACAAAGGAAGAATACAGGCAACTGTGCGCCGTACCAGAAGGGCCTTGACGCAAGGGTTCCAAAGACTGCTCCCAGGTTGGAATTTGCCCCCACTTCGGCAAGTGCGCCAAGCACGCCTACATATAGGGCCATGCGCCATTTCTGAGTCAGGATTCCGTAAAATTCCACAAGCATACATCCAACTGCAGCGCCATAAAGGGTTCCCATCCACCAGATGTTGGATGTAAGATTGGGTGAAATAATGTTATAGATTAGCATCCTGTGAGGGCTTTCAAGTTCAACCCCAATGGACAAAAAGGCGGAAAATATCGTGATTATCGACAGGTACACAGCCCTGTTTGCGACTGGTGCCATGGGATTGCCACCAAACGCATGGCTGATGGCCGCAATGAGAACCAGTCCAGTGGATATTATGGCAAAAGAGGCATAGTTGGAAATCAGTATGCCCCACGGTACCTCCCTGGTCACTCCGTAGATATGTTCATGGCCGTAGATAAAGCCGTAGACGCCAAGGGCAAGGACCCCGGCGACGACTGCTAGAAAGGCCACACCTAGGAGCACCATACCGGTGTTTACGCGTGGCTCTATCCAAGCTGTCAGTGCTTCCATTGCATTTGACATGATCTATTCCTCCTTCTCCTGAATGAAAAATACGTAAGCTGTATACTTATACCTTTTTTCGCAATCATTTTCAAACATTTTCCTGAATTGTCATTCAGAAAATTCATCATAAAACTCGCAAGATAACGTTAATGATGAAATTTTTCTCTTGCTTATAAACTGAATAACTGCTGCAAAATCAGGATCATGGTGAAAATAATCACAGAAAATGGATGCAAGCTCGAACATCAAAGGGAAAGGTGGATGCAGGCAGAAAAGGGTTTGTACGTGCCTATCTTGAAAAAGAGAAAAGGGAGCCTGAAGGCCCCCTTTATTTTTTTATGTGGGTTTACAAGGGTTGTTCCATGGTTATTATCATGCCAATTCCAACCTTTCGAGGATCTCTTTAGTTGGCTTGCCATCTGGGCCCCACCCTCTCACGCTGTAGTATTCAGGGAGCATTTCAGACAGCCTTGCAACATTACCTTTTTGGGGACCCGATGGGATAGGTTCCTTTAGCAACCTGTCTGGCAGGGTATCTTGTGCTGTGTCCATGCCGAGTTTCAGATTCAGGAGCCTTTCCATATTCCAGATCCGTTCACCGCATTGCATCATCTCATCTGTGGTGTAATCAAAGCCAGTCGAGGCAGCCAACAGGTCGCGATAATCGTCTGCCCCAAGGCAGAGCGAGCTGAAAAGACAAAGCCCAGTTGAATCTATTACTGCCGTAAGGTCCTGAAAGATCTTTACCCACTTGGCCTTTCCTTCTATGGCAAGGGGATCCAGTTTTTCGGGAACTCCAAGGATTTCAGGCGCTATGAGATAGCCCCTGACATGGCATCCTCCCCTGTTTGACGTAGCATAAGACAAGGCCTGGCCCTGCACGACCCGTGGATCGTACGCAGGAAGTTCCTGCCCCTTGACAGACATGGATGTCTCAGGAGCGTGATAGAGCGCCGCAAGCCTCGCAGAACCTTGGCCGAGCTTGAGGCCAAATCCTTTGGCCATCCCTATGGCATGGGTGTAAAAGAGGAGGGATTCGGTATCGCCAAATCTAAGTTCAGGACCATTTTCGAGCTCCTCTTGCTTGATGAGGCCTTTTTCGTACAGCTCCATTGCGCAAGCCAGGGTGACGCCACACGAGATGGTATCCATGCCCAAACGGTTGCAGATATAGTTGGCTTCAGTGATAACGGCCAGATCCTTTATCCCCATACAGGCACCCATGGCCCAACCACTTTCATATTCAGGGCCTTCGCCTTTGTTGCCAGTGGGGCTTTCAGTTACCCTGGCACACTTTATAGGGCATGCCCAGCAGCCCTTGTTCTTTTTGAGGTAGCCCTTGGCGACAAGCGCCTCGCCGGATATTTGCCCTGTGCCCTCAAATACAGATTCTTTAAAATTTCTCGTTGGATATGCCCCGGTATCGTTTATGATATTGTCGAGTACTTTAGTGCCAAGCTTTGGCAAGGCTTCTCCTGTGATAGGGTCATTTTTGAGCTTTTCAACCTTGGCTCTTATGATTTCCATGAATAAGTCCTTGTCGGGAGCTTGAGGCCTTTTGTCACCCTGTACCACCACAGCCTTCAGTTTCTTTGAGCCCATGACCGCCCCCACTCCAGATCGTCCGGCCGCCCGGTGTTTCTCGTTGATTATACAGGCAAATCTGACGAGATTTTCACCAGCAGGCCCAATGCAGGCAATCTTTGCTCCCTGATTGCCCTCCTCTGACAGAAGAAGGTCTGTGGTTTCATGGGTGTCTTTGCCCCAAAGGTGGGCACCATCCTTTATCGTGGCACCTTCGTTGTCAATGGCGATGTAGACAGGGCCCGCAGCCTTGCCCTGAACCATGAGCATGTCCCATCCAGCCATTTTGAGCTCTGCGCCAAAGTTTCCCCCTGAATTGGAGCAAGCCACCAGGTTGGTTAAAGGGCTTCTGCAGATGGCCATGTAGCGTCCTCCAGTAGGGGCTGGCGTGCCTGTTAAGGGCCCTGTTGCAAAGATAAGGGGGTTGTCAGGGCCTAATGGATCGGTTTTTTCATGGATCATGTCCTTCAAAAGGTATGTCCCCACGCCTCGGCCGCCAATAAAGCGTCTCAAGACCCCTTCATCTAATGTCTCTGTAGAGGTCTGACCAGTTGACAGGTCTACTTTCAATATCCTGCCGGCATAAGTTCCAGACATTGTTTCCCTCCATTTCCTTTATTTTTAGGTATCGAGATGAGGTTATTATATCTGAGAGAAGATGAATTTTATACCACGGATTTCAAAAAATATGTAAGTATGGGAAGTTGGAAGAGAGGCGTTAAAGGGCACTTATCGTCAGGGGCCCTCAAGAAGATAGAGTGGCTATCCTTTCGTGTGGGAAACTAAAAAGGGATGTGCCATAGGCACACCCCTGCTTTTTATTAATGTTGTTTTTCGAGGTACTGTACTAAGGGTTTACTACGTTCCAGCCCCTATTTCTCATGCAGTTTATATAGGCCTGCTTGTATTTTCTCTCGGCATCTATGCCCTTATAGGCACCGCCACCAATGCCTCCGGCTGCAGCTCCGATTGCTGCGCCTTTACCTGCATTGCCAGTTGCCGCGCCTATTGCAGCTCCGGCTGCAGCCCCTATTGCACCACCAATGAGCCCGCCCTTGATGGTTTCTTCAGGGGTATAGCCAGAGACCTGTTTTGCCAGCATTTTGCATTCTGCCAGATCCTGAGTATAGCTGCGCTGAGGCGGAGGCGTGGCAACAGGTGCCGGGGTAACTGGCCTGGTTACCTTGGGAGCTGGCGGTGGAGGGGGATACTGGGCCTGCGGTGGAGGGGCAACTGGCTGACGCGCTTGAGGCGGATACTGCTGGGGATATGGCTGGGTCTGGTACGCCCCTGGTGAAGATGATGGGTCTATAGTAGGTGTCCAGCCATTTTGAGAAGCACAGGCGGTAACAAATAAGACACTCAAAAAGATTACGAAAGCCGAGTATAGCTTGGACATGAATTGACCTCCTGAAGGGTTGTTTGATGTTACTTAGACAAAATAATAACTGCCGGGGGGATTGGCAATCCCCTGGTTGGCATATAGACGCAGGTACAGATATTTTGGGTTTTTCCAAAAAAAAGTATTTGTGGAGGTATGGCTTTTGTGTCATGGGCCTTCGCTTCGCCTGAGAATCTGTAACAGGCCCATTCCAATCGTTTCCAAGACCCTTCCAGGCCCTCCTTGTTTGCAGCAGACTTGAAGCGGGTTTGTTCAAATTGGACTTCTAAAGCAGTTGGTATGCCGCGGTTTTTACTAAAAAGTCCTTCAGAGGGCTTTTACGACTTTGAAAATAGAGGTTTCCGAGAATAAGGGTGCCTCTCTAAGATTTTGTTCAAGGGTGGGGCGCATGAGGGAAGTAACCGTATTCCTGATATTTCAGGGATTCATTCTTGTTAGGTACTAGTGTGCCAGAAGAAGCATTTTTTGATGTATGTAAGATGAAACAGCTCCTTGCTTTTGCGGTCCCAAGAACATATCTGTTATTTAAGGAAAACAACCACCACTAAGCCGTGATTAAGAAAAATCCAAAATAATTCCAAGGGAGGAGTGTATTGATGAAGATTTTGATCTTGACTGCAGATGGCTTTGAAGATACCGAACTTCTTTGTCCCATGTACAGATTCAAAGAAGAAGGTTTTGAAGTGGATATCGCCGCTCCAGAGTGGGGGCAGGTAAAGGGTAAGAAGGGCTATGTAGTGAGTGCCAACCTGTCATTTGACGAAGTGGAACCATCAGCCTTTGACGCGCTGTTTTTGCCTGGAGGAAAGGCGCCGGATCATCTGAAGCACATGCCAGACGTGCAGAAGATGGTCAGGGCCTTTGACCAGGGCCAAAGGCCCATTGGGGCCATTTGTCATGGACCCCTGATTCTGGCAAAGGCAGGAGTGCTTCAGGGAAGGAAGGCCACATGTTATTGGAAGGTGGCGGAAGATATACAGGCTGCCGGTGCTAGATATGAAAACGTCCCTGTGGTGAAAGACAAAAATTTAGTAACATCCAGGGAACCAGCTGATATTCCACATTTTATGAAGGAGTTCATTGCCTTGCTCAAGCATTATAAGTGAGACAGTTATCTACTATGAGAAGAAAAGACAAAGAAATCTTTGAAGAGTCTGCCATCAAATCCATTATTGAAAGGGCCAATGTCTGCAGACTCGGCATGGTTGATGGAAATAAACCATATGTTGTGCCGCTTTGCTTTGGGTATTGCGATAATGTCCTTTATTTTCATGGTTCCTCGAAGGGCAAGAGAATTGACATCATACGAAAGAATCCAAATGTATGTTTTGAGTTTGATATAATTGCGGAGCCTATAGAATCAGAAAACGCTTGTGACTGGAGTATGAAATACCAAAGTGTAATAGGTTTTGGCAAAGCTGGTCTTGTCGAAAGCTTAGATGAAAAACGCAAAGCAATGGGTGCAATTATGGCTCAATATTCTAAACAAAAATTTCAGTTTCCTGAAAAGATGTTAAATGCAACCTCTGTGATCAAAGTTGAAATAGAGAGTATGACTGGCAAGCAGTCGGGATTCTCATAGGAAGCTGATTTCAGATGACAGTTGGGCACCTTTAGGCGATAGGTGAATTGATTTTCCTTCTGCCAGGCTATCTTCCTTCTAACAGGAGCTTTTCCTTGAGACCTGTAAGCCTCCGGGTCTTTTTTTGTACAGCCTTTTTGAAAGCAGCCGTTGTGCCCCATATCTCTACGGTGTTTTTCGCCCTGGTGACTGCAGTATAAAGGAGCTGTCTTGAAAGCAGTGGCGAGTTCTCATTGGGTAAGACCACGAGGATGTGGTCAAATTCAGACCCCTGGCTTTTGTGGACAGTAATGGCAAAAGCCGTTTCCTTTTCAGGAAGAGAGGAAAGAGGCAAGGTGCGAAGTTCCCCATCTGGCATCTCAAACCACGCCTTCAGTCTTCCATTTTCATCTGGCCACAAGACACACATGTCTCCATTGAATATGGAATAACGGTAACTGTTTTTCAAGACGATCAGTGGTTGTCCCTTGAAGAAGAACAGGGTGCCTGTCTCCCAAGGCCTTTTGATTAGATGGGCACAAATAGACCTATTGATCAAAGACGTGCCAAATGGCCCATCCTTGTGGGCACAAAGGATCCTGAACTTGTGAAGCCTTGAAATGGCGTCTTCAGCCGTCTTTCCTTTCAGGCACGGGAGAAAGTGTGAACTTGCACTTCTAGCCAAGACTACAGCAAGCGGGGTGTCTTTGGGTTGCAAGAGCCTTGTTTGAGACGGGTCTGCTGAGGTTATGATCTCCAGAGCTCTTTCTTCTTCTCCCTTACAGATTGCAGAGGCCAAGGCCGAGATGGCACTCGAGCTGCCAAACCTGAAATTTTTTTTGAGTTCTACGATGCAGTCTCTCAGCGGAAGGCCCGAATCTTGTGTTTGCTCCAGTATGTCGCCACTGATACTCATTATTTTTCTGGCATGGTCCTGGGAATAGTGATAACGGCTGGTTATGGAGCATATGTCGTTTAATACATTTCCTGCCTCCACAGATGACAGTTGGTCCTTGTCTCCAAGGAGGATCAGCCGTGCTTCTGGTGGCAGCCCAGATGCAAGTCTGGCCATGAGCGGCAGATCTACCATGGAGGCCTCATCTACAATCACTGCTTCAAAGGATAGGTGGCGTCCAGGTCCATAGCGGAAACGCCCTCTGCCATCTGCCCCAAGGAGCCTGTGCAGTGTAAACGTCTCCAGGAATGGCGAATTTGTATTCATCGAAAGGTCCTTTGCCATTAGGACTGACTCTATGGATTGCCTGAGGCGGGTGGCAGCCTTGCCAGTTGGGGCTGCGAGCGCTATGGGAATTTGGCCATGGGCGGCCTTTAAGGCAGCCAATATGGCGGCAACAGTAGTGGTCTTGCCAGTCCCAGGGCCTCCAGAGACCACGCATAGACCCTTAATGACAGCAGTGCACGCTGCAACCCTTTGATGGTCACACCTGTTGTGGTCTGGAAAGAAGTGGGTCAAAACCTGCTGGACCGCCTTTGTCTGAGCGCTGTTCAAGGCGTAATCGCGTCTTGCGAGCCTGGACAGGGTCTTGGAAAGGACGGTTTCATGGTGGTGATAGCGTTGAAGATAGAGTCTATGGCCATCTTCAAGGACCAGAGGAGCCGGCTTTTGGGCCCCTGGGCCAGCCACAAGGGGGGAGGCGGCCAGGTTTTTTTTGAGTTCTTCTGCTGGCGTCTCCTGTAAGATATCAAAGGCCCATAGGGCCGGGTTGTCATCTGGAGTGATCAACGTATCTATATCGATACAGGTGTTGGATTGAGAAACAGCGTGACTTGCAAGACAGCCTGCGAGTATGAGGATATCGGGTGCGTTTGGATCGAGGCGTTTCAGGAATCTTGCAAATTCGAGGTCCACAGGCTCAATGAAGCCGCCTTCCAGCACTGCCTCTAGTTTGTCAAGGATGTCCATATTCATGCACATAGCCCGATCCTTTTGGCCATGTCTTCAGGCGTTATAAAATAGATACCTGTTTTATCCTTTGAAGAAGGCTGGATACCCCTAACGAACAGATAGAGCACTCCGCCAAAGTGTTTGTTGAAATTGTAATCGTGCAAGGTCTTTTTAAGCAGGCGATGTAATGCAAGGGCATAGATTTCTGCCTGGAGGTGATATCCATGCTCTGCCATGGCCTTTTCGAGCCGATCGTGTCTGTAGTCTTCGATTGTATCTCCAAGAAAGTTGCTCTTGTAATCTGCAACGTAATATCGTCCTTCGTGGCCGAATACGAGGTCTATAAACCCTTTGATAATGCCAGATTCGTATTTTTCAAGGAGCAATCTGGCGCCTTTGGAAAGGTTATCCCCTCTTTCGAAAAATGATGAAAATTCCATCTCCTTGACAAGTTCATGGCCAGGGATGTTTTTGAGTTTAAGGCCAGGAAGAATCTCGGTGCCAACCACATCCCTTACCATCTGGGCAAGCACAGTGTCCCATTCAAGGTCCAGGCCCCATTCCGCGAGGCAGCGGCGTGACGTTTCCAGAATAGATTCCATTTGGACCGAAGAGAAATCGACTTGTTCAAGAAGAGAGTGGATGCAGTTTCCAGGATGGATCCCCCTTGGAAACGAGAAGATGTTCTTTTCAACTGTATACTGGCCTTGGGCGTCTGAGCCAGGTTCTGCCACAAAATAGTCCGTTAAATCCATGGATAACGAAGAGAAGCTTTCCACCCCAAATACCTGTTGTACGGGTTTGGCAACATTACGCACATCATAGAGGTATGATGCAGAATCAGTTTCAAGGGCCTTGCCCTGTACAGGAGAGGGAATAGGGGTAACGGTTATTGAAGGACATTTTTCTAGTTCCCTGTCCGTACATCCCCTAAGCAGGTAACTCAGGGCAGACTGGTCTGCCTGTTTGAATTCACCCCACGAGATGTAACAGCGGACGCAAGCCCTGGTAAGCGCCACGTACAGAAGCCTCAACTCCTCTGAAAGAAGCTGAGTGTCCGCATCCTCATCAAGAGCATCTCTGTCAGTGGCAACCACGTGGCAGCCTATTTTCCTATGGTAATATTTTATTGGCTCCTTCTTGCTCAGGCCCGATCCTTGGTCCCAGGCAAAAGGCACGAAGACGACAGGAAATTCCAGCCCCTTGCTCCTATGGATGGTCATTATGGTAACCAGATCCCTGTCGCTTTCCAATCTAAGCTGCTGTTCCTCTATGTCTGAGTCATCTAGGTTCATCTGTTCGGCAAACCAGGAGATTTGGCCTTCAATGGCAGAAGGCCCGCGTCCTGCTTCATCGAGAAGTTCTGCGAGTTGAAACCAGTTGGTCAGCCTTCTTTCTCCTCCAGGGAGCTGAAGGAGCCTCTGAGCCATGCCAAGCCTGTGGATCAGGACCCTGAACATGAGTAGAACCCCTTTTTTTTGCCATAAGGAATGGAGTTCCTGGAAGGTGGAGGATATTTCTCCCCATTTCTCTTCTTCTGTCTGAAGTTCAACTATCTCCTCTGATGTCCATCCAAGCGCCTCGGTCGCCAAGGCTGTAGATATGGCGCCAATGTCGCCTGGGCTTGCTACAGCCTTCAGAACCAAAAGAAATTCCCATGCCTCGTCTGTCGAGAAAACACTCTCCCTTGCGTGATAGACACAAGAGATGCCAGCATGTGAAAGTGCCTCTTTAACTTGTCCTGCATGGTTCCGGTTCCTTACAAGGATGGCGATATCACCTGCCTCAAGTGGCCTCCATACACCTTCTGACTCAAGGATTTGTATCTCTTTCCTCCGTCCCCCCTCCAATAGCCGCCTGATTTCAGCAGCACAGCCCATTGAAAGCGTCCTTCTGGATTCTCCCTTTTGCAATGGGGTTGGCTGGCCATCTTTTTTCCTCACATTTGGCCTCCAAATGACAAAGTCACCTGAGAGAACAGGGTCCTTCAGACATGGAAATTCAGGGTCTCTGCTCTGTACCTCAATATAAGGTATTTCTTCGTGGGCAAATGGCTTGTCTACTCGGGAGAAGAGGAAGTTCATGGCTTCAACCAGGCCTGGAGAGGAGCGCCAATTCTTTTCAAGGTCAAATCTCCTTTCCTTTTTTATCCTGGATCTTGCATTGAGATAGGTGAAGATATCTGCTCCCCGGAAGCCGTAAATGGCCTGTTTTGGATCTCCAATAAGGATGAGCAGGTCCTTTTCGGCCGACGGGTATATCTTTTCAAATATACTGTATTGGATCTGGTCTGTGTCTTGAAATTCATCGATGAGGGCCGCCTTGAATCTATTCTTGAGCACGGCACAAAGTCCTCTTCCTTCTGGACCAGACAACGCCTTGTCCATTTCAAGGAGGAGATCGTCAAAGGATAAAAGGCCCTGTCTGTCCTTGATCTGTCTGGACGCCTCATTAATCCCCCTTAAAGCCTGGCTCAAAATTGCCGATTTCAGACGAATCAGCCAATTATGGGTCATGTTTGCAACCTTATCCCATTCATTGAAAAAGGGGTGTGATGGTGGAAGAGAGGTCCCCTTTTTCAGGCAGGAGCTTAGAAACAGGTTGGAAAAGGGTACTTGAGCTATTTTGGAAAAGGAGATGGGAGAAATTGTCTCCTGGTCAAAGAGGCCGTCGAGTATTTCTGCTGCTTCAAGAATCCCCTTTTTTTGTATGAGCTTTTTTCTGCGGGCCAGACCACCTTCGTTTAACAGGAGCGAGACCATCTCGTTTTTGTGGCTCATCCACATTTCTTTTAACCCTTTGATGGCAAGCTCAATAGTTGCCTTTTCCTTCATGCAATCTTCAACGGTGGCCTCTGGTGCAATTTTTAAGGGCACTGGCCCGAGGAAGGGCTTAAGAATGGAAAGCATCTTCTCTGGGCCCTGAAAGATATTTGTTATGTATTCTCCAAGCCAGGGTTCAATCTCGTAGTAGTTTTGTCTCCAGAATTCACGTGCTGCCTCCAGGAGCAGGCTCTCCTGCGATGGAGTGATCTCGGCACCAAAGGTTGAGCCTGTTTCAAATGCATATTCAGACAGCATCCTCTGGCAGAATCCATGAATAGTGAAGATTGCGGCTTCATCAAGACTTATGATTGCCTGCTCAAGGAGAAGGCGGACCTTTTTTTGTCCGTGTAGTCCAACGCACCTTTCAAGAAGGCGGCAGATAAATTCGTCTGCACATGGTGCTCCCCTCATTGAAGAAAGGGCCTGTTTGAGCCGCGTCCGGACCCTGTCTTTTAGCTCTTCTGTAGCAGCCTGAGTAAAGGTGACTATGAGGATGTCTCTAACGTCCAATTCATGTTCCAGGAGGAGGCGCAAGAATAGAGAGGTTATGGTGTATGTCTTTCCTGTGCCAGCACTTGCCTCAATAAGGGCGTGGCCTTCAAGACTCATGTCTAAAGGGTCAAGTGCCCTCATTTACTTCTCCTTGCACAAGTTTAATAAGGGGCCAAAGACGCTTAGGGAGATGTCAATAAAATCTTTGTCAAAAAGCTGTTTGCCTCTAAATGCAATCTCAGTCCAGCGATCCCTGGCTGGTTTTGAGGTGCCAGGCCGATAATTACAGAGTCTTTTTTCAGCACGCTTCAAGGCATGGGTTAGGGCTTCGTCTTTTGTGGTTCGAGCTTGGCGGTTCATATATGTTTTTGCAAATTCAAAGGAGGGTTCAGGCAGAAGGGGCAAGGGTTTGGTAGCCCCAAGCAGGTAAAGCTCCACAAGCCTTGATAAATGGGCTTCAGCTTCATCTTTTTTTATTGGACGTATGGCAAGGCTCTTTCCCTGAGCACCTATATGGATGCTCTGTGCTTCTTTGCCTTCTTGCGTCAAGGTGGCTGCCAGATGGTTAATCCAGAGGGCAAGTCTGTCTCGGGCTGTTATCCTTGCAGGCCGAAAAGAGACGGCACCGTATTGTTCGGATGTCAAGATCTGGCCAGTTATGGCCTTCTTGCCATTGTCGATTTTGATCTCTACCGAGCCTGTGGTCATGCGAGCCCCTTTGAGAAGAAGAAAGATTTCAAGCACAGCCTTTTTCAGTCTTAAAAATGATGTCTTGTCGAATGGAGAAAAGGGCAAGAGGCCTTGGCCTTTTAATTTCATGAATTCATGGGCCAGTTGTTCTTCCCCCTTTTCCAGGGAGATCTTCACAAGGTCTTGAACATGGTGGTAGTAGTCAAGGCTTCCTATGAAGAAGGGCTCGTCTCCTTGCAAGATTGCGTCTTTCACATACAAGTCGAGATTGAGCACACGGGAAAGGAGAAAGCGTGCGGGATTAGAGAAGAAAAACAAAAGGTCAGACAGGTCTATGGTGTTTTCTGAGTCAGCATTTTTTATAGGGGTAATGAAAAACGGTCTTTCAGCTTCCTTTGCTTCAGCTCTGGCTTGCCCTTCTTTTTTGCACCATTCTGCTGCATAGGTGAAGAGCCTTGGATGTTCATGTCTGGAGTATACCGCACTAAAGGGCATCAGAGGATGTTCAGTAACTATGTGTTTCAGGGCAGTGTCATGGGCCTCTGATCTGGTATTTTGCTCCAGGAAGTCTAGGAGTTCACTAACGATGCCAGAGGGCATCTTAGCCAAGTTGTCGTTAACGCCTCTTCCGATATAGCTTATATAGAGGCAATCCCTGGCGGAAAGAAGGGTTTCCAGAAAGAGGTATCTGTCTTCATCCCTTGGTGATTTATCCCCTATGCGTGGCTTTTTGGAAGTGAGGTCAAAGCTAATGGCAGGGCGTTTTCTCGGAAAGGCGGTGTCGTTCATTCCAAGAAGACATATTACCCTGGCTGGAATGGCACGCATGGGCATGAGGCTTGAAAAAACCACTCTGCCTGTGATGAACCTTCCTGAGGATACAGGCAAGGAAAGCCGGTGCTTAAAAAATTCCCTTACTATGCCCCAGTTGATGGTGTCCATATTGGCTTTTTCACCGAGTTCTCTAAGCTTAGAGGCTGCATCCCTGATGGCTGCAATGCCTTCCAGGTCTTGGGGCTCCTCTGGGGAAAAGAAGTCATGGATAAGATCATTGACGAATTCTTGCCAGCCTGATGGAGAGCGTCTCACAGCGAGCGCCTTTAGAAACCTATGAACCCTGGTCACGAAGAGGGAGAGGGAACCTGTTGCACGGGCATTTTCTCCCTCCAAAGGCAACTCGAAAGGCAGGATAGAATCATTGAGAAAGCCCTCTCCAGCAAAGGAATAGCTTCCAAAAAGCCTGTCCATGCCGAACCTCCATGTATTTTGCCTGTCTTGTTCAAAGCCGAGGCCACGCCTTATGCCACTTGCAGCCACGAGCCCCCTGACTATTTCTTTTTGTTCCTCATGGATTCCAAATCGTCTGGATACAGCGGAAAATTCCAATATATCCATAAGAAGCGGGGCAGTTGCAGGCATCACTGAAAGATCCAGAAGCTTGAGAAAGACCTGGAGGATGGGGTTTGAACTGGCTGGGGAAAGATCGGAAAGGGACCAAGGTATGTATCTTTCAGAGTCTGTAGGGATGGAGCCAAAGACTCCTTGTATGAAAGGGGCATATCGCTGGATATCAGGAGCCATGACCATGACTTCGTGGGGCTTGAGGCCGGGTATGGAAGAGAATAGGTCCAGGAGTTGATCGTGGAGAACCTCTGTCTCCCTCAAGGCACTGTGGCATGAATGGATCTGAATGGAGAAATCGTTGGGCCCTATTTCATAGGGTTTTGGGTTGTCCCATTGGCCTTTGAGAATGCCGCGTTGGAGCCATGAAAGGAGATTGTGTGTCCCAGGGTCTGTGAAGTGGTCTATTTCTACACTGTCGATACCTGGCTCGAACAGGCATTGAAAAATGATATGGAGAAAATCCCTTCCCACTCCTCCTAAGGATTCCAGCAAGGGATGGAAGTGTGTCAGACAGTGGGTGTCATGACGGAATTCGATCCGCTTTTTCCTTTTGGGGTTTTTTGCATCTTCCCAAAATTCCTTACAAGGATTCAGGCAGAAAAGATGTATGTCCAGATGGCGTGCAAGAATGAAAAAGAGTTCGAGATAGGCTGGCGGAAGGTGGGATATGCCAAAAATTGAGATGGCGGATGGAAGTAGCTCCTCTGGTAAGGGTTCTTCTAGCCGTTTCTTAAGTTTGACAAAGAGGCTGGCCATATGGCCAGCTTTGAACATGCGGTTTGTAAAGCGCCAAAGGGAAGACTGCCATAGTTCTTCTGCCGTCTTGCCTGTTTCCAGATTGAAGGCCCCTTCTTTTTCCCAGGCTAGTATCATTTCAGGGCGGTAGGTGAGGTATCTTTCAAAAAGTTCAGAAAGGCTGTGGGCCAAACAGTAGAGATTTCTGTCTCTTTCATGGCCTCTTATGCTGTTGATTTTTTTTAGGTGGCCTGGAAGGGGCATGGAGGCAGAGGCTATCCATTGGGGAATCGCCTTGATTAAAACCCAGACCAATTGCTCCCTGTTGAAGGAAGGACTTATCTCTTTTTTGGGCAGAAGCCCTTCCATGAGTTCACCTATAAAGGTTGCCGGCATGGGGAAATGCACGTTGGCGCATATAGACTCTGATTCCGCCATTTGAAGAGAAAGCCAATTGGCCATGCCAGGGTTGTTCACTACTACTATTCGGGAAGCCAAGGGTGAGGCTTGGTACGTGTCCATTACCTCTGAAAGGCTTTTGGCCAGTTCCTCAATCTTGTTACCGTTGTGGAGGATAAACATAGATGAAGAAATATAACATAAATAAAAAAGAGAGGATAATAGAAACAAGAGACAATCGTTAATGCCAACCTTGAATGTTAAGTTAATTATCACTGGCGTGGATGGATTTTCCTACATTAATTTTTCAGATGAAACTGGAATAGAAACCACGGCATAAATATTGTCTGTTGCAAGCGATTGTATTAGCATCCAAATCGAATTCAGGGGGCTTCAAATGGCGATCCGTGCCATTTCAGGGAAATAGAAGAAGGAATTGCAAATCCGTGATCTTGGCAGAAAGACTGATATTTTATATCACTTGAGCAGCTTGATGAGGGGCTGTTCCTGTATGCTGTCTTTGGGGCTTTAGGATTCCGTTTATCGTGACCAAGTAAAGAGAGGGGCTCCATATGGTATGCCATATCAAATCTTTCCTTTTTATCCTTACAATCCCTTTTTTGTCCATGCTTTTGTTTCCAAGTGGTGCCTTCTGCAAGAAAAGCAGCTGTGAGTTGTGTCATGAGGGTATTGAATCCATATCGGATCTTGCTCCAATGAAAGGGCTCACATGTCAGTTTTGTCACAGAGGGAATCCGGAAGCTGCGTCTGAAAAAGAGGCCCACAAGGGTATGTGGGCCAACCCATCGGATTACAGGGTAGCGGAAAAGACATGCGGAAGGTGTCATGAGAGGATCTTGAGTTGTTCCAAAAAATCCCTCCATGCCACAAGTGCAGGCATCATAAGCTCGACCCGCTATACGTGGGCTGCCCAAGATAGGCGAAATGCTATTTTTGCAAATTACCAGGTGGAGGATAAAGATGGTGAAGTACCTGTCTCAAGGGGAGCCGTCCCTTTCCTCAAATCATTGCCCAGTTTCGATCCTCAACGGCCACAAGGCCCGGGGAATAACCCCGCAGACGATTATTTGAGAGAGGAGTGTCTCCGGTGTCACCTATATAGTTATGGGGCCGAGAGATATGGAGATTTTCGTTCGAGCGGTTGCGCCGCTTGCCATATGCCCTATGGGGATGATGGGCAGTATAATGGCGGGGATAAGGCCATTTCAGGAAAGCAAAAGGTTGGGAAAGGGATGGTAGCAAGGCCCCAGTTTCACAGGCTCACAAAGGTAATACCTCCAGAACAATGTATCCATTGCCACAACAGGGGTGGAAGGACAGGGGTCAGCTTCATAGGCACAATGGAGTCTGATGGTTACGGTTCTCCATGGTCTGATCGCCCGGGTATAAAGGGTGGCAAAAAGCTTCACGGCAAATATTACAACCACTTGAGTCCAGACGTGCATTACGCCAAGGGCCTTTATTGCATAGATTGCCATACTGCTCAGGACTGTCATGGAGATGGCAACATATATAGTAAAAAGGAACAGGCAGTAGAGATAGAATGCGAAGACTGCCACGGCACGGTCAATTCTGATAGCCGCCTTTTGACCTCTCAGGGAAATTCCATGAAGGCCTTGAGACGCCAGGGACACGAAATCGTGCTTGTTTCAGTCACTGGCCGGCGGTACACGGTACCACAGGTAAGGACAGTGATTAAGAAGGGACCGTTGGCGGCAAGAACCGCAATGGGTATATCTGCCCACATGAAAAGGCTCGAATGCTATGCGTGCCATTCGAGATGGGCGCCCCAGTGCTATGGCTGCCATGCGCAACAGGACTGTTCTCAGCCGTCCTACGACTGGCTTGAAAATAAGGGTTGCGAAGATGCTTCAAGGGCTGGCAGAATGGCATATAGGAAGAAAAGTAGTTTCAAGTGGAGAGAAACCAGGTCCTATCTGAGATGGGAGAACCCAGCTCTTGGGATAAATGCCGAAGGGAAGGTCTCTCCCTTCATTCCAGGCTGCCAAGTGATATTTACGCAGATTGGACTGGATGGCAAGGTGGAGGTGCACAACAAGATCTTTACCACCTTTGACGGCCTGTCAGGTATTGCCACAAATCCCATTCAGCCTCATACAGTGAGCAGACATGCTCGCACCTGCACGGATTGTCATTCAAATTCAAAGGCAGTCGGTCTTGGATCAGGAATATACGATTCCAAAGCCAACGGCCTCGATCTGCCCTTTGAGCTCGAAAGGATTGTCACACCAGATGGAAGGCAACTTCAGGCAACCAGTCATGAAGGCGCCCGCCCCTTCAATAAGAAAGAATTGAGAAGGATAACAAGGGTGGGTGTTTGTATTTCCTGTCATAAGTATGAGCAAGATCCTTCATTTTGGGCGAATGTAGTAAAAAGACACGGCAAGGCTCCTGATGACAAGTCTCATAGCATGATACTCGAAACAGTGGTGGAGCAAGGGGGCAAGTGACAAAGTAGGGCATTTGTTTCTGATCTTGTCTGGCCTGGGACAGAAAATAGTTGTCTGTTGCTCCATGCACCCTTTCCTTATGCCCCGTACAAAGCCAATCTATCGGCTTTTCGCTACGGCCATCCATTCCATTTTTCACCCAAGTCTGTTACCGATGCATTCTGCCATTTTTTACAATCTATGGCCATTCCCACCCTGTAAAAAGGTCCTGAACTCACCGTTATTCAATGGAATTCGCCCATTTTCGTGGTTGAAAACATTTCTTTTCCCCAGCCTTGGCATGTGAGCAGAGACCTTGGGAGCACATGCTGTCATCTTTTTGCATCAGTAGGGAAAAACAGTCACCGTTTTTTTCATACCTATATTTCCATTAAAAAAATCCGCATAAACTGGGCTGTCTTGGCTCATTTTTGCTGTTTTTTTGGCATGGTATTGGCTGTTTGATGAAACCTGTATGGATTCCATCCACAATATGAGCTGTAGGTATGAGATGCCAAAAAGGCAAGTGCATAATTCCAGGCATGTCGGTTGCTCATTAAGACAATAAAGCCAGTTATCAATCAGGAGGAAAGTAGTATGAAAGGCCGCCATGTATATAAAAAATGCAATAAAATTAAGAAAATATACTCAAAAAGCCCAGTGACAGAAAAGGGTTTTAAAAGTTTTTCACAGAAAAAATTTTTTAAGTCCTTTATAAACATTTTTTGTCTCTTCACAATCGTAGGCCTTGTTATGCCTCAGCTTCTCATGGCAGCAAGTGTTACTTTGAGCTGGAATAGGAATCAGGAACCAGACATTGCAGGATACAAGGTGTTTTATGGTACTGCTTCCCATCAATATACAGAATCAGAGACCATAAACGATGCCAAGCATTCCCCTACCCAGATTTCTCACACGGTTTCAAATCTTAGCGATGGCATGACCTATTACTTTTCTGTGAGGGCCTTTGATCTGGCAGGCCAGATGAGTGATTATTCCCAAGAAGTATCTGTCTCCATTCCCAGCTCAGGAAGCGGCTCTGGCGGTGACGAAGGCGCAGGAGATTCAGGAGATTCAGGAGGCTCAGGGGACACAGGTGGTTCAGGAGACGACGGTGGAAGTGAAACTGGCCCCATGGAGCTCAAGGTCAACTTCCAGCCCGCAAGTGCTCTGGTACCAGCAGGCTTTGTTGCGGATTCAGGCGATTGGTATAACGCTTCAACAGGCTACGGCTGGGTAGGTGATCGCCCCAAGGTGGCGGACTACAATAGCAGCAGATCCAAGGATCAGCAGCACGACACCTTGGCAAAGGCCAACAGTGGTATGAAGTGGGAAATGGCAGTTCCAGCAGGCGATTATGAAGTTACAGTCTGCATAGGAAGCCCAGTCGATACATATCTTTTCCAGACAGTCATGGTCGAAGGGCGCAAGATCTTCTTCAACACCTCTACATGGGCAGCTCATTGGTCGGAAAAGACCATGAAGGTGCATGTTTCTGATGGCAGATTGACCCTTAGTTTTACCAACATACCAAGGTCTTTTATTGCGCTGGATTATGTCATTGTTCGAGGCGAAGATACGGTAATCACTGTAGGTCAGCAGAATCAGCCTCCCAGGGCAATAATATCTACTTCTACGAGAAGCGGACAGGCACCTTTGGACGTGTCATTCAACGGCAGCAGCTCATCTGATCCAGATGGCACCATTGTGCTCTATCATTGGGATTTCGGTGATGGCAGCTCTCAAAATGGGGCGGTCACAAGCCACGTCTTTACGTCAGCAGGCATATACAACGTAAAGCTTACTGTAAAGGACGATGATGGAGCTGTTGGCACAAAGACTGTTTCAATCTCGGTAACCAACTCGGGTACAGGAGATTCAGGCAATAGTGGAGATTCAGGAGATGATGGCGGCAGTGAAGGCGGCCCCATGGAGCTCAAGGTCAACTTCCAGCCTGAAAATGCCCCGGTTCCCGCAGGCTTTGTAGTGGATTCAGGCAACTGGTACAGTTCCTCTACGGGTTATGGCTGGGTGGCCAAAAGGCCTCAGGTCGTGGACTACAACAGCAGCAGATCCAAGGATCAGCAGCACGACACCTTGGCAAAGGCCAACAGTAGTATGAAGTGGGAAATGGCAGTTCCAGCAGGCGATTATGAAGTTACAGTCTGCATAGGAAGCCCAGTCGATTCGTATCTTTTCCAGGGAGTAAATGTAGAAGGCAAACAAATCTTCCACAATACCGTCACTTGGGCAGGGCACTGGTTGGAAAAGACCATGAAAGTGCACGTGTCAGATGGAAAGCTGACCCTTAAATTCAGCAACATATTCAATTCATATGTGGGGCTCGACTATATAATCGTCAAAGAAAAATAGTAAGCGATCAAATCGCCCGCTGCAAAGGGGGGTGTCACCAACAGGTGGTGCCCCTCTTTTTTTGGTTCTGCTGGCAAAAGAGTACATGAAGGAGATATGGTCTTGAAAATGGTCATATACAGTAAAGGCTTTTACGGCCTGAAGCCTGAGGTCTTATTTCGGGTCTGATGGGGCCAAAATTAGAGATTTTGTTCTAGGGTGAAACGCATAAAAGAAATGACAACAGACATCTTCCTGATATTTTGAGGATTATTTCTCGAGTGCAACAAAGCCACCGTGCAAGAGGGCAACTTACCGAAAAATTCATACTAAAATTTTATTTTCATTCTCGGAGGTGTCAGATATAAAACTGCTGTGACCGTTTTTAGAAGGCACTCGTAAGACGCTTGAGACTCAGTTTGGACTGCCTCAAAAATCGATAGAATATCAATAAGATACCAACAGTTTTTCTTTTCTTGGGCCTTGTACTTGAATCGAAATCGATGAATGGAGGTTTTGGCCGCTTTACTTTGACTTCTTCTCAGTCTCAGGTACTCATGTACTGGAAGAACCTTTTTTGGGGCAGGGTTTATGGGAGGTCTGTCCTCTGGGACTGAAATATTGGCGCAATATTGTCAATCATGGCCAAAATGTCTGGTATGTCTCCAGCCCTTTCCCCTGTCCCAAATGGCTTGTCCCAAATGGAGTATCTGGACCCCCATTTGCCAGAGGGGAAACAAAAGGGCAATAGAGCCAACCTGGTAGGGCGTGAAAATGAAGCTTGGTAACACCCATGCGATCCAGGGGAACATGAGCAGCGGAATTATGAATTTCCAGGGTAAAAAAGAGGTGATGCCATTGAGATTGGCCAACAGAAAGGCTATCCAGAACACTGGCTTGGGGAGAATGGTCCATATGGCAGAACATGCCAAAGCAGGTCTCCTCGGGAAGAGTTTTGCGCATTTGGTTATGGTTTCAATACGGCCTCGCAGCCATCTGCTTCCTTGAACTATACTATATTTTAGACCGCGTGGTTTCTCGTCTACGACCCAGATGGAATCGGCCCAGCAGATTGGAATATCTTTTTCATAGAGCCTGATCTGGTAAAAGATGTCTTCTACAAGTCCCATGTTTTTGTCCCATGGCACCTTGGAAAGCAGCACGTCCCTTTTGAATAACATTCCAGTGCCGCACAGATTGGCATTCAACCCCAGTACTGCCCGTCCTCTTTGGATAACGCGGTTCAAAAATCCATAAAGGACCGTGATCATTTTTGTGGTGAGCGAGCTCTTGGGATTTGCTGGCCTTGCTTCAACCTGAAGTACCTGTGGATTGGAGGCAAGCACTTCAGGCAGAACAATCCAGAAATTGCCAGACAGGATGTTGTCGGCATCCATGATCATCAAATAGTCCCAACTCTCAGTTTTATAAAAATCAAGTGCGGCTGCAAGTGCCTTGGCCTTGGTCGAACTGTTTCCTTGGTTGAAGATGAATGTTTCGAACCCGAGCCTTCTTGCGATCTCGGGAGTGCGGTCGTTGCAATGGTCCGCCACGACGACAACCCTGGCAGGGGCCTCTTTCAGGGTTGAAAGTGTTGTCTCTATCACCTGTTCTTCGTTGTGGGCTGGTATGAGGACAAGGATTTCTGGCAAACGGCCAGCCTTTTCAAGCCTGTTCTTGAAAAGAAAAGAGGACAAGAAAAGCATGAGGATGATCGCATCCCACGCAACCAGCAGGGTGAGAAGAATGATAAAGAGCAGTTGCATTAATCGTCCGCTTTGGATATGAGCAGGCTACGTGTCTTATTGGTTGAAAATTTTTTTAAATGTCTTGGCTGTCTCATACACCATATTTTCAACACTGTATTTTTCCTCTACAAGCCTTTTTCTTTTTTGGGCATGGGATCTCCAATAGTCCTTACGCTCGATCATGTCTTCCATTGCCTGCGTCAGTGCAGAGAGATTTTGGGGTCGGGCTTCTTGTGTGTAAAGGCCAAGTTCTTCCCCCTTCAGATTGGTAATGCTTCCAAAGGAGTTTGGAACCAGTATGCCAATCCACTCTTCAGTGAGCACATCCCTTGCGCCTCCCACATCTGTCAAAATGACCGGCAGGCCAAAATAAAGCGCTTCTGTCTTCGCTATGCTCCAGCCCTCAACAATCGACGGCATCAGAAATGCATCGGCAAGCCTGTAGAGGTCTGCCTTTTCCTCTATGAAACCTGGAAATAGTATCCTTTTTTCAAGCCCCAACTCAGAAACCCGTTCTTTGATCCTGTTGAAATAGGCTTGATCCATGATATTTCCTGCACACAAGATCTTTGCTTCAGGGTGTGATCTGCTCAATTCTGCAAGGGCACTAATCATGGCATGATGATTTTTTCTGCCATCAATGGATGCAGGGTTCAGAAAGATGAAGTCTCGGTCAGTCAGCCCCAGGCTAGATCTTGTGACCTTTGGAGGCACTTGGGAAATGAGTCTTAGTAGAACGGTGTCTACACCGTTTGGAATCACGGTGATCTTCTCTTTGGAAATCCCCATTACATCACTCAAATAGTCCCGTACAGAAGAAGACACTGCTATGTAATGTTTTATGTATTGGTCCTTGTTCCTGAAATCCTTCCTTTGGGCACGGTCAAACCAGACATAGGCGTTGTGAATGGTGGCAATGATGGGGATGCCAAGTTTTTTTGAAATGGCAAGGCCAAAATCGCTGTAGTGGCTGTTTAAGAGGCCTATTTCGTTTTCCTTGAGAAATTTTTCATAGCGATCAGCCTGTTTCTGGAAGAATTGCACGTCGAGCCCTTGTCTCAATGCCTTTTGGGCCATGAAACCACCACCCTGGGCACAGGATATGGTGATTTTAAACAGGTTTTTGTCAAACTGAGAGGCAAGGTTGAAGACTACTTCTTCCAGACCTCCTTTATCCATGGAGTTTATTTCGAGCGCAATGTGTTTTCTGGTCGGCAAGGGTTTAAGGACAGTGGGAAGCTTTGCCCCAAATGCATTCCTTCCCCCACACGCCTTTTCTATGAAAAGGTCGTTGTTTGCAGCAGAGAAAAGATATCTGGCAGTACCATTTGGTGAATGTTTGTCTAAGTAGGCGTCGCAGATACGCCGATCCGCCAAGCACTCGAGGGCCTGTTCAATCTTTTGAGCCATATCTTTATCTGATGAAAACCCGAACCAGTAGGGTGCGTCAGGGGCATACCTGAATTTTTCCGGGGCCATAAAGGGTCTAGCCATGGTAAGGGCGTCACCATATGCAGTGTGCACCGCAGCCCTGGGGCAACTGGCCTTTACGGGCATCCAAAGGGCTGACACGGCCCCTGCCAAGGGATAAAGCTGTTCCAGATTTTCAAAATGGACAAAATGGATATTGGCCTTTTTGAAAAGGTCAGGATGTATTTTCTTTTCGCCCCTGTGAGGTGAGGCGAATACAAGATCCACTGCCTCAAGGGCGTCTGCCGCCTTCAAGACAAGCCCTTTGTCCACGTTATCAAGTCCTCCAACAGAAAGGAGAATAGGACCTTTTCGCCACGGAAACTGCCATACGGGAAATTTGTCATCCCTGGCCTTTCTCAGAATATCCTTGGCCTTCAAGGGATAGGTGAGAAGAAGACCCTTTTCTCTGTCGTGGATGTTCAGGGATTCGAATGTTTCTTTTTGGTCGACATAGATGACCTTTAGGACCACGTTTTTGGGAATGGAAGAAGGGAGTGGTTGATGGTTGTCTTTTGATAAGACGAGACCGCACCAGATGTCTCTGTCTATACCCTCTAAATGGCCGATTCCATCCATCCAGTCGGTAAGGACCAAGATTTTATTCTGAGGATCTTCTTTGACGGCGGCCTTCCAGGCTGAGACAGAGGTATGTGGAAGCGAAGACGCCTTTTGATCCTGCAAATCTGTACCTGTTACCACTCGAAAGGCGCAACCTTGTTCACAAAGCCCCTTGGCCAGGTCGAAGGTGAGGCCACAGGATTCGTCCATCATGCCTTTGGAAAGAAAAATAACAGTGAATTTCTTCTTGTAATAATGTTTCCGCTCCTGGTGTTCCTCGATGAGTCTTTTTACGTTGTGAACGATATGGGTATCGCCATATCGGCCACTCAAGGAATTTTCGTGGACCCTGTATTGATAAAGGACATTTTTGGATTCTATCTTTTGGATGGCGAATAGTTCCTTTGTCCTGAGCCAATAGTCATAATCTTCGGTTCCGAGAAGCCTTGGATCGTAAGGTCCAAGGGCTTGGCCTACTGTTTGCCTGTATAGGAAGGCCGCATTTATGAAGTTGTCAGCTACAGCGTCCAGTGCCTTTACCTCAGAGGGCAAATCGAGGACACTTGAACCATTGGAAGCCTGGTTCTGCACCCTGTAGTCCGAATCCAAGAGGGGCAGCCCATTTTCGTCTATTATTTCGACATTGCCATAGGTGAGATCCACATTGGGCCTTTTCAGGAGAAAGGTGGCAAGGGTTTCGATCTGCCACGGCAGCATGATATTGTCTGCTGAGGTCCAGGAGTAAAAGGCGCCTTTTGCAAAACGGAATCCATTGGTCAAGGCCCTTGGAAGTTTCTGGTTTTCCTGGCTCAGAATTGTGATATTTCTCCTGCCGATGTACGGTGCGAGGACATGTTCGAGATTGTCTGTGGATCCATCGTTCACTATGACTATCTGTATATTGGGGTAGGTTTGGTTCAATATGCTTTCTACCGCAAGCCTTGCACTCGAGGCATGATTGTAGATAGGTAGCACAACTGTGGCAAGTGGATATGTATCCATGAGGCAGGGCGCAATGTGGAGATCCTTCTTGTCCCCTGTCACCCCTTTTCTCTCTATGTCACGTTTTCGGTTTTTGTGGCCTTGTTTTGACAGCTCCTGTGGCCCCCTGTTTTCATCAGAAGATATTTGAGGACGGGACATTGATGAAATCAGTTTCGCCTTGAGGCTTGGGCCATATTTTGCTCTGATCCCGAGGGGAAGGAGGTGCCACGCCTGTTGACCTATTTCTAGGAGGCTCCTGGAGCCTCTGCCAAAGAAGGCACAAAGTTTCAGGGTGCATCTTACGATACGCCGGTTCAGAAACCTTTCTCTGGCCTCAAGCTCCTTCTGGTAGCCTTCGAGCCAATTGAGTTTTTCATCCAGGGAGGCATTCCATTCGGTTAGCTCCTTTTCCCGTCTTTCAAGCCTCTTGAACTCCTCTGCTATTTTCTGATATTCCCCATTGAGCTTTTCGTATTCTTTTCTTAGGGCCCTTCGTTCTTCCAGGATGTCAGGGACTTCCTGTTGGTATCTTGCAAGCTCTGCCTTTAGTTTTACGAGGTTTGACACCTTATCAACGTGGACCTTGAATTCTGCCAACTCCCCCTCTGTCAGGGCAAGCCTCTTAGACAGTTCCAGCAGCCTGTCATCCCTGAGATCCAGGAAGGCCTGGCGTCTTTCCAGACGCTTGACCAGTATGTCTGGAATCTTTATGCCAGGTTGGAGTTGTCGGGCCCTGAACAGGAAGAGCTTGCACCAGGGTAAAAGCTCCAAGAGTCCGGATCTCATAAGGTGGTCAGTCAGGCGGATATACCTCAATGCTTCTTCCTTGGCCCTGTTTGGCAGCGGGATATCTTTAAGCTCTGGATAGATGTCGTCTATTTGGAGTCTGGTCAGGGCCTTCACGAGTATGTAGGCCCTTTCGAAGTTGATGGGTTCTTGGGCCTTAAAGGTCAGATTCTCTCCATGCCACCTGTAATATAAGAGGGGCTTGTGGAGCCAGAAGGCGCGTCTTCCAGGCAGCAGTTTCAGCCAGAGGTCGTAATCCTGCGCGTATGTCAATCCGTCGTCAAAGCCGCCAACCTCCCTCAAAGCATCCAGGCGGATCAGGGCAGACGGCGCTGGTATGAAGTTTCTTTCAAAAAGGTGTGGAATGATTTGTCTTTCATCTTGAAATTGGACCTGATGCCACTTGGATATGGCATCTTGCGTATCGACAATCTTTCCACTGCCATCAACGGGAATCTGGTCTGAAAAGACGCATACAAGTTCTGGCCTTTTTTCAATGACTTCCATCTGCAATGAAAGTTTGGATTCATGGAAATAGTCGTCAGAGGGCAGGAAATTGAAATATTTTCCCCTGGCTAAGCGGACAGCCTTGTTCAGGGTAGGACTGAGACCGATGTTTTGCTGGTAAAATATCCGTATGGCCGAATGTCCTTTATAGGAGTCTATGATTTCGGGTGTGGAGTCGGTGGATCCGTCGTCAATGATTATCAGTTCCCAGTCCTTAAATTTTTGGGCCAAGACGCTCTCTATGGCATCTCTTACATATTTTTCGTGGTTGAATGCAGGTATTGCTATTGTCACTAGAGGTGTCGATGTATTCTTGGAATCCATTTACTTAAGTTGTGCTCCTCTGTATAAGCTCGGTTTGTTTGAGAAAAGGAGTGCTAATGAATGACAGAATAATGCCTTCTTTAATCAGCAAGCCCTGTTTGATAGAAGATCTTCGCCTTTTTCATTTCCTTACCTGGATGTCAAAGTTGTCCATGCCGTGATACTGTGTGAAAAGCCTTGTATTTTGATCCATGAAAAGGCAGAAGACAATGTCTTAAAGGGCCAAAAAATGTTACCAGAACTTTGGCGGAAAACCAAATCCAATCGTTTCCGTTCTTCTGGCAAAATAGTAGCTGAAGGAGACATGGTCTTGAAAAGGGCATGTGCAGTTTTTGAGGTGGCTTCAGACATGTTCCTGATATTTTGAGGCTTATTTTCTTGAATAAATAAAGCCACTGAGAAAAAGGGCACTTTTAGAACTTACCCGTAAGGCTCGGGAGCCAAGAGATGGCTTTGAGGCAGACGTTGGGAATAGGCTCTAGAGATTCTTGGGCAATGCCAAGCCTCGCCGCTCTTGGCTTTTCCCTTTTTGTGAAAGGCTTTGTCTTGACTCTTTTTTATGTCCCGTGCATCTTCTTGGGTACTCATGTGCTGGAAGAACCATTCTTTCAACATGACTTCTCTGTGGCAATTAGTGAATGTTGGCATTAACCTAAAGACTGGCCAAAATAGGGATGCTTGATGCGAGCAACAGGCGTATTAGAGAAACAACTACAGACGAGTCTTTGATATTTCGAGGATCATTGTTCCATAACGAGTCAGTTGTTGGAAACAAGAACGAACTTTTAGAGGTGGCCTAAGGTAACTAGTTGTTTGGGCATAAGGAGCCGAATTGCAACCAGCAAAACCCTACAGGTTGATATTTTATCCACCTATTGAGTGGGGTGGCCTTTTTCAGCGCCCCCATCATTTATCTCTACAGTTGGCGCGCCTTTTTGAGCAAGTCCTTTACATTCAGCCAGCAGGCTTGAGAAATCCTGTCTTGAAGGATCTGGGAAGGCTTGGAAATCTTTTTTCCCAGAGGCCCAAAAACTTGAGGGGCCGCGGCCTTGAGAACAGGAGGGTCAGGGTATGTTCCTTGCCATTTTTGCCGTTTCAGGGCCTTAGCGCCTTTGACGTGTACAATGGTTGGATCTTTTCCCATATCGTAAACAGGGACAAACAGGCCTATGAAGACACAATTATTTGGATAGGCGCTCCAGCCCCGTTTTTGAAGAAGGCCCTCAAAAAACTCCATTTCGCCACAGTGGTATTCGACTGGATGGATGACTATTCTATCTTTTCTCACTTGCCGTCAAGGGTCGTGGACATGCAGTATTGGATGTTGAAAAGGGCAGATTTGGTGTTTGCAAGTTCTGAGATCCTATTAAGAAGGGCTGCGCAGATTAGAAGAGACAGGCTTTGGCTCTTGCCAAATGGTGTTGATCTTGCCCATTGGTCTTTGCCAGAAGGGCCTTGCTCCCCTCAAAGGCCCTTTGGAGACAATGTGATAGGATATTTTGGGACCATCTCCCATTGGCTGGACAAGGAGTTGGTTCACGACTTGGCTGAAGGGCATAAGGACTGGAATTTTGTCTTTGTGGGGCCAAGGGCAGACAACGGGGGTTTGGATCATATTTTTGGACTATCCAATTGTCATCACGTCACGTCTTTGCCCTACGATGAGCTTCCTGCGGTTGCAAGCGGGTTTGATGTGTGCTGGATACCCTTTAAGATGACAAGCCGTGTAAAGAGCATAAACCCGGTAAAGGCGTACGAGTATCTGGCCATGGGAAAACCTGTTGTGTCCATTCCACTTCCAGATCTTGAACCATTGGAGGGAGCCATAAGCTTTGCAACTGATTTATCCGCTTTTGAAAGGGCCATCTCAAGGGCCTTGTCTGGCAAGGGACAGGGTGCATCTCCACAAGAACGGAGGGCTGCGGTAGCTTCTTATAGTTGGGAACGTCTGGGCCAAAAGGCTGCAGCCATACTCAAGGAATTTCTGAATAGTAGCACTTGAAAGTGGTGGTCAAGGCAATTTCCCGGTAAATAGAGGCATCCATTTGTATTCAGGAAAGGAAAGGCACGTTGAAAAAGATAGTAGTTACAGTTGGGACTAGGCCGGAAGTAGTAAAGATGGGGCCATTGGTCCATGAGTTGAAAAGACATTCTGAAATCTTTCAGACAATCCTGGTTTCGACATCCCAACACAGGCAGATGCTGGATCAGGCACTCCAGGTGTTCGGCTTGGTACCAGACCATGATCTCAACATCATGGTGCCGGGCCAGAGCCTGTGCTCTTCCACGGCAAGGGCCCTTGAAGGCATGGGCAGCCTCCTTTCAGAGATCAAGCCCCATCTGCTTCTTGTGCAGGGCGATACGAATACCGTCTTGTCAGGCGCCCTTGCCGCCCATTACCACAAAGTGCCAGTGGGTCATGTGGAGGCAGGGCTTCGGACAGACGATCCTTATTTGCCCTTTCCTGAGGAGATGAACAGGAGGCTCACCTCCAGGCTATGCAGGCTTCATTTCGCTCCCACCAAAAGGGCGCGTGACAATCTGATGGACGAGGGGATAGGGCCAGAGTTCATATTTCAGACTGGCAATACAGTTATAGACGCCCTTTACTGGGTAAAGGAGAAATATCCAGATAGGCTTCCCGAGGTGGCGCGTACTATCCTGGACAGGGGCAGAAAATTCATCCTTGTTACGGTTCACCGGAGGGAAAGCCTCGAAACACACATCTTTGGGATCATGGAGGCGTTCAAGAGGTTCATAGAGGCGTTTCAAGATGTTGAAATCGTCTATCCTGTCCATTTGAATCCCAAGGTTCAGGAGGCGGCAAGCGCTGTACTAAAGTCAGTGGATAGGGTGCATCTCATTTCGCCAGTCTCCTATCCGGAAATAGTGAACCTCATGGCTTCGTGCCATTTCGTCCTCACTGATTCTGGTGGCATACAGGAGGAAGCCCCAACCTTTGGCAAGCCAGTCCTTGTGCTTAGGCAAGTCACAGAAAGGCCAGAGGCAATCGAGGCTGGGGTGTCAAAGCTTGTAGGAGTAAAGCCTGAAAACATCTTCAAAGAGGCAGCCCTTCTTATGGAATCAAGACAGGCCTATAAGGAAATGGCAAGACAGGTCAACCCCTTTGGGGATGGCAAGGCGTGTCAACGCATAAGGGGGCACATTGAGGCCTTTTTTCAGAATGAAGACGGATGTTGATTGGCTGATTATGTAACATTCTGAATCCATTTGGCCAGATCTGACCAGGTTCAATCAGGCCAAAAAGGGAGGAGGGCTTTTTAACATGCCGAAACTACGCCGTTTTAGTGTTTGTGGCCATCATGGCACGAAAAGTGCTGAGTAATCACCTGAGATTATCAGTCCGTATTTTGAAAAGGGGAGAAATGAAGGGTCTTTTATCAATAGTTCTATGTATCATCGTAGCAAGTCTTTACCCCATGGGGCAAAGGGCAGGTGCTGTTTGCACAGATGATACGGCATCCCTTGGCAATGCCACTATTCAAGATGCAGAGGACTGGGTCGTGGATTTTGTGAACAGGTTTAGGACAGAACCAAACAAGGCCCTGGAAGAGCTTGGTATAGAAGGTACCATCACTCTTTCAAGACATGGTGATATGGTGTGCAACTGGTATGGCTGTTTTTACAAGGAATCCGATACCTTCCCTGTCGCAAGATCGGCTGTGTTAGACGGTTTTGCTGAATACTGGGCAGAAAAAATGGCTGAAGAGGGGTTTTTTTCATACGAGGCGCCAGATGGCTCTACCATCAAGGACTTGTTGATCCATACAGGCTACCCCTCTGCAAATGGGACCCAGATCATATCAGCCGTCCTCATAAAGGACTTCAAGGATCCTTGCCAGGCAGTCCATGTGATAATGCAAAATTTGCTCGAAAACGGGATGGTTGACAAGGAGCTCCAGGGTAATGCCGCACAGTTGTTGGCCTTTCAATACAATTCCATTGGCTTGGCATTGAAGCCGGCCCTTTTCTCCATGGCTGATGGTTCTGTTGTGGGGGCCTATTATCTGGTGATCTTTCTGGACAGGCCAAAGGATATATTCCGCTCAAGCATGGTCCATTGTGGTCATGTATACAGGGATCTGAATGGTGACGGGTTCTTTGAAGATGGAGAAGGCCTGCCAGGGTTGTTGTTTTATGACAGCGCTGGTGATAACATCGCCAAGACATACAGGGATGGCATGTTTTGTGTGGAAAAATCCACAGAAGAATGGACTTGGCGCATAGATGACAGGTATCTGCCTGGAATGGATCTTCATGCATTATCCTTTTGGACCAATGGAGAACTCAGGCAAGACATAGATTATGACAAGCTATACCAGTAGCGTGAATAGGATTTATTTTGTGTTTCAAACAGGACGATGAATAAAACAATAAATATGAAATACCACGAAAATGATATCTTCCAGGAAGGGTTTGTTGCCGATGTGAGAAATCGTATTGGCAGCCTCTTACTCTTGCTTCTTGCAACGGTCTTTTTGTCTTCCTGTGCCGGACTCAATCTGAGGCCAGATCCACAGTCAGACGTGAGACAGGCTGCTGAAAATTATTGGAATGCAAGGGTTGCCGGAGATTGGGTTACATGCTATAAGTATGAAGAGGTTTCTAAGCTCCAGAAGGAATCTTTGTCTCAATATGTTCACCATCAGGGTAATCTCATCTATAAGTCAGCCATAGTGAAGGGCGTTGAGATGAAGGGTCCCGACAAGGCATTGGTTCAGGTGTCTCTCGAATATTGCCTGCCAGCCTTTGGCACAAGCCACGCGTTCAAAACCGATTCGAAGGATACATGGGTTAGAATTGATGGTAAATGGTATCATCATGTCGAAGATAGATTGATGGACAAGATGAATCGCTGAAGGAAGGAGGTGATTGCCAAAAAGGAGGGATATTAGATAAAACTTAATTGGCTAGGAACGAAAAATTAATTAAAAACAGGAGGTTTTAGAAATGAAGAAGTTTACATCATTGGGAGTAGCAATCTTTGCTGCATTAATTATGGTTGGTATCACCAGCCAGGCAAATGCCGTAACTCTTGGCGTATATGACAAGGGTCTTCTCGTACCTGTGACAACACACGGTGCACCTGGAATCGATACAGCAGTAGGTATCCTCTGCTCCACTGACACAACCGTCTACTGGACATTTTTTGACAAGCAGTCAAACCCAATCGTTGACAGTGAGTTTCCTTGTACAGCCAACGACCTGTACCACTTCTCACTCAACAACGAGGCCCCAAATACAGAAAACGTAGAGGGCTATCTGGTATTTACCGCAAACGGCGGAAGGACTGCAAGAACAGGAAAGACCTCTATCCTCCAGAGCGACAATGCCACTATTTCTGGAAATGCATTCCTCATCGACACCAATAGCGATGATGCGATCTTTCTGCCTGTGGTACCCATGTGTATAGCAGACTATGCTGCCGGCATCGATCTTACAGCCATGACAAATACGTCTGTTATCAGCCTCAACTACGGCTTCACCAGGGGTGATAACTGCTACATCGACGTACGCTACTGGCTGGATCCACAGTATGGCGCTTGCACAAATGTCATCCTCTGGACAACACAGTGCCTGAACGAGTACTGGAAGTGGGGAGGCCTCTATCCTCTTCCAGACAATTGCTACTACGATACAGATCCGACAAGCACAACTCCTTATATCATCAAGTGCCACCTGAACGTGTATGATGACGAAGAGCACAGGACCTCTGTGAGCATTCCTCTCCAGTGTGAAGTCCACAACTTCTTCCCATCAAACATCACTGGTTGGCCAAACTACATAGATGGTTTCATCCGCATTCCATCTGTAGACCTGATGCCAAACGAGACCGACGGTGCATTCGGCTTCTCCTATGTGACAAGCACCACCTTCAGGGCTGCCCAGTCTCTTCTTGCCAGCGAAAACTGCGGCACAAAGGATTGTGGACGTCAGCAGCCTGCTCCACCACAAACCTGTGGTTGCGGACAGTAAGGATAGTTATTTAGCATAGGCCAATATAAGGCCACTGACATGGATCAAAGGGCGGTAGCCTCAAAAAGGCTACCGCCTTTTTGCATCCATTTAGCCATCTTTTCCCTGAGCCCTTCTTGTGTTAAAGATATCTGGATCTTTTTCGCATCCATTACAAGAGCCTTTCAAAAGTTACTGTGAACCATTTAAAGATATTGACAGAAAATATCATTAGGAGCCGCTACTTGCTTCTTCTCTGGGTAAAGAGGGAGATAAGGGCGAGATATGCAGGCACTGTAGCCGGAACGTTATGGGCTACCCTCTTGCCCATCTGTACTATAGCCCTATATTTCATCTTTTTTTCCCTTGTGCTTAAGATAAAAATACCCGAAGTAGCCGGTAGCTCTGGCTATTTTTTCTATCTCCTTGCAGGGCTTGTTCCATGGATGTCCATATCAGAAGGGCTGGGCCGATCAGCCTCGTGTCTCGTGGACTATGGCTTTTTGATCCAGAAGATGGTCTTTCCCATGGATATCATACCTGTTACCGTGGTGATAGTGTCTCTCGTTCCCCAGATAGTGGGCTTTTCGATCTATTTCATCATGCTTTTCGCTAGCCACATCATGGTGCTTGACCGGGTGGTGTGGGTGCCCCTCATATTTTTCTGCCAGGTGCTTCTTATGCTAGGCATGGCCTATTTGCTTTCAGCCCTTGGGGCCGTATTCCGTGATTCCATACAGGCGGTAGGAATATTGCTACAATTTTGGTTCTATCTCACCCCGATTCTCTATCCTCTGAAGATGGTGCCAGCCTATTTCAGGCCACTGATCCTCTGGTCCAATCCACTTACGCCCATTGTGATGGGTTATCAGTGGGCATTCCTGGGTATTCCCATGCCTCAGTGGATGCCTGCGGTCATGGTGGCATGGACCATGTTGTTTCTCGTAACAGGGCCAGCATTCTTCCTGTTCGTGGCTCCCACCCTTGCGGATCAGGTATGATGGAATCCCTCTCTTCAAAGCTGTGCCCAGTATCTCTAAGAGATGTCTCCAAGGTTTACCGTCTTTACAAGAAGCCTTCTGACAGGCTCAAGGAATTGCTATTTAGAAGGTCCTACCATCAAGACTTCTGGGCCCTACGGGACATAAGTTTGGAGCTTAGAAAATCCGAGACCTTTGGAGTCATAGGGGAAAATGGAGCAGGCAAGAGCACACTTTTAAAGATAATAGCAGGAACCATAAGGCCCACCAGCGGGAGGGTTGATGTAAAAGGCAAGGTCTCGGCCCTGCTGGAACTTGGGGCAGCCTTCCATCCAGAGCTTTCCGGAAGGGAAAATGTCTTCATGCAGGCGGCCATATTGGGGCTATCCCAGACAGAGATAGAAGAGCGTTACAGGGATATTGTTCAGTTTTCCGAGCTCGATGACGCAACCTTGGAACGGCCGGTGAAGACCTATTCGTCCGGCATGTTTGTACGGCTTGGCTTCGCCATTGCTACCTGTATTTCCCCAGATGTGCTTGTGGTGGATGAGGCCCTGTCTGTGGGTGACATCCATTTTCAGAAGAAGAGCCTTGACAGGATAATGAGTTTCAGGGAGTCAGGAAGAACCATACTTTTTTGTTCCCACAACATGTATCAGGTGCGAAGCCTTTGCCAAAGGGCAATGTGGTTGAGAAAAGGCCGTGTGGAGGCTCAGGGGGATACGGAAGATGTGGTAGCAGCATACGAGGCCTATCAGAGAAAGAAGGAGGGGGGCGAGGCCGAATCCGCTGCGAATGAGCCGATTCCCACTGAGACAAAGAGATCTTCACAGGAGGCCCCTCCTGTTAGGATAAGGGATATCTCCGTGCTGGATTCCAGGGGCAATGAGACCAAAAGGCTTATTTCCCACGATGATGCTGCAGTCAGGATAGAAGTAGAGGTCATCGACAAAAGGGTTCCATTTCATCTTGCTGTGGTCATACAGAGGGATGACGGAATAAATATCTTTGTGACCACCACAAAACAACAGGGGCTTGAGCCTGTATCTGACGTAAAGGCCCTTACGGCTATTTTGAGGCTTCCCAGGCTTTCCATTTTGTCTGGAGAATATTCACTCTTCATCTATCTATTGGACGATCATGGTATACAGGTGCTTGATATGGCTGAAGGGGTTTGTCCATTTTCAGTAAGGGCTGATAACTCTGAGATGGGGGTTGTGGCCCTCAATCATAAGTGGGAGATATCTGGCCAGTAGCTTGGTTTTTCAGGCAGTTGGGCTCCACATGGCACTCATGTAGCCCCATTGCCACCACTGGCATGGCTGTTTTGAAACATCCTTCTCAAGTTCCTTTACAGCTGATTCAAATGCGTGCTTTCCATATCCTTCTATAGGCCTTATTTCCACCTTGACACGCCACTCCTTTGCCGGTTTTACCGATGCATACACCAGAGGAGCCTTGGAACGCTGGGAAATTCTCTCAATGCCTGTGGGAAGCTTTAGGACACCGCCAAGGAATGGATGGCCCTCAAGTCTTGTCACTCCTGGCGGATAGGCATCCATCAATATGAAGAGGATATCATTTTTTCTCAGTGCCCTGTATATCTCTCTAAGATCCTCTCCCAGGGTGATACCCTTTATCCTGGAAGTCTTGTAGAGTTTTTTCACCTTGTTTTGGAGATAGATACGGTCAACCCAGTCGAGATAAGGATTGTTCTTGCTCACATCTTGGCTGAGGCTCCGGACCTTTACGCCCATAATCCCCAGGGTGAAAGGGGTCATTAGGAGTCGGCCAAAGTGGGAAGTAGCGATAATGAGACCTTTACCCTTCCTGGATGCCTCTTTTATATGCTCAACTCCAGTGATAGAGGAAAGTAAACCGATTTTTTCAGGGCCCATACGGGGCACTGTGAAGGAGTCCATTATTTCCATAGAGAGCATGTTTAAGTTTTCTCTTATGCATGCTTGTATATCTTTGGTTGGAAAGCCTTCTGTTGTAAGGACCCTCTTGATACCGTTTTCCAGTCCAGTGCAATAATCCTCCAGAGCTTTTCCGTCCATGGGTGCAAGCATCCTTGCCAGCCTGTAGGCCAAAGGAATTGGGAGGAAAGAGAGGGCTGGAAATAATAACAGAAGTTTTATGGCCTTGGAGGTCTTTGAGTACATAGCCTTTCAGTCTTTCCTCCAATAGATGCCCGTCCAGTCTATTTTTTTTATTTCAGCAGTGATGCCCTGTTCCCTTCTGAAATCATCGATGGCCATCTTACAGCCCTTGAGGCCATAGTCATCGACAATACAGAAGCCCCCCTTTGAAAGCTTCGGATAGAGGCTCTTGAGCGCTACCATTGTAGAGCCATACATATCGCCATCGAGCCGCAGGACAGATAACCTTTCCACAGGTGCATGGGGCAGGGTGTCTTCGAACCAACCCTTTAAAAATTCCACCTGTTCGTCGAGGAGGCCAAATTTTTCAAAGTTTTTCTTCACCTCTTCCAGAGACACAGCAAGATATTCATGGATATGGTGAGGGTCGCCTTGGTCCGCAGGGTATTTTTCAACATCTGCCTTTGGAAGACCTTCAAAGGAGTCTGCTGCTATTACCTTGCGGTCTCGAATTCCATATGCGGCAAGCACAGCTCGCATGAAGATGACTGCTCCTCCTCTCCAGACACCTGTTTCAATAAGATCTCCTGCAATTTTTTCCTGGATCACCGTCTCCACTGCGTATTGAAGATTGTCCAGGCGCTTGAGGCCAATCATGGTAAAGGCCTTCACCGGCCAGATCTTACCCTCCGCCCTGTCTTCAAAAGACGTGTCTTTATACTGTTCCACTATCTCAAAACCGTAACGGTTCAATATCCTTGATACAAAGGCAAGGAACCGCCTCTTTACTGGAGGTCTCAGATAGTTAAATGTTTCCAGGGGCACAGGAGGTTCAGGCCAAAAGGCGTAGGCAAGGGTCTTTTTCAACAGGTCAAGATAAAGCTTTTCAGGTGTCGTGTCCATTTTGTACCCTATATTTGAAGGTCGGGGGAAAACATATGGCTATCTCTAAAAAGCAGCCTTATATTCTGCCAACCCCGAGAGTGAAAGTGCAATTTTTGCAAGACTTTTCACGGTAAATTGTCCATTTGACATATGAAAGCGTTGCATTCGAAAAATAATCCTCAAAATATCAAGAACATGTCTGCGGTTGCTTTTTCTCATGGGCCTTGTTCTTTGAGCAAGACTCCTATTCTTAAAGGCAGCCCTATAGAGAAATTTTTGATGGAGCAGGTTTTAATTTAACCAATTGATTAATTCAACGACTTATTTGGAATATAAGTTCTGCAAGATTTGAGATGACACTTGCAGAAGATCCAGGTTGTAAGATGCGCTCTTACTGGCTGATTGTTTTTGGCTGCCTTGGCTTTCATCTGGAGACAGGAAACATTTTAATATTTTTTGTTTCTCAAGCAACCAGGAGCCATGATATATTTCTGTGAATTTAGGTGGCTCCATGCGAGGCATGGGCCAAGTCCGTCTGGGCCAAGGAGAAAAGATGGGGCAAGAATTCGAGGGCTTCAGATATGCCTATGAAATAGATCTCGATCAGGATACCACAGCTGCCAAGGTGGTGAGATTGGTGGGGACAGGAAAAAATGTCCTCGAGTTTGGATGCGGCCCTGGCCATATGTCCAGGGTTTTGGTTGAGAGGATGCGGTGCAAGGTCACAGGGATAGAGCTGGACAGCGAGGCGGCAAGTCATGCGGAGAGATACTGCCAACGTGTGTACAATATAGATCTAGACAATGTGGATATCTTGGAGATCGTCGAAAATGATGAATTTGATGTGCTTCTTTTTGCCGACATCCTGGAACATTTGAAGCATCCCCAAAAGGTGCTTCATGCAGCTTATGAGATATTGGATAAGAGGGGCTACGTTGTTGCCTCTGTACCCAACGTGGGTTATTGTGGCTTGGTTGGAGAACTACTTTGCGGGAAATTTCAGTATAGAGAGCTTGGCCTTCTCGACGAGACTCATATCCGCTTTTTCACCAGGCAGAGCCTCACTTCCATGTTTGAGGAAAACGGCTTTGAGATTGGAGAAATGGATACCTTTGAGTTGCCAGTGGAGTTCTCTGAGTTCAAGGGCGTCACAGACCACTTGCCAGAGGCGGTCTGGGATTTTCTGCTAAGCTGTAAGGATTCCATGGTATATCAATTTGTACTCAAGGCGTACAAAAGGAAAAGGAGCGGTCTAATCACGAAGTTGACAGATTATTTTGGCCTACGACAAGGAGAGTAGAATTTTATGATAAGGCGAAGTGTTTTTTATATGGCTGTGCTGTTATGCATGTGTTCACTTCTGGCAGCATGTTCCGGCCTGAAAGGTAAGAGCAAAGGCGTTAGTTCCAGCTCATCTTTAGAAAAGGAAGGCCCAGCTTATCCTGAGGCTCATGTGCAACTTGAAGCAGGAAGGGATCCTGAGAATATCCAGGCTGCTGATTTCAATAACGATGGCCTTTTGGATATAGCAGTGGTTTCCCATGGCGATAGCTGCATCAAGATATTTTGGGGTAAAGGTGGCAGAGATTTTCAGCCAGGGCCAGTTTTAGGAAAGGATATGACAGGTTTTCATCCAGATTTTATTTCTGCTACCGATTGGGACAGAGATGGTTTTGCCGACCTGATCCTGGCAGCTGAGGGGACAAGTTCTGTGATATATTTCAGGAACATGGAAGGAAAAGGCTTCAAAAAGGCTGGTGCCATTTCTGTAAGATATCCTCCCAAGGGCATTGCAGTTGCCGATCTGGATGGAGACGGAAACATGGATATAGTCCTGGGCCCTTACAGCAGCGGGAACATCGTCGTTCTTTGGGGCAGAAGACAGCCGCTTTTTGAGTTCGACACAACAGAGATAGAGGCAGGTGATTATGCATCCTCGGTATGTGTGGCTGATTGGAACCTTGATGGCAGGCCAGATATATTATGGACCGAGACCGAAATGTACAATGTGAAGGTGGCCATCAATAGGGGTGGCAGGAAGTTCCGGACCAACACATTGTTTCATAGGTCGAAGGAGATGGTAGAGCTTCCAAGGAGTGTTATAACGGCGGACATGAATGGGGATGGATGTGTGGATGCCCTTTCACCCTTGGAGATAGGAAAGGCTGCCATCGTCATATATGGCGATTGCAAGGGAGGAGTTCAGTCTGTAGAAAGGATTCCTGCCCCTGTTTGGGGTTTTAGGGGTATTGGAGCCATAGCAAAAGGCAAGGGGCATCCTGCATATATCGCCCTTGGCGAAAAGCTCAGGATCTTCGTTGGATTCAAAGACATGGATGGAAAATGGAAGTTAAAGGAATACAAAGCAGGAAAGGTGCCTGAAAATTTCCTGTTTCAGGATATGGATAAGGACGGTTATATTGATCTCTTATTTGTTGACTCTGCAGGGGATACCGCCAGTGTCTATTATGGTCCGTTAATTTAAGGAGGTTGTTTGCTCATGCAATATTTACGGAAATATATGTCTTTTCTCGCAGTAAGTTTCATATCTGTGTTGTTTTTAGTGCCTGGCCTGTCGGCACAGGCTGCCAAGAAGTCGAACCTGGAAGATGGCCATGTGGTGGCAGAGGTGCATGGAAAAAAGATAACAGTCCAGGATATTCGGGATTTTGCCCGTAATTCTCCAGCCTTTTATGCCTATCTGGAACTTCCAGGGGGCCCCAACAAGATTTTGGGCGATATGATCTTGAGGGAGCTACTCTATCTCGAAGGCCATGATATGAAGATCCCGGAAGATCCTGAACAACCAAGAGAGCTTTATGTACGGAAGGTATTGGACAAACTGTTTCCTAAGGAGCCGGAGCTTTCTGAAAAGGACCTCAGGGAATTTTACAAGAAACATCCCGAGCTTTTCAGCACACCAAAATTCATACGCGTTTCCGTTGTCAGGGTCTATATCAAAAAGGGCAGGGAACAAGAGGCACTTAAAAAGATCAAGGAGGCAAAAGAGCAGTTAAATGCAGGAGAGCCTTTCACAGAGGTGGCTGCCAAATATTCAGAAGATGCCCTTACGAGGGATCGAAAGGGAGATCTGGGTTTTTTGCCAGATAATGAGATTAAACCCTTGAAACTCAAGAAACTCTTTCTGTCCATGAAAAAGGGTGAGATTAGCGACATACAGAGGGTAGATGGATATTATGCCATCTTTGAGGTTACAGATATCAGGGAACCAGTCCTTGAGCCATTCAATGAGAAATTTGTAAAGGAAAAGGCCTTGAACTATCTGAAAGAGAAGGCCATCCGGGATATTCGTACAAGACTTGCAAAAAAATGGGGTGTAAGATATGTAGATCCAGCATTTGCGCCGGAAGATTCATAAAAAAACTTATTGATCGACTTGGCTAACAATAGCAAAAGGGGCAGGTATCTATCACCTGCCCCTTTCTATTTGTAATGTGTAGGCGGTATTCTTTTTTAAGATGTGTTAGTTAAAGTCAACTGTATAGTCTTCGACTTCTCCAAACGAAATATTGCCGCAGGCAGGTGGCGGGACGATTCTCGACATGGAGATCCTCATCCTGGTGGAGCCACTTGCATATGAAGGCACGGTAAATGATCCAGTTAACACATCGTTTTTGGCTCCTGTGAAAACCACTTCTCCTGGATCGGAAAAATCACCATCCTTATTATAGTCTATCCTGATTATCCAGTATTCAAAAAGGGAAAGCCCGGAAAAGCCTGGAGTGAGCGCAACAGATACACTCTGACCAGGACTTAGAGAAACGATCTTTCCAAGAAAATCACTATAGGCAGATGCAGAAGACGAGTTTGAAAAGGAGCCTATTTGCACCTTGCTGATCCACTCCATTTGCTGGTTCAGGCCCTGAGAGGAGCAGTAGCTTGCAACTGATTCGCTCACATGGATATAGGCGGTTTTAGACTCGGAATCGGTTCCTGCACTGTTACTGACCGTTAGGGTAACACTGTAGTCACCTGGAGAGTTATATGTGACAGTTGGATTCTGTGCGGTGCTCGCAGACGGGGTGCCACCTGTAAACTGCCAGGCCCATGAAGTTGGGCTGTTTGAGGACTGATCTATGAAATGCACCTGGCCACCTACTGGAATGGCTGTATGGTCGGCAGTGAATGCAGCAACTGGAGCTACAGGTTCAGGTGGAGGGCCAAAGGAAACAGTATAATCCTCCACCTCACCATATCCAAAGGAGCCGCAGTATGGAGGATATGCATTATATTGCATGGAGATTCTCATCCTGGTAGAGCCCGATGCAGAAGCGCTTACGGTGAAGGAGCCTGTTTTTGCAGAAGAGGCG